>JBOFDQ010000001.1:0-132952 GCA_051647165.1 Metamycoplasmataceae bacterium
GAAATAACTTCCATTAACTGAAAAACGATAAATTTATTTGAAGCTTTTTCAGGAATTGGAGCTCAAAATCTAGCTCTTAAAAATATTTCAAAAAAAATGAAATGGAAAATTAATAATGTAGGAATTATTGAATGATTTATTGATGCAATAATAGCATATGAATCCATTCATAATCCGATTAAAAATATAAAAAAAGAAGATTTTAATTTGAATGTTTCTTTAAGTAAAGATTCTAAAAAACCTATAAATTTAGGAAGTTATAATAAAATACTAAAAAATAGTGAAATAGCATTTTGATTAAATAGGTCAAGAAATATTTCCAAAAATCTTTTTGATATTACAAAAGTTAATCCACTTGATTTGCCTAAAAATATTGATATTTTTACCTATTCATTTCCTTGCCAAGATCTTTCTGGTCAAGGAAATGGAAAGGGAATGAAAAAATCCTCAAATACTAGATCTGGACTATTATGAGAAATAGATAGAATTCTTTCAGGAGCTAAAAATATTTTTAATGAAAAAGAAATGCCTAAATATTTACTTTTAGAAAATGTTAAAGCAATGATTAATAAAAATCATAAGCAGCAATATTTAAAATGAATTAATCGATTAAATGAATTAGGATATGAATCTAAAGAATATATTTTAAATTCTAAATATTTTAATATGCCACAAGCTAGAGAAAGAGTTTTTGTACTATCTGTTTTAAAAACACATAAAGAAAGAGTGAATTTTAATTTCAAAGAAATTAAAGGCAAAAATAAAATAATACCAATAAAATCTATTCTAGAAAAGAATGTTGAATTTGATAATAAATTTAATAAATTTAATTTAATTGGACCTATTAATAAAATTGGTAATTTTAAAAAATATAAAATGGAAGACTATTCTAATTTTTCAAGTGAAAATGTAATTTTTGATTCAAATTATAATGGACCAACACTTACTGCATCAGGTGCTCTTTCAAGAATTAAAATTTTGGATGATGAAAATAAAAAAATTAGAACTATGACTCCAAAAGAATGTTTTAGATATATGGGATTTAAAGATCATGATTTTAATTCAATTCAAAAAACAAATTTAATAAGTCCTACTAAACAAATTTATTTAGCAGGCAATTCAATTGTAATAACAGTCCTTGAAGAAATTTTCAGAACATTGGTGTTTTAAATGGACAATTTTATTGAGATTAAAATACAATTTTCAACAATGAAAAATGAAAATTCAAAAAATGAATTTATTGCTGAAGGATATGTTATTTATGTTATAAATATTGAAAAAGGAGAAATTGTTGATCAATATATCCAGTTAAAAAATGCTAATTATAAGTTGGGGAAACATCTAAATCCAAATTGATTAAATAACAAAAAAAATAAAGAGTTTAGAAGTAAATTTTTAAACAATGAATTTAATAGTTATCAAGAAGATAATAAATATGAAAAAATAGATTCTAAAATGCTAAAAAAAATAAATCATTTTTTTAAAGAAGAAGAGACAAAAACAATTAGAACACAATTATCTTATTTATATGGAATAAATACCCCTGGAGCTGGAAAATATCCAGAAAATACAAAATTAAAATGTAAGGAAGCTGAATTAAATAATTTAAATTTTGCCAATGTTTTTTATGATTACTTTAAACCAGCAGAAAAAATTCAAAAAAATATTCATATTAATGATGATAATCGATTTTCATTAAAAGAATTTTTAATTCATGAACCATATTTTAGGGAGAAATTTTTAAGACTTAATATTAATGAAATTAAAAAAAATGATTTAATTTGAGAAAAAATTAATAAAGAAATAAATAAAAGAGAATATGAAAAAAATTTTATAGAAACCGAAAAATGATTGACAACAAAAATTAGAACAACACAAGCACAATACAGAAAATCTATACTACTTATTTTTGAAAAAAAATGTATTTTGTCAGATATAAAAGTAGAAGAATTATTAATAGCAAGTCATATTAAGCCATGAAATGAATGCAATCATAAGGAAAGAATGGATAAAGCAAATGGACTGTTATTGGCAGCTAGTATCGACAAATTGTTTGATGGTCATTATATTTCAATTGATGGAAATGAGAAATTATATGTTTCTAAAAAATTCAAGAAAAAATATAAAAATTATGAAGATATTTTAAAAACTATCGGAATTAAAGATGAATATATAAGCAGAAAAAGCAAAATTCCTTTGCCAATTCAAAAAAAAGAAGAAATGAAAGTTTTTTTAAATGTACATTTTAATTTATTAAAAAATACAGAAAATGAACAATAATTTTAATAAAATATGTGTTAGAATTCTCATATATGATAAGTTTTTCAATAATTATTCCTGTACATAATGGAAGTAAATATTTAAGCAAAACAATTGATAAAATAATTGATTCATCATATGACAAATCTTTAATTCAATTAATAATTGTAGATGATGGTTCAAAAGATGATAGTTTAAAAATTGCAAAAGAATATAAAAAACAATATTCTTTTATTGAAGTTTATTCTCAAAAAAATGGTAATTGAGGATCTGTAATTAATTTTGTTAAAGATAATAATCTTGTCAAAAATGATTATGTAGGAATTATTGATGTCGATAATTTTTACAATGAAGATGTTTTTTATTTATGTGATGAAATATTAAAAATTAATAAATGAGATGTAATAGCTGGATATGCCAATATCATAAAGAAAAATAAAATAAAAGGTAAAATAAAACCCTATTTATTTTTAAATAAAAAAAAAATCAAAAATAAATATCAAATGAAAACTAAATCTAGTTACACAATTTCTTTTTTTGTTAAGAAAGAAATTTTTAATAAAACAAAAAAATTATTAGAAAATATTCCGTGTCAAAATATTGATTTAATTAATCAATATTTTAATTATTCTAATAATGTTTTTTATACTAAAAAATCATTTGGTGTAGTTCATATAAATAATAAGAAAAAGAAAATAATTATTGATGATAAAACTGGGCACAATTTATATATAACATATTGAAATTTAATAGAAAATGATTCCTTAGAAACTATTTATTTAAAACTTTTTCATAAAAAATATAGAGAATATTTGAAAAAAAATAATTTAAAACTAGTTATCAAAAGAAAAATAAAATTATCATGATATCCATTTTATTTGCGAATATTTTTAATCATATGATCAAAATATTTTCTAAAATTAGATCAATATTTTATTTTAGAAAAATAATAATATAATTATAACAAGGGGATTACAGAACAATGAAAACAATATTTTTAAAACAAGAACGAGAATTAATAGGAAATGAAATTAATATTGGGGATAAATTAACATTTAAAGCAACAAAAATTGATTTCGAAGAAATTAGTTTTGAAAAGCTAGATAAAATTAGTGTTTTTTCTATTTTTCCATCTATTAGCACAAGAGTATGTGATTTACAAACTACTGGAATAAATGAAATAGCTAATAAATTTCCAAATATTGATTTTATTGCTATTTCTGTGGATTTACCAACTACTCTAAGAGAATGATGTGGCTCACATGGAGTTAATAATATTTTGGCTGTAAGTGATTATAAAGATAGAGAATTTGGTATAAAAACAGGTTTTTTAATTGATGATTTTTTTCTTCTAAATAGAGGAATTATTATTTTAAATGAAAAAAATGAAGTAATATACTTACAAAAAAATAAAGATGTTCATCAACAAATAGATTTTAATGATTTAGAAAGATTTCTTTTAAAAATAAAGAAATAAAAAAGACTTTTTAAAAAGTCTTTTTTATAAATATTTTATTGTCTAAAACTAAAATTAGTTTTTAACTACTCTAGCTTTTGATCTTCAATAAATAATTCCACCAATAACTGGGGGGGTAAAGATAAATAAAATATATCAAAGATTGCTTTTTAAATTCAATAATTTAATTAATAGATATGGAATTAAACCAACACCAATACCTAAAATTAAGCAACATAAAAATCCAACAAGTGTAATTTTATTATTAGTTAATTCTTTTTTTGCCATTTTTTTCTCCTTTTTTTAATTTGGTAAAATTATACCATTTTTTATTATATTCCTAAAACTTGTTTCTTAATAATTGTATATTCTTCTTCTGTAATAACTCCCGCTTTAAATAATTCATATGATTTCAATAATTTTTCTTGGGAATTATTTGATGTCTCTTGTGGTAATGCAGGTTGTATAGAAACACTTTCTTGCGGATTATAACTAATTTGAGGAACTTGTGTTTTATTACTATCCTGCATTAATTTATTTTTTTCAGCTTCTAATTTAGCTTTTTGAACTTCTATTTCTAATTTTTTAAGTTCAATTTGATCTTGTTCTATTGCAGAACTAGAAGTATTTTTCTTTTTCATATATTTTGTAGCAGCTACACCAGCAAAAACGGCTCCTCCAATTTTTAATCCGGTATTTGCTAATCTATCTATACCATAAGTTAAGTCTCTAAATCTACTTGACATTTTATTCTCTCTTTCTTTTTAATTTTATTTTTCATCTAAATTTAATTTTGATAAATCATAATTTTTAGCAAAATCAGTCATTGTATAATTCGCAAATCTTGCTACTATAAAAATTGTTTCAGTAAATTGATATACTACTGCAACTTGCTCAATAATATTTTTTTCTCCATTTACATTGTAATTATAATTGGTAAAAATTGTAACTAAATTATTACTAGGAGCATCTTTATCCATTATAGTATCTAGCAATGTTAACATTCTAATTTGATTTTCACTACAAAATTCAACACATTTTTCAAAATCATTAAATTTCTCATCTCTAACATCAAAAACTTTTTTTAATCCTGTAAATCAATCAAGATGAATTTTTTCTCCTTTAGAAAAATCTACTGAATCATAATAAAATTCATCAGTAATAAGATTATCATCTAAAAATAATGAGTCTTTTTTCATTGTTTCTCCTTCATATTTTATTATTGTATATTTATACCATATAAAAAGATATTATCAAATATATTTAATTTAATTATTTATACTTATTCAAATTTATTCAAATTTATTTAAAATATACTATAATTCAATATAGGTAGAATGAATGAGTATCAAATTACAAAATGAAATTAAAGAAATTATTAAATCAAGTTTAATAATTAAACCTAAGGATTTGGAAAAAAAAATGAATATGACACAATCTACCTGTAGAAGATATTTAATTAAACTAGAAAAAGAAGGATTTTTAAAAAGAGAATTTGGTGAAATTATTTATAAAGAAAAAAATAAATATTCTCAAGATAAAATAGCTATTAATGCAATTAATGAAAATATTGAAATTAAGAAAAAATTGGCAAAAATCGGTGCTTTTTTAGCAAAAGATTACGATATTATTTATATTGATTCATCTAGCTGTAATTATTTTTTATTTGATTACATTGAAAAAAAAGATACTTTTATTTATACTAATTCTTTAATAAATGCTAAAAGAGCCATTGAAAAGGGATTTACAAATATTTATATTGTTTCTGGATATATAAAAACTAACACATTCACAATAATTTCTAATTTAGATGGAATTATTAATAAAATTAATTTCCCGATTTCTTTTATGGGAGTTAATGCTATTTCTAGTGATAATGATTTTATGACTCCTGAAATTAATGAAGGTGAAATGAAAAATAAAATACTTAAAAATTCTCAACTTGTTGTTTTTCTGGTTGAAAAGGAAAAATTTAATCAAAAATCTATTTTTTCTTTTGATAATGAAGGAACAAATAAAATTGTTATTTCAGATATTGAAAAATGAAAAGAAACTTCTAAATTTAATTTAATAAAAATTAAAGAAAGGTAAAAAAAATGATTGAAAAATATCTAAATAAAGATGTTGCTCTTTTTGATTATAAATTTAAATCAAAAAAAGATGCTATTGAAACTTTATCGAAAATTTTAGTAGATAAAGGATTTGGCGAAAATGCAAAAAAAATAGCTAATAGTGCACTTGAAAGAGAAAAAGAATTTTCAACAGGAATTGGTAATAAAATTGCTATGCCTCATATTAGAATTCCAGAAATGAAAAAATCTGTTTTACTATATGCTAAAGTAGATCCAATTGATTGGGACTCACTAGATAATAAAAAAATTGAACATATTTTTTTTATTGCTTTAAATGATAAAGATAATGTTCATATGGAAATCATTCAGTCTTTATCAAAAAATATCATGAATCCTGAATTTATTGATAAATTGGACAAAAACAAAACTTATAAAGGACTTATTGAACTCTTTAAATCTTCAAATATTGAAGAAAAAGAAATTATCCAAGCAAATGAAAACGGAAAATATGATATTGTTGCTATAACTGCTTGTCCAACAGGAATTGCTCATACATATATGGCAAGAGATGCTCTAATTGCAAAAGCAAAAGAAATGGGTGTTTCTATTAAAGTAGAAACACAAGGGACAGAAGGAGCAAGAAATAATTTAACTCAGCAAGAAATTGATAATGCTGGTGGAGTTATTTTAGCTATAGACCGGGCTGTAGATTTGGGTAGATTTTCTAATCATGAAAATATTTTAGAAACATCAACTAGAAAAGTTATGAAAAAAGCAGACGAAGAAATTCAGTTTATTCTTGATAAAAAAGGTCAAAAATTAAAAACAAATGGAAATAGTGAAAAATCTGAAAACGATCAAGTTTCTTTTAATTTTGATAATTTTGGTAAAAGGTTGTATAAAGCATTAATGACAGGTATTTCCTACATGCTTCCTTTTGTAATTTTTGGAGGAATTATGATTGCAATTGCATTTATGATTGATATTCCAAATAAAGATTCGGGAGGTAATTTTGGAACCATAAATCCTGGAGCCAAATGATTTAAAGCAATTGGAGATTTATCTTTTGGTTTAATGATTCCAATGCTTTCAGCTTATATTGCGTATGCTTTAGTTGGTAAAATTGGACTTCTACCAGCTTTTGTAACGGGAATGATTTCGGCCGGGAAAATGGGTGATTTTGGAGACGGTATGGGATGACTAGGAACTCCGGCAGGAGTAAACTCAGGTTTCTTTGGAGCAATTGCTGGAGGTATTTTAGTTTCAGTATTAATAATATTGTTGATGAAATACATTGTAATCCATGTTCCAAAATCTTTAAATGGAATTATGCAAATTTTAATTATTCCTTTTTTAGGAACATTAATTATTGTAGGTTTATTCTTTTTAGTAAATATTCCATTCTTATACATTAATGATGGGTTTTCATGAATGTTAAATGAAATAGGAAAAAATAGCTCTCTAACCATTTTGCTAGGATTAATGCTTGGTCTAATGATGGCTACTGATATGGGTGGACCTATTAATAAATCTGCCTATGTTTTTGCTACATTAACTTTAAATAATGCGGCAGGAGAAGGTTCATATGCAATGGCAAGTGTAATGGCTGCCGGAATGGTTCCTCCTCTTGGAATAGCCTTATCAACTGCTATTTTTAGAAAAAAACTTTGAACAAAAGAAGAAGTAGATACAACTGCAGCTAATGTAATTATGGGATTATCATTTATAACAGAAGGAGCAATTCCTTTTGCAGCAAAAAATCCAAAAGTAATTATTCCAGCATCAATGATGGGTGCCGGTGTTGCAGGATTATTATCTGCTGCATTTCAAATAAAATTAGGAGCTCCACATGGAGGAATATTTGTTTTTGCATTAGTAAAATCTGATATGTTTAATACGGATGCTATGGCTATCGGAATGGGAATAACACTTTATCTAGTTGCTATTATTACTGGGGCAATTGTTACTATGTTAGGAATTTGATTATTAAGATCGGTTTTTGATAAAAAAAATGGAGAAAATCAAAATAATTGATTCAAAAATATAAATATTAAAAAAAGTAATAAAAATGCAAAAATTGAGAAAATGAAAATTATAAATTATAGAAATAATAATATCTTATGATTTACACAATAACTTTCTCTCCATCAGTTGATCTCTTTGTTGAAACTGAAAATAAATTCAATATTAATGGATTAACAAGATATGATAAATTTGAACTATTAGCAGGCGGAAAGGGAATTAATGCTTCTATTTTGTTAAATAGATTAGATTTTGACACTAGTGCTTTAACTTTTTTAAATGGACATTTTGGGAATATTATTAAAGAACAATTAATGAACGAAAAAGTGGAAATAATAGATTTTAAATCTGAGAATGAAACAAGAATTAATCTAAAATTTAATAATAACATTAATAATTTTGAAATTAATGGACCAAAAGCTCTAATTAGTCAAGAAAGCATTATTAAATTACTAGAATTTATCAATAATAAAATTCAACAAAAAGATGTTGTAATGATAATGGGAAATTCTGATATGAATTTAGTAAAGCAAATTGTAGAAATATTGTCTAAAAAAAATATTAAATTCATTCTAGATATTGATAATAAAGAAATTATTAATTTATTACAATACAAACCACTTGCTATTAAACCTAATAAAGATGAAGTAGAAACATTAATAGATAAAAAAATTAATAGTGAAGAAGAATTAATAAATGCTGGAAAAAAAATATTAAAAATGGGAGTGGAAAATCTACTCATTTCTTGTGGTGGTGATGGAGCATATTTATTTAATAAAAATGTAATTTATAAGGCTATTTTCCCGAAATTAAAAATAATTAATTCTGCTGGGGCAGGTGATTCTATGATGGCTGGATTTGTAAGTTCATTAATAAATGGCACCAATTTAGAAGAGGCTTTTTTAATTGCAAATGCTTGTGGCATGGCAACTGTTTCTAATAAATGAATTGGCACTAAAAAAGATGTTATAAAATTTAAAGAACAAGTAAAAATAATTAAATTATAATTGTAAAAAATATAAAAAATAAAAACATTATTATTAATTTAGTAATGTTTTTATTTTTTTAAAAAAGCTGCAATTGCAATCATTGCACCATTATCAGTTGTATATTTATCTTTTGGAATTAAATAATTAGTATGTGTTTTTTTAAATTGACTTCTTAAGTAAGAATTAGCACTTACTCCTCCAGATAAAATAATTGATTTAGGATGATAAATAGATATTGCTTTTTTAAATTTATCTATTAAATAATCAATCGAATGTTTTTGAAAAGAATAAGCAACTAATTGAGAATCAACATCTTTATTATTATTCACATAATTTAATACTTGTGTTTTTAGTCCACTAAAAGAAAAATCTAATTCGTTGGGAGTGATAGGTTTAGTAAAATTAATAATATTATCATAATGATTATTAATAAAAATTTGATCAATCGCAGGCCCGCCTGGAAATCCTAATTTTAAAACTCTTGCCACTTTATCAAAAGCCTCACCAATTGCATCATCAATTGTTGAAGATACTAAATTAATTTCATTAAAATTTTTTAACTCATAAATTTGACTATGCCCTCCTGAAACAACTAAGGCAAGAGAAGGAAAAATTATTTCTTTTTTATCTTCCTCATGTTCAATTAATAATGATGAAAAAATATGACCATGAAGGTGATTAATTTTTATTAAATCTTTATTTAATAAATTTGATAAAGCATGCGCTACTAAATATCCAATTTGCAAGGAACCAATAAGGCCGGGTTCAGATGTATAGGCAATTTTATCAATTTTATTTAAATCAAATTTTGTTTTTAATTCTTCTATTAAAATATAAAAATTATTCACATGTTCTCTTGAAGCTAATTCAGGAATAGTTCCACCATATTTTTTATGAATATCTATTTGAGATATTTTAAAATGAAGCAAAACTTTAGTGTCCTCCACTATTCCAAAAGATGTGTCATCATGTGAAGATTCAATTCCTAAAATTATCATTATTTAATTTCTCCTATTTGTGGTGTTGATAAATAATTAACATTAATTTTATTAATGTAATCCTCTCTTTTAAAGAGACTTAAATATGAATTAAAATTTTGAAATAACTCTTCATAGTTAATCAATTGATTTTTATTTTGATTTTCTACTAAAGTGGTTTTAGATAAATCATTAATATTTGCCAAATCTAAAACATAAGCACGATATTTATTAGCTTCTATAGAAATAGTAGTTTTATTATTATTATTAATAGTAGCCAATAAAAATGAATTTGTTGTATATAATTCACATTTATTTATTTGAGCAATTGTTCTAGCATATACCAGAGCAATTCTTGATCCAGTGAATGATCCAGGGCCCAAATTAATATATATCTTTTTTAAATGATTTAGTTTTATGTTATTTTTATCAATAAAAGCAATTAAACTTTCTACTTTAAATTTAATCTCTAATATCTCATATTTAATTACTACAAAATTTTCATTAAATAATGCTATTGCAAAATTCTTTTGTGATGTATCAATAAATAAATGCATATTTTATTCTAAATCATCATTTGATTCATCATCAGAGACAATATTTTTAAAATCATTTATAGAATTTAAATCTAGTTCTTGTGTTTTTTTAATTTCTTCTACTTCTTTTTCAATATTTTCTAAATCAATAATAGCAACAGAATTTATTTTAGCATCATCTTTTATATTAATTATTTTTACACCTTTAGTTGATCTAGATGTTGTATTAATTTGATCTAAACTAGTTCTAATGGCAATTCCTTTATTTGTAACAAGCATAATATCCTCATCACCATTAACAAGACCGACATAAACTAATTTACCAGCTTTTGAATCATTAATTGACTTAACACCTTTTGCCCCTCTTTTAGTTTCTCTATAATCATCAATTGGAGTTTTTTTAGCAAAACCTGAAGCTCCAATTGATAAAACATTTTGGCCCTCATCAGTATTAGCTGCTCCAATAACATATTCTTTTTCATTATCAAATTTCATTGCAACTACTCCAGTAGCCGTCCTTGATAAATGTCTTAAAAGTTCGATTTTAAAACGAACAACTTTACCATTGCTTCCTCCAATTATAATTTCCTTATCATCTGAAACAATCATTGCTTTAATTAAAACATCATTTTCTTTCATATTTAAAGCAATTTTTCCATTACGATTAATTCTTTGATATTCAACTAATTTAGTACGTTTTATTATCCCTCTTTTAGTAATTGTAATTAACGATTTATTATCAGAATACTCATTTGCAATTAATAAAGAAATAATTTTTTCATCTCTTTCTATGTTAATCAAGTTAATAAAAGGAATCCCTTTTGCCTGGCGAGACATTTCAGGAATTTGATGAGCTCTTAATCTAAATACTTTTGCTTTAGATGTAAAAATTAAAATATCTGTATGTGTTGTTGTTGAAATAATTTTAGCAACATCATCATCAGAATAAGTGGCTTGAGCTTGAACCCCAACTCCTCCACGTTTTTGTGAACGATATTCAATTAAAGGAATTCTTTTAACATATCCTTTAGCTGACATAGTTATAATAATATTTTTTTCCGGAATTAAATCTTCATCAGAAATATCACCAATATTATTTAAATCAATTTCAGTTCTACGTTTATCAGCATATTTTTCTTTAACAATATTTAATTCATTAATTATTAAATCAATTAATTTTTCTCTTGAATTTAAAATAGATTTTAGTTCTGAAATTATAGAAATTAATTGTTCTATTTCCTCATTCATTTTTTCAATTGCTAAACCTGTTAAACGACCTAATCTCATTTCGGTAATAGCTTTTGCTTGTTTATCAGATAAAGAAAACTTACTTATCATTGCATTTTGTGCATCAATATCAGTTTTAGATTTTTTAATTAATTCAATAATAGCATCAATATTTTCAATGGCTATTTTTAATCCTTCTAAAATGTGGGCTCTTGCTTCTGCTTTTGATAAATCATATTGAGTTCTACGAGTTACAACTTCAATTTGATGATCTAAATAAACAACCAAAGCATCTTTTAATGTCAATAATTTGGGCTCTCCATTTACTAGAGCAATTGTATTAACACTATAATTAGCTTGCAAATTAGTCATTTTGAATAATTGATTTAATAAAACTTCGGGAATTACACTTTTTTTAACTTCAATAACTAATCTAATACCTTTTCTAGATGTTTCATCCCTTAAATCAGTTATTCCATCTATTTTTTTCTCTTTAACAAGCATTGCAATTTTTTCAATTAATGCTGGTTTTCTCACCTCAAAAGGAATTTCGGTTATAACAATTCTTGATTTACCATTTTTTAAAATTTCAATATGAGATTTAGATCTTAATTTTATTGACCCTCTTCCAGTCGTATATGCATCAATAATTCCTCTTTTTCCTAAAATAGTTGCACCAGTAGGAAAATCAGGACCATGAACAAACTCCATTAATTCTTCAATAGTAATATCAGGGTTTTTAGCAACAGCTACTACCCCATCAATAATTTCTCCTAAATTATGTGGTGGAATTGTGGTGGCCATACCAACAGCTATTCCTACTGAACCAGTTACTAGAAGATTAGGAAATCTTGATGGTAAAACTAAAGGTTCTTTTTCAGAACCATCATAATTATCTGTAAAATCAACAGTTTCTTTTTTAATGCCATCAATCATCTCTCCAGCAATTTTTGACATTCTAGCTTCAGTATATCTCATTGCAGCGGCTTCATCACCATCTATTGACCCAAAATTTCCATGACCATCGATTAAAGGATATCTTAATGAAAAATCTTGTGCCATTCTAACCATTGCACCATAAATAGAAGAATCACCATGAGGGTGAAATTTTCCTAAAACTTCTCCAACAATACGTGCTGATTTTTTATATTGTGAAGAGGCAGTTAAATTTAATTCACTCATAGCATATAAAATTCTTCTATGAACAGGTTTCAATCCATCCCTTGCATCAGGAAGAGCCCTTGATACAATTACTGACATAGCATATTCTAAAAATGATTTTCTCATTTCATTAGAAACATATACTGGAGCTAATGAACTAGTTTCCTCATTAATTATTTGAGATTTAATTTGATATTCTTCTTTATTTTGAGGAACTTCATCATCATCATCTTCAATTACAATTTTTTTTACACTAGAAGAATCATGTTTATTTTCATCAAAAATAACTTTTAACTCATCATCTTCAACGTGATATTGATCATTATCTTCATTTAGTTTTTTTTCTTTATCTTTTTCGTCAAAATTATTCATAAAAATCCTTTATACTTTATTAAAAATTAAATAGTATTTATATTATATAATAATACTTGAATATAAAGAAGAAAAAAATATAAGAAATATCAATTAAATTTTATTAAAAGATTAATGACTTTGATATAATTTTATAAATTTTAGGAGTAAAAATGGCAAATATAAAATCAAAAGAAAAAAGAATAAAAACTAACGAAAAGGCAAGAGTAAGAAATGCTGCTATTAAATCACAAGTAAGAAAGGCTATCAAAAAAGCTAAATTGGCTGCTATGAATAATGATGCTAAATTAAAAGAACTTGTTGAACATGCACACAAATTAATCGATACTTCTGTATCAAAAGGTGTTTTTCATAAAAACAATGCAGCTAGAAAAGCATCAAGACTTGATTTATTTGTTCAAAAACATCAATCAGAAGTAAAATAATTCTAAATTAAATAGAGAACTTTAAAACTTGAACTATTATTTCATTAAAATTAATATCTTTTGTCTCGTAAAAAGAATTTAATCATTCATAATAATATTTTTTCTTTAAATCATTAAGATTTAAAATAGTATTTTTTTTATAAATACTATTTTTTTTATCATAATAAAAAATTGAATAGTTAAAAACATAATAGATAAATTTCCCAAAAGATTCTCAATTTAATTTTTTATATTTTTCTGATATTAAAATGCTGAATTCTTTAAATACAATAACAAAATCATCAATAGAATTATTATCAATTAAATATTTTTCCAATTCATAAAGTTTTAGTGAATATGGCACATTAAAAATATTTGCATATTGAATAATAATAAAACGATATTTAGGATTTTTAAATGTCTTTTTATATTTTCGGTATAAATTATCAAATTTTAGTTGAATTTTTAATTGATGCTTACTTTGTTTTAATTGCTTCATAAATTAATGACACCTTTTCTAACATGATATTTACAAACTTATATGAATCATCTGGATTATAATATTTTGTTATTTCAACATATTCATTAAATACAATTTTTTTTTCTAAAATAAATAATTCTGATGAACCTAATAATAAAATTGCTTTTGTTAGAGGAGAAATTCTATTTCATGTCCATGTTTGATCTATAAATTTATTCATAATTTTCAAAATATTTTCATAATTTTTTTCTAAAATTTTAATTATTTTTAATTGAAATTCATCAATATTAAATTCTTCAAAAATTATATTAGTATCAATTTTTTTTTCTAATAATTCATATTGATAAATAATTTCAACTAATTGAATTCTCTTTTTTCTTCTTTTGGATAATGAGTTATTTTTCATAATGATATTTATAATAATAATCTATTTTCATAAAAAATAAAAAAAACATACACAATTTTGTGTATGTTGCATTTATAAGCCGCGTTCTGTTCTTTTAAAAAAAGTGACAATTATTTATCTTACTATAATTTTAAAAATTAAATATAGCATTTATGATTAGTTCATTTCCTTTTCATAAATTCCCCTACCAAAATTTGGGTTTCTAGCTCATGGAGTTTACCGCGTTTCACCTTAAATAAATAAGCTCGTCTCTGTGGCACTTGTCGTCATAGCCTCAATTTATTAAATCAAGCATGAACACTACTATCATCTCAGATAGTGCTAGCGCGGACTTTCCTCTACTTTAATAATAAAGCAGCAATTGTCAAATGCAATAAAATTATAAATTATTTTTGTGGAAAATTTGTTTTATTATAAATAGCACCACAGCATTTACATGATTTAGGTTTTATAATAATTCAAGCTATAATACCAGGAATTAAAAAAAATAAAAAGCAAATATATATAATTATTTTTTGTGATAAAGAATATGTTGCACCAGTTTCTTGTTTACATTTTTCACATTTTCCTGTTTTGTATCATAAAGTTTGTACTTTTTTCATATAGTTTTTCTCCTTTCTTGAATTTTAGTTTTTTAATTATACTAAATTAAAAATTAAAAAATATCTTTAACAGTATTGACAATTTCTTCATCAGTTAAATAAACATATCTAGAAGTGGTATTTATATTGGAATGTCCCATTAATACTGAAACTATTTTTAGTTCAATATTTGATCTTAATAAATTTGTTGCAAATGATCTTCGTAAGGAATGTGGTGTTATGTTTTTGTTAAAATACTTAATTCCAATTTTATGCACAATTATAATTATTTGTTTGCTAGTTAATTTTAAATTTTTATTAGAAATATTCACTTTGTCATATTCTCAATCATTTAATAAATTAATTAAATAATCATTTATATAAATATTTCTATATTTATTACCTTTGCATTTTATATATATTTGATTATTTATAATATTTTTTTTATTAATAAAATCTAATTCAGATGATCTTATACCGGTCATAAATAATATGGTAAAAATAATTCAATTTCTTTTTGAAAATCAAGAATTAGCTTTATAAATATTTTCAATATTTTTAAATTCTTCAATAGAAATAATTTCACGATTGACTCTAGCTTCAGAAGGTAGTTTTATGTCTTTTGACTCATTATAAAGTTTTCAATTTTTAGTGAATTTAAAATACGCTAATATTGAAGAATAAAGTAATCTTGTAGAGTTTGGTTTATGGCTTTTTTGATATTGATTAATAAATTTTACAAATAAAGTTTTATTGGGTTTTCTTGTATCTAAATAATTAATTCATTTTTTGGCATTGTTTTCATAAATTTTTGTCGTTATCATTGATAAATTTTTATTTTTTAAGTATGTAGTATATTTCATATTATTCATTCTCTTTTCGTTTCCTAATAATTAGTCTAAAAAAAGAGATTTTTTTTCAAAAAATGTAAAAAAAATGTAAAAAAAATCATTTTTTAAAAAAAATAATCTTATTGTGATAGAATTTTTTTCAAAAAAAGATAAAAAAAATGGCGGAGCAGAGAGGATTCGAACCTCCGCGGGGATTGCTCCCCCTACATCCTTAGCAGGGACGCCTCTTCGGCCACTTGAGTACTACTCCAAAAAAATTTATTTTTTAATATTATACTTTATATTTCAAATATTACTAGATAATTAAAAACAAAATAGCTATTGAATAAAAAATTAAAGTAGATAAAGCATCAATAGTGGTTGTTAATATTGGAGAAGAAAGAACTGCAGGATCTTTTTTAAATTTATAAGCAAGCAAAGGAATAGATGCCCCCGCTATTTTAGATAGAAAGACGGCAATTCATAATGCTGTGGAAGAAGCAAGCGATAAAAGTAAAATGAATTTTGTGTTATTCATTAAATCTCCAGTAATGGCATAATAAATGATTAAACGGGCAAAATTAGCCACCATTAATAAGAGTCCTATTAAAAAACCTACTTGGGTTTCTTTTAAAACGATTTTTATTTTTTTCATATCATGTGTTTCGCCAAGAGCAATTGCTCTTGTAATAGTAGATGTTGACTGAGACCCAGAATTACCAGCAACACCAGAAATAACTGGGACAAGGGCCACAAGTAAAGAAGAAGAAAAAGCACTTATAGAAGAAAGACTTTTTTCAGCAATTTCAGTAAATTCTTGAATAATGACCTGAGATAATGTAGATGAAATCATTAAAATTAATAATCAAAAAATTCTAGATTTAACAAGAGATAAAATTGTGCTTTTTGAATACGAAATAGTGTCTTTTGTTGAAATACCAACATTTTTATAAATATCTTCTGTTGCTTCTGTTGTTAAAATATCGATAACATCATCTGATGTTAGCATTCCTAAAACAATTCCTTTTTTATCAACTACCGGAAGAACTGATAAATCTTCTTGTGCAAAAACAATTGAAGCTTCTTCTCTATCCTGATATGTATATAAAGGAGTAGTAATTTTCATATTATTTTTCACTAGTGCTCTTGGATGAGAAAATACTATATCTTCAAAAGAAACGTAGCCTAGGAAAATTTTGTTAACATCTACTATAAAAAAATAATGAGATATTTCTGACTCTTGTCTTTTTAATTTAATTTTTTCAAGCGCTTGTTTATTAGTTTCGTTTTCATAAATTAAAATGATGTCAACAGCCATAATAGATCCTATTTGATCCTCTTCATATTTTAAAATATGATTGATTTTTAATCTAGTAGTTTTATCGACTGTTGATAAAATCATTTGAGCCATTGAAGATGGCAATTCTTCCACTAAATCTGCAACTTCATCAGTATATAGTTCATTTATTATAGAAATTGTTTCTTTTTTAGTAAGATTTTGAATAATTAATTTTTTAGATTCTTCATCCATATAAGAAAAAATTTCTGATGATGTCTCAGTTTCTAAAAATCTAAAAAATAAAATTGCATCATTAATAGAATCATGAGAAAGATTCTCGAATAATGAAATTTTTTCAGATATCGATAAATCATTTACAATTTTTCTAATTTTTAAAATATCTTTTTGATTAATAAGAGATTTAATTTCTAAAATTGTTGCTTCCATAAAACCTCCTTTTTATTTTTTATTAATCACGAAGATAAAAAATTAATTTTTCCTGAAAATTCGAAATTTTAACAGGTATAAAAACAGAATTTTTAGCAATAGTAACTTCGCCTGTTTCCTCAGAAACAATTATAGTAGTGGCATCACATACTTCTGAAATACCCATTGCTGCCCTATGTCTTGCTCCATATTTATTATTAATTGATTTCTTAGTTATTTTATAATATGTTGCTGCATAAATAATTTTATTATTTCTAATAACTAAAGCCCCATCATGTAATGGTGATGATTTATTAAAAATAGAAATAATTAATGAAGAAGAAATGTTGGCATCTATAATTATTCCATCAGTTCTTAAATTATCTACACGATCATTATTTTCTATTGTTATAATTGCTCCAGTTTTTGTTTTAGAAAGATATTCAATAGCTTCTTTTAATTGGTAAATTAATCTTATTTTCGAAGATAGCCCATAGTTATTTTGTTTATCTTTGGAAATTAAACGTTTAATAATAACTGTTAAATAAGGAATTAAAGAAACTATTAATACAATAATTATTATAATTAATGTAATTAAAAGAAGTATTTCAACATTACTCATTTTTTCTCCTTTATTTTATTGACAAAATAAAAAGAACAAAGATAATGACAACAGCTAATAAAACTATAGATGAAATAATAATTGAAACAATATATTTAGTTTTGCCCTTAACTTCATCTTTTTCTATTTTTAATTCAGTAGTAGCAATATTTTGAATTTCCTTCGAAATTTCAAGATCTTCTTGAATAATATTTTGATCCAAATTGTTTTCAGAAGTTCTAATAGAAGAATTATTTTCCTGTTTTTCATCTTCTATTTTAACAAAAGTCAATTCTTCTTTTAAATTATCTTGTGAATTATTTTCATTAATTTCATCCACATCCAAATTATGGTTACTAATTTTGATATTTTCAAGTTCCATTGTCTTTAATGGTTCTTGCTCAGACTTTGCTTCTAATTCAGAAAAATTAAGAACAGTTGTGGAAGCATTTTTACTTGCTTGCATTTCTTTTTGTTGTTGTAATTCTTTATTTCTTAAAAGAATTTCATCAATAATGGCAGTATTTATATTATTTGAATATTGTTGCTCATCTTTTTTTTCTTCTTTTAAAAGAGATTTATCTATGATTGAGCCATCTGAAACAGCTTCTGGGAATTTTTCATAAAATTTATCAAGTGATTTTATTTCACTATCAAAACTAGGAGTAATAGTGTTGTCATGATGAATAACATTAGAATCCACTTTTTTAATGACTGTTTTTTTAGATTTAACTACTGTTGATTTTTTTGCTGATGATGGTTTACTTTTTTTAGTATTTGTTGATTTTTTTGTTTCTTTTTTATTAGTTGTATTTTCTCTTTTTTTCAATTCTTTTTTTAAAACAACTTCAAAAGCGGTAATTGTTCCATACTTATCTTGCGCTAATTTAGTTATGACATTTCTACTAAAAGATTTTGATTTTGATGATTGGATTCTCATTTTAGCATATGTTTTTAATTCTCTAAAATATTCAATACCTTCAGTTTGAGTATCTAGTCTTCTATATCATTTTTTTCCATCTTCTAAAACAATTCAATATTTTCCGCCAGTTTTAGAGTCAATATGTCATGTACAAGAATATTGACGATAATCTATTTCATTTTTAACAGCCATAGTAAATTCCTTTTTAGTTTTTTTGTTTATTTAAAAAATATAAACTTATATATAACATTACATAATAATACATTTTTTATCTTTTGGAATAAAACAAGTTTTATATATGGTGCCCGAGACTGGACTTGAACCAGCACGGCCATACGGCCTGGGGATTTTAAGTCCCCTATGTCTACCATTTCATCACTCGGGCATTTTTATTTTTACTAATTATACATAAAAAATATAGTAATAAAAAAAATTAAGTTATATAATTTAAAAAAAATATTAATTAAAAATAAATATGGAGAGAAAATTATGGAAAAAAGAAAAATTATTTTAGTTGGAGCAGGAGCTGTAGGAACATCTTTTATGTACTCAGCAATAAATAGAGGAATCGCTCAAGAATACGGAATTATTGATTTGAATGAAAAAAATACTGAAGGGCAAGTATTAGATTTAGAAGATGGAATTGCAGGAAGTCCTTGACCTTTTAATGTTTTTAAAGCTAAATATAGTGATTGTAAAGATGCAGATATTGTTGTAATTACTGCAGGTAGACCTCAATTGCCTGGTGAAACTAGAATAAACATGGTTGAAGGAAACGCTAAAATTATGAAAGAAATAGCGCTTGAAATTAAAAAATCTGGTTTCAAAGGAATAACAGTTATTGCTTCAAACCCAGTGGATGTTTTAACATTTGTCTATCAAGAAGTAACAGGATTTGAAAAATCAAAAGTTATCGGATCTGGAACATCTTTAGATTCTGCAAGATTAAAAAGAGCATTATCACAAAAATTAAATATTGCTCCTCAATCAATTGATGCATATGTTCTTGGTGAACATGGAGATTCATCAGTTTCTGTTTTTTCATCAGCAAATATTAAAGGAAAGCCATTAAGTAAATTTATTGAAGAAAAAAGAATTGATAGTAAAGAATTTCCTAAAATTCATGAAATGGTTTGAAAAAAAGCGTATGAAATTATTGACAGAAAAAGAGCAACATTTTATGGAATTGGTGTTTGTTTAGCTAATATTTGTGAAAATATTATAAAAGATACTAGAAACATTATAGAAGTAGGGGCATTTTTAAATGGAGAATTTAAAAATAAGGGAGTTTACACAGGAGTTCCAGCCGTTATTAGCAATAAAGGAATAGTGGAAATTATTGAAATATCATTAAATAGTGAAGAACAAAAACAATTTGATAAATCAGTAGCTACTTTAAAAGAAGTTATTGAAAAAGCAAGAATTGCAATTAAATAATTAGTATATTTTTATTAAACTATAAATTAAATTAAAAGAAGATAAAGTTAAATTTGTCTTCTTTTTTTTCCTTCAAATTGAAAATCAAATGCATAAATATTTTTATCATTTGTTTCTATCAAAATAGAATTTGGTCTATATTCATAACTTGCTTGAAAAATTTTAACTCTTTTATTTTGGAAATAAAAATACGCCCCAGGATTTTCATTAAATGCTCTTATTTTGTTAATCATATTAAATGAAGTATCTTTAACTAAAAAAGATTCTTCTTTAGTTAACTTATCGGCATTTGTTGTTAAAGAATCTTCTTGTTTTATTACACTAAATTTTTTTTCTCAAAATTTAAGTAATCAATCACTAATAATTTTCCTAATTTCATTTTCCATTTTTAAAAACAATGTTAAAGATGTATCATTAGAATCAATATCTAATTCCTGACTCATAATAATATCTCCAGCATCCATTTTATTGATCATATAAATCAAGCAAAAGCCGGTTTTTGTTTCTCCATTAAAAATAGCTCTTTGAATTGGGGCTGCCCCTCTATATTTAGGAAGTAATGAGCCATGAATATTAATAAAGCTATTCTTTTTTAAGTCTAAAATTTTAGCGGGAATATATTGGCCAAAAGCAATTGTTAAAAAAATATCAAAATCCATTTCTTTTAAATTATCATAAATATCTATTATTTTTTCTGGTTGATATAATGGAATTTTATACTTTAATGCTAGTAATTTCACGGGCGAAAAAGTTGTTTTTTGTCCTCTTCCAATCGGTTTATCTGGTTGAGTTATAATTGCAACAACTTCTATTTTTTTATTATTTATTATTTCCTCAAAGATATTTGATGCAAATGTCGGTGTGCCAGCAAGTATTATTTTCATATTTAAAATTATAATTTAATAATCAATATTTTTATAATATAATAGTCATATGAAA
Organism: Metamycoplasmataceae bacterium; assembly: GCA_051647165.1. Lineage (GTDB taxonomy): Bacteria > Bacillota_I > Bacilli_A > Mycoplasmatales > Metamycoplasmataceae > UBA710. The sequence goes on from JBOFDQ010000001.1 coordinate 21,378, forward strand.
AATAATAAAGATATTATAGAAATTGATGATTATTTAGAATTTAATTTTGTAGTTGAATTTAATGGTCAAAAAATGCAAAATGCTGAATTGGTTAAAATATTTGTTGGAGGAAATGAATTTTTTGAAAATTTTGATGATGCAATCATAAATAAAGAAATTAACAAAAATAAAAAAGTTAATTTTGAATTTAGGTTGCCAAGTAATGCTGATTACTTTCCTGGTGAAATAGTTAATTTTGAAATGGATATTTTAAAACATAAAAAAGCAAAAAAAGACACTACAAAAGAAATAAAAATTATTAATAAATTAAATGAAGAATTAGCAAAAGAAAATAAAGTTTTAAAAGATAAAATAAATGAAATGGAAAAACTTTTTTTAGAAAAAGCAAAAGAATTGGAAATTAAATCTCAAGCAAAAATTGATAATATTAAATTATTGGAAAGAGAAAAAACTCAAAGTGAAATTGATAATATTAAAAAATATTCATTACAAAAAATAATTGAAGACATTATTTCTCCTTTAAATAATTTAGAAAATGCTATCTCATTTGGAGTAAATAAAGGAAGTCAAGAAATAATGGCATATGCAAAGGGGTTCTCGCTTTTAGTTTCACAAATATTTTCTATTTTAGAAAATTATGGTGTTAAAGAAATAGTACCTAAAATTAATGAAGAATTTAACCCAAAATTACATCATATAATTGAGATAAATTCTGATAAAAATATTAAATCAAATCATATCATTGAAATTAAAGATAAAGGTTTTATTTTAAATGATCGTGTAATAAAGCCTGCTTTAGTTATTGTTTCTAAATAGCTATTTATTTTTATCTAACTAAATTACATATTAAAATATATAATAATAAAATATTATCTATTATAAAGAATTGAGGAAAATTATGAAAAAACCAGTAATATTATGTGTAATTGATGGATTAGGTTTAAGAAAAGAAAAACAAGGAAATGGTTTTCTTTTAGCCAATACACCAACATTTGATAAATTATTCAAAGAATATCCAAACTCTATTATTCAAGCATCAGGAGAATTTGTTGGTCTACCAGGAGATCAAATGGGAAATTCTGAAGTTGGTCACCTTAATATAGGGGCAGGTGAAATTGTTTACACAGGACTATCATTAATTGGTAAAGCAATAAGAGAAAATACCTTTAAATTAAATCATGCATTTCAGGAAGCTTTTGATGATGTTAAAAAAAATAATAAAACATTACATTTAATGGGGTTACTTTCTCCAGGTGGTGTTCACTCATTAGAAGAACATTTATTTTTGTTAATTGATGCAGCATATGAAAATGGAATTAAAAATGTTTCAATTCATATTTTTGGGGACGGAAGAGATGTTGCACCACAATCTATAATTCCTTCTCTTAAAAAATTAGTAGAAAAAAGTGAAAAATATAATTATAATATTGCTTCTATTTCTGGTCGTTTTTTTGCAATGGATAGAGACAAAATGTTTGATAGAGTAAATAAATCTTATGATGCTATTTTAGGTAAATCAACTCACAAATTTTCGGACGCTATTGCTTATGTTAATGAGCAATATTCAGAAGGGAAAACAGATGAGTTTTTTGTGCCAGCAATTAATGAAAATGCTAAATTTGTTTCAGATGGTGATTCAATTATTTTCTTCAATTTTAGACCAGATAGAGCAAGACAATTATCGCATTTATTTATTGGTTCTAATTTATATAAAGAAACACCAAAAACTCCTATTAAAATTAGTAAATTTGTTTCAATGATGAAATATGAAGGTTTAAATACTATTATTGCTTTTTCAGAAATGGAAGTTAAAAATCCGATTGGAAAAATAATATCTGAAGCTGGATTAAAACAATTAAGAATAGCAGAGACACAAAAATATGCACATGTTACATTTTTTATGGATGGCGGAAAAGATATTAATTATCCTAATTCAGATAGAATAATGATTGATTCTTTAAAAATTGATTCTTATGCTGATGCTCCAGAAATGTCGGCTGAAAAAATTACTGATAAACTATTAGAAGTTATGAAAAATTATGATTTAATAATTATGAATTTTGCAAATCCTGATATGGTGGGTCATACAGGTAATTTAAAGGCAACTATTAAAGCTGTTGAGATACTAGATAAACAAATAGGAAGAATTGTTAATGAAGTAGAAAAAAATAATGGAGTTCTCTTTATAACTGCCGATCATGGAAATGCTGAAATAACAGAGGATGAAAATGGAAAACCGGCAACAAAACACACCTCTTCTCCAGTAATGCTAATTTCAACTGACAAATCATTAAAATTAAAAGATGGAAAATTAGCAAATATTGCTCCGACAATTTTAGATTATTTAAAAATTGCTAAGCCATCTTCAATGAATGAAGAATCATTAATTATTAAAAAATAATAAATAAAAATTTATTCACTAATTAAATCTTTTACAAGACCATAAATATAAGAATCTAAATCAAATTCTTGTAAATCATCAATTTTTTCGCCTAATCCTATCAATTTAACATTAATATCTAAAATATCTTTAATAGCTAAAATAATTCCTCCATTGGAAGTTCCGTCCATTTTTGTTAAAATAATACCACTAATATTAGTTACTTCTTTAAAGACTTTGGCTTGATTAATACCATTTTGGCCTGTTGTTGCATCCAACACTAATAAAATTTCATGTGGGGCTTGTGGATGACTACGCTCAATTATTTTTTTCATTTTAGATAATTCATTCATCAAATTTACTTTATTTTGCAATCTTCCAGCAGTATCTATAATTAATAAATCATATTCAAAATTTTTTGTTTTTTCAATAGCTTGATAAATAACAGATGATGGATCAGCGTTTTCTTTTTCTGGAACAACAATATCACATCCTACACGATTAGCTCAAATTTGTAATTGATCAACAGCTCCAGCTCGAAAAGTATCTGCAGCTGCTACTAATATTTTTTTGCCTTCATTTTTATATTTATTCATTAATTTAGCAATAGTTGTTGTTTTTCCAGAACCATTAACACCAACAATCATAATAATATTTAAACCTGCATTATTAATATTTAATGAAGTATCAATAACAGATTGGTTTGCATAAATAGCAAACATCTTATCAATAATTATTTCATTAATTAAGTTTTTATCAGAAACATTTTCTTTTTTTATTTCTTTTTTTATTTCATCCAAAATCAAATAAACAAGATTTATAGAAATATCAGACATAATTAAAATTTCCTCTAAATCATCAAAAAATAATTCATCTATTTTATTGTGTTTATTTTGAAGTTCTTTTATTTTGTTAGTTAAATTTATACCACTTTTAGATAATCCCGCAACATATTTATCTATTTTTTTTTCTTTTGCTATTTGCCTATTTCGTTTTTTCTCTTCTTTTTTTTCTATTTTTGCTTCTTTAAGAAAAACCTTCTGTTCACTATTTTTTTTAGGTAAAAAATCATCTTTATTTTCTTCAGTGCTTTTATTAAATATTTTATCTTTTAATTTTTTGAAAAATCCCATAGTTTAATTATTATAATATTTAATTAAATAGATTATTAATAAAATTAATAAAATCGGAGAAATTATGAATTGAAAACAAAGAATAGTTTTTATATTACTACAAATAGTGACATTGGGACTTATTTGAATATATTGAAACAAACAAAAAACAAAGGAAAAAAACCACTTATCTTCTAGCAAAAAAATAACGATTGATATGAATAAATTATTGGAAAATATTGGAACTATTGAAAATATTGTAAAAGTAGAAAAAACTTACACAAAATTAAAAATATTTTTTAAGAGTAAAGAAATAATAAATTTAAATAATATTGAAAAAATAAAAGGTGTATCAGGAATATTTATTAATGATAAATCTCTAGATATTATTGTTGGAAATCAAGCAGAAATTATTTATGATAAATATTTTAAAAATTTATACAATAAATAAACTTCATAAGTTATAATTTTCATATGAAAATTGGAATATATGGTGGAAGTTTTAATCCTGTCACTAAAGCACATATTATATGCGCTAAGAATGCAATTAAAGAATTAAATTTGGATAAATTAATTTTTGTTCCATCTTTTATAAATCCTAATAAAAAAAATAAAATTACAGATAATGCTATGCATAGAATTAACATGATAAATCTTGTTTTAGAAGAAAAAATGGAAGTAAGTGATTTTGAATTAAAAAAGGGAGGAATTAGTTATACATATCAAAGTATTGATTATTTTCAAAAAAAATATAATAAAGATTCTTTATACTTAATTATTGGTTCAGACAATTTAGAGAAATTAAATAAATGAAAAAATATTGAAGAAATATCTTTAAAGAGTCAAATAGTAATTTTGAAAAGAAATAAATATAAAAAACATGCCAATCTTAAAAAATATAATTGTCTTTTAATAAATAATGAAATTAATAATATCTCCTCAACAGGATTTTTAAAAGGTAATTGAGATTTTGTTGAACCAAAAGTACGAAAATATATTTTTGAAAATTTTATCTATATTGATCAAATATTAAAAAACACTTTAACACAAGAGAGATATATTCATTCTGTAAATACTGCCAAATTTGCCCTATCCCTTGCAGAATCCTTAAACTATGACAAAAAAAAAGCATATAATGCTGGTTTAATGCATGATATCGCAAAAGAATGAGATAAAAAAAATTCTAAAATGTTTCTAAAAAAATATGCCAATATTTCTGAAATTGATGAATATAAAATTCATCAAGAATGTGGTTATTGATTACTAAAAAAAGTATTTTTTTCAGAGGATGAGGAATTTAATAATGCCATTCGCGTGCATACATCATTATCTTATAATCTTTCTTTATTAGATAAAATAGTTTTTATGGCAGATAAATTATGTATTGGAAGAAAATGAACCGATATTCAAATGATTAGAAATTTAGCACATAGTAATTTTGATAAGGCTTTTTCATTAGTCGTTATACAAAATAGAAATTTTATCATTCAAAAAAATAAGGAATTGCAAAAAGACCAGGAAATAATTTATGAAAAATGATCAAAAGAATAATTTTTGAGGATTAATAATTGCTGATTCTAATGAATTACATAAAATTAATTTAAATTTTATAAAAAAAGAAAAGGAATTTTCTTTTTATGAATGAAATGAAAAAATTTTAGTAGTTGCTTTTAGTGGAATTGGCTTAATTAATGCTGCAGCTATGACCCAAAAAATTATTGACTTATTTAATCCTAATTTAATTTTAAATTATGGAGCAGTTGGAGGGAGTGAAAAATTAAAAATATTTGATTTAGTAATTCCTAAATATATATATTGTCATGATGCCCGAACACCGTGATATCCAAAAGGAACAATTCCTAATGAAGACAGTTATTATGAAAATATTTTTTGGAATAATAATTATAATCTTTCTTCTGGAAATAGTTTTATCTCAACAAAAAAGGATGTAGCTGAAATTAATCAATTTTATTCAAGTGATATTTTTGATATGGAAACTTTCGCAATTGCTGCCATTGCTAAAAAAAATAATAAAAAATTTTTAACAATTAAATGTATTTCAGATGTTATTGGAAACACAAATATAGATATTGAAACCATCAATCAAAATATTAATAAAGCTTCTTTAAAAGCATTTAATTATTTAATAAAAAATTATGATAAACTTAAAGAAATATAATGGAAGAAAAAATAAGAGTACAAAAATTAATTTCTCAAGCAGGAATTGCTTCAAGAAGAGAAGCAGAAAAATTAATTCTTGATAAAAAAGTGAAAATTAATAATAAAATAGCTCTATTAGGTGATAGGGCTAATTGAGATGATAAAATTAATGTCAATGGTATATTAATCCAGAAAAAAAATGAGTTAAAATATTACTTAATTAACAAACCTAAAAAAACTATATGTACCTTAAAAGATACTGCCGGAAGAACATTGATTACTGACTTAATTGATGATAAAGACTATTTATTCCCTGTCGGAAGATTAGATTATAATACAACTGGAGTTATACTAATAACTAATGATGGTGATCTTTCTAATAAATTAACTCATCCTAGTTTTCAAATTGTAAGAAGATATCGAGCAAGATTAGATGAAAAACTTAATAATAAGGAATTAAGTTTTTTAAATAGTGATAAAGTAATTGTTAATGATAAAAAATCAAAACAAGAGGTATTATTTATTGAATCTAAAACTTATTTGGTCACATTATATGAAGGTTCTTACCATCATGTTAAAAAAATTTTTGAAACTGTCAATAGAAAAGTTATTGATTTAAAAAGGATTGAATTTGCAGGATTAACTCCTGAAAGATTAATGATAGGTCAATATAGAAAATTAAAATCTAGTGAAGTTCGTAGATTAAAATCTATGGTTGAAAAAAAGGAAACTAAATTTTAATTATTTTTTCTAAAATTATACTCACTTAAAATTATTTCTTGTAAATTCTTAGATGGAGTTCAATTTAATATTTTTTTAGCTTTTGTTGTATCTGCAAATAATTTTGCAGGATCTCCCATTCTTCTAGGACTTTGCTTATTTGGAATATTAATATTCAAAAATTTTTGTGCACTATTTAAAACTTCCAAAACTGAATATCCTCCTCCAGATCCTAAATTAAAAATGTCTGATTTTTTATTTTTTAAAGATCATTCCATCCCTAAAACATGAGAAAGAACTAAATCATCAACATGAACAAAATCTCTTATACAAGATCCATCTTTTGTATCATAATCAGTTCCCATTACTTGAAAAGTAATTTCTTGGTTTATTGCAGAGTTAATAACAAGCGGTAATAAATGTGTAAGCGCTTCTCCCTTTACACCAATTTTGCCTGATGGATGTGCACCAGCAACATTAAAGTATCTAAAAATAACATAATTTCTATTATAAGCTTTAGCTCAATTTTTAATCAATGATTCTGCTGCTAATTTAGAATCTCCATAAGGATTAATTGGTGACTTTTCATCATTTTCTAAAATAGGTAATTTTTTAGGTTCTCCATAAACTGCAGCAGTAGAAGAAAAAATAAAAGTTTTAACATCAAAATCTTTGGCAACATTTAATAAAACCATAACTCCATTGGTGTTATTATCAAAATATTCTATCGGTTTTTTAACAGATTCTGGAACAATAATTAAACCAGCAAAATGCATAATAGATTCAATATTTTTTTCTTCTAGAAAAATTTTTCTAATCAATTTTTCATCACGAATATCACCTTTATAAAACTTAGCTTGTGGATGTAAATTTGATAAAAAACCTTTTGATAAATTATCAACAATAATAACTTCATATCCTTTTTCAATTAATAAAAAGACAGCATGTGAGCCAATATATCCAGCTCCTCCTGTTACTAATACTTTCATTTTTTCCTTTCTGTTGTGTTGTGTTTTTTAAACTAAATCATTAAATAATTGGTCTAAAGAAGAATGAACATCATCGTTAAATTCTTCGTCACTAACACCACCTTCTTCTTTTAGATTTAATTCTTTTATCTTCAAATCTTTTTTAACATATTCATTAATTGCTTCTATTTGACTTTCATATAAAGCTTTTTTATTCCTTAAATTAAAACTAGTTTGAATAGTAGTAACAAAAGCTGCTATACCAGACAAAATCGTAATAGTTACAAGGAAGGGAACAATTTCTCTAAAATCATTATTAAATTTAATTGCCAATGTATTTAAAGCAATTAAAGAAGCAGACATAGTCATAACTACTAAATTTAAAGTGATAAATATTAATTTTGATCTTAGATATTTTTTCTTGTATGTTTTATAGTTTTCTTGTAATATCTTTAAATTGTTTTTTTTAATCATAATTTTTCTTTCTTGTTTTATATATTTTTTTTAAAATTCATTATTTCATAAATTCTATCTAAAAATAATTTATTTTTTTGATCATTATCTAAGATATTTTTATAAATTCATTTTGATTCATCAAAGCAATGCTTTTCAATTTTTAATTTCAAAATGTTTTTTTTATTTTTTTTATATTTATTATTGAAAACAAAAAACGATACAAAAGAATTAATAAGTGTTGTAGCTGTTGATATCAATGTTGTTATTAGTGAAAAATTATTTCCAAAATCTATAAATTTAGCAGTGGTCAGAATACTTATTACAATTAATGCTAAAGATAAAGATGGCAAAAAAAGATTAGAAACCAATAAAAATGATAAAGAAAAAATATGCCCCTTTTTACTTTTAATTAACAATGAATGATAAAATTCTTTTATTTCTCTCTGCATTACATTCTCTTTTCTGATAAAAACGATTTAACCAAAACTCAAAATTTCTGCTTTTTAGGTTCCTCTTTTATTTCTAAAATTTTAGTCAATTGTTTTTGAATTGTGCGATCATTTTCATTATTTTTATTTAAAATTAGATAATTAATTTTTTGAAAAACTTCTTTATAATATTGTCTTTTATTTTTTATTTTATAAATTACTAAAATAAAAGAAAGGATTAAGATTGAAAGAGTAAATGTAATTGATAAGGAAATAATGACATAAATTTGGATAATTTCATCAGAATTTTTATTTGAATTTTGAATTAAAATCAATAAAGCAAATACTAAAATAATAATTATGGAAATATTTATTATTGTAATAAATAATGTTATTAAATAATTTACAAAAGAAGAAATTCTTTTTCTAATTTCTAATCCTTTTTTATATCTAATTAAAAAAGTGATTAAATCATCTCTTCTATTGTGAAATTTTAAAAAATCTTCCCTTTTTATTTTGAACATAATATAAATTTTAAGTTATTTTTAAAATTAAAATTTTAATGATTTTAAAATTTTATCAACTTGCTCTTCATTTTCAGAATTTAATACTTTATCAAGAATACCTTCAACCTCTTTTTTACTAATTCTGCTTATTAATTCTCTAGCTTTTAAAATTGAAGAAGAAGACATTGAAAATTCATCTAATCCCATAGCTATTAATAAAGGAATAACATTAATATCTCCAGCCATTTCTCCACACATTCCTGCTCATTTACCTTGTTTATGTGCCCCTTCAATAGTCATTTTAATTAATTTTAAAATCGAAGGATTAAGTGGTTGATATAAATATGAAACTTTTTCATTCATTCTATCAGAAGCCATTGAGTATTGCATCAAATCATTAGTACCAATTGATACAAAATCTGCATATTTACAAAAAATATCTGTATGAACTGCGGCTGAAGGAACCTCAACCATCATCCCAACTTCTATTTCATTAGAAACTTTAGGATTTTCTTTTTTAACTTTAGCATAAACATTATCATAAAAAGCTCTTGCTTGTTTAAATTCATCAACAGTAGCTATCATCGGGAACATAATTGCTAATTTTCCAAATTCAGACGCTCTAATTAAAGCTCTTAATTGGGTTTCAAATATATCTTTTTTATCAAGTGATAAACGAATTGCTCTATATCCTAAAAAGGGATTCATTTCATGAGGAAATTTAAAATATTTTAATATTTTATCCCCACCTATATCAAGGGTTCTTATAACAACCTTTTTACCATTATTCTTCTTAATAACTTCTGAATAAGCTAAATATTGCTCTTCTTCTGTTGGTCAATTATCACTATCCATATATAAGAATTCTGATCTAAATAATCCAATAGCATCAGCACCATTTTTTAAAACTCCTTCAATATCTTTAGGAGAACCAATATTAGCAGCTATTTCTACATGAATACCATCTTCTGTTAGAGAAGGCTTATCTTTAAAAGTTAATAAACGTTTTTTAGTTTCCTCTACTTTTTTAGCTTCTTCTTTTAAAGAAATAATTAACTTTTGATCTGGATTTATAAATAAATCACCATTTTCTCCATTTATTGCGATTACATCACCATTTTTAACTTTATTAGTAATATCTTTAAGTCCTAATACAGCAGGTATTTCAAGAGATCTGGCCATTATGGCTGAATGGGAAGTTCTTCCACCAATATTTGTTGCAAATCCTTTCACGAATTTTTTATTTAGTTGCGAAGTTTCAGAAGGAGTTAAATCATCAGCAACAATAATAACTTCTTCATTAATTGATCCTAAATCTTGTTTTTTTACACCTAAAATTTGGTAAATAATTCTTTGAGAAACATCCTTTATATCAGCCGCACGCTCTTTCATATATTCATCATCCATATTTGAAAACATATCAATATATTTCTTTGAAATAACATCGACAGCATATTCAGCATTAATTTTTTCTTTATTAATTTGCTCTTCATATTCTGCTTTTAACATCGGATCATTAGCTACTTGAATATGGGCATTAAAAATATTGGCTTCTTCTTCACCAAGATTTTTAATAGCAGTTTTTTTAATCTCTTCAATTTCTTTAATTGACTTTAAAATAGAAGAATTTAATTTTTTAATTTCCTCATCAATACTAGTAATTTTTTTTTTAGTAATCTCTACTTTAATTTCTTCTAATTTAAAAACTTTCGCAATTGAAATACCATCAGAAGCACCCACACCCATTAATTTCATAATTTCTCCTTGTTTAATTTTAATATTTTAAATAATGAAGAAAAAAATAACCTTTTTTTAAATAAGGTTATTTTTTTTCATTTCAGCTTGAATTGCTTTAATTGCTTCTTCAGCATCAGTTCCATTAGCTTCAACTGTGAATTCATCTCCGGATTTAATTCCCAAAGCCATAATATTCATAATTGATTTTAAATTTCCTTCTTTTGATCCAGATTTAATTTTAATATCTGAAACAAATTTTGAAGCAACCTGAACAGTAATAGAAGCAGGTCTTGCGTGTAATCCAACAGGATCAATAATTTTTGCAGTAAATTTTGCCATTTTAATTCCTTTTTTTAATAATAATTTTATTGTAAATTAAATTATACCATAGTTTAATTTTATTATTTTTTATGTTTTTCTAATTATAAAATTGAATTATTTATATACATTAAAACCTTATCAATATTTTTTTTTGTATAAGAAGATATTAAAAAATATTGATTTGATAATAATAATTCTTCTTTTTTCAATTTTGCCATTGAAGATTGATTTAATTTATCTATTTTTGTTCCAATTAAAGTTAATGGCAATCCAATTTTGCTAATATATTCAAAAACTTCTCTATCTTCTTTTAAAAAACCAACTTTTGAATCAAATAAAAGAAAAACCATTTTAATTTTAGAATTTTCTCTAAGATATTCATCAATCATCAAATGCATTTCTTCTTTTTTTTGTTTTGATAATTTGGCAAAACCATATCCTGGTAAATCAACAACAATTAATTTCTCATTAAAATCAAAATAATTAATTAATTGAGTTCTCCCAGGAGTTTTTGATACTTTTGCTAATTTTTTATTATTAGCTAAAGAATTAATAAATGAAGATTTACCAACATTAGATCGACCAAAAAAACAAATTTCACCTTTATTATGCTCTAATCAATTATGTTTATTAGAAGAAGATTTAATAAAATTTCACATATAAAAATAATACTTTAAAATAAATAAATTATTTTTTAATGAAAAAATTGATTTTATTAAAAAATGGATATTTTTGACTAAAAGGAATGGGTCTCGGAATGATTTTAAATTCACTTATATTTAATTCATCTTTTTTAACAAAGAATTTGTTTTCAATCATTTTTTCTATCTCTAAAATTAAAAATGATAAAAATCCTAATGATATTCCTACTAAAATTATGTATGGATTAATAAAAGTTGAACTATTTCTTCCTTGAAATAGTGCTTGATTTAATTCTCCTAAATTTATTGATGATCCACCAGCACTAGCATTATTTAATTCAATAATAATACTTTCATTCAGAACTGGTCTTTCTCCAAAAAGAGAACTAACTTCAGGAATGAATGTAGAAATCATAATAATAATAAGAGAAATAAATGAAGATAAATATACTCATTTATTTTCAGAAAATTTAGTCTTTCATAAAGCTATTGAAGAAGACATAGAAATTGATTTTAATACTCCACCTATTGTAAGGCATAAAAATGCCGCTACATTACCATAAAAAAATCTAAGCCCAGGAACTCCTGTTATTATTGCAATGTATGAGCCTAATACAAAACTAACAATAGTTAATAATCCACTTATAATACCTGTCAGTAAAATTTTTAAAATTAATCTATCTGAGAAAATAGATTCATATTTAGATCGAGGTCTTTTGTTCATTAATAATGATTTACTTTTTTGTGTACCAAGGGCGACTCCAGGAAGAGTTTCAATTACTATATTATTAATTAATATTTGAATTGTAGTTAAAGTTGTTTGAAATTTAATGTTTGAATTTATAATGTTAGCTTGTTCGATGTTAAAAATATATCCATTATAATCAACATTAGCACTAATTTCTCCTCATCTTCCAATAGTAAAAACAAAATAAAAAATCATCATACCTAAAACAATTGAAATTATTCCAGCAATATTTGAAGATAAAAGAAATTTTACAATCTTTCTAATATTTTCATAAATACTTCTTCCAGATTTAACCGCTTTTACAATGGTTGCAAAATTATCATCTGTTAAAATCATATCAGCAGCACCTTTTGAAACATCTGTACCTGTAATACCCATAGCACAACCTATATCAGCCGCTTTTAGGGCCGGAGCATCATTAACACCATCACCAGTCATAGCAACGACTTGATCTCTTGCTTGTCATGCTTTGACAATTCTTATTTTATCTTCAGGAGAAACTCTTGCAAAAACAGAATATTCTTCAATATGTGATTCTAAATACTCTTGATCTAGTTTAGAAAGTTCTAAACCAGTTATTGATTTTTGAATTTTTTCATTTCTAATAATTCCTAAATCTTTCGCAATTGCAATTGCAGTATTTAAATGATCTCCAGTAATCATAACAGGTTTTATTCCGGCCTCTATACAATCTTGAATTGATCTTTTTACTTCAACTCTAGGAGGATCAATCATTCCAATTAATCCTAAAAATTCTAAATTAGATTCTATAATTTCTTCATCTAAATCTTCAATATCAGAGTTGGAAACTTTTTTAATGGCAACAGCTAAAACTCTAATGGCATTATCAGATCAATCATTATTTATTTTTTTTATTTTATTTTTAATATGTGTTCCATTAACGCATTTTTCAATTAAAACATCTGGAGCACCTTTAACAATGGCATAATGACCATCTTTTAATTGATTAATAGATGTCATTAGTTTTCTATTTGAATCAAAAGGTATATCTGCAATTCTTTCAAACTTTTTATCTCATTCTAATGGCGAAAATCCAAATTTAATTGCAAAATCTAAAATAGCTATTTCTGTAGGATCACCAATTGATGATTTTTCTGATTCTTTTTCATTAACGGTAGCGTCCGTACAAAGTGTTGCTAATTTTAATAAATTTATTTTGGGTTCCGATAATTTTGATATTTTTTTTAAATCTTCATCTGGATTTTCCTCACTAATTTCTCATAATTTAACTATTGTCATTTTATTCATAGTTAGTGTCCCAGTTTTATCGCTACAAATTACTGCAGTAGAACCTAAAGTTTCAACTGCTGGAAGTTTTTTTATAAGAGCATTTTTAGCACTCATTCTCTTAACTCCAACTGCTAAAATAATATTCACAACTGCATTTAATCCTTCAGGAATGGCTGCGGCTGCAAGAGAAACGGCCAAAATAAGAGATGGCTGAACGGCTGAAAAACCAAAATTAATTACATCTTCAATTACTAATAATGAAAATAAAAATGTTATAAAAGTAATTATAATTCCAATAATTCCTAAAACTTTTCCAAGTCTATGTAATTTATATTGTAAAGGCGTCATTAGTGCTTTTTTATCACCCAATAATTTCGCAACTTTTCCAATTTCAGTATTATTACCAATTGCATAAACAATTCCAATTCCCCTACCATTTGTAACATTTGTTCCAGAAAATATCTTGTTTTTTTGATCACCAAGAGCATCATTTATGTTAGTCTCAATCAAATTTTTTTCAATAGCATTTGATTCACCAGTTAAAATAGATTCAACACAATTTAAATTAGAAACTTCTACTAACTTTGCATCAGCAGAAATAGAATCTCCGGCCTCTACAATTAAAATATCCCCTATAACTATATCTTTTGATTCAATAAGAAGAGGAATTCCATTTCGAAGAACTTTAGCTTGCGGAAGAGTCATTTTTTCCAATTCTTCAATTGCATTATTAGATCTAGATTCTTGAATAGAACCAAAAAGAGCATTAATAACAACAATAGAAATTAACACACTAGCTTGTGCATATGAAAGAGCAATACTGCTAGAATTTGGATTTATGATATTTTCATAAATAGAAAGCCCTAAAGCAATTAATCCTGCAATTAATAGTAATAGTGACATTAATTCTGCAAATTGCTTAAAAAATAAAACAATAAATGGAGTTTTTTTTTCTTTTTTAAGAATATTTTTCCCAAATATTTCTTGTCTTTTGACGGCTTCATTATCTGTTAAGCCATTTTTTGTATCAGTTTTTAAAAATTCTTCTATATCCAAATGGGGGGAGTCAGAATTTTCATTATTTTTTTGTGATTTTTTTTTCAATTTTTTACCTCTTAAAATAAATTAGTTTAATTTATTTATAACATTTTTTAGGGCTTTTAGTTTAAAATTATTTATAGTTAGAATGATTATACTTTTAAAATTAATAAATAAATATTTTTGAAGAGGCTATGTTGGGCCTTTTTTTACTTTAGCATTGCCTATAATTTTATTAACTTTTTTAGGAAGAATAATGGGTCCTTCATTATTGGTTCCTGGAATATTTAGTATCCCGATTTTATCAACAATGCTAATTTTTATGCCACAATCAATTTTTGAATTCAAAAATTCTTCATTATTAAAAAGAATTGGATCAACACCAATAAAACCATATAAATTTCTACTTGCAATTTCTATTTTTAATTTAATTGTGGTTTTTATTTCATGAGCTATAACATTTTGTTTTTCTTTTGCCATTTTTTATGATTCATTAGGCACTACAAATGATGTTCTTCAAGTGGGGGGAGTCATTAAACCTACTTTTATGAATATAGTGCTACATGGAGATTGAGGAAGTTTTTTTTATTCACTTATCATTTTGATGATTTTAACTATGTCTATTGGTTTATTTATTTCATCAATTGCAAGATCAACAATTTTTATTCAATCAGTAGGAATAGGGATTTTGCTTATCACATTATTTGTAGGGCCAGCTTGTCTTCCGGTAGCTATGGTTGGATCAATAGATGTTATAAAATATTTCGGATATTTATTACCACTAAAATATCCAATTTCCACAATGATTGAATCATTGACTGGTGGTATTGATAACTCAATTGTAAATATAAATAATTCATCAATTTGAAATCCTAATTTTTCTTATAGTGTGTATGATGTTTATTTTAATCCACTTGATTCAAATGGAAGTAAAAACCCTGTTTTACTAATATTTGATTATAAAGATAAAATTTTAAATCTTGTTTTACCATATTTTTTCACAATTATATTTCTATATTTAACAGCATCAACTTTTGTTTGATCAAATAGATCCAAAGTGTCTTTTGAATGAAGAATAATCACAAATACCATTAAAAAAATTAAAGAAAATAAAGAAAATATAAAACAAGAAAAAAAATTTAATAATATAAATGATATTCACTCTGAATATATTTTAGAAATCAATAATATTAATAAAACATTTAATAAAAATAAAAAAAATGAAGTAAAAGCTTCTAAAAATATTTCATTTAATGTAAGAAGGGGCCATAATTTAGCAATTTTAGGTGGTAATGGTGCCGGAAAAACGATATTAACTGAAATGATTATTGGTATTAATAAACCTGATAGCGGGACTTTTAAATATAACTATATTTTTAATAAATCATATCAAGAAAAAATAGGAATTCAATTCCAAGATTCTTCATATCCAATAGGAATTAAATGTAGAGATATTGTTAATTTTTTTATTGAAATATTTAATTTACGTTTTAAAAAAAATGAGCTAGAAAAATTAATTAAAGAATTTGGCTTAATTGAATTTTATAACAAAAATGCCTCATCTCTTTCTGGCGGTCAACAACAAAGATTAAATTTATTATTGTCTGTATTGCATAAACCGTCTTTATTATTTCTTGATGAATTATCCACAGGTCTTGATATTAAAATAAGAAATAATATTAAAGAATTTATTAAAAAATATGCAATTGAAAATGATATCACTATTGTAATTGTTTCTCATGATATGAGTGAAGTGCAATATTTATGTGAAGATATTGTAACTATTAAAGATGGGGAAATAATAGATAAAAATACTATTAAATCTATTCTTGAAAAACACTCAAACTTAGAAGAATATATCTCTTCACATCTCTAAAAAAGATAAAAAAAATGGGGTAGATAACGGGATTCGAACCCGCGAATGACGGATCCACAAACCGCTGTGTTGACCACTTCACCATATCTACCATATTTATTTATATTTAATATTATATACTATTTTTAAAATCTTCCTAATCAATTCATTGTAATATCATATGGTTTGATATCTAATAATCTTAAAATAGAATTTTCTAATGATCTTCTCATTTCAATAATTTTTTTATCAAAATCAATGCCCTCTTTTATCTTAAAATCAAATTCTAATTGAACATTTTTCCCATTTCTAACAAATTCTATTTCTGGATTTCCAATAATTTTGATATCTTGTACTCTTTTGGGCAATAATTTAATTAAATCTTGAAAGCAATTTCTAGATATTGAAATAGTTTTATTAATTTCATTTATGGTTATAAATTCCATAATTATTTTTTAGCCTTTCCAACATATTTTCCAGTTTCAGTAGCGATTGTAATAAAGTCTCCTTGTTTAATAAACATAGGCGCTTCTACCTCAAAACCAGTTACCAACGTTACTTTTTTTTGTGGATTAGTAGTTGTATTCCCTTTAACTGCATCATAAGCTTCTTCAACTTCTAAATCAATATTTAATGGGATTTCTAAATCTAATATTTCATTATTAAATTTTCTAATTTTAACATTTGTTCCTTCAACCAAAAAATTTAATTCTCAATCATATTTAGAAGCATCTAATTCAATTTGTTCATAGGTTTCATTATCCATCAAAATAATATTTTGACCATCATTATAAAGAAAATTCATATCTATTCTTTCAATATGAGCTTTTTTAACTTTATCTCCACCTGTAAATGATTTAATAACAGTAGTTCCTGTTCTTAAATCTTTGACTTTAGCTTTAACATTAGCCTGACCTCTACCTTGTTTTGAATGTGTAGCTTCTAAAACAATAAAAAGATCATCAGAAATTTGAAAGGTAATTCCTGGTTTTAAATCATTAACACTTATCATAATTTATACCCCTTGTTTTCTTGATAATACTCTATGACCATTTTCAGTAACTAAAACATCATCTTCGATTCGGGCTCCACCTAAATTTTCAATGTATATACCTGGTTCAATAGTTATAATCATTCCTTCTTTTAAAACACAATCTTTATCTTTGTTAAAAGAAACAGATGGTAATTCATGAACATCAATGCCAAGTCCATGTCCTGTAGAGTGAAGGAAGAAATTCCCATATCCTTTTTCAGTTATAAAATCTCTACAAATTTTATCAATTTCAGAAGCTGTTATACCTGGTTTTATAGCTTCTCTACCTAATCTTGCTGCTTCTTCAACAATTTCAAGAATTTCTTTTAATTTAGGATCGGGTTTGCTTTCTTGTTCATTGAAGAAAAATGTTCTAGTAACATCGGAAGCATATCCATTATAATAGGCACCAAAATCCATTTTAACAATATCTCCATTTTTTAATTCTCTATCAGTAGGATGGTGATGTGGTTCAGCAGTATTTGGACCAAAAGCAACTATCTCATCAAAAGATTCCTTTTCTGCACCCAATCTTTTCATTAAATAATTAAATTTAGCAGCAATTTCTTTTTCAGTTACTCCTTCAATTAAAAATGTTTTTACTTTTTCAAATGCATCAATTGAAATATCAATTGCTTTTTGGATATTTCGGATTTCTGCTTCAGATTTTTGAATTCTTAATTTTTGACCATCAATAGGATAAAAAGTAGCATGTGGTAAAATACTTTTGAATTTTTTAAGTGAAGAAAAAATAAGATAGTTTTCTTCAAAACCGATATTTTTAAAATTTTTCTCTAGCAAAAATTTTTTAAATGAATCTTTTTCTAATAAAATTATTTCCACATTTTTGGCATTATTTTTTGCATATTCAATATAACGAGAATCAACAAATAAAGTAGCTTTTTTTTCTTCAATTATTAATAAACCATCAGTTGTAGAAATTCCAGAATATCATAATCTTGTTTGAGGTGCCTCTGAAATAATTGCATCCAAATTATTGTCTTCAAAAATTTTATTAAGTGTTTGAAAAAACATTAATTATTTTTTCTCCCTATGGATTGTGTGAGTATTACATTTATGACAATGTTTTTTTAACTCTATTTTCTCAACTGTATTTTTTTTATTTTTTTTAGTAATGTAATTTTCCATTTTACATTCACTACATCTTAAAGTTAACCCTGTTGCTGGCATATATTCTACTCCTTATATTTTTTATTTTTATATATTTTAAAATATTATATAACAAATTTTTAGATTAGAAATATTATAGTTATAAAATATAAAATACTTTTATTCAAAAAATAATATATTAAGTTTTATAATTTATCATAGTTTAAAAAATAATTGTGAAGGTGATAAATATGGAAATTTTGAAAAAAAGTAGTGGAAAAAGATTTACGTTAAGGGCTATTTTTGAAGAAGATAAAAAAAATGAAATAATTAAGGAAATGTTTTACATTACCGATTTTATTGATAAAAAAGAATCTTATATTTATCTTGGAAAAAAAGAGAAATATTCAAGGGAAATCTTTAAAAAAGCTGTAAATAAAATTGTTGGTCAAAATGTTCGAGATTTAGAAATTTTAATTGATAGTTTTGTTCAAGGAGATATAGTAAGAATTTGTAGAGCAACAAGAGTTTTTGTAACTACAAATTATTATCAAAACGGAAATGATTTATATAGTGCTAAAACTAGTAAAAAAGAGGAGCCTAAAAAAATAATTCTTGTTACTGAGCAAGATATTCTAAATTTTGTTGAAAATGCATTGATATTATCTAAATATACTAATTTAGCAAGAAAATATCAAGCAATGCCACCTAATATTTGTAATTCAGAATTTTTAGCAAAAGAAATGGAAACTATTTTGAAGCAAAGTAAAAATAAAGATATTTCATATAAAATTTTAGATAAATCTGAAATTACTAAGGAAAAAATGGAATTATTTTTATCTGTAAATAAAGGTAGTGCTTTTGAAGCTAGATTAGTTGTAGCTGAATATAAAGGAGATCCTCAATCAAAGGAAAAAATTGCGTATATAGGTAAAGGAATTACTTTTGATTCTGGAGGTTATAATCTTAAACCAAGCGCAAGCATTCAAGGAATGAAATATGACATGTCAGGAGCAGCAATTTGTTTTTCTTCATTTATGGCCATAACTGAATTAAAACCAAAAATAAATATTTCAATTGTTCTTCCATTAACTGATAATAAAATATCTTCTGATGCCAATTTACCTGATTCAATATGGAAATCAATGAATGGTAAAACGGTTGAAATTAATAATACCGATGCAGAAGGAAGACTAGTTTTAGCGGATGCTATTACGTATGCTATTAGAAAAATGAATGCAACTCAATTGGTGGATGTCGCAACTTTAACTGGGGCTATTTTAATTTCTCTAGGTAAAACATTTACTGGTGGATGGTCAACATGTGATCAAAATTGAAAAATTTTAGAAAAGGCCGGTATTAAACATGATGAATTATTATGAAGGATGCCATTTCATGATGATTTTTTAGAAAATATTAAAAAATCAAATTTTGCTGATTTAAAAAATACTGATTTAACAGGAAAGGGTGGTTCTATTTCTGCAGCAATGTTTTTAAAAGAATTTACAGAAGATAAATCATATATTCATTTAGATATTGCAGGTACTGGAGGAGACGGAGAAAATCCAACAGGTGTTTTGGTTAAAACATTAACAGAATATGCAATTATAAAAAGCAAAAATATTGAAGGATGCGAAGTAAAAAATGAATCTTGTCAACAAAAATAATGGTAAAAATTGAAAATTAATTGGTTTTTTCAAAGAAGATAAAATAGATTTTAATATATCAAAAACAAAATATATTTTCAATGATGTTTTATCTGAAAACATTTCATATTTTTATTTAGGAGAAAAAGAAAAATTAGATGCTGAATCTCTGAAAAAAATTGCAAATTTTATTATAAAAAATAGAAAAAGAAATTTTGATATTGATGTAAAAACATTTTGTAATAAATTAATGAATGAAGAAGAAGTAATTAAAATTTTTCTTTTTGTTTATGAATATTTAGAAGGTGATTTATTCTCCAAGAAAACAGAAAAAAATAAGAAAACTGAAATTAATTTATTAACAACTAAAAAAATTAGTCATTTTGAAAAAGAAATTTTGATAGCTAAGCAAATAAATAAAATAAGAAAATTACAAGATACACCAGCAAATATTTTAACAACAAATAAATTTGTCCAAGAAATTGAAAAAGAACTTAGTAAAAATAAAAAAATAAAAACAAAAATTTTAGATCATAAAGAAATTGAAAAATTGGGAATGAATTTAATATTAGCAGTTAATGGTGGTTCAAAAAATAAAGCAAAAGTACTTATTTCTGAATTAAAAAATGATCCTAAAAATGAAAAGAAAATTATTTTAATAGGTAAGGGAATAATTTTTGATTCTGGTGGATATGACTTAAAAAGAGGAAGACATATGCTTGGAATGAAATATGACATGTCAGGAGCAGCAATTGCAGCTTATGTTTTAGATACAATTGCAAAATTAGATTTAAAAGTTAATATATCAATTGTTTTACCAATTACCGATAATTTAATTGACTCTAAAGGAACATTGCCTGAAACAATCGTAAAATCATTATCTGGAAAAACGGTTGAAATTGTTAACACTGATGCAGAAGGTAGATTAATTTTAGCAGATGCTTTAACTTATTCTGCAAAATTTTTAAAACCCACAATATTAATTGATATTGCCACTTTAACAGGTTCGGTTATTAGTGCTTTAGGACATGAATATACAGGCGTTTGATCAACATCAAATAAGAATTGAGAAAAAATGGAAAAAGCTTCAAAAAATTGTGATGAAAAAATATGAAGAATGCCACTAGATAAAAAATACATTGATGATTTAAGAAAAAAAACTTTTGCTGATATATTATCTTGTTCAAATACAAAACCTTCAGATTGCAATATTGCAGCTGCTTGATTAGAAGAATTTACATTAGAAGTTCCTTTTATGCATCTAGATATTGCTGGAACTGGTGATATTAATGAATTTGGCAGAGCCCCATTATTAAAAACTCTTATCGAATTTATTTCATTATATTTTAAATAAAAAACCTCTTTCTAATTAGAGGTTTTTTATTATATTAAATTAAACAATGCTATATTATTTAACACTTCTTTTTTTTATGATAGTATCAGAAATATTTTTAGGACATTTTTCATAATGATCAAATTGCATTTGATATGTTCCTCTACCACTTGTCATAGTTCTTAAATCTGTTGAGTACCCAAACATTTCTGACAAAGGAACATCTGCTTTAACAACACTTGCTCCATCAGAACGTGTTTCAGAAGTTTTCATTTGCCCTCTACGACGAGAAATGTCTCCCATAACATCACCAAAATAATCTTCAGGAACCACTATTGAAACGTCCATAATAGGTTCTAATAATAATGCTCCAACTTTGTCTTTACCTTCAGTTAATGCTTTAGAAGCAGCTATTTTATATGCCATTTCAGAAGAATCGACTTCATGGTATGAACCATCAAATAGAGTTGCCTTCATATCAATCATTGGATATCCAGCTAAAATCCCTGAAGCCATTTTTTCTTCTAATCCTTTTTGAATTGACTTAATATATTCTTTCGGAATTTTTCCACCAACTATTTTATCTACAAATTCAAATCCTTGATCTGGATTAGGTTCAAAAGTAATTCAAACATGACCATATTGTCCTTTACCACCAGATTGTTTAATATATTTACCTTCAACATCTGCTTTTTTACTAATAGTTTCACGATATGCAACTTGAGGAGCTCCAACAGTTGCTTCAACACCAAATTCCCTTTTTAAACGATCAACAATTATTTCTAAATGTAATTCACCCATACCAGCAATAATTGTTTGGCCAGTTTCTTCATCTGTATATGTTCTAAAAGTAGGATCTTCAGCAGCTAATTTTTGTAATCCTAAAGAAAGTTTTTCTGTTGCAGCTTTAGTGGCAGGTTCTAGTGCTTGAGAAATAACAGGTTCTGGAAAATTCATTTTTTCTAAAATTATTTTAGGTGCTCCTTCAGCAACTAAAGTATCACCAGTTGTAGTATCTTTTAAACCAACAGCAGCAGCAATATCACCTGCTCTAACTTCTTCAATTTCTTCTCTATTATTGGCATGCATTTGTAAAATACGACCAATTCTTTCTTTTTTTCCTTTTGTAGAATTATAAACATATGATGATTTTGGTAAAACACCTGAATAAACTCTAAAAAAAGTTAGGGTTCCAACAAATGGATCAGTCATTATTTTGAATGCTAAAGCAGCAAAGTTAGCTTCATCACTAGAAGGAGATTCTACTTCTTTATCATCTAAATGACCTTTAATTGCTGGAACATCAATTGGAGAAGGTAAATAATCCACAACAGCATCTAACATAGCTTTTACACCTTTATTTTTAAAAGCTGTTCCACAAACTGCCGGGAAAAATGTTGCTGACAATGTAGCTTTACGAATTGCTGCTTTTAATTTTTCAACACCTATTTCATTGCCTTCTAAAAGTTCCATCATAATTTCTTCATCAAAATCAGCCATTGCTTCAACCAATTCATGTCTTTTTAATTTAGCAATATCTAATAAATCAGCCGGAATTGGAATTTCTTGAAATTTTTCCTCAGGATTTCCATCAAAAGAATATGCTTTCATTTCTACTAAATCAATATGACCTACATAATCATTTTCAGATCCAATATTTCACTGTATAGGAACTGCATTTCCGCCAAGAATTTTTTTAACAGAATTAACTGCAGCTTCAAAATTAGCTCCAGCTTTATCCATTTTATTAACAAAAACAATTCTTGGAACTTTATAATTAGTTGCTTGTCTTCAAACTGTTTCTGTTTGAGGTTCAACCCCTGATTGAGCATCTAAAACAGCAACTGCCCCATCTAAAACTCTTAATGATCTTTCAACCTCAACAGTAAAATCAACATGGCCAGGTGTATCAATAATATTAATTCTTTTTTCTTTTCAAAAAGCTGTTGTAGCAGCAGAAGTAATTGTTATTCCTCTTTCTTTTTCTTGTGCCATAAAATCCATTTGAGACTCTCCTGTATGGGTTTCTCCAATTTTATGAACTTTTCCAGTATGATATAAAATTCTTTCTGTTGTTGTAGTTTTACCAGCATCAATATGAGCCATAATACCAATATTTCGATAATCTTTTAATTGAATTTGTCTTGCCATTTTTATTGTTCCTTTTTTTATTGTATTAATTTAAAATATATTACTTTTGTATTAAATATATTTTTATCATCTAAAATGTGCAAATGCTTTATTAGCTTCTGCCATTTTATGAGTATCTTCTTTTTTCTTAACAGAACCGCCAATTCCTTTTGAAGCATCTATAATTTCATTGGCCAATCTAAGATCCATTGTTTTTTCACTTCTAATTCTTGCATAATTAATTAGTCATCTTAATGAAAGTGTTTGTTTTCTTCTTGCACTTACTTCAGAAGGGACTTGATAATTAGTTCCACCAACTCTTCTTGTTCTTACTTCTAATTGTGGAGTTATATTTTGCATAGCTTTATTAAAAACTTCAATAGGTTCTTCTCCTGTTTTTTCTTTAATAATATCAAATGCAGTATACAATATTTTTTCAGCTACTGATTTTTTACCATCAAGCATAATTGTATTAATTAATTTAGTAATTATTTGAGAATCAAAAATTGGATCATTTAAAACTTCTCTAATAGGGGCTTTTCTTTTTCTTGACATATTTTTTCCTTTCAATTAAATGTTTAGATTATTATTTTTTAGGTTTTTTTACACCGTATTTTGATCTACCTTGATTTCTTTTATTAACACCAGCGGCATCTTGTGTACCTCTTACAATAGTATAACGAACTCCAGGTAAATCTTTAACTCTTCCACCTCTAATTAAAACAATTGAATGTTCCTGTAAATTATGACCTTCACCCGGAATGTAAGCAGTAACTTCCATTCCATTTGACAATTTTACCCTTGCATATTTTCTAAGAGCTGAATTTGGTTTTTTAGGAGTCATAGTTGCAACCCTAGTACAAACACCTCTTTTAAATGGGGACGGTTTATGTGTAGCCTTCTTGTGTATTGAGTTAAAACCTAATAAAAGAGCCGGAGATTTAGTTTTACGTATTTTCTTTTGTCTTCCTTGGTTAACTAATTGATTAATTGTTGGCATTAATTTCCTTTCAAAATAATTTATTGTATTCTAATTATATAACAACTATACCTAGTGTATCAAAAAATATTATTCAATTTATTTTGAAAGATAAACTAAAATATTTTCTGGATCATTTAAATTGAAATTTAATTTTGCATTTAGATATTGACTATCATTTCAATAAGCAAATTTAATATTAATTTCTAAGGTTAAAGTTTTTCCGATAATAGAAATATCACTATCTTCAAAATTTTCTAATTTTTCAATTTCCATATTAGGAGTCCCTAAAATACTTAAAATATTTTTATCAATTCCTGGAATATCTCCCACAAATAAAACTTTTTTTTCTAAATATTGAGGTAGTGAATTTAATTTAATTTGTTCTTTTAATTTATCTATATTATTAGGAATATTTTTATAAGATAAAAAAGTATTATTTGGGACATATAAATTTTCAAGAAATTGGGACGAAATTTCACCACTTAAAACATTATCACTAACTAAATTGGCATGATCATTAGAACTAATTCTAATTGCAGCATTAAATGAAAAAGCATTTTTCTTATAATCGCCATAAAAAATATCAAAATTTAGTACCATTCCAACATCGCTGCCATCTTGTGAATTTTTAATTGAATTTAATAAAATAGAGAATTTATTAACATCTATATCATCTAAAATTGAATCTTCCATCATTCCTTTAGTTCATAAAATTTTAAAAATGAATAAATTATTTTGAATCCCTTCTGGAGATACTCCATTTTTATAAATAGGGCCTTTATTTTCTAATTGTTTTTTTAAAAAATCATTAAAAAAATCTTCTAAAATTCCAGGACTTAATTTCATTGTATTAAATTTACCGTCAAAATTAGCTTCTATTTTAAGGGGGGAATTTTCTAAACCAAAATTTGCCTCAATTAATTCCATTTTTTCTTGAGTGTTTGTTTTTTTAAATTCAAGTGATGAAATTACCTCAAATGATTTTTCAAAATAATTAGATGTCCCTTCACCAGAACAAATAAAAACTTCAAAACTTGCTGTTGTGGAATCATTATGAGAAGGATAAACAAAATTATAACCAGGAAGTTTTTTTATAAAATAACGAACACCAGCAGAATCAGCTAGATTTTTTTTAGATGCCGGTAATTCAAAATCAAAACCATATTTTAAATCATCTCTTGCTTCGAGAACAGTTATTGTATTAGTTTCAAAATCTTTATCAACATTTTTTAATATTAAGGAATTTTGTAAGTTTGCTATATTTTCAGTATTGTTAATAAAATTAATAACTTTTGATTTTGGATCATCTACTCCCTGTTCTACATTGAAATTATTTATATATACTTGATGATAGGAATCTTTAAAAATATCAATTCCTTGTTCACCAATGCTAAGTGAAAAATTGATTTTTAATTGAGATGGATTAAAATTATCTTGATAAATACTTGAAATTTTATAACTGATTTTATTTTCGGTTGCAAACTTATTAACTTGTTCTTTTAAAACAATATCTGTTTCAGTTATATTTTTAGCAAACACATCAGATTTAATAATCTTTTTCTCACTATCATCATAAAAATGACTTTTTAATTCTACTCCATCATTTAAAATATTATTAACAAAATAAGAAAGTGTTTCTTCATTTTTTGATTTTTTAAAACCGAAAAGATTAGAGTTCCCTACATTATAATGTCTTTCATATTTATTTTCATTAACTCCCTTAGAAAAGGAAACAAAAAAGGAAGGATAAGAAGAATCAAATTCACTTGGAATTACAGAAATAAAACTACTATTAGGATTATAATTATAAAAATTTACTTTAATTCCTTTTTGTTCAGATCAATATGAAATTTTTTTTGGAATCATAAATTTAAATCCATTCCTATAATATGTTTCTAAAACTTCTTCCTGACCTCTATATGAATTAGTGTTCTCTCCATTTTCATCAACTACTATAAATGATTCTAAAAAATTATCTGGAGAGACAATTTTTTCATCATTCAATTTGAAATTATCAACAAAATCATTCACTTCATACATATTTTTTTCTAATTCACTATCAAAAGAAATGGATGCTTTTTTTTCTGGAACCAAAAAAGTAGTAGTTAACATGGTAATAGAAAGAGCGGCAATACTAAAAGAAGACACTAAAATCATTCTTTTAGAATTTTTAGCATTAAAAAAATTTAATATCTTTTCTTTATTAATTGTTTTCATTCTTACTATTATAAAATAAAAATTCTATTTTTCAACAATTGCATCAATTCTTTGTCTTAAATAATCAACATTAATAATTCTAACTTTTACCTTTTGTCCTAAATTATATTTTTTATTGTTTTTATTAAAAAGAATAGTTTCATCTTTATTAATTTCATATGGACCATCTATAAGATTTTCAATAGCAACTAAAGCACTAACTTTATCTTCAAACTCAACAAAAAAACCAAATCTTTTTATTGAAACAATTGTTGAATAAAAAGATTGATTAATTTTATTTTCATAAAATTGAGCTAATTTCATTCCAGTGATTTTTCTCTCTAAATTAGTTGCTTGCTCTTCTGCTTCTGATGTCAAATTAGCAATATTTTCGATAGATTTTTTAAGACTTTCTAAATATAAATGATTATTTTTGAATAGTAATTCTCGAATGATACGATGAATAATAAGATCAGGATATCTCCTAATAGGGGAAGTGAAATGGGAATAATATTCTGATGCCAATCCAAAATGTCCAATATTATTAGAACTATATTTTGCTTTTTGCATGGTTCTTAATAAACTTATTTTAACTAAGTCATCAAAACGATACTTTTTAAATTCTGAAATAGCATCATAAAAGCTTTTTTTATTTTCAATTCTTGGCAATTGAATAGGAATCTTTAAAAAATTAATAATCTTTTGTAGTTCATTGATTTTTTCTTCACTAGGATATTCATGAACCCGATATAAAGAAGGTAATTTTTTATCAAAAATTTTTTTGGCAATTACTTCATTAGCTAAAACCATAAAATTTTCAATCATTTTTTCTGATTCCCCCCTTTCCCTTATTGAAATTTTATTAGTTTTTCCATTTTCATCTAAAGAAATTTGAGGTTCTTGTATTTCAAAGTCAATATAGCCATTTTTGAGTTTATTCTTTAAAATAATATTTGAGGCATCAAATGCCTTTTTTAACATCATACTCAATTCTTTTTCATGTGCAATCCAATTGTGATCATAATTATTCACTTCATTATAGGTTAATCTAAATTTTGAATTTATTAAAGCAGGAAAAGTTTTTGATGAAATAATTTGACCTAATTTATTCATTTTAACTTCAAGAGCTAAGACATTTCTATCAACATTAGGATTTAAGGAACAAATGCCATTAGAAAGAATCTCGGGCAACATTGGAATAACTTTATCAATAAGATATATTGATGTTCCTCTTTTTTTTGCTTCTAAATCAATATAACTACCATCTTTAACATAATAAGCAACATCAGCAATATAAATTCCGATGGTAAAAAAATCATCATTTTCCTCAACAAAAATTGCATCATCAAAATCTTTTGTTTTTTCTCCATCAATTGTTACTATTAATTTGCTCCTTAAATCTATACGACCTTCATCTAATTTTTCAACAGTAGCAGGAATTTCTTTTGCTTCATCTTCAACATGTTTATCAAATATAGATGAAACATTAGAAGCGTTAATAAATAGATTGATATCAGAATAAGGAATATTTTTATCACCTAAATCTTTAATTATTTCTACGCTTATACTATCTACAAAAATATCTTTTATCTTCACCTCAACAAAATGATCTAAATATTCAACACTATAATTAATTACATTGATTTTATTATTTAAATTATCGTTTAGAATTTTAAAATGTATTTCATTTTTTTCTGAAAAAATAAGACCAATTAATTTATCTCTATTTCTCTTTATTACTTTATTTACAATTGCTTTTGAATATCTGCCATAGGAATAAATATTTGCCGAAACAATGTCACCATTTAAGGAATATTTTAAATCATGTTTAGAAATAAAAAATTTTTCATTCTTATATTCAACTAGTCCAAATCCTTTGGAAGTAATAATTATTTTTGTTTCAACATTACCAATTAATTTTAAAAAATAATAATTATTATTACGATCGCGATCAATAATATTTTTTTTTACTAATTCAAATAAAAAAGAGGAAAAATCCTTATTAGATTTTACTGGAACATTAAATTTTTTTACTAATTCTAAATATGATGTTCCATTGTCTTCATTTTTTTCTAAAAATGATTTCAAATCATTTAACAAAATCATTATAAAATCACTCTAATTATTATTGAACAAATCATTAAAGTAAATCCACCTAATATCATTGATCATTTTAGAAATTTTTTATATCCTTTTTCTTTTGAAGTATTAAATAATTCTAAATCTGAAGATCCAACTAAAGCACCAGAAAATGAATTAGAAAAAGGAGACATTAAAAAACCAATTACAATAAGAAAGAAAGAAAGAACAAACAATATAATAGTAATAATCATAATTGGATCCATGAATAATTCTCCTTATAGTTTTATCTTTAATAGTCATTATATAATAATATGATTTTTTTACATGAATTTATCTATTTTAGAATATAATTTTATTGTATAAAATATGAATAAAATATTTTGATTATTAAAAAATAAATCATTTTAATGTTTTGTTTTTAAGGAGATTCTATGACCCCACATATAAATGCAAAAAAAGAAGATATTGCTAAAATTGTTTTGATGCCCGGGGATCCATTAAGAGCAAAATTTATTGCTGACAATTACTTGAAAAATGTTAAATTAGTTAATGAAGTAAGGAATATGCTAATGTTTACTGGGGAATATAACGGAAAAAAAGTAACTATTGCTGGTGGGGGAATGGGTTGTCCTTCAATTGGAATATATTCATATGAATTATTTAAATTTTATGATGTTGATTCTATTATAAGAATCGGATCTGCAGGGTCTTATACTAAAGAATTAAATTTATATGATTTAGTTTTAGCAACAGAAGCATATTCAGATAATAGTAGTTTTTCTGAATTAGTTTTAGGAGAAAAAAACAATACATCTCTTCCTTCAAATGAGTTAAATGAAAAAATAATAAAAATAGCAAATGAAAAACAAAAGAAATTACATATCGGAAGAATTCACTCATCTGATGTTTTTTATTCTTCAAGATCATTTGAAGAGACTTTAAAAATAACAAAATCCATTGCTGTCGAAATGGAATCATATGCTTTATTTATAAATGCTAAAAAATTAAATAAAAAGGCTGCTTGTATTTTGACAATATCCGATTCTTTAGTAACTCATGAAGCCACAAGTGCCGAAGAGAGACAAAATTCTTTTAAAGAGATGGTAGAATTAGCATTAGGAATTTTATAATATTAAAAATGAATGTAATTGAAATTATTAACAAGAAAAGAAGAAAAGAAAAATTATCTTTTGATGAAATAAATTTTTTTATCAAAGAATATATTTTAGGTAATATACAAGATTATCAAATGTCTGCTTTATTAATGGCAATTGCTATTAATGGTATGGATGATCAAGAAACAGCATTTTTAACCGATATAATGTTGCATTCAGGAAGAACTATTGATTTATCTAATATAAATGGTATTAAATTAGATAAACATTCAACTGGCGGAGTTGGTGATAAAACATCATTAGTGATTGGACCAATATTGGCCTCTCTTGGAGCAAATGTTGCCAAAATGAGTGGTAGGGGTTTGGGTTATACTGGCGGTACTTTAGATAAGCTAGAATCAATTAAGGGTTTTAATGTTAATCTAAGTGAGAAAGAATTTAAAAAAATTATTATTAAAGATGGTCTTTCTATAATATCACAAAGTGATGAATTGGTTCCGGCTGATAAAAAATTATATGCTTTACGTGATGTCAGCGGAACTGTTGAATCTATTCCCTTAATTGCTTCTTCTATTATGTCAAAGAAATTAGCAACAGGTTCTGATGCAATATTATTAGATATTAAATGTGGAACTGGTGCTTTTATGAAAAACAAAGAAGAAGCAATTAAATTAGGAAATTTAATGGTTCAAATTGGAAATCATCTTAAAAAAGATATTAAAGTTGAAATAACTAATATGAATGAGCCACTTGGTAAAATGATTGGAAATAAAAATGAAATAATAGAAGTTATAGATTTTTTACAAAATTCTAAACAAAAAGATAAAAATTTTGAGAAACTAATTTTATCATCATGTACAACAATGTTAAAACAAGCTAAAATTAGTAATGACAAACAAAAATCTTTGCAAATGATAAAAGAAGTTTTAGAAAACGGCAAAGCATTAGAAAGTTTTTACAAATTTATACAAAATCAAGGTGGGGATTTAAATTATCTTAAAAGTAAGGAATTTTGAATGCCTAAATATAAATATGAAATTTTAGCAAATAATGATGGATATTTAAATATTAAAAATTCTTTTATTATTGGAAATGTTGCGGCTAAGTTAGGTGCA
The DNA here is from genome assembly GCA_051647165.1 of Metamycoplasmataceae bacterium. Classification (GTDB taxonomy): domain Bacteria; phylum Bacillota_I; class Bacilli_A; order Mycoplasmatales; family Metamycoplasmataceae; genus UBA710. Next base: position 52,441 of record JBOFDQ010000001.1, read on the forward strand.
GGTAGATTCACTAAAAATGACCAAATTGATTTTGATGCTGGAATTGAATTAAAATTTAAAACTGGCGATAAAATTAAAAAAAATGATGTAGTTTTAATTTTATATTCATCAGTAAAAGAAATAACTTCTGCATTAATTGAAGAAATAAAAACTTCATATGAAATTATTGAGCAAAAAATGAATAATGAAATTATTTTAAAAACTTTTTAATTGATTTATATTAATTGATGTAACATTCTTGCTTTTGTGGGGATATTCATCTGTACAAACAAATTCTAGAATTCTAATAGCATTATCTATATTCATTTTATACTCCTTTTAAGGAATTTTATAATAAAAAAATGGTTTATTACAAAACCATTTTTAATTTATATTTTTACTAAATTTATATTTTTATATTATAAATTTGCGAATTTTTTAAGTGTTCTAACAAATTGAGAAACATATGAAGTTTCATTGTCATATCATGAAATAACTTTGAAAAGTTTTTTTCCATCTGCTTTTTTAATTTCTTTTGTTAATTTAGCATCAAAAATTGAACCAGCATGAGAACCAATGATATCTGAAGAAACAATTTCATCTTCTGTATATTCTAGTGATGGAGATGCTGCTGCTTTAATAGCTTTATTAATTTCCTCAACAGAAGCTTCTTTTTCTGTTTCAAAAACTAAATCAACTACTGAACCTGTTAAAGTAGGAACACGCATTGCCATACCATCTAATTTACCTGATAATGAAGGTAAAACTAATCCAACTGCTGCTGCTGCTCCTGTTGATGTAGGAACAATATTTTGAGCTCCCGCTCTTGATCTTCTTAAATCTGAATGAGGAGCATCAACTAATCTTTGATCACCTGTATATGAGTGAACTGTTGTCATAAGACCTGATTTAATACCAAATTTATCATTAATAACTTTAGCAATAGGAGCTAAACAGTTAGTTGTACATGAAGCACCTGAAATTATTTTGTCATCTTTATTTAATTCATTGTCATTAACTGAATAAACAATTGTTTTAATTCCTTTTCCGGCAGGAGCTGAAATAGCAACTTTTTTTGCACCGGCTTTAATATGCTTTTCTGCTCCTTCTTGTGAAGTAAAGAATCCTGTAGATTCGACAACAACATCAATACCTTCTTTACCTCATGGTAATGCTTCTGGATCTCTTTCAGCAAAAATTTTAATTTCTTTACCATTTACAATAATAGAACTTTCTTTTGCTTCAACTGTTCCTTTGAATTTTCCTTGTGCACTATCATATTTTAATAAATGTGCTAATGTTTTTGCATTTGTTAAATCATTAATTGCAACAACATTTAATTCTTTTTCAAGTCCTAATTCAAAAATTTGTCTAAATACCAATCTTCCAATTCTTCCAAAACCATTAATTGCGATTTTTTTCATTTTTATCTCCTTTTATTTTCATAATATAAATTATACAACTTTAATTTTTTTTAATAAAAATATTTACTTTTTTAACAAAAATCAAGAAATTTTGTCAATTTTGAAAAAAATCTTCATTTTTTAAGATTAATAAATGAAGAAAGGGGGTGATATATGAAGGGATTTAAAAAAATTTCTAAAGAAAGAGAAATGGAAATTATTGGCGGTGTTAATCCGGCATTAATTACTCTATTAATTCCATTAGGAATTCAAACATTAAATTCTGTTGTAGGAAATATTAAAACATTATTTTCTATTAAAGGGGAATTTAAGAGTGGCGATTCTTTAGTGAAATGAGATAATTCTAGTACTAAAACTTATAATCCGTTTTAAATAAAACATAAAACAAAAGTTCTAAAAACTTTTGTTTTTTTATTTTGTTGTTTATACTTATTATTAAAATGAAAAAAAATAGAAAAGATATTAAAATTCCAAATATAGAAGAAGAAATTCCTTTTTACTTTAAAGGAAATTTTCAAAATGAAAAATGTTTTATCTTTATTCCTGGATTAGGTGGAGAAGGTGGATCAATTTTAAATTATTTAAATTTAGAAGAAGACTTTCCAAATTATTGTTCGGTTTCTTTCGACATGAGAGGCCAAGGCGAAAATAAAAATAAACCCTCTAAATATTTTCAAAAATACTTAAGTGATGTAAATAATATCATTAATTACTTATTAGAAAAATATCAATTTTCAGAAATTATTTTAGGGGGAGAATCATGAGGATCTGCATTAGCTTTTTTATATCAAAATAAATATCATAAAAAGGAAATAAAAAAGGTAATAGGTTGAAATATGCCTTTTTCTATTATTAAAAATGAAGAAAAGGAAAAGACAATGCCATCTTTGATTTCTAATTTCAAAATACTACTTACATATTTAACAAATATTACAACTTATGAAGAAAGACCTTTTAATGAAAAATTAACTAATAATGAAGTTGTTATTAGAATTAATCAAAATAAAAATAATAAGCAAAATAACAAACTCCCTATTGCTGCTTGAAAAAGTTTTAAAAAAGCTTATAGAATTTATTTTAAAAATAAAGAAATAATGCAATATCATTACATACAATCGCTAGACGATGTTTTAAGAACTAATTCTTTTATTGAAAAAAATGCTAAAAATATGATTATTTTAGAAAAAGGAACTCATATCCTTTCTCTTGATAAATTTGAAAAAAATAATCTCTTTAAAACAATCAAAGAGATTATAAATTCTTAAGTTAAGTTGTGGTTGGAATTAAGTTTTAATATATGGTGGGAACGAATGGGCTTGAACCATCGACCTCACGATTATCAGTCGTGTGCTCTAACCAGCTGAGCTACGCTCCCATAAAAAATCAAATTTTGATTTTAACGTTTTGAAAATTGACGTGCCTTACGAGCTTTTCTCAATCCTGGTTTTTTTCTTTCCTTAATTCTAGCATCTCTTGTTAACATCTTAGCTGCTTTAAGTTTCGGGCGATAATCAGGAGATAAAACTAAAAGTGCTCTTGCAATACCCAATCTAATAGCTCCAGCTTGACCTGAAAGCCCTCCACCTTTAACGTTTACAAAAACATCAAATTGATTTGTTGTTTCTGTAATACCAAATGGCTGTAGGGCATCTTTAATAAAGATATCTGATCTTAAATATTCTTTTGCTTCTCTTTTATTAATTATAAATTTACCAGAACCTTTTTTTAAAATAACTCTAGCTGTTGAGGATTTTCTTCTTCCTAATCCTCTATATATTAATTCTTCTTTAGACATAATTATTGAACCTCTAATTTCATTGGTTTTTGTGCTTCTTGATTATGATTAATCCCTGCATAAACATATAAATTTCTATATTGTTTAGCACCTAATCTAGTATGTGGCAACATTCCTTTAATAGCTTTTTCTAAAATTTTAACAGGTTTTTTAGCTCTTAATTCTTCTGGATTAGTTTTTTTTAGACCACCAGGATACAAAGAGTGTGAATAATAAATTTTATCTTTTTCTTTATTACCGGTCAATATTATTTTTTCAGCATTAACAATAATGATATTATCTCCCATATCTATATTTTGTGTAAATGTTGATTTATTTTTTCCTCTTAGATAAGACGCTGCTAAAGTTGCAACTCTACCTAAAACTTGATTTTCAGCATCAATAATATATCAATTTTTCTGAATTTCTTCTTTTTTTAAGATTGTTGTTTGTCTCATTTTTACCTTTCTTTAAATTTTAGAAAATTTTTTAATTTTTTATATTAATAATATATTAAATTTATAAAAATATTTTAAAAATAGTAATTTTATATTTTATTATAGTTTCTTTTTTAAAAAAATACCAGTTAAAGAGTCTTTAGAATCGACAATTTCTTCAGGTGTTCCTCTTACAATCACTTTACCCCCTTTAGTTCCTCCTCCTGGCCCTAAATCAATAACATAATCAGATATTTTTATCATATCCAAATTATGTTCTATGACAATAACAGAATCACCATCATTCACAATCCTATTCAAAATATTAATTAAATTTTGAATATCATAAGTATGTAATCCTGTTGTCGGCTCATCTAAAACATATATAGTTTTACCGGTAGCTTTTTTAAGTAGATGTGTTGCTAATTTAATTCTTTGAGCTTCTCCACCAGATAATGTAGTTGATGATTGCCCTAATTTAATATATCCTAATCCAACATCCATTAAAGCTTGTAATTTTTCACTAATTTTAGATTTCATTGAAAAAAATTCATATGCTTCTTTAACTCTCATATCTAAAACATCAGCAATAGATTTAGATTTATATTTAACCTCTAAAGTTTCATAATTATATCTTTTCCCATCACAATGATTACACATTATATAAACATCAGGTAAAAAATGCATTTCAATTTTAATTGTTCCATCACCATTACATTTATCACATCTTCCACCTTTAACATTAAAAGAAAAGCGTCCTTTTTCATATCCTCTTGCCCTTGCTAATTCACTCATTGCAAAAATGTCTCTTATATCATCAAAAACAGTTGTATAAGTGGCTGGATTAGATCTTGGAGTTCTTCCAATCGGTGATTGTGAAATTTTAATAATTTTATCAATATTTTCTAATCCAATAATTTTTTGATGTTTTCCGGCCTTAATGTGAGGATTAGTTAAATTATGCTCAATTCCTTTTACTAAAATTTCATTAATTAATGTTGATTTTCCAGAACCCGAAACACCAGTTATAGAAATTAGCATGCCTAATGGAAATTTAACATTAATATTTTTTAAATTATTTTCACTAGCTCCAATAATTTCTAAAAATTTACCGTTTCCTTTTCTTCTTTTTGATGGAGTTTTAATTTCTAATTCTTTTGATAAATATTTACCTGTAATTGAATTTTTATTAGAAATAATATCTTCAATTTGACCAAAAGCAATTATTTCTCCACCTTCATCTCCAGCAAGCGGACCAATATCAACAATATAATCTGCTTCTAACATTGTTTCTTCATCATGTTCAACTACAATTAAAGTGTTTCCAATGTCAACCATTTGTCGCAATGATTTTAATAATTTATCATTATCGGATTGATGCAGTCCAATAGAAGGTTCATCTAAAACATATAAAATGCCACTTAATTTTGAGCCAATTTGTGTTGCTAATCTAATTCTTTGAGCCTCTCCTCCTGAAAGTGTTTCACTCATTCTATTTAATGAAATATATTCTAGCCCAACATTTTGTAAAAAAGATAAACGATGAATAATTTCATTTGTAATTAAATTAGAAATTTCTTTTTCTTCATCACTAAAAAAATTATTTAAATTCATAACATAATCTAGGGCATCTTCAATAGACAATTGAGAAAATTGAAAAATATTTAATTTATCAACATAAACAGCTAATGCAAAATTATTTAATCTAGTGCCTTTACATTTTGCACAATTTATTTCTGACATTTGCTTTTTATACAAAGCTCTTATTTCCTCAGAAGATGTAGTTAAATATTTTCTTTCTAATTTTTCTAAAAGTCCTTCTATTTTTTTTGATTTTGAAAATTTATTTCCTCTTCTAGAATGTAAGTTATAACTAATTGATTCTTTAGATCCATTTTCTATTAAATCTATTCAATCTTTTGGAAAATCCTCTATCGGTAAATCTTTATCAATTTTATAATAATTTAAAAGCACTTCAAATTCTTGTCACTCTAAATTTTCGTTGTTTTGAATATTAAAACCAGGAATACTAATTGCTCCTTGATTTATAGAAAGTGTTTTGTCTTTAATGATTAAATCAATATCAGGTTTTGAAATTTGGCCAATTCCTTTACATGTTTCACACATTCCAAATGGAGAATTGAATGAAAATAATCTGGGTTCTATTTTTGGCATTTGAAAATCATTTTTAGAACAAGCATATTGTTGTGAATATTTTTTAGTTATTTTTTTTTCAACATCTTCAACTTCTAATAAACCGCCTGAATATTCTAAGGCTGTTGATATTGCTTCTGAAATTCTTTGCTCATTTTCAGAATTAAGAACAATACGATCCACAACAATATTTATTGAATGTTTTTTATTTTTATCTAGTTTTATTTCATCATCTAAAGATAATATTTCATTATCAATTTTAATTCTTAAAAATCCTTCTCTTCTTAATCTATCAATTAATTTCTCATGACTTCCTTTTTCACCAATTAAAACTGGTGATAAAAAAATTAATTTAGAATTTTTATCCATTTTTAAAACATCATCTATAATATCTTTTAATTTTTGAGCAGAAATTTTTTCTTTATGACTAGGACAAAATGGAACACCTACTCTTGCATACAATAATCTTAAATAATCATAAATTTCAGTAATTGTTCCAACAGTAGAACGAGGATTATTATGTGTTGTTTTTTGTTCAATACTTATTGAAGGAGATAATCCTTCTATAGATTGAACATCAGGTTTTTTGCTTCCTCCTAAAAATTGTCTAGCATATGAAGAAAGGGAATCTATATACCTTCTTCTTCCTTCTTCATAAATTGTATTAAATGCTAAAGAAGATTTTCCTGAACCAGATAATCCAGTAAAAACTACTAATTTGTTTTTTGGTATTTCTAAAGAAATATTTTTTAAATTATTTTCTTTTGCACCTTTAATTATGATCTTATTATTTTTTTCCATAAATATAATTATACTTTTATTATTTTTTTAAAGATATTTTATATTCATAATCTTCAACAATACGTCTTAATTTTATTAATCAATGATTCAAGCCGCTTTTTGTTTTTTTAATTTTATATTCTTTTTCAAAATCTAAACAAATTTGAGAAAGGGGTAAAAAGGGATTAGCTAATTTAAATTCAAAAAATAATAATTCTTCTTTTTTAAATTTATTTTCTAATTTATTATTTTTTATTGACAAATAATAATCTTTAAAAATTGCATTTGAATCTACTAATTTATTTTGATTATGTATATCTAAATTTGATATACGATTCAATTGATTATTATAATCTCTTTCTATAACGCTATCAGTAAATTTAAAAAAAGAATTATTAGCTCCAATTGCTGATAAAAAATCAGTAATTAATTCATTTTTTTTTCCATAAAAAATAAAAGAATTATTTTTAATAATATTCTGAAACAAAAGATTATGTTTATTTAATTTTTCTTCTATTATTTTTAAAATAACTTTATTTTTCACTTGGAATTGAATATGATACATTGAAGAATTAAGAGGAGAAATAGATCCGCTTGCTACAAAAATTCCAGCAAAAAAATGAGAAGGATTATCTATAACAATATTAAGAGGATTAAAACCAATATAAGAAAATTTAGCTTCTTCTAAAATTTCAATAATTTTATCTTTAATTATTTTATTACGAAAATTAATTTTAATTTCTTCAACATTATTTTTAAATAGTGCAAAAAATATTCCTTTTAAAAAAGAATTTGTTTCTTTAATGCTTCTCTTTTTAAAAAGAAGTTCTTCTTTAATTTCTTGTGTAAAATTTTTTTTCATTTATTTAATTTTTAATGTTTGAATTTTATTAAGAGTTTTTAATAATAAAAGTTCATTTTTAGTTTGTTCAACCATATTTAAATCTTTCTTTAATAATTTCTCTGTGGTTTTAATAATTTTATTTAAATCATTTTCATTTAAATCATTTTTATTTTCAATATCATCAGTAAAAATATCAATATATTCTCGTTCTGCATAAATAAGCCCACCACCAATTGCAAATATTTTATAATCACTACTTCCTTTTTTATTTAAAAACATTGATGATATTTCAATATTAGACATAAAAGGTAAAATATTTTTTTGAACTCCTTTATATCCATTTGGTAATTTAATAGTTAAAATATCAATAAAATCACTAAAAAAAATCCCGTTTGGTGTAGAAATCGTTAATTTAATCTTATTATTTGCCATTTATTTTTACTATATCCTTTGTTTTAATTCATTTTCTTTTTGAATTACTTCCTCAATTGATCCAACATATAAAAATGATTCTTCAGCAAAATTATCATATTTTCCGTCTAAAATTTCTTTAAAACTTCTTATATTATCAGAAAGTTTAACAAATTTCCCTTGGATACCAGAAAATTTCTCTGCTACAGTAAATGGTTGTGATAAAAAGTTTCTAATTCTTCTTGCTCTAAAAACAATTTTTTTATCTTCTTCTGAAAGTTCATCCATTCCTAGAATTGCAATAATATCTTGTAATTCTTTAAATCTTTGTAGAATTTTTTGAACACCAGTAGCTACTTCATAATGTTCTGTTCCAATAACAGAAGGATCCAACAATCTAGATGTAGATGCTAAAGGATCCACTGCTGGATAAAGACCTAATGATGCAATATTTCTATCTAAAACTGTTTTAGCATCTAAGTGATTAAATGTTGTAGCCGGCGCTGGATCGGTTAAATCATCAGCAGGAACATAAACCGCTTGAACAGAAGTAATCGATCCTTTTTTGGTTGAAGTAATTCTCTCTTGTAATTGACCCATTTCTGTAGCTAATGTTGGTTGATATCCTACAGCAGAAGGCATTCTTCCTAAAAGAGCAGACACTTCAGATCCAGCTTGTGTAAAACGAAAAATATTATCAATAAATAATAGAACATCTTGATTTAGCTCATCACGAAAATACTCAGCCATAGTTAATCCAGAAAGAGCAACTCTCATCCTTGCTCCTGGAGGTTCATTCATTTGACCAAAAACTAGCGCTGTTTTGTCAATAACTCCAGCAGTAATCATTTCATGATAAAGATCATTACCTTCTCTTGTTCTTTCTCCAACTCCCGCAAAGACAGAAAGACCTCCGTGTTGAGTAGCAATATTATTTATTAATTCTTGAACTAAAACTGTTTTTCCAACTCCAGCTCCACCAAATAAACCAATTTTACCACCCTTAACATATGGAGTTAATAAATCAATAACTTTTATACCAGTTTCTAAAACTTCAGAAGAAGATTTTTGTTCTTCATAAGAAGGGGCTTCACGATGAATAGGCATCTTTTTCTTTGTGATTGGGGCTGGTTTTTCATCGATAGGGTTACCTAGAACATTAAACATTCTAGAAAGCACTTCTTCCCCAACAGGAACCATAATAGGGTTACCAGTATCAATAACATCTAATCCTCTAACTAGCCCTTCTGTTGCTCCCATCGAAATTGTTCTAACAGTATTATCACCAATATGTTGAGCAACTTCTAAAGTATGTACTTCATTTTTATAATGAATTTCAAGAGCATTTAAAATTGAAGGTAATTTTGTGTTTTGAAATCTTACATCAATAACTGGCCCTAAAATTTGAACTATCTTACCAATATTTTTATTTTTTTTATCCATTATCTACTCCTGCTACTATTTCAGTTATTTCCTGAGTTATTTTTGATTGTCTTATTTTATTATATTCTTTTTGTAAATTATCAATTAATTCATCTGCATTATTTGAAGAATTTTCCATAGCAGTTCTTCTAGAAGACATTTCAGAAACTTTAGAATTAGCTAATTTTGCAAACAAAATAGCATTTATATACAATGGGAGAGAATTTCTTAGAACCATTGAAGAATTAGGTTCAAATTCCATCACTCCATTAATTGGATTAGCTTCTAAATATTTTAATCTTTCAGTTCTAGAAAAAGGGAAAATTTTTTTATCTTCTACCTCATATGTTAATGAGTTAATAAAATTAGTATAAAGTAGATGAATTGATCTAATTTTATTTGTTGTTAAATAAGTTATTAAAGTATTAGTAATTTCTGTAACCATTTCATAATTATCGTCTCCAATATTAGAATATTCTGATAATATTTTTTCTTTTGAAAAATTAGTTTGTACTCAACGAATACCTTTACTTCCAATCGCAATTATAAAATCATCTTTTGTGATATTGTCTCTAGCGATTTTAAAAATATTAGAATTATAGCCGCCACATAATCCTAAATCAGAACTAATTAAAATAAAAATCCTTGGATTATTTTCACTAACATTAAAAACTTGAGATCAATTTTTAATATGGGTGTCTAAATTTAAAAAAACATTTTCAACTCTATCAGTATAATCTCTTGCTTTTTGTAAATTTTCTTTTGCTTTTCTTAATTTAGAAATTGCAATTAATTCCATAGCTTTTGTTATTTTTTTAGTTGTTCCAACTGAAGATATTCTTGTTTTAATGTTTTGTAAAGAAGACATTATTTATTAACCCTTTCATTAGAAATAGAATTATCTATTTTTATTCCAACTTGTCCTAAAAATTGTTTCACAAAGCGAGATAAAATTTTTCTTAAATTTTCATCAATTTCTGGTGTTATAGCTTTTTGATTATTAAGCTCTAAACGAATCTCAATTGCCTCAGTGTCAAAAGAAAAAAAATCAATTAATTTTTCTTTAAATTCAAAAATATGTTCACTAGGAATATCTTTAATATATCTATATTTAATAGCAAATAAAATAATTGTTTGAATAGTTTGTGAAAGAGATTTATACTGATCTTGAACTAAAATTTGATAAACTTTTTTACCATGTGACAAAATTTCTTTTGTAGCATCATCTAAGTCAGAGCCAAATTGAGCAAATGATTGCATTTCATTATATTGTGATAATTCTAATTTTAAAGAAGATGAGACTTGTTTAATAGACTTAATTTGAGCAGTAGATCCAACTCTAGATACAGAAAATCCCACATCAATTGCTGGTCTTTGTCCAGAATTAAATAAATTTTCTCTAGTAAATATTTGACCATCTGTAATGGAAATTACATTAGTTGGGATATAGGCAGAAATATCATTTGATTGTGTTTCTATAATAGGAAGGGCAGTAATTGAACCTCCACCATAAGAAGCATTAACTCTTGCAGCTCTTTCTAATAGTTGAGAATGTAAATAAAAAACATCTCCTGGATATGCTTCACGACCTGGTGGACGTCTTAATAATAATGACAATGTTCGATAAGCTACAGCATGTTTTGATAAATCATCATAAACAATTAAAACATCTTTCCCATTTTCCATTCATTCTTCAGCTATAGTAACTCCAACATAAGGTGCAATATATTGCAAAGGGGCTAATTCAGAAGCGCCAGCAACAACTACAGTAGTATATTCCATAGCACCATTTTCCTCTAATTTTTTAACAATCTGAGCAACTGAAGAATTTTTTTGACCAATTGCTACATAAATACAATTAACATTTTTGCCTTTTTGGTTAATAATAGCATCTAAGGCAATAGATGTTTTGCCGGTTTGTCTATCGCCAATAATTAATTCTCTTTGTCCTTTTCCGATCGGAACTAATGAATCAATCGCCAAAATTCCAGTTTCTAATGGTTGATTTACTTCTTGTCTTGCCATAACACCTGAAGCAACTTTAAAAATAACACTTGATTTATTCGTTACAATTTCATCCAAACCATCAATTGCTTCACCTAATGAATTGATAACTCTTCCAATCAAAGCATCACCTACAGGCACTTGAATAACTTTTTTTGTTCTTTTTACCAAATTACCTTCAACAATATTTTTAGAAGAACCCATCAAAACTACACCAACAGCCTCTTCTTCTAAATTTAAAGCCATTCCAAAAACATTAGAACCAAAATCTAATAATTCTCCTAATTGAACATTATCTAATCCAGATACTAAAGCAATACCATCACCAACAGAAAGAATTTCTCCTACTTCTGATGATTGAATTTGTTTAGAATAATTTTTGATTTGTTTTTTAATTATTGATGAAATATCTTCTGCTTTTAATGCCATTTTATGCTCCTTTTAATTCTTGTTTAATTTGTTCAAGTTCTGATCTAATTGAATTTTCAATTATGGTGTTTTCTATCTTTATTTTGATTCCCGAAATTAACTCTTTATCAATAATATTTTTTAATTTAATCTTGCTATTCATTTTTAGAGATAAATTATTTTCAAGTTTTCGAATTCTTTGGGAAGAGAGCATGCTAGAAGAGAAGATAATTCCATTTTTAATATTTAAGGTATCAGATGAATATTTCAAAAATAAATTTAAAATATTATCTAATTTAAAAATTAATTTTTTTTCACAAATTATTAATAAAAAATTAATAATTAAAAAATTTGTATCCTTAAATATTGTTTTAATTATTTTCTCTTTTTCTTTAAAATTAATTTTTAATGAAGATAAAATATTTAACAATTCATTATTATGACTAATAGCATCACTAATTATGCTAATTTCATTAAAAAATAATTCCATTTTATTTTCTTCTTTTGCTAATGAAAATAATGCCATAGCATATCCTGTTGATTTTTCAGAACTATGCATTTTTTTGACTCTCAATTTCTTTATAATATTTTTCGATATCTTTTGGATCAACTTTTTCTAAAAGTATTTTTTCAGAAATTTGAATAGCAATATCAATAATGGATTCTTTTTTAGATTGTTCAAAATCTTCTTTTAAATTTTTAATATCCCTATTTGCTTCCTCTAATAATTTTTGAGCCTCTATTTTTCCATTATTAATATAATGTTGTTTAGTAACCTCAGATTCTTTTTTAGCTCTATTAATAATTTCGTTTGCAATTAAACGAGATTCAGTTAATTCTTTAAAAGAATCAGATGATAATTTAGCAGCCTCTTCTTTAGCTTTAATAGAATTATCAATATTTTTTTGAATAAAATTTTGTCTCTTTTTCACCATTTTAGAAATAGGTTTATATAGAAAAAATGTTAAAATCAACATTAAAACTAAAAGAGCCCCCAAAGTAGCAAACATCATGGGTAAAGATGGCATCATTTGTGCTATTTTATCTCCAACATCTGTTATTTCGCCACTTTTAGAAGCTGAAACAGTATTAGGAATTAATTCAGATAAAACTATTTCTAAATTCATTAGTTATTTTCTTTCTTAACACTATGCTGCTGTAGTATTATAAACAAAGAATAACAATATTGAAATAACAAGAGCATAAATTGCTGATGATTCAGTAATTGCTAGACCCATAATAAGCATTTTTCTAATTTTATCTTCTGCTTCTGGATTTCTTCCAACTGCTTCTGCAGCTTTACCGGTAGCATATCCTTGACCAATACCCGCTCCAAGAGCCCCAATTATCGCAAGTCCAGCCCCTACAGCAACCAATCCTAATTGTAAAGGGTCAGTAGTTCCTACTTTTGTTGCTTGATTTGCAATTTCATCTAATTTTTCTATAATCATTTTATTCTCCTTATTTTTATATTATTCTAAAATAATAATATTTTCTTCTTTTTTTTGTTCTTTTAATTTTAATTTATTTTTCTTCTTTTCTTTCAATTCTATTCCATTTTCAACTTCTGTTGATCAATAAATACATGTTAGTAATGAAAAAACATATGCTTGAATTGATGCTTCAAATAAATCAAAATAAATATGAAATCATGGAGCCACAATCATTCCAAGTAAATTTATTTCTCCAATAACAGGAATAAAACCTCAAATTTTACCTGTTAAAGCATAAATTAAAAACATTAAAATAGATCCACCTAAAATATTCCCATAAATCCTAAACGATATTGAAATTAAGGGTGAAAATTGCGATATTAATTCCACAGGATTAAGATACTTTTTAAAAAAATGCATTCTTCTATGAAAGATACCTAAAACATATATTCCTATTCAAGAAATTACTCCCAACATTAATGGAACAGAATATGATGAGGTAACTGGCTCCAATCCCACTAATGATGTAGTATTTCCAACTATTAAAAAAGAAAATAAAGTAAATATATATGGACCAACTCTATCGATGTTTCCAGCTGAAATAGAATTAAATTCTCTATTAAAGACTCCAACATATTGTTCAGCAAAAAAAACTATACCTTTTGGTGCTTCTTCTACTTTTGATTTTTTAACTTTAAAGTAAATTATAAAAGACAAAATACAAAGAACTAAAAAAGTATAAATTAATGAAATCATTTGCGGTTGATTCCATTGTCATAAATTTTGGGTAAAAACTGAATCACTCATTTTTTTATTTCCTTTCTTTTTTGTTGTTTTTAATAATTTGAATTTTTTTATATAAATATGATAAAAAATGAAACACAATAATGGAAATATGAATGGTTATTAATCCTGCAAAAAAGCAAAAGAAATTAAAAACCCCATCAATATAACTTTCTCTATATGCTAAATTAGAAAAAACCACCATTAAAATAAATCCAACATATATAACAATTGTAATTAAATATTTAATTATTGAAATAAATATAGAATTGTTTTTTTTTCTTTTTTTGGATAATAATTTTGCTAAAAAAAAATAATTAAATCCAAAAATAATTATTGAAATTAAAGAACCTAATATAAAACCTGTAACAAAAGTAAAAGATATAAAACTAATTATAACTAAAACTAATGTTATTATTGAAACTAAAAAAAGTCAAGTTTTTAGAATGTTTTTTTCAAGATCAATATATTTCATAGCAAAAAATTTAGGTATTTTTTAGAAAATACCTACTTTCATTTTACAACTTTTAAACATTTTAAGAATATTTTTAATTTTTACCAAATAAACGATTTCTTGTAATTTCAGACATTTCTTTTGAAATTAAAATTTCAATTGTTTTTAAACCTAATTCTAATGAAGCTCATGGCCCACGACCACTAATATATTTTTCATCCACACAAACTAATGAATCATCAGTTAGTCTTTTTGGTGAAAAATAACTTTTATCATTTGTAATTGGATAAGAAATATATTTTTTATCTACAAAAATTCCAGAATCATATAAAGCATTAGGAGAATCACAATGTGCTACAACATATTTATTTTTTTTAATAAATTCTCTTACAACATCTAAAGCTTTTTGATTTTTACGTAATTCAATTGCCATAGCTCCGCCAGGTATATATAAAGCATCATAATCTTCTACATTGATTTTATTTTTTGTCATTTTAATTGAACCAATTTTATTAGAACCAAAAATATTGTCTAATTGATCAGGGTTATAATAATCAACTAATTCTAATTTTTCTGACATATTTAAACTTCCAATAAATGAATTTAATTCAATGTCTTGATAATTTGGTAGTACTAATGTTAATATTTTCATATTCTCTCCTATTTTTTTACTCTTTTATTTTAATTATACTCTAAAATTTAAATAATATGAGATTAAGATATGATAAAAATGCTAATAATATTGTAGAAAAATCTAATTTTGTTTTGAGAGAATTTCCAATTAAATTAAATAATAAGACTGTTGTTGAGTTAGGTATGGGCAAAGGAGAAATGTTGCTATCAATGGCAAAAGATTGTCCTAATAAAGTGTTTATTGGAATTGAAAAATTTAATACTGTTATAGCTAAAGTTGTTAAAAATATTGAAAAAGAAGATATTAAAAATATTTTTATAATTAATAAAGACATTAAAAATATTGAGGAATTTTTTGATGGAAAAGTAAATGAAATTTGACTAACTTTTAGTGATCCTTGACCAAAAAAAGGGCATACAAAAAGAAGATTAACATATAAGGATTTTTTAAAAAAATATGAAAAAATCCTAAATAAAAACGGAATTATTAAACTTAAAACTGATAATGATTCGTTTTTTAATTTTACTTTAGAATCTTTAAAAGAATATGGAGCTAATTTAATTTATTGCACAAGAGATTTATATAATGATCCTAAAATTGAAAGTAATTACCCAACTGGATATGAAAAAAAATGAATTTTAAAAGGGAAAAATATTAATTATTTAGAATTTAATTTTAATTAAATTTAAATGAAATATTATTTATTTTTTTTGTGATATTAGGATAATTTTGATTTGTCCCTTTAACTATATTAGTTGTATTATTTTTAATCAAAAATTCAAAAATTAATTCTTTAGAAACCAAATCTATTCCTAAGAAATTAAAATCACTAAAAGAAAAATTTAAGGGAAGATTAACATCTAAATAATTAGTTATATAATTATTTGCACTTGAATTTACAAAATTAAAAACTAAATCTTTATTTTCGGCATTATTTAATTTTTCAATTCCTTCTGGAGTTAACTTAATAAAATTATTTAGTCCATCATTTATAGTTTTATAAGCATTATTAAATTCTTCCAATTCTATAGAATCATTTTTCTTAAAGCCTGATATTTTAATAATATTTTGTTCTAGCATTATACTATTACCATCTTTATCTTTTATTTCTTCATTAGTAATTTCATCTAATAAAGGTTTTTTTGAAGGTAAAAATATTTTATTATTTTTCAAAAAACCAAAAACTATTTTCAAAGTTCCTTCTTCATCATTAGAGGAGATATTAGTAAAAATAATTTTCATGTTTTTATCTTCTAATGTGGGTATTTTATTTAGGATAAAAAAATTATCAAAAGTTAATTCATTAAAAATTGAAGAAGCATATGTATCATCTTTTCCTTTATATGAAACTGAGGTAAAATTTTCGCTAATATCATCTATCAATTTTTGATCGATTTCAGATGAAGAACAAGAAATTAAAAAAGTAGTAGGCACCGCTATTGTGCCTATAGTTAAAGTTGTGAGAAATATTTTTTTAATAAAAATCATTATTTACCATCCTTCATTGGCAAGATAAAAGATAAGGATTTCTTATCAGACAATCTTAAATTACCTAATTCATCCAAGCTGGAAGTAACATAAAATTTAAAATCCATTGATACTAAAAAAGTATTATTTTCAATTTGTGGTTCATAAGATAAGACTAAACTATTTTTATCAACTTCAATTTTATTAGTAAAAGGCAAAGAACCATAAACATTTAATTGATTTTCAATCTGTTTTTTTGTAATTTCAAATAATTCTTCATTTTTAATAAAATCACTAATTTCATTAGAAGAAATTAATCATTGTTTAGTAAATATATCTTGTAATTTATCACTCAATATTTTAATATCATTAGATGATAATAGTTGATTTAATTTTAACATATAATCACTTTCACTAATTGCCACAATTTTAGTAGAATCATAGTTATTTAAATCTTTTAAATTAAAAATATAATTTTGGTACCAGCCACTACTATCTAATTTATTTTCCACCTTAATCATTATTTCAGTATTTTTTTGATCAATAATAGGAATAAAAATTTTAACAACACTAAAATTTATTTGGTCAAATAATTGATCTTGATTGCTATTATTTTCTTTTGGTTTGATAAAAACAATATTTTTTTCACTTAAATTATTCAAAGATAAGGTCTCTTCATCTAATTTAAGTGTTGGTTTAAAATTTTCTTTTAAAAATAGTTGATTAATATAAGCAGTAACTTCATCTTTTTTAGGAACTTCTTGACTCGAACAAGAAATTAGTATTGAAGAACTAATGGTTATAATTCCAAACGATATTAAAGGAAGCATTATTTTTTTCATTATGAAATTCCTTTCAAAAAATTAAAATTAAAAGGTTTTGAAGAAAATTCTACATTTTCTATAAAAAAAGTTATTGAAAATTCTTGCTGATTAATTTGAATTTGAGAAGCATCATTTATGCGACCATAAATTTTTGGTTGAGATCCATTAAACACACTACTATTTAAATGATCACTATCTAATATTTCTATTTCTCCGTTTGTATTTTGAATTTCATCACGTGAAATCAATTTGGTATTAATATAGTTTTCAATTAAGCCTCGATTTGTATCAATTAAAGAATTAAAAGACTCATTTCAATCATTTAAATCGCCTCATGGCAATAAAATAATATTATTTCCATTTTTATTTTTTAATTCTAAATCAGATAAATTTAAACTGTATGATTTTTTAGGAAAATCGGGACCAACTTGATATTGAACTAAAATAGTTATTTTAAGATCATTACTATTTAAAGACGGCATTTCTAAAAGAATTTTAATTTCCATATTTTGATCATTATTATAGAAAGATGGATCTATAAAAAATTGGTCTTGATTTTTATAAAAAAAATCTAAAGATATTGATTCTTCAGTTAATTCTTTCTGAAAAATCGGTTTAGGTTTTTTATTGATGAAATCTTCTAAAATACTATATTTTTCTTCATTAGAACTAGAGCAAGAAATAGTTGTTAAAATACTAGGTATTATAATTAAAGGAATAAATAAAAATTTTGAATTAAATTTTGTTTTCATAAGTTATTAAAATTTTATCATAATATATATAAGTATATTAAAATGTTTTTATCAAAATAAAGTGATTTTTATTTTGATAAAATATATAATTTAAAAATATGATTGACATAAATATATTATTCATCGGAGATATTTTTGGTGAAATTGGAATTAGAAAAGTCGAAAAAGAACTGCCTAAATTAATAAAAAAATATCAAATAGACTTAGTTATTGCTCAATCTGAAAATGTTAGTGGAAGAAAGGGTTTAAATAAAATTGATTATTTAAGACTTAAAAAAAGTGGCGTAAATGCCTTTACATTAGGAAACCATGTTTGAGCTAATAAAGATATTATGAATATCATAAATAATGATGATATTATAAGACCTTTAAATATTCAAAACCATTATGAAGGTAAAGGGTGTAGAATATTTAATGTAAAAAATAAAAAAATTAAAGTTGTTTCATTAATGGGAATTGGATTTAATAAATTATTAAGTCCATGAAAAGAAGAGAGTGCAAATAATTTTTTTGATGCTATTGATATAGAAATTGAAAAAAATGATTATGATTTTATGTTTGTTGATTTCCATGCTGAAACAACTAGTGAAAAATATGTATTAGGATTATATTTAGATGAAAAGGGTGTAGATGCTATGATCGGAACACATACGCATGTTCAAACTAATGATGCTAAAATATTAAAAAATAATTTAGCTTTTTTGTGTGACGCCGGAATGACTGGACCATCAGATTCAGCGATTGGAGCAAATTATGAAGAGGTTTATCAAAAAATAAGATATAACAAAAAAGTAAAATTTATTTCTTCAAATAACGAAGCTCAATTTAATGGTGTTTTTTTAAAATTAAATAAAAAAAATAGTGAAATTAAAAGTATTAATTTTAAATAAAATTATTGTTGATTAATTTTGTTAAATAATTTAATATCTTCAATTAATTTAATTCTTTCTTTAGAAAGAGCTTCTAAAATTGGAAAAGTATTAATTTTATTTTGATTAAGACAAATAGCTAAACCTGATTTACCTTCTACTAATAATTTTGTTGCTTCATAACCCATTTTAGTAGCCAATATTCTTTCGCTAGCTGTAGGAGTTCCGCCCCTTTGTAAATGATTTAAAACTGTTGCTCTTGTAACAACTTTAGTTTCTTTTTCAATACTTTTAGCTAAATCAGCAACAGATTCATAAACATATTCTGAAACAATAATAATCATTGATTTCTTGTTCTTGACATTTATTTGTTCATTAACAATTTTACTAATTTCTGATATATCCATTTTATTTTCGGCAGTTATAATCAATTCGGCCCCATTAGCAATTCCGGCATGAAGAGCCAAATCACCAGCATATCTTCCCATAACTTCAACAATCATACATCTTTTATGAGATGTTGCAGTATCCCTAATTCTATCTACATTTTCTGTGATAGCATTTAGAGCTGTATCAAAGCCAATAGTAAATTCTGTCGAAGAAATATCATTATCAATTGTTCCTGGAAGAGCCATAGTTTTTACTCCAATTTTGTGCAATAATTGAGCTCCTTGATAAGAACCATCTCCACCAATTACAACTAAAGCCTCAATTCCTAAATTATCTAAATTTTTTTTAGCTTTTAACCTTACTTCTTCTTGTTTAAACTCTGGATAACGTGCAGAAAAAATAAAAGTACCTCCTCTAGCAATATAATCATCCACATCAATTAAATTTGTTTTTTTAATATTACCTTCAACAAGCCCTTTATATCCTTCATAAACTAAATATGGTTCTAATCCAAAAAAATAAGATGATTTAACAATGGATCTAATAGCGTTATTCATTCCTTGAGAATCTCCGCCAGAAGTTAAAATAGCAATTTTTTTAATCATAACAAAACCTCTTTCTTTTTATTTATTAATTAATGCCAAAAATGATGAAAGTTCTAAGGAAGCTCCTCCAACAAGGGCACCATCAATATCTTTTTGTTTTAATAGTTCATTTATATTAGAAGGGCTAACAGATCCGCCATATTGTATTAAAGTTTTTTCATTAGTTAGTGTTCTAATAAAAGAACAAATGTCTTGTGCATACTCAATAGTTGCTGTTTTTCCAGTACCAATTGCTCAAATTGGTTCATATGCAATAACAATTGAAGAAACATCAATGCCATCTATTGCTGCCAAAACTTGCCTCTTAACAACTTCCTTTGATTTATTATTTTCATATTCATCTAAAGTTTCACCAACACAAATAATTGGTGTTATTTTATTCATTAAAGAAATTTTCGCTTTTTGATTAACGTCTCTATCAGTTTCACCATGATTTGCTCTTCTTTCAGAATGACCAATAACTGCATATTTAACATCATATGATTTTAGCATTTTTGCACTAATTTCTCCAGTATATGCTCCAGATTCAAATTTTGAAATATCTTGTGATGATATCACTAAATTATTAGAAAGCATTTTTTTAGCTATACCTATATTTATTGAAGGGAAAGCAATTCCAAAAATTAGATTTTCTTTTAAATTTAACATCGATTTTGAAAAACCTTCTAAAAACTCTTTTGTTTCGTTTAAATCCTTATTCATCTTTCAATTACCAATAATTATTTTTTTTCTCATATTTTTAACACTCCTTCTTTGAAAAAGATAATTTAATACATTATTTCTTCTAAATTATATTAGTTATTATTTATTTTTATCATATTTACTTAAAAATGATAATTTAGAGACAAAATTTAAAATTTTTTCAATATCTAAATTACATATAAATTTTTCAGGCATTAATGGATGTGGAATGAAAAATTTTTTAAGATTTTCTCCTTTTGTAGTTATAAATGAATCCATATAAAATTTGTCTACTACAAATTCTTCTGTATTAGGTTTGGCGATATATTTTGTATTTTCATTTATTTCATGATTTGTAAATCAAGAAATAAATGGAAATTTTAATAAATGATTTTCAAGTAAAATATCAAAACTAATGTTTTTCGGTAGATTAAAAGTGGACACTAATTTAATAATTACCATTTTTAAGATATTTTTAATTGTTAAAACAATATCAAAAATTGATAAATAATCATTTTTATTTTTTGATTTAAAAAACACTCTTATATAGCATGTTTTGCCTAAAAATAAATTATTTTGATTATTTTCAGCATAAATAAATAAATCTAAAAAAACATCTAATTCGTAAAATAAATCAAATAAAAGGGATCTTAATTTTTCAAGATGTTCTATCGGAAAATTGCTTAAAGAAATATATGCTGATGAAATTGCTTCATAAGGAATTATAATTTTTGATGGTTCTCCAAAATAATTATCTATTTTTTTATTTAATAATCTAGGGATTGTTATGATGTTTTCAGATTTTTGAGAATTAATTATTCTATAATTATCATCAATATGAACAACATTATAAATTATTCCATCAATTTCAAATTCTTTTTTTGAATTTCTATTTTTAATTGATATTCTAGAAGCAATATATTTTTTATTATCATCAATACTTCTATCAAAAAAATCAATATCTCAAGCATATTTGGAGTTAGTTCTAAATTCATTTTTTAAAATTAATTTGCCGGCAAAATCATATCCTAATATTTCATTATCAAAAATTGAATTTCAGTATTTAAAAAAAACTTCATTTTTATTTTCATTATTTACTTCTTGTTGAAAATTTGAAAAATTTAAGCTATTTTTATTTTCTATTTCATTAAAAACTTTTTCACTAGAAGATAAGTTTTTTTTGGGATGAGTAGATGATAAATCATCTTCTGTATAAATTATTTCTTTTTCTAAAGAATTATTTAAATCAATATTCTCATCTTCCATATCATTTACTTCTTTAAAATCAACTAAAAATTCTTTTTTTATTTGATCATTAATTTGTAATAAATTCGTGTTTATTTTAATATACTCTTCTTCTTTTATAACATCATATCCATCTTGAGTTTTATGAAAATTATAATTTTCTCCATCAAGAGAAAAAACTTTTCCTAATTCAATATTGGCAGGAATTTTCTTAAATGTAGAGCAATTTATTGTTATCCATTCATCATCACTAACATTGTAAATTGTTCAACAAAAATTTGATAGCGGATCTTCAAAAGAATCAAAAGCTATTTTTTTATCAGTAAAATCATATGCATACATTTGATTTTCACCATTTTGTTTTTTTCAAATATTATTAGCTTTTTTATTTAATAGATTTTCCATAATTATTTCCAATTATTTTTTATATTTAAAAATAGTTTTACCATTTTTTTCTCTACTACTATTTTTATTTAATTCAATTTTTTTTGTAATAGAAAAATCAATTAAAGTAGTTGTGTGTTGTGGATTTCTCTCTATTTTTTTAGGTTCATTTTTATTAGAAATATTTAAAGTATTAGTATTTTTTAATAAATCCTCTTTTTTCTTTTGGCTCAATAAAATTAAATCTTGTGTAGATCTATTATTGTTTTTTAGAGAGACTGTTGTAGTATTTTTTTTAGATTTATTAATTTCTTTAGTATTTGTTGAAATTGTTTTTGTATTTTTTTTAGATTTATTAATTTCTTTAGTATTTGTTGAAATTGTTTTTGTGTTTTTACTTTTATTAGAAGTTGAAATTGTTTTTGTATCAAGTGATTTTATTAAATCATTACTATCATTTTTATTTTTTTGATTTCTATCAATGCTATCTATTTTTTTAGAAGATAAAGCATCTGAAAAATTTTCAATTTTATTTGTGCTATTTAAATTAATGTTTGTTGTTTTTATTTCACTAGAACTATTCTTTTTAACAAATATTTTTTTTCAAAAACTAATTTTTACTTTTTTTTTTCAATAATTTTATCAGCTTCTTTTTCATTAGAAATCGGAGCTTGAACATTTACTTGTGAAGTAACAATTGGTTTTAATGGAGTTTTATTAGTAGAATTCCCTAATAATACATCACTTGCCTTATCAACAACTTTAATATCATTAACAACTACTTTATTTACATTTGCAGTATTATTTTTTGATTCTACTAACTTTGGACTTGAAACTCTAATTAATCCATCTTTATCTAAAACTTTATTTTTAGGATCATTTTTAACAAATGGAGCACCTGTTCCTTCTTGAATACAGTCAATACCCGGTAAATTAATTCCTTCTAAAAACTGTAAAGAAGCTCCACCACCTGTTGAAATATGTGAGAAATTTTTCTCCAATCCTAAATTATAAATTGCGGCAGCTGAGTCTCCACCACCAATAATCGAAAAGCAATTCGACTGACTTGCAATAATATTTGCAATTTCTTCAGTACCTTTTTTATAATAACTAAATTCAGCAACTCCCATTGGACCATTTCAAATTACAGTTTTGGCTCCATTTAAAACTTTTTGAAATAAATTAATTGTTTTAGGACCAATATCTAATCCCATAAAACCATCTGGAATTTCTAATGAATTATCTGTATTAAACTTAGGATATATATTTGAAAAAGACGGAGAAAGTGCAGAATCAATTGGAAGAATAATTTTGTGAGAATATTTTTTTAAATAATCCTTAGCCATTTCAATTTTATCTTCTTCTACTAGTGAAGAACCCACATTAATATTTTGTGCTTTTAAAAAAGTATAAGCCATTCCTCCACCAATAATTAAATAATCAACTTTATTAATTAAATTATTAATAACATTAATTTTATCTGAAACCTTTGCTCCACCAATAATAGCGACAAATGGTCTTTCAGAATGATAAACTGCTCTTGAAAGCATTTGTAATTCATTCATGATTAAGAAACCAATTGCTGATTCTTTAATATTAGAAGCAATCCCAACATTTGAAGCATGAGCTCTATGAACTGTACCAAAAGCATCATTAACAAAAATATCTGCCAATGAAGCTCAATATTTTCCAAGTGCAGGATTATTTTTAGATTCAGCTTTATCATTTAAATCTTCAAATCTTGTGTTTTCTAAAACTAATATCTCTCCAGGATTTAATTCTTTTATTTTTTCTTCAACTTCTTTCCCTTTAGTTGAGTTACAAAACACTACTTTTCTTTTTATTAATTGTGAAAGTTCTTTAGCAATAGGACGTAATGATTTTTTTTCTAAATCCTCTTGTGATTTTATTCTACCAAGATGAGATAATAAAATCAGTTTAGAAGGATTTTTTTCCAAAATATATTCTAATGTTGGTAAAGCAGCTTTAATTCTTGCATTAGATGTAATTGTTTTACCATCTAATGGAACATTAAAATCTACCCTAACAATAACTTTTTTATTTTCAAAATTGATTTCTTTAATTGTCTTTTTCATGTTTCTCCTAAATATCTTCAAAGAATTTAATATATGAGTATTTTAAACTAAAAAAATGATTTTTTTTATATTTATTAAAAATATTTCAAAAAAGAACTCTTATAAAGAATATAATTTATATTATAAATTTTAAATAAAATAAGTAAAAGGAGTTTTATGAAAAACATCAACAAAATGATTGATCATACTTGTTTGAAAGCGGAAGCTAATTCAAAAGATATTGATAAATTAATTGAAGAAGCATTAGAATTTGGTTTTTACTCAATTTGTATTAATTCTTCATGAATAAAATATGCTAAAGAAAAAATAAAAAATGAGGATTTAAAAATTACTTCAGTAATTGGATTTCCATTAGGGGCAAACATCACCCAAAATAAAGTTCATGAGGCAAAATTAGCAATTGAACATGGAGCAGATGAAATTGATATGGTTATAAATATTGGAAGATTTAAAGACAAACAATATGATTATGTATTAAATGAAATTAAAAAAATAAAAGAAACCATTGGAAATAAAATTTTAAAAGTTATAGTAGAAACAGCACTTTTAAAAGATTATGAAATAGAAAAAATAGCTGAAATTGTTTTAATGTCTGGAGCAGATTTTATTAAAACATCTACTGGTTTTTCCTATAGAGGTGCTAGTTATCAAGATATTGAAATTTTTAATAAAGTAATTAAAGGAAAAATTAAAATTAAAGCAGCTGGTGGAATTAAAAATATGGATGATATAAAAAAATATATTGAATTAGGTGTTGAAAGATTTGGAACTTCTTCATCAATTAAAATTTTAAATAATGAAAAAACGAATGGATATTAATGAATAAAATTAGAACTAGATATGCTCCTTCTCCTACAGGGTTTTTACATATTGGTGGGGCGAGAACTGCTTTATTTTGTTATTTATTTGCAAAACATTTTAATGGAGATTTTATAATTAGAATGGAAGATACAGATATTTCAAGGAATGTAGAAGGTGGAGAAAAATCCCAAATTGAAAACTTAGCTTGATTAGGAATCATAGCTGATGAAGATCCTTATAGACCTAATAAAAAATATGGTAAATATAGGCAAAGTGAAAAACTAGAAAGATATAATGAATTAATTCAAAAATTAATTAATGATGGTTTGGCATATAAAGCTTATGATACAAAAGAAGAAATTGATCTTCAAAAACAGGAGCAAGAAAAAAATGGAATTAGTTCTTTTAGATTTGATAAGAATTGATTAAAAATTTCAAAAGAGGAAATAGAAAAAAGAGATAAAAATAATGAATACTCTGTAAGAATTCAACTTAAAAAAAATACAAATTATAAATGAAGGGATTTAGTAAGGGGACTAATAGAAGTTAATTCTGATGAAATTGGAGATTTTGTTATATTGAAATCTGATGGTTATCCAACATATAATTTTGCAGTAGTTGTGGATGATTTTGATATGAAAATATCTCACATTTTAAGAGGAGAAGAACATATAACAAATACTCCTAAACAATTAATTTTATATGAAGCCTTAGGATGAAAGCCTCCTCAATTTGGTCATTTAACTATTATTACCAATATGGAAGGAAAAAAACTATCAAAAAGAGACTTAAATTTAAATCAATTTATTGAAGATTATAAAAAAGATGGTTATATAGCTGAAGCTATTTTTAATTTTCTAGCTTTACTTGGTTGAACAAGTGAAGATAAAAAAGAGATATTAAATAAAGAAGAATTAATCAAGAAATTTGACTACAATAGATTATCAAAATCTCCTTCTAAATTTGATATTAAGAAAATGGAATGATTTTCGAAAAATTATATGAAAAATTTAGATAATTTTACAATTGAACAAAAAATTATATTTTCAAAAAATCAAGATAAAGAATGAAGAAAAATTTTTATTGATACCTATAAAGAATCATCTATAAATTTTAAGGAAATGCAAAATGAATTATATTTTTATGAACAAGAAGTTATGAATCTAGAAATTATTAATAATGAAGTTACTAAAAAATTTAAAGCTATATTTGATATAAATAATTTTACAATAGATAATATTAATAATACTATTAAAAAAACTGCAGAAGATTTGCAAATTAAAGGAAAAGATTTATTTTTACCTATAAGAATTAGTTTAACAGGAAAAGAGCATGGTCCTGAATTGGCAAAATGTATTTTTCTTGTTGGAAAAAAAAAAATAGAGCAAAGATTGGAATTAATAAAATAATGATAATTGAATTTTATAGTGAATTTAAAGATAGCAAAAATGAAAAACAAAAAATAAAATTTGAAGCCCCTCTTATTTTAAGCGAAGAAAATAATTTTAGAATTTTAGAATTTTTAGAACCATCAAAAAAGATTAAAAATAGAATTGAATATAATGATGAAAAAATTTTAATTTTTGCAGGTCCAACTATTTTAGAATTAGAAAAAAATAAAAAAGTTAAAAATAAATTCCAAACCATGAATGATTCATTTATTTTGGTTTCTTTTTTAAAAGATTATAAAAATCATAATAATGAAAAAATAGAATTACACTATGACCTTTTAACATTATCAGATGAAATAATAAATACTTTTAAAATAAAAATAAAAATAAAAAAATTATAACATTATTTTTTTGTTGAAAATCTTCTATTAAATCTTTCAATTCTTCCTGTTGCTTTTGATTTAGTTTTATCACCAGTATAAAAAGCATGACAACCAGAACAAACATCAATAGTAGCATTTAAATTAGTAGTTAATAATTCATGCTCTGTTAAACATGTTGAGCACTTTATATTAATAACTTCGCTTTTTGGATGAATTTCTTTTTTCATAATTAATTTAAATTTTAACATAAAAAAATAATTTAATTTTTTTATTTTGAATTTTTCATTGAACGCATAACTTGTTTTATTTGTGCCTCAGATGGTTTTCTTCCCATTTGTAAAAACATTGCTCTTATCATTTTTTCGGTAATAGGTGGATTTTCTTTTAATTGTTTTTCGAACATTTTACGAGTAAAATAAAACCCAAGTCCTCCTCCGATCAAAATCCCAAGCACAACACCAAGAACTATCATTCCTATTGCTAAACCTAATTCCATAATTTATACCCCTTTCTTTCTTACATATTTCAGAATAATTTTAATTATAATAGGTAAAACTAAAATTGTTAAAATTGACAAAAAGAAAAAACGTCTAAATGTTTTATTTCTTTCTCTCACCATTTTGTCTATTTCTAATTGTGATATAACTTCATTTCCGAAAAAAGATTGAATATCAATAATTCTTTTTTTTCTAAAAATAGTTAAATAAATATAAACAAAAAGAATAAAAATTAAAATACTCAATGTTATAAAACCTATTGTTTGTGGAGAAGGCCCTAAATCATTTATTCATTTACTAAATTCAAATATTCATCAACTTGCATCTTTTAATCATCAAAAAACTAAAAGTGCTATAGATCCATAAAATAAAGCAAAAATAGTTATTCAATTATGATTTACCTGTTGAAAATGAAGTTTAAGATAAAGTTTAGAAATAAAAGGAGGGGTAGTCCTAGAATCATTTAATAAATTTTCTCGATAAGTAGTGACTGATTTTTTTAAAGAAAAAAAATCCAATGAAGTCATTACAAATTTTAAACCAAAAATAACTAAAAATAATGTTAATGGTATGTATCAAACTCATGAATAATTACTAAAAACAGTTACAAGTAGTGATATTAAAATTATTTGTAAAATAATTAATATAAATGAAAATATCATTGTTGCAATCTGTCTTCTTTTTTCATATTCAAAAACTTTATAAATACCATTAGGTATTATCCCTTTTGGATCTTTAATTACTAAGGTTTCAAGATTTTTTAAATGTACTTGTTCAGGTGTTTGAACAAAAGTAATGGTTCCAGAATTATATATTGGTTTTATATCTAACATAAATCTCCTAAACTATTTATACAATTATAATATAAATTATTTATATAAAATATTATATTTTTTATATAAAATTATAGATAAGTATATGAAAATACAGAACACACGAAAATTAGGATTTTTTACTGCATTAACAATTTGTATTGGTTCTGTAATCGGAATTGGTATTTTTTTTAAAAATGCTTCCATTGGTAGCGCTAATAATGGTGATGGAGTTTCTTGATTGCTTTCTTGAATTATTGGTGGTGTGATTGCTTTATTGGTTGCAATACATTTTGGTCGTATTTCAAAAATCAAAATTTCTGATCATCATGTTGGTCTTTCTGGATGAGCACAAGTTTGTACTAAAAAAAGTAAAAATAAATGATTCGCAAATTTAGTAACAGTTAATTATTCTTTTTTTTACAATTCTATTCTTTTTATTATCTTATCTTTTTTTTGTAGCGAAATGTTAGTTAATTTCTTTTACAGAATAAATGGCGGCAATATAAATGATTTCCCTATTTGAGGAGTTTCGTTAATAGCGATATTGTTGATTGGAATTTTTTCTATTTCAAATATTTTATCAAGTAAGTATACAGGTTTTATTTCACAAAGTACTACTATCTTAAAAATGGCCCCTTTATTAATTGTAATAATTGTAGGGATTGTTTTGCCTAATAATCACGAAACTCCTTCAGGTGGTAATGGATTTTTAGAAAACAACAATACTTTTTTTCAATCATTCCAAGGAATAATGATTTCATTGCCGGCAGTTTTATTTGCTTTCGATTCTTTTATTGGAGTAGGAGCTATGAGTGACAGAATTAAAAATGGAGAAAAAGTGGTTTCTAAAATAATTGTCTTTGGAATAATATCTGTTTTAATTATTTATATTTTTGTAGCAATCTCTTCAATCTTACACTCTGGTGATTTTTCATCAGTAATTGAAAACACTATAACAGATATCTTTCCTAAAGAGGTTGCTGATGGAATGAATATATTTTTATCACTAACGCTTTTTATCTCAATTTTTGGGACAGCTAATGGTGTTAATGCTATTTGTTTGAATGAATTTAAAAATTTAGTAAAAGGGGAAATTTTATTTGGAACTAGAAAATTAAATAAAAAAATAGGTGAAACCAAAACAACATATTTAATTTCTGGAATTACCTTCTTAATATGAAGCATGATTGTTTTTATTCCGGCATCAATATTAAATAATGATCAAATCGTGGATGGTTTTAGTAATTTTCCAACTATTTTATTTTTCATTATTTATACAATGACAATATATTTTTATTGAAAAAATATATATTTAACAACTGAAAGACAAAATGAAAAATTCCCAAGAAGTTATTCAGTTTTAGTATGAATTTCTATAATTTCTGTTCTAACCGCAGTAATTATTAACTTTGTAATGGTAGGACTTTCAGGAATTGCTACTCCTTTTGAAAATAGTTCTTGAGGTATCTATATGGATGGTGGAATTAAAGTTAATAATTTAACTGCTTTAATTATGTATATAGTTTTTATTATTATGTTTATTGTTGTTCCAATAATTAATAAATGATTGGTTAAAAAATATGAAAAAAGAATATTATTTCTAAAAACAATAGATTTTATAGATTAAAAATCATCATCCATTTCGTTCATTAAGCGATCAATAGTATCTTCTTGATCATCATCCATTTCAACAGTAATATCATTA
Source organism: Metamycoplasmataceae bacterium (assembly GCA_051647165.1). Lineage (GTDB taxonomy): Bacteria > Bacillota_I > Bacilli_A > Mycoplasmatales > Metamycoplasmataceae > UBA710. The sequence goes on from JBOFDQ010000001.1 coordinate 82,287, forward strand.
AAAATATCATCCATTTCAAAATTAATTTTATTAGCATCATAATATTCTTCATAAGTTTTATCAAATAATGTTTTTTGTTTATTTTCTAATTGTTTTGAATTATTAGATAACATATCTATGTTATGAATATTTTGTTGAAGGTTTTTATCATAAGTTTGTAGAATTTTTTTATTTCTTTTTTTATAAACTATAAAAGCAACAATTGAAATAATCAATATTCCGGCAACAGTCCCTACAGAAGCATAAATAATGGTGTTTATTTTATTTTGAGTTGAATATGCATTAAATCCAATTAATTTGATTGATTGTGATAATTTTTCATTAATTAATTTCCCTTTTTCTACATATCTATTTACAAAAATCTCAATTTCTATTGTTCCAGAAGAATCGTTTTTATTGATAATATTAATTTCATAATCATCTAAGGAATCTACTATTATCTCTTTACTAGATAAGGCTTGCTTTAAATCCTCAATTTTTACATCAGAAGGTAATGTTTTATCGAAATTTTTCAAAAGAATTTCCTTACCTGAAACAAATTTAGTATTTCTTGTACTTAATGTTATTGATCCTTCTCCATATAAATCCCTTCCAAAGCCAATTAATGTAGTATTAATAATTTTTTTTGAATTAATAATAATGCCTTTTTCTATGTATTTTTCTACTCATAATTCAACTTTTAAATTACCTTCAAAATTATCGTAATTAGATATTTTATAATTATAAGAATTATTATTAAAAGCAGTGGAAATTTTCAGATTATTTTTTAAAATATCATTTATTGATTTCTCATTAACTTCACTAGGTAACATTTTATTAAAATCATTATTTTCATAAGAAAAATTATCAACATTTATCATTTCAGAAATATTAAAAATAGTATTAGAATCGGAATTAATAATTTGTCCATTTCCGAGTAAGTCTTTACCAAAATTAGTTAGTGTTATTTCACCAGATTCTATCAAATTAGATGATTCATTATTAGGTTCTATCCAAGCTCCTTTTTCATTAAAATAATTATTTATTTTAATTGAAAATTTTTTAGTCCCTTCTTTATTGTCATTAATAATTGATGTTTCTTCTATTATAATATTATAGGATGAAAAATTTGGTGGTAAATTGATAACTTCAGAAGTTGTTGGTGTTAATAATAACTTTATTTTATTGTCTTTAAATAAAATGTTTTTCAATTGCTTGGTTGTTAAATTTTCAGGAAACATTTTATCTCCTTCATTCAATATATTCACAACATCTAAATTGATATTTGATAAAAAATTAGTAGGAATTACTTTTTGTAGGCCTGATATTTGCATTATTTGAAAATAATCAGGATTACTTAAAGAATTAATCATTTCTTTCCCATCTAACAAATATTTTTCAGGAAAGGCTTTAAATAAAACAGTTCCTAATAGGTTATTTGTTTCCATAATTATAACTTTAAAATTATTTTCATCATATCCCGGCAACTCATTAGGATTATTGTAATATGGTTTTGCATAAGCTATTATTTCTGAATCGAATAATTCATCTGCTAAAGTGTTTTTATCTGATAAATTGGCTTCAATATTTATAGTATTATTTGTAAAATAGGTTTCTATTTTATTATTAAATAAAATAGGTTGAATAAAATGGTTTAAAGTTAAAAAGCTTGATGGAACAATTAAAGAAGGGGCAACTAAAAGTAAAAAACGCAATTTCATTAATTTCTCCTTTCTTTTGTTTATTTTTTATCTAATTATAATAATTTATTTTAATAAATATTTTCTTTTATCTAAATTTGATATATTAATAATTTCAATTAAAAGATAATTATCAAAATTAAAAGATAGATTTTCAAATCATTCAATAATGATGATTTTATTTTCAAAATAATCTATAAATTCATCAAGATTAGAATTATGTAAATTATAAGCATCAATATGAATAAATTTATCGTAAATATTTATAAAGTTAAAAGTAGGTGATAGCACATTTGTGTTTTCATTTAATTCTTTAGCAATTTCTTTAACAAATGTTGTTTTCCCAGAACCAATTTCTCCTTTTAACAAGATAAATTGATATTTATTTTTTTGAACTAGCTCTACAACATTTTTAGCAAATTTATTTAAATTATTAGTATCAAAAATAAATTCCATTAAATATTTTCCTTAATATGTTTGATTCAATTAGATAATTCATTATTAAAAAGATTGTAATCTATTTTTTTTTCATTAAAAACACTAATATTGATATTTTTTTTCGAAATCATTTTTCTTATTTCTGAATTTCTTAATCTGCTAAAAATTAATAATTGTTTACTATTTAAAGATTTTTTTAATTTTTTTAATATTAAAAAATCTTTCAAGATTAAAAAAATTAATCACAATGGAAATAAAATTAATAATGACATAACTACAATAAGAATAATATCACCAGCACTTAAATAAATAGGATTAAATCTAACTAAAAAAAATACTAAATATGTTATTGTTAAAATTATTAGTATAACAATCAAAATAGTAAATCTAAAAGAAATTAAATATCTTTTAATTAATGCCTTAGTCAAATTCATGTTACAAAATTAAAATTTTCTAAGGGTTCATTTCCCTTCTGGTGTTCTTAAAAAAGATCCTTCAACAGTGAGTATTTTATAAACCTCTCCTTTTTTAGTTTCCTTAATTTCATCAAGAGTTGAATTTTGAAATTGAATTTTCCATTTATCCATTAAATGCATTTCTACTTGCTCATAGATTTCCTCAAAAGAAATTTCCTCTCCCTCTCTTTTGTGAATAACATCATTAATAATTGATAATATTGTTTTCATTTAGACTCCTTATTGTTTTAATATTAATATAATTTTACTTTAAATATAAATAAAATTGCATTTTACATTTTATTTGGCGAACTAACACCCAGCAAAGTAAGTCCTTTAGATAAAACTATTTTTGTAGCATTAACAATTAAAAGTAATTGGGTTTCATTTTCAGAACCAATAATCTTATTATTAGAATAGTAAGAATTAAATTCTTTTGTTAAATCAATAAGATATTGACTTAATAAATGAACTTTATAATTTTTAGAAATTTGATTTAATAATTTAGGAAAATGCTCTATTATTTTTATTAGAGATTTTTCTTTTTTAAAATTAAAATTAGTATTTTTATATGAAGAATTATATGAAAAATTTGCTTTTTCTAATAACTGATAGCAACGGGCATGGGCATACTGAATATTAAAAACTGGATTATCATTAGTTTTTAATATTGCTAAATCCATATCAAAATCAATTTGAGAATTAGAAGAACGATTAACTAAAAAAAATCTAGCAGTGTCTTTGCCAACTTGTTCAACTAATTCTGAAAGATATAAAGATGTTCCTTTTCTTTTAGACATTTTAACCTCAACATTATTTTTAATTAATCTTACAAGTTGTATAGTAATAACATCAAGAACGTCTTCCTTATAACCACTTAATGTAAGGGCTGCTTGTACTCTTTTAATATATCCTGAATGATCTGCTCCCCAAATATTAATTAATTTATCTACTTTAGGTTCTCTTGACAGTTTAATATTATGATAAACAATATCAGGTAAAAAATATGTGTATGTGCCGTCTTTTTTTATCAAAACTCTATTTTTATCATCACCTAATGATTTTGTTTCCAGTCATGTCGCGCCATCTTCAACAAAAACATTTTTTATATTTTTTAATGTTGGTAATATTAAATCTTTTTCATAAAGTTCTTTTTCTGAAGAAAAAAGATCAAAAAGAACACCTAGTGATTTTAAGTCTTCTTTTATTTTATTTAATGCGAAAAGAACACCTTCTTTTTTAACTTCTTCTACTATTTCATTGTAATCAGAATTAACTCATTTGTCTTTTATTTTATTAATAATTTTTTTTGTAATTCAAATAATATCATTACCTTTATATAAATCTGGATTATCTAAAGAATATGAAGGGATTTCTTTATTAAAAATTTCCATATATCTAATATAAATAGATAAAGCTAAATTATTTATTTGAGATCCGGCATCATTGATATAATATTCCCTTAAAACTTTTATTCCTTGTGTTTCTAAAATATTGGCAAGAGAATCTCCTAAAGCTGCGCCTCTTGCATGAGCAACATGTAAAAATCCTGTAGGATTAGCTGAAACAAATTCTAAATTTACTTTTAAATTAGAAATGTTGTTTCCATAATCATTTTTTAAAATATTAATATTTTTTATAAACTCATCATAATATATGTCATCAATGAAAACATTTATAAAACCAGGTTTTATAATTTCAATTTTATTAATATATTTATTTAAAGATAATTCTTTTTCAATTTCTTGCGCAATTTCAATTGCATTTTTATTTAAAATTTTTGATAATAAAAGGGCTAGGTTGGTAGAATAATCCCCATACTCATTATTTTTAGGAATACTAATAGAATAACTAATATTAGTTTGCTTGATTTTAGACAAATAATCATCTAAGTTTTTTTGAAATACAGTTTCAAATATTAAATTATTCATTTTCCAAGGAAATTAATTTTAATGCTCTAAAAGGAAATTCAGTAGGCACTTTTTTTCCAAAAACCTCAATATCAACAATAGCTATTCTCTTTTTAGGATTTGACTCTACCACTATACCTTTTTCACCATTAAATGATCCATAACTAATTTTAACATGTGTTCCTATTGTAAAAGGATTGGTATATTCCATTTTTTCAAAATCTTCCGATTTTTTTTGTTCCATGTCAAATGATTTTTTGATTTGTCTTTCACTAACAGGAGTTGGTTTTGCTCCTTTACCAGAAGAGCCTATTAAACCAGTTACATATTCAGTATTTCTTACTAAAAATCATGCCTCATCTGTCATAATCATTTTAACAAAAATATACCCTTTGTACATATTAGTTTTTTTAATTTTATATTCTTTTCCTTCAGTTTTCTTTTGCAGTTCTGTTGGTGAAATTGTTTTTTCTTGAAAAATTTTAAAATCAAAAAAATAGTGTTCCATTCCTTCAATTTCTATTTTTCTTTTTAAAGATTCAATAACATTTTCTTCTTTTGTAGAAACTGTTGAAATCATATATCATTGTTCTTTGTTCATTTTATTTTGCCCCCATTGCTTGTATTAACTCATTTGCTCCAAAAGAGATCAATGAGAAAAATAATAATAATATTATAATTAATAAAAATGTTAATAAAAAATTTTTTTGTTTTTTTTCATCAAATGGTCAATTAATTCTTTTTATTTCCTTAAAAAAATTTCGGAAAACATATGGTTTTTGTTTAATAATATTTTCAGATTTTTTTATTTCTTCTTCTTTTTTATTTTTTTCTTTATCCATATTTTATTTATCTTCCTTGTGTATTTGATGCATATTACATTTTTTACAAAATTTATTTATTTTTAATCGAGACATAGCAGAATTACTAACTGAATAATTTTTATTATTACATTGACTACAAGATAAGGTTATTTTTTTCACAATATCAATATTATATATTAATTTTTATTTAAAAAATATTCAACTATGGAGTTTATGCCTAAAGATTTAAATAATAAAATAAATAATTATTTTTCAAATTCAATTTTACTTGAAGAAGGTTTAAATAATTCCTCAGCATCTGGAATGTCAAATTTAGAATTTATTTCATAATTAGAAGCTGTTCCTGCCGGAATTTTATGCCCTAAAATAATATTTTCTTTTAGCCCGTCAAGATTATCAAGTTGATTTGAAATTGCAGCATGAACTAAAATTTTGGCTGTTTCTTGATAAGAAGCAGCAGCTAGGAAAGAATCTGATAATAATGGAGTTTGTTTTGCTCCTTTAATAATCAATTCACCAAAAGCAGGTTTTTGGTTTTTCATTAATAGTTTTGCATTTTCTTTTTGGTATGTCAATACATCAACTAAAGAACCAACAAAGAAATCAGAATCACCAGGATCTTGAATCGAAATTTTTGACAACATTTGTGAAACAATGATTTCAATATATTTATCAGCAATACTAATCCCTTGCATTCTATATAATCTTTGTATTTCTTTAATTAAATAATTTTGAACTCTTCTAGCTGAAGTATATTTTAATAATTCTTTTAAAATAATTGGTCCATCAGTTATTTTATTTCCTGGATAAACTTTATCTCCAGGTTTTACTCTTAATCTTGTTGTAGCTGAAATTTCATAATCTTTATATTTAACTCTTCCATCATGAGAAACAAATTCTAATTTAACTATTTTTATATTTGGTTTTTCAGGAGAATTAATAATTGCTGTAATAACACCTTCTTTTGTAGCAATAACAGCAGGACGACCTCATGGTTTTTCATAAGCATCAATTAATTCAATTAAACGAGTAAATCCACCAGTAATATCTTCAACTCCAGCAACACCACCAGTATGGAATGTTCTCATGGTTAATTGTGTTCCTGGTTCACCGATTGATTGAGCTGCAACAATACCAACAGGTTCACCTATATTAACCACACGGTTAGTTGATAAATCTTTACCATAACATTTTTTACATACACCATTTGAAGTGTGACATCCTAAAATAGATCTAATAGGCACTTCATCAATACCTTCACTAACAATTTTGGCAGCTATTTCTTGTGTAATTAATTGATTTGCATCAATAATTAAATTTGATTTTTTATCAAAAATAGGTTCATTAGAAAATCTTCCTTCAATTCTCTCTTCTAAATCAATAATGGTTGTTCCTTGTTTAGTATCAATAATTTTTTTAGCAATATAACCATAATCAGAACCACAATCTTCTTCTCTAACTACGATATTTTGAGCAACATCAACTAAACGTCTTGTTAAATAACCAGACTTAGCAGTATTAAGAGCTGTATCTGTAAGACCTTTTCTAGCACCATGAGTTGATGAATAAAATTCATAAGCTGTTAGCCCATTTAAAAATGATGATTTAACAGGAATTTCAACTGTTGATCTAACAACTCTTTCATTCTCAGCATCTGCTTTTAATTGTTTAGTATTATTAACCATTAATCCACGAATTCCGGCTAATTGAACTAAGTTGGAAATATTTCCACGAGCTCCAGAATTAATCATCATATTAATTGGATTATTAACATGAATTTCTTTTTTGAAAACAGTTGCTAAATTATCTTGAATATCTTCTTTTATTTCTGTTCATTTTTTAATAGAAAGAGTATATTTTTCATCATCTGAAATTTTTCCTTCTTCAAAATATTGTTTAAGTTGATTAACATATAAATCACCTTCTTGAATTTTTTCAATTTTATTTTCTGCTTCTATAACATCAGAAAATGAAATAGTAATTCCAGATTTTGTTGAATATTGAAATCCTAATTCTTTAATTCTATCCAAAACATTTGCAACTAAATTAGTATATCTAAATCAAATTGAATTTAACAATCTCATTCTTTCATTAATTTCTAATGCTCTTTCAATACCTTCATTTGAATTTATTATCTCTCTATTTAAAGTAGTAAATTCTTCACTAATTATTTCTTTTAAAATTTTGGCATGTAATGATGATATTTTAGAACCTGAGAAAGTTTTTAATTCCATTATTTCTTTTTCTAAATCTAAAAAGTTTTCACTGTTAATTACTTCAACAATTTTAGTAACTTCTCTAATAGGAACCTCTGATACATAACTTGAAAATATATTTCTAACAATTTTAGCAATATCTTTTTTTGAAAAAGCATTATTAATACCTTGTTCAGTTAAATGAACAATTTTTTCCTGAATATTTTCACCATATGAGGCATAATATTTTTCATCATTTTCATTTAAATTCAATGATTGATTATTAAATAAAAATTTAAATGTTCTTGGTAAAACATTATTTAAAATAAACTTACCAACACTAGAAATAATATAATTTTTACCTATAATTTTAATATCTTTTGCCTCACTAATTGGCATTGCAACTAGTGCATGTAAAGAAACTTCTTTATTTTGATAAGCTAAATACATATCATTAAAAGTATGGAAATATTTTCCTTGTCCTAAAGCATTTTTTTCCTCAATTGATATATAGTAAATTCCTAAAATCATATCTTGCGAAGGATTAATAATAGGTTCTCCATCTTTAGGTCCTAAAATATTTTTATTAGCAAAAATTAATTCTTTAGCTTCTTGAATTGCTTTTTTAGATATTGGAACATGAACTGCCATTTGATCACCATCAAAATCAGCATTAAATGGAGTTGTTACAAGCGGATGTAATCTAATAGCTCTTCCACGCACTAAAACTGGTTCAAAAGCTTGAATAGATAAACGGTGAAGTGTCGGAGCACGATTTAATAAAATAGGTTTATCTTGAATAACTTTTGCAACATGTGGTCAAATTTTTAAATCTAAGCTATCAATTAATTTTTTTGCACCCTTAATTGATGTTGCTATTTCTTTTTCCATCAATTCTCTAACTATTCATGGTTCAAATAATTTAGCTGCCATTTCCCTAGGAATTCCGGCTTGATGAATTTTTAATTCAGGACCAACAACAATAACAGAACGTCCAGAATAATCAACTCTTTTACCAAGAAGATTTTGTCTAAATCTACCTTTTTTACCAGTTAAAGCATCTGAAATAGATTTTAAAGGACGATTATCTTTTGATAAAACAGGTGTAGGAGTTTTTCTTGCATTATCAATAACAGCATCAACAGCTTCTTGAATCATTCTTAATTCATTTTGAATAATTAAAATAGGAGCTTCTGAATCTAATCATTTTTTTAAACGATTATTTCTAATAATAATTCTTCTATATAATTCATTGATGTCACTAGTTGAATGCCTACCACCATCTAATTGAATTAATGGTCTTAAATCAGCAGGAATAATTGGTAAATTATAAATTAACATATGTTCAGGTTTTTGTCCTGATTCAATAAATGAGTTAATAATTTTTAATCTTTTGTAAAGTTTTTCACGTGATTGGACTTTAGAAGAATTAGTTTTAATATCATTATTAATTTCCATAGTTAAAATTTTAATTTCTTCTTTAACTTTATCTCTTTCTTCTTCTAAATTAATGTTGCTCAACAAATATTTAAAAGCTTTTGATCCAGTATCAATTCTAGCATCTGAAAATTCTTCAATAATTTCATTTAATTCATAAAAATCAATTCCATAATCTTTACCCATTTTAGAATTAGCTTTTTCTTCTAATTCTACAATTACTTCAGATATTTCTTTATATTCAGCAGAAGAAGGTTCAAATTTTTCTCTAATTTCTTCCAAAGCATCTCTATAAATAGGGGCTGCATTATTTATTTCAATAATTGAATTCTTAGGAAGCGATTTTAATCCTCCAGATTCTAAAACAATATGAGATTTATAATAAATAATTGATTCAATACTTGATTTTGCTAATGATTTATTTGTACCTTCTATTTTAAGGGCTAGAAGCTTAGAGATAATTGAATTATCAACTTTAAAAAATCAAAAATGAACAACTGGAGAATTTAATTTAATATGTCCCATTCTTGATCTTCTTGAAATTTTTGGTAAAATTTCTGCCTTTTTAATTTTACATTCTTCTGTTGCTTCACAAAAGAAACCTTCATTACCTTTTTTATATTTTTTTGAACAAATAGGACATTTATAATCAACTACTGGACCAAAAATTAATTCATCAAATAATCCCCCTGGTTCTGGTTTAAATGATTTATAGTTAATAGTTTCTGGTTTTGTAACCTCCCCATTAGACATATCTAAAACTTCTTCTGGACGAAGAAGAGATAAAGATATTTTATCATATTTATTTTGATCAATTTGAGCATATTTTCTTGTTAGCGGCATATTTTATTCCTTTCTTGTTTCTTCTTTTTCATGAACTTCTAATTTTATTCCAAGTCCTCTTAATTCATAAGCAAGAACATTAAATGATTCTGGTGTACCAGGCTCTGGTAATTCAGTATTTGTGGCTAATGCATTATATAATCTATTTCTTCCTATGATATTATCAGACTTATAAGTTAATAATTCTTGAAGAATATTTGCGGCACCATATGATTCTAAAGCTCATGTTTCCATTTCTCCAAATCTTTGCCCACCATTTTGTGATTTACCACCTAAAGGTTGTTGGGTAATAAGAGAATAAGGTCCCACAGAACGAGCATGCATTTTATCATCAACCATATGTGAAAGTTTTAAAATATACATCACTCCAACAGCAACATTATTATCAATAGTTTCTCCGTCAATTGGATTAATTAATTTCATCTTACCAGTTTTTGGCAATCCAACTTCTTCTAAAAGATCTGCAATAGTTTCTTTTTTAACACCATCAAAAGAAGGAGTTACAAATTTTTCACCTAATTTTTTTCCTATCATACCTAGATGTAATTCAAGAACTTGACCTAAGTTCATACGAGATGGTACTCCTTGAGGATTTAACATAATATCTAAAGTTGTTCCATCTTCTAAATGTGGCATATCTTCTTCTGGTAAAACAATAGAAATAACACCTTTATTCCCATGACGACCAGCCATTTTATCTCCAACTTTTATTTTTCTTTTTTGAGCAATAGAAACTTTAATAATTTTATCAATTCCATCTTCTAAAGTATCTCCATTTTCTCTTGATAAAATTTCAACACCAATAACTGTACCTGCTTGACCATGTTTTACTTTTAAAGACGTATCTAAATAAGAAGAATCTCTTTGACCAAAAATAGCAGTCATAAGTTTTTCTTCAGGAGTTGGATTATATTCCCCTTTTGGAGTAATTCTTCCAACCAAAATATCTTCAGCAATAACTTCTGAACCAACAATTACTATACCGCTCTCATCTAAAAATCTTTTTGATGCAATAGAAGCATTAGGAATATCTCTTGTCAATTCATCATCTCTATTTTTTGCTTTTCTAAATTGAATTGTTTGTTCTTCAATATGAATTGAAGTAAAAACATCATCCTTTACAAGACGCTCATTAATAATAATAGCATCCTCATAGTTATATCCGTTTCATGTTGAAAAACCAACTAAAACATTTTTCCCTAGGGCTAATTCTCCATTTTCAAAAGAAGAAGAATCAGTAATTAAATCACCTTCTTTAACTTTATCACCAACTTTTACTAAAGATGTTTGATTAATTAAAGTTCCTTGATTAGATCTTTTATATGTTTTTAAATTATATATATGTAATTTATCTTCAGAATCTTTAATTTTAATTTTTGTAGAGTCAACAAAAACAACTTCTCCACTAGATTTTGCCCTTAAATTTGAAGAAGAATACTTAGCAATATCTGCTTCAATTCCTGTTCCGACAATAGGCGCCTCTGCTTTTAGTAGTGGAACTGCTTGACGTTGCATATTTGATCCCATAAGTGCTCTATTAGCATCATCATTTTCCAAGAATGGAATAGCTGCAGCTGCAACTGAAATCATTTGCTTTGATGAAACATCAATAAAATCAACTTCACTACCTTTAACAATTATAAAATCATGATCTTTTCTAACAGTTACAAATTTATCAATTATATTGTTATTCTCATCAATATTAATTGAAGATTGAGCAAAAGTATACCCTTTTTCACTAATAGCGTCTAAATAAATTGGTTGAGAGTAATCAACTTTCCCTTTAGTTACTTTAAAGTATGGAGTTTCTAAAAATCCCAATTCATTAATTCTTGCATAGGTTGCTAAATTCAAAATCAAACCAATATTTGGACCTTCAGGAGTTTCAATTGGACAAATTCTTCCATAATGTGTTGGATGAACATCACGAACTTCAAATTGAGCAGTATCTCTATTAAGACCACCAGGACCTAAAGAAGTAACACGACGTTTATTAGAAATCTCACCTAATGGATTTGTTTGATCCATAAATTGTGCTAATTTAGATGAATTAAAAAAGGTTTTGAATTGGTTGTATATTGGTTTATTGTTAATAATATTTTTAGGAGTAATTTTATCTATTTCTTTTAAAGACATTTTTTCTTTGGCAGATTTTTCAACTTTAGTTAATCCAATTTTAAATTGGTTTTGTACTAATTCTCCCACCAAAATAATTCTTTTGTTAATTAAAGAATCTGGATCATCATCTTTACCAATGCCTTCTAATAAATTAAAATAATATGAAATAGCTGCAACAATATCACTAATTAATAAATTCATTTCATTTGAAGTATGATCATTACCTATTACTAAAACTGGTTTATCAAGAGTTTTGTCTTTATTTGAAAATACTTTAACAATTGCCACTTTATTTCTTTTAACTAATTTTTTATCTGTAAGAATTAATTTACCATAAATATTAGTTTTAGGATCAGAAAGATTTTTAAAATCTTCTAATTCCTCTAATTTTAGAATACCATCATTAAATAATTGATCTATTTTTCTTGTATCATTAAGATTAAATTTATGACCTCTTTTGAAGATAATATCACCTTTTTTGAATTCCTCATTTGTCTCTTGAGCAATTAAATCTTCAAATAGAATAGCATTTAACAAACGATCAGAAACTTTTAATTTACGATTTAAAACATGTCTACCAGTGTTAGATAAATTATATCTTCTTGTATTGAAAAACATATTTGGGAAAAGGGTCTCTAATGCTTCATTAGTTATTCTGTCTCCTTTTCTAATAATTTGATAAATAATTCTTCTACATTCATTTGAGTCCAAATGTTTGTCTTTTTTTAATGACTCTTCTAATTCAGGAGAATTACCAAAATAATGAACTATTGATTCTTTAGTCATTCCTAAAGCTCTTAAAAAAATTGAAAGAGGAATGGATTTAGTTTTATCAATTTTAACTTTAATTGAGTCAACAGAATTAGAAGTAACTTTATGTGAAACTTCAATTCAAGAACCTAAACGAGGTAAAATTTCTAATTTATTAAATAAGTCATCTGATTGCTTACTTCTTACTTTTAAACCAAAATAAGCTCCTGCAGATCTAATTAATTGTGAAACAATAACTTTTTCTGAACCATTAATAACAAATGATGCTCCATCAGTTATTAAAGGAATGTTACCAAATAAAACTTCTTCTTCTTTGATTTCTCCAGTTTCTACAATAGTTTTTCTTAACTTGATATAAAGCTTAGCTGAATGAGTTGTTCCTTTTCTTCTTGATTCTTGAATTGCTTTTGAAATATCTTTTGGTTTTTCTAATCTTTTAGAATTTAAAATATAATCAATAACGATTTTCTTATTAACAGAAGTTATAGGAAAAATTTCTTTTAAAGTATCTTCTAACCCCTTTTTTAAAAAAATATTATATGATTCTCTTTGCATTTCTAATAAGTCTTGAGTTTCTAGTTGAAACTTTGTATTAGAATAATCTCTTCTTTTTGTAATCGGCCCAACGCTTTTTAATTTAAATTCTTTTCCAGTTTTATTCACAATTTCCCCAATCCTAAACAACCAATATCTAAAAAAATTTTTATAAATTGTTTTTTAAATATAATTTTATCATATATATTTAATAAAATGTATTAATATTTTATTAAAAAAAATTAAATATTTTTCAAAAAATATTTATTAATTTTTTTTGAAATTTGTTTCAATTCTTTATAAATGTTAATTTTTGTTAAATTAACAACATCATATCCCTTAATAATGAAAAAAATTTTCTTATCTCTTTTCAATATATATTCATCATATGAATTAAAATAATCAAAATTATCTAATAAAAATCCACAAATAAATCGGTTATTTCTTCTATCTAAAATAGCTAAATCTATTTTTATAGTACCAATTGAAAAGTTACTAATAATTTCAATTTTATCAATTTCAGTTACTAAGGACTCCATTTGTTTTCAAATAAGCTCTTGAAAATCTTTTCTTCATTCCTCATTATTATTATTATTGGAATGCTCTTTTGTTTCAACATTATTCACATAATTTTTCTTTTCATCATCAGATAAATCTAAAAATCTTAATCATTCTTTGAAAATATAAGCATCATCAGAATTCGTAGAAATATTAACATTTTCAGAATAAATAGATTTAATAATAATCATTTTTTCTTTTGCCCGGGAAATGGCAACATTAAGAGCGTTTTTACCACCTTTTTTAGCAACATAAGAAGCGTGTAATTTAGTAGTTTTATCATAAACAATAGACATAATAACTAGGTCTGCTTCATCTCCTTGAATGTTTTCGATGTTTCTTAATAATAATTTTCCTTCTAATATTGCTTTTTCTAATTCAGGCTCAGATTGGAAAATTATTTTTTCAATTTCTTGTAATTGAGCTCCATTAAAACAAAGAAGAATAATTTTTTTATATTTTTGAATATTTTCTTTTATTTGAACAATAGAAAAATCAATTTCTTTTTTATTTATAGAATTTTCTCAAATACCATCCACATTAAAAACTTCAATTGGAATTTCTTGTTTATTTAAATTCACATCTACAACATCTAATTTTGATTCATAAAAACTTCTTGAATTAAAAGACATTAAAGAAGCGTATTTAGAACGATAATTTTTGTCAAGTAAAATATTATATACTCCTTTTGCTTTTGCAAAATCTAAAATTGATTCTATATCACCAAATTCTGATTCTCCTTCTGCTTTAGAAGCAAATCATCGTGTGGGTTGCATTTGTTGATCATCACCAGCTAAAATTTTAATTTTTGCTAAATATAAAATAGGAAGTCCTTTTTCTAAAAAAATTTGTGAAGATTCATCTAAAAGAGCATAATCAAATTCTTTTTGTGTTCAAGCTTGAAGATCAGTTTCAGGAGTCGTAATAATAATAGGAAATAAAATCTTAATTATTTCAGAATGTTTTTTAATAAAAGAATTAATGTCCAATGACATTGTTCGAGCATCTAAAGCAAATTTGTTATATTTTATCTTCATTTCTTTAGAAAGATTTTTCATTTTAGAAACAATTGTTTTTGCGATAATTACCTTCAATATCTTAGGATCATTAATTTTTTCACTATTTTTATTTAAATTAAATGTTTCAATACTATTAATTAACTTCATTAAATCTAATGATATTTTATCTTTGTTTTTTAAAAATAAATCTAACTCTAAAGAAATATCTAATAGATTATTTTTAATATTTTTGGTAGCATTTTTTAAGGTCTTTGGATACTTAACAAAAATGTTTTTTTTCTGAAGCGCATTTTTAGTAAATAAATATTTATTAAAATTTTTTTGTGATTTTAAATTCTCAAAATCATAAACGAAATTTTCATTTAATTCTAGAATTTTTTCAACTTTTTCAATATCAAATTTTTGTTTAGAAATAAAATTTGAATATAACTCTAAATTTGTTTCATAATCTTTTTCATTTTTAATTTGTTTTAATTTATCTAAAAATTCCCTTTCATCATCATTTAATAATTTGATGGAATTATCAGAATAATCTTCATTTAAATTTTCAATATAATCAATATAATCTTGAATTGGTTTATAAAAAGTTTTTTTATTCATTTCTTTATCATTTAAAATAAATAAACAAAAAATTTCTAATTCTTCCATTCGGTTTTTTAAAACTTCCAATGCAGCTTTTTTTTGTGAAACAACCAATGCTGTTTTTTGATACATTAAAATGTTGGTTAAAATGTTGGTGATTGTTTGTGATTTTCCTGTTCCTGGCGGACCTCAAATAATAGTATTTTGATTAAGTGAAGAAACAACTGCTTTATCTTGAGAATAATTAGAATGTTGAATTTTAAAAAAACCAAAATTTTTCTTAAAAATTGATTTATTTACATTATTTCTATATATATTTTTATCAAATTCCACCTCTAAAATATCATCAATAATATCTTTTTCAATAATGTCAACCATTATTTTTCTTAAGTGACCGCCAGTAGGTTCAAAAAATCCTAAAGAAACTCCAGGTCAAAAAGTAATAGTTGAGTTTTTGATTTCATTTTGTTTAAAATTTGGAACATTACCAATTAAAGAAAGTGGTATATCAAAATTTTGAGATCAATTTTTTGTAATAGTTTCATAAACTTTTAAAATAGAAAATTTAGAATAATCAAAATCTAAATCAAAAAGATAACCTTGTGTTTCTAAGAAATAAATTAATTTTTCATTTATTTTAATATCCCCTATTGAAACAAGAGAAACATTGGAGTTTTGAATTTTAATATTAACTTCTTTAAAAAATAAAGGAGCTTGAATAGCTTTTTCATCAATTACAACACTAATATATCCAAATCCTAAATGTAATGGTCATAAATTATTTTGTTCATTAATACTTCTCGCCTTGTTTAAAATTATCTTTCATTTAAAAGCGGCTTTTTGTCTTGTAATTTTAGCTTCATCTATAATGATTTCTTTAATTTCTTGTAATTTTTTATCAGAAGTTGCTTGCATTAATTTTTTATCAATACTTTCGCTAATTTCATTATTATAAGTGATAAAAATTTTTCTTATTTCCTCGGGTGATAAACAATTTTGGATCTCTTCCGAAAAATCCATTAAATCATTTTCTTTTAAACTAATTGTAAAAAATTCATTACTAATTATTTTTTTAAAAAAATCAGGACCAAATTTTTTTAAAACATCAAAAAATAATTGATTATTAATAGTATGAAATAAGCAAGAATCATTAATAGAAATATTTAATAAATTATTTAAAATTTTCTTATATTTGTCAGTTTTTTCTTTTTTTATATTTTTAATTTCAATTTCTTTTTGATTATTTTCCATATTTTTAAATAATATATCATTTTTAATTTATATTTTATATTAAAAAAATGCTTCCTTTAAAAAAGAAGCATTTTAATAATATTTTTTATTGTTTAAATTAAAAAAGTTATTTTATTTTTTGCAAGAAGTTCCACAAGAAGAACCTTCTTTTGTTGAACAACTGTTTTCTTTAGAAGCACAACAGCAAGATTTTTTTTCTTCAGAACATTTGTTTGTTGAACATGAAGAACCTTCTTTTTTCATACATTTCATAATATCACCTCTAAATATATTATATAATATTTTAAAAGAAATATAAATTTTAAAAAGTTCAGGGGTACATTGAAAAATGTTGAGAAACACTCTTATTATCTGATTTAGTTAATACTAACGTAGAGAGAACTGGAATATCTTCCATCCCAACTTTTATTTATACATATAATTGGAGATTGAAATGGAAAATTATTATAAAAAAAATATTTACGAAATAGTAAATACTTCTTTAATGCTTTCTTTAGTTTTAACAATTAAAATAATTTCTTCCTTTTATCCAATATTAAATGGTTATTCAATTGATTTATATACAATTCCTTTTGTTTTTGGTTTTTTAATAATTAGAAGTAAAATAATTAGAATGTTTTTTTATCTAATTGTGCCCGGACTTTTATTAATAGATCCAAACTTTTATTTTATTCATCCAACTCAATTTTTTATTGAATATTTTTTAGCAATCTACTGTTTTTTTCCATGTTTTTTCTTTTTTGAAATTGAAAAAATGATATTTTTTAAGCAATATAAAAAAAATGAAATATTGAAATTTTTTATTTTTATATCATTATTTATTTTAAGTTGAATAATAAAATTGTTTTTGCATGTTCTTGCTGGAAAATTATTTTGATTAAGTGATCAAAATTGATTAACATCTTTTATTTTTAATATTGAAATTATAGGGGTTAATATTTTAATTACTCTTCCGTTATTTACAATCCTATTACCAAAAATTAGAAAAATTATTTTACTAAGTATTAAATTTTAATTTATTTTTTATCTTTTATTCTTTGCTTAGCAATTTGCTTAATGTTTAATTTAATAATTATCATATTAATAGGAACAACACTAAAACTTACAATTAAAACTAAAATTGCTCTAATAGTAATTGCATATTGAAAATTATTAATATAAGAACTTAAATAAATTGTCATTAAAGCAATGGCAACTGGCAAAGAAAAAGAAAATACAAAAATATCCACTAATTTAAAATAATAAACAACATAAGTTAAAATTGTTGATATTAAAATAAATCCAATAGCTATCAAAAAAGCATAACCGAAATTTAATAAATTATTAAAAAGTCCAAAATCATTTGACAAAAAAAATCAAATAAAAAAAGCAGGAATTGCAATTACAAAAAAAGTATAAAGAGGTTTTATCCAAGATTTTGCTTTGGAATTTAAATTATTATTTTCCATTCTTTAAACCAATAAGATAATTAATTAAATCTTTTTCTTCAATAGTTATTACTTCTTGGGAACCATAAAAACGTAATGATAGTTTTTTTGTTTGAATTTCATCATCTCCGATAACAATTTGAATTTTTGCTTTAGATATTTGGGCTTCCCTTATTTTTTTACTAATTCTTTCGTTACGAGAATCAACACTTACATGGAAATTATTGTCACTAATTAATTTAAATAAAAAATCGGCATAATCTAAGTGTTTTTCATTATTTATAGGAATAATAACAATTTGATTAGGCGAAAGTCAAAAATCTAAGTTTCCTTTAGTTTGTTCTAATAAAATTGATAAGAATCTCTCATATGTACCAATCAATCCTCTATGAACCATAATAGGCATTTTAATATTTTCTTCCCTATCAATATAAGTTAGATTGAATTTTCTTGGCAAAAGAAAATCAAGTTGTAAAGTTGATAATGTAATTTCATGTCCTAAAACTGTTTTAATTTGGATATCAATTTTTGGACCATAAAAGGCTGCTTCGCCAATTTTTGTTTCATATTCTATTCCTAATTGTTCTAAAACATTTTTTAAATCATGTTCAGCTTTATCTCACATTTTATCATCATCAAAATACTTCTCTTTGTCTTTGATGTCTCTTAAAGATAAAGATACATAATCAATTTTAATATTAAAAATATCTAAAGCTTCTTTAATTAATTGATAATTTCATTTAAATTCATCAACTATTTGGTCCTCTCTTACAAAAATATGCCCTTCTGTTAACATCATAGATCTAACTCTCTCCATACCTGTTAATGCCCCGGATTTTTCATATCTAAATAAATTAGATTGCTCTGAAATTCTAATAGGAAATTCACGATATGATTTTCTTTTTTGACGATAAATTAAAATATGGTGAGGGCATGTCATTGGTCTTAAAACTAGTGATTCATTATCTACTTCAATAGGTTTAAACATATCACTTTTATAATGTGCTCAATGACCTGAAATTTCATATAATTCTTTAGATCCAACAATTGGAGTTAAAACTTCTTTAAATCCATATTTTTTATCTAAAAATAATATTTTTTTCATAATAGCATTTTTTATTTTCATACCATCTTCAAGTCAAATAGGAAAACCTTGTCCAGCTAATGTATCAAAAGTAAATAAATTTAATTCTTTTCCTAGTTTACGATGGTCTCTTTCTTTTCTTTCAATTAGTAAATTTAAATAATTATCTAATTCTTCTTGAGTCTCTCAAGCAGTTCCATAAATTCTTGTTAATTGAATATTATTTGAATCTCCACGTCAATATGCACCAGCTAAAGATAATAATTTAAAATATTTAATATTTTTAATATTTTCTAAATGTCCCCCCTTACAAAGATCGGTAAAAAGATTTTTATTATTTTTAGAATCAAATAAAGAATAAAAACTAACGTTAGTTTTTTTAGCAACCAACTCATTATATAATTCATTTTTATAAGGTTGATTATCAAAATTATATTTATAATCATTATTTTGCTTAATCATAGAAAGTGATAAAGAAATTATTTTTTTCATTTGTTTCTCTATTTTTAGAAGATCTTGTTCTACTAATGGGTTTTGAAATTCAAAATCATAATAAAATCCCTCATCAGTAGGGGGCCCAAATCCTAATTTAGTATTAGGGAATAATTGTAATATCGCTAATGCTAAAATATGTGAAACAGTATGATTTAAATTTTTATTTGCCTTCATTGGAATACCTTATTATTTTGATATAATAATTTTAATACAAATTAGTAATTTTATTGAAAATTGGGGGAAAAATGAATATTTTTGAAAAAATTGAAATTGATAAAACCCAGGTTAATATTAAATCAGATTTAATGAATAATAAGAATATGGTTAAGAATTTAAAATGTGCAAATAATTTAATAACTGATAATGAAATTATTTTAATTGTTTCAGAGTCATCATATAAAATTAGTCACAAAAAATTTAGAAAAGGAGTAATTCTTTTAACTACTGAAAAATTAATTTTTTCTGCAAAAAGAACCATTGGTAAAGAACTTATTTTCTTGGATTTAAAAAAGATTGAAAAAGTTGGTTTTATTGATAAAAAAATTAATAATGGTTTTATTATTTTTTATTGTAATCAAAAACAATATGAATTTACTTCTTTAAAAAATAATTTTGCGCATGAAATTAGTCAAAACATTAATATGCTAATTAAAAACATCAAAAAACCTCTTTAGATTTAAAAAGAGGTTTTTTATATGGTGCCCAAAAAGGGACTCGAACCCTTATGAATTGCTTCGGTAGATTTTGAGTCTACTGTGTCTACCATTCCACCATTTGGGCAAACTAATCTAATTATATAAAAAAATAAGGTCAAAACCTTATTTTAATTTATTTTATTTAATTCTATTAGCTTTTATACAAGAGATAAAATAGCCATTTTAGTAGCATCACCTTGACGAGCTGATAGTTTTATAATTCTAGTATATCCACCATTTCTATCTTTATATTTAGGACCAACAGTTTCAAAAAGATATTTTAAAGCTGGAACACCATCTTTAGTTTCAACATTTCTTAAAAATTTTGCTGCTTCTCTTCTTGATGATAATGTATTTTTTTTAGCTTTAGTAATCATTTTTTCAACAAATCTTCTTACTTCCTTAGCTCTAACTTCAGTAGTAGTGATTTTCCCATAAATAATTACATCTGTTACTAATGAACGAATTACTTGTTTTCTTCAAGTTGCATTTCTTCTAAAAAGTTGATGTGGATTAGCCATTATTCATCTCCTTTAGATAATTCGATTTTTTTCTCTTTTAATTTTTCTATAATTTCTTTCACTGATTTTTCACCAATTGAAGTAATATTTCTTAATTCATTTTCAGTTAAATTAATTAATTCTGAAATTTTAGTAATTTTAGATCTCCTTAAACCATTAGAAGATCTAACTGTTAAATCTAAATCATCAATAGTCATGGAATCAAATTTTGATACTTCTTTTTTAATTTCTTTTTCTTCAAAAATATCATTTAAATCTAAATTTGAAATATCACCAATAATAGTTAAATGAGCCATTAAAATTTTAGAAGCATATGAAAGTGCAGTTTTACAATCTATTGAACCATTAGTTTCAATATTAATTTCTAATTTTTCTTGAATATCATATGAAGAAGTATTTAATTCTTCAGTTTTATGAGATATCTTGATAATTGGTGAAAAATTAGAATCTAAAGCTAAAATAGTTCCTGATTTTAATTTTGAATTTAAATCTGTTCTTCTTTCATTAATTAATAATTTATTACGTTCAGAATCAATATATCCTCTTCCAGATTTAATAAATAATTCAAACTCTAAAGCTTCTTTTGAAGATAAAATAGCAATTTCTTCTTCAATATTGGTTCCTGTTGCCAATTTTAATTCAGAAGGCAATTCTAAATCTTTAATTTTTACAACACCCTCTTTTGAAGATTTAAAATAAATTTTTAAAATCTTATCACCAGCAAAAACATTTTCATTATAAATAAACTTTATTTTTGATAAAGTGTGACTTAAAGTTAAAACATCTACTGAAACATCTTTTATTGCAGTATATTCATGAGTGATGCCCGCAATTTTAATTGCAAAAGCAGAAACACCATAAATAGAAGATAACAATACCCTTCTAAGAGCTGTACCAATAGTATTTGACATACCTCTTTCAAGTGGTTGAATAATAAAACTAGAATTGTTATCTGAAATTTTATTTATTTTCACTTCGTTATAGTTTAATTTTGTTAATTTTGACATTTTTTACTTCCTTCTCTTTAGAACTTTTTTAGGTGGTCTTGTTCCATTATGAGGAATAGGTGTTACATCTTCAATATTTTTAATATTAATTCCTGAAACCTCTATTTGTTTTCTAGCAGCATCTTTACCAGGACCAATTCCTTTTAATTTTACATCAACTTCTTTTAATCCATATTTTTTAGCTTCTTCTGCTGCTGCTGCTGCTGCTAATCCTGCTGCATATGGTGTTTTTTTCTTTGTACCTTTATATCCAATTGCTCCAGATGATGATCATGCAAAAACATTACCTTGAGCATCTGTAAAAGAAACAATTGTATTTTGATGTGTAGAATGAATATGCGCAATTCCTTGAGTAACTATTCTTTTTTTTGTTTTTTTAGCCATTATTTATCACCCTACTTTTTCTTCCCGGTAGGACTTTTTCTAGGTCCTTTTCTAGTTCTAGCATTCTTTTGAGTTACTTGACCTCTAACAGGCAATCCTTTTCTATGACGAATACCACGATATGATTTTATTTCCATCAATCTTTTGATGTTAATACCAACTTCTCTTCTTAAATCACCTTCAGTTAAATATTTAACAGCTTCTTTTCTAATTAGAGATAATTGTTCTTCTGATAAATCCTTAACTTTAATATTTTCTTCTATTTTAGAATCATTTAAAATTCTTTTTGATAATGATTTTCCAATACCATAAATATAAGTTAAAGAAATAACTACACGTTTATTATCAGGAATTTCAATATTTAAAATTCTAGCCATTAATTATCCTTGTCTTTGTTTGTGCTTTGGTTGAATACAAATTGCACGAACAATGCCCTTTCTTTTTATCATTTTACAATCTTTACAGATTGGTTTTACCGATGATCTTACTTTCATAAAATCCTTTCTTATTTGTGTCTATATATAATTCTTCCTTGGGTTAAATCATAAGGACTTAATTCTAAATCAACATAATCTCCTGGAAGAATTCTTATTTTGTGAACTCTCATTTTACCTGAAACTTTTGATTTTACAATCACACCATTTTCAAGTTCAACTTCATATTCAGTTGTTGAAAAAGTTTGAACCACTTTTCCTTTTAATACAATAGCGTCTTTAGCCAAATTATTTAGTTAAAACTATTCCCTTTCCATTTTTTATTAAAACTGTTTCTTCATAGTGAGAAGTTTTTAGTCCTTCTCTTGAAACAACAGTTCATCCATCCTTCAATATTTTAATTTTTTTAGATTTTTGCAAAATCATAGGTTCTATGCAAATAACCATATTATCTCTTAATTGAATGCCGGAATTTTTCTTGCCTTCATTAAAAATATAAGGTTCTTCATGTAATTGTTTACCAATTCCATGACCACTAAATTCCTTAGGAGTATAACAATTATTATTTTTTATATAGTTTCCTATCGCAAAAGCAATATCTCCTGTTGTAGCGCCGGGTTTAATTGCTTTTAATCCTTCATTAAAGGCTTCTTGAGCAACTTTTATTAAAAAGTCATTTTCTTCATTACTTTGACCAACACTTGCAGAAAAAGCACTATCAGAATAATAACCTTTATAAATACATCCAACATCTATTTTTATTAAATCAAAATCTTTTAATTTTCTATTTGAAGGAATGCCGTGAATCAATTCTTCATTTAGAGAAGCACAAATGGTTCCGGTAAATCCTTGATATCCAAGGAAAGCCGGTTCCGCTCCTCTATTTTTTATTTCCTTAAAAGCGATTGAATCTAATTCTTTTAAGGAAATCCCTGGTCTTATGTTGTTAAAAAGAATTTTTTTAACTTCTGCCAGGATAGAACAAGATTTTTTAATGAGTTCTATTTCTCTAGATGATTTTATTGTTATCATGTTTTATAAATAATATTATATTAAATAATATTAAAAATAGATATTTTTTTAAATTAACCATAAGAACATATTTTATCTTTTTATTCTATTGATAGTTTTTTAATTATTTTATCTACAATTTTTTTTATTTCATCATTTGAACTTACTTCAAAATAATTAGGAGAATCTTTATAGAAATTTATTAAAGATAAAGTTTGTTTTTCATATACTTCTAATCTTTTTTTAATAGCATCTACCTCGTCATCTTTTCTTTTAATTAATAAGGTTTTATCGCTTTGACATTCATTATTTAAATAAATAGTTGAATTATATGTTTTTTTACATGTAGGACAAAATAGTCGTGAATTTAATCTTTTAATAATTGTCTCTTCATCTATTTTTAAAAGAATAATTTTAAATTTATCAAGTGATAAATTATTTAAAAATTTTGCTTGATCAATAGTACGTGGATACCCATCTAAAATGAAATTCTTTTTTTCACTATGTAATTTTTCTAATTTATTTTTAACAATTTTATTAGTAATATCATCTGGAACATATTTTCCACTATTAACAAGATTTTGCACTTCTATTCCTAATGGTGTTTGATTACTAATTTCTTCACGAAAAATATCACCAGTCGAAAGATGAAAAAGACCTAATTTTTTCTCAATTTCATGAGATATAGTTCCTTTGCCAGATCCGGGAGGGCCTAAAAAAATTAAATTTGTTTTTTTTATCATAAAATTGATCCATCTCCTTTGTCATCATTTTTTGCATCATTATAATCAACATATGTAGAATTATCAATTAATGAAACATCTCTTGTTTCGTCATTAAAATTATATGTTTCAACTACTTTGGTTTTTTTGTGTTTGATATATTGAGATGTTTTAATTCTAGCTTGAATTTGTTGAATTGTTTCAATGTTTACAGAAACCAAAATCATAAATGAAGTCCCACCATATGTTATTGCAGCTGGCACTCCTGCCATTTGTAATAAATATTCACTAGAGCCTAATAATGTCATATAAAAAGCAGAAAAAATTGATAGTCTTAATACAATTGAAGTTAAATAATCTTCAGTTTGTTCTCCAGGACGAAGACCAGGAATATAAGTAGAATTTTTATTAAAATCTTCTACAATTTTATCTAAACGTGATTGTTGTAAACACATAATAATAGTTAAAATAAAAGTGGAAACACCAAATATGGTAATACCAATTGGTTTATTTAAAATTAAATTTTCTTGCATTCAACGAACTGTTCCAAAACCAGGACCTGGATCTAAAATATCAACTAAATTAGCTATGAAAAGTGGAACAGAAGTAACTAGCATGGCAAAAATTATTGGCATAACTCCAGCAGAATTTATTTTTAATGGAAGATATGAAAGTTCTTTTAAATTTCTTGAACGTCCTGCCCCAATATGTTGAATAGGTATTTTTCTCTCGGCTTGATAAACTAAATTTACTAGATACATAATTCCAATAAAAATAATTAAATAAACAATAAAATAAATTACTCCTTGAACTATTCCGGAAACTTCACCAGTATTACTAAACATATATCTATATGAAGATATAAATTTTTCAGGAAGTGCTATTAAAATTCCAGAAAGAATTAATAATGATGTTCCATTTCCAATGCCTTTATTTGTAATTTCTTCAGAAAGGAAAACTGAAAAAAATGAACCTGCAACTAAAATAGCTGGTATAACAAAATAAATATATCAAATATTATTAAAACCTGCTTGAATTTCAATACCAAAACTAGTTCCTACTTGAGATTCTAATGTCTTAGTTAGAACAATAGCTTGAATAATTCCAATAATAAACGATAATCATTTGGTAATAACATTTATTTTCATTCTTCCTAATGGTCCAGATTGGGACAGACGTTGAATTGGTGGAACTAATTTTGTCTGGGCAAAAGTCATTATTAATGATGCTGAAATAAATGGAGAAATACCTAATGATACTAATGAAAATCTTCTTAATCCGCCACCACCTAAAGTGTTCATAATTCCAAAAAAATCAGTAGAAGATAAATTATCTTGATTTTTAAGATTGACACCCGGAAGAGTAATAGAGCCTAGAGCAACAAAAATCGCTAAAAGCGATAAAGTTAATATAATTCTTTTAGTTAAATCCTTATTTTTGAAAAAATCAATAAAATATTTTTGAAAAAAAATAACTATTTTTGAAAAAAATAAGGATATAGATGTTGAAATTCTTTTTAAAAATTTCATTAAATAACCTCTAAGCTTCCTCCAGCTTTTTCAACAGCACTTATTGCAGCTTCTGATGCCGCATTAACTTGAATTGATAATTTTTTAGTTAATGTACCATTTGCAAGAAGTTTGATTGGTAAATTTTTATTTCTAGCAATCTTTTTTTCTAAAAGAATATCTGGAGTTACTTTTTCATTAGCACTAAAAAATTTTTCAAGAGAAGAAAGAGATATAACTTGATACTCAATATGATTTACATTATTAAATCCTCTTTTAGGTATTCTTCTAAATCAAGGATTTTGTCCACCTTCAAAACCTGGACGAGTTCCGCCAGATCTTTTATTTTGACCTGATTGCCCTTTTCCAGCTTGTTTACCTTTTCCGGCAGCATGTCCTCTTCCAACACGATGTTTTTCAACTCTTGAGCCTTCATTTGGTTTTAATTCATGTAATTTCATTTTTTCTCCTTTAATATGTTTTATTATAATTTAATAATTGGCAACTAATTCAAAATTTTAGCAGGTGGTAAATCTCTTAATTTTGCAACTTCTTCAATTGTTCTTAATTTTGATAAAGCTGATAAAGCAGCTTTTGAAACATTAGTTTTATTTCTAGAACCATATGTTTTGGTATAAATATCAGTATAACCCGCTAATTCCATAATATTTCTTATTGTTCCTGAAGCGATAACACCTTTTCCTTTTGGGGCTGGTTTAATTAAAATTCTTGATGAAAGATATTTTGCTTCAATTTCATGAGGAATAGTAGATTTATTAATAATTGGGACTCTAATTAAATTATTTTGGGCAGACTTAACAGCCTTCTTAATTGCATCAGGAACTTCATTCGCTTTTCCATGACCAATCCCTACACGTCCTTTTTTATCTCCGATAATAACAACAGCTGAAAAAGAAAATCTTCTCCCTCCTTTAACAACAGTTGTTACTCTTGCTATATCAATAATTCTTTCTTCAAATTCATTTGGTTTTTTATTTTTATTTAAAAGGGGTCTCTTTCTTTTGTTTTGAGAATTTTGATTGGCCCCACCTTCTTTTACAAACTTTGTTTCATTTTTTGCAAAATGTGTTTTTTCTTTTTTAGTATTTGCTGTTATTTCCTGTGTAGGTACCGCTGTAACTGATTGTTCAATTGGTTTTTTTTGATCTTCCATAATTAAAATTTAATCCCTTCTTTTCTTAATGCTTCAGCAAAAGCTTTTACTCTACCATGATAAATGTATCCTGAACGATCAAAAACAATAGTTTCAATTTTTGCTTTTTTAATTTTTTCAGCCATTGCTTTTCCTAATTTTTCAGCTGATTTAATATTTCCACTATATTCTTTATCTTTTAAAGTAGAAATGCTTACAATAGTAATTCCTTTTGTGTCATCAATAAGATGAGCATAAAAATTTTGAAGAGACTTATAAACACAAAGTCTTGGTTTAATAGGAGTTCCAGTAATTTTTGAACGAATTTTTTGGTGTTTTTTAATTCTTGATTGATTTCTTGATTGATTTGCCATATTTTATACCTCTAATTATTTAGATGTTGCCTTTCCTTCTTTACGACGAATAACTTCGTCAGAATACATAATTCCTTTACCTGAATAAACATTAGGTTTTCTAATTTTTCTAATTTTTGCAGCAAATTCTCCAACTTCTTGTTTATCATTACCACTTATTTTAATTTCTGTTGGTTTTTTTAACTCTAACGAAATTGTAGAAGGAATTTCTAAAATTACTGGATGTGAATATCCTGCAGAAACTTCTAGTTCTTGACCTTTTAGCGCTGCTTTATATCCAACACCTTTAATTAATAATTCTTTTTCAAAACCTTTTGAAACTCCAATAATCATAGAAGATAATAATGAATTAGTTGTTCCGTGCAATTGCTTAGTATGTTTTAATTCATTAGCTCTATGGGTTGTCACTTCAGATTCATTAATTTTAATAGAAATTAAAGGAGAAAAAATTCTAGTTAAAATTCCTCTAGGACCTTTAACATCTACTAAATTATTTTCTTTTATTTCTATTGTAACTCCTGAAGGAATGGTTATAATTCTATTTCCAACTCTTGACATTTTTCCCCCTATCAAATGTAAGCGATTACTTCTCCGCCAACATTTTCCTTTCTTGCTTCTTTATCAGTAATCATACCTTTTGAAGTTGATAAAATAGCAATTCCAAAGCCTGATAGAACACGAGGAATAGAATCAACATCTACATATACTCTTAATCCTGGTTTAGAAATTCTCTTAATATCAGTAATAACAGAAGTATTCGCAATTTTATATTTCAAATTTACAACAATTTCTTTTTTAAAAGAAGATAATTCTTTTATTTCAAAAGAAGAAATAAATCCTTCTCTTTCTAAAATTTCCAAAAATTTAACTTTTACTTTTGAATATGGAATATTAACAATTTTGAATTTTCTTTGATTTGCATTTTTAATACGAACAATCATATCTGCAATTGGATCTGTAATAAAGGCCATACTATCAACTCGCTTTCTTTACACCAGGAATTTTTCCTTCATGTGCTAATTTTCTAAAACATATTCTACATATTTTAAATTTTCTTAAAACAGCATGTGGTCTACCACACAACTGACATCTAGTATATTTTCTACTTGAAAATTTAGGATGTTTTTCAGTTTTAACTTTTAATGATTTTTTTGCCATACTTCTACCTATTTATTACCTTTATTAAAAGGCATTCCTAATTTTTCTAACAAAGAATAAGCTTCCTTATCTGTTTTTGCATTTGTTACAATAATAATATCTAATCCTTTTATTTTTCTAACTTTATCAAAAGAAATTTCTGGAAAAATAATTTGTTCTTTTATTCCAATAGCAAAATTCCCTCTACCGTCAAAAGATTTTGGAGAAATTCCTCTAAAATCTCTAATACGTGGAATAGAAACATTAATTAATTCATATAAAAAAGATCATGCTTTTTCTCTTCTTAATGTTACTTTCCCACCCATAGGCATACCTTCTCTTAATTTTCAAGAAGCTAATGATTTTTTAGCAACTGTTGTAGCAGGTTTTTGACCAGAAATAAGACTTAATTCATTATGAACTTCTTCAATATCTTTAGAATTTGTTACTTCTCTTCCTGCTGTCATATTTAATACTATTTTTTCGATTCTAGGAACTTCCATAACTGAACTATAATTAAATTCTTTCATCAACATAGGAACTATTTCTTTTTCATATCTTATTTGTAATTTAGATTTTTTCATATTCTATAGTTCCTTTCCGGTTTTTTTCTCATAACGAATTTTTTTGTCTTTTTCATAACGATAACCTATTTTAGTTGGTTCAATAGCCCCTTTTTTAGAAGTTTTTGATTTAATAGCAACATTTGAAACATGAATAAACGCTTCTTTTGATTCTACTGAACCTTCTGTATTTTGTTGAGATGGTTTAATGTGTTTAGTTACTTTATTGATGTCCTTAATCATTACACGATCATTTTTTTTATCAACCTTAATAACAAAACCTGTCTTACCTTTTTCTTTCCCACTTAGGACAACTACTTCATCATTTTTTCTAATTTTCATAAATCATCCCTTTCTTAAAGAACCTCAGGTGCTAAAGAAGCTATTTTAAGGTATCCTTTTTCTCTTAATTCACGAGCTATTGGTCCAAAAATACGTGTTCCTCTTGGTGTTCCATCTTCTTTAATAATAACCACAGCATTATCATCAAATTTAATATGAGAGCCATCTTTTCTTTTTACACCATATTTTGATCTTACTATCACTGCTCGAACAACTTGCCCTTCTTTAACCATACCATTAGGAATTGCTTTTTTTATTGAACAAACAATAATATCTCCAATATTAGAATCTTTTTTAACAGAACCACCAATGTTTCTAATAACTCCAACTTCTTTAGCGCCAGAATTATCAGCAACATTTAATCTTGACATTTCTTGAACCATTAGTTACCTTCTTTCACTGTTTCTCTAATTTTTTCTAAAATGAAAGATTTTGTTTTTGAAAAAGGACGAGATGAAGTGATTTTAACAATGTCTCCAACTTGTGCAATTTCTTTTTCATCATGTGCTGCAAATCTTTTAGTCTTTTTAAAACGCTTACTATAAAGAGGGTGCTTTACATATGTATCAACTTCAACAATAATTGTTTTATGATTCTTAGTTGAAACAACTTTACCTGTCAGAGATTTTCTTGTATTAATACGTTTTTCCATTACTTATCTCCTTTTTGTTTTGTTTCTTTTTTGGGGGTTTTATTGATATTTAATTCTAATTCTTTCATTGCGGTTAATGTTTTTGCAATATCTTTTCTAATCAATTTAATTTTGTGTGATTGATCTAATTGACCGGTTTTATTTTTAAATCTTAATAAAAATAATTCGGCACGATATTCATTAATAATGTCTTCAAGTTCTTTTTTAGATTTTTTAATTAATTCACTATATTGCATTATTTACCCTCACTTTCTTGTTTAGAAACGATTTTAGTTTTAACTGGTAATTTATAACTACCTAGTCTTAAAGCATCTTTTGCAATTTCTTCAGAAACACCTGAAACTTCAAACATCATAGTCTCCACTTTGGTAACTGCTACTCATTTTTCAGGATTACCTTTTCCTTTACCCATCCTTACACCAATTGGTTTAGATGTTAAAGATAAATGAGGGAAAATTCTAATAAAAACTTGTCCTTCACGACCCATTCTTCTTGTAATTGCAATCCTTGCAGATTCAATTTGTCTTGCAGTAATTCAAGCAGATGTTTTAGCTTGTAATCCAAATTCACCAAAAGAAACTTTATTTCCTCTTGTGGCTACTCCACGATCATGTTGAACTCTGAAAGTTTTACGATGTTTTGTTCTTTTTGGTTGAAGCATTATTTATCACCACCTTTGGTTTCATTAAAATCTCCTAAAGAAATTCAAACTTTAACTCCTATTGCTCCATAAGTAGTTCTAGCTGTAGCTGTAGCATAATCAACATTTTGTTTTAAAGTATGTAACTTCATTTCACCATATTGATAACCTTCACTACGGGCCATATCAACACCATTTAAACGTCCTGATACTTTAGTTTTAATACCTTTTGCCCCAGATTTAAGAGCTTCTTTTATAGCAAATTTTTGAGCTATTCTAAAAGGTGCTCTATTTTCTAATTTAATTGCAATTTCCTCAGCTACTAATTTAGCATTTAACTCAGGATGATCAATTGTAATAATATCTAAATTTAAATTTAAATGGCGATTTCTAGTAAAAATTTGAACATCTTTAGTAAGTTTTTTAATATTTTCTCCATCTTTTCCTAAAATAACACCAGGTTTTGCACTATGGATAAGAACAGACACTTTATTATCTTGTGATCTATGAATTTCTAATTTTCCGATTTGATATTCTCTAATAAATTTTTCAAAAAATTCTCTTATTTTTTGATCTTCTAATAAATATGTTGCAAACAAATCTTTATTAGCAAATCAAGCTGCATTATAATTTTTTGTGATTCCATAACGAAATCCATTTGGATTAACCTTTTGTCCCATAATAATCTCCTATTTCTCCTCTAATGTAATAATAAAATGTGATGTTCTTTTAAAAATTGGATATGCTCTACCTTGTGCTCTAGGTTGAAATCTTTTTAAAGTTGGTCCTTCATTAACTAAAACTTCTGCCAAAAATAATTTACTTGAATCCATTCCATTATTATTTATAGCATTCGCAATTGCTGAATGTAGAAGTTTTAAAAATAATCTTGAAGCTTTTTTGGGTGAATTATTTAAAATAGACAAAGCTTCTGATGTTTCTTTGTTTCTAATTAAATCAGCTACTAAACGAGCTTTTCTAGCTGAAATTCTTTGTAATTTTAATTGTGCTTTTGCTTGTTGTTTCATTATTTTTTCTTCCCTTTATCTAGACCATGACCTGTATATGTTCTTGTTGGAGAAAATTCACCTAATTTATGAC
This sequence comes from Metamycoplasmataceae bacterium, assembly GCA_051647165.1. Lineage (GTDB taxonomy): Bacteria > Bacillota_I > Bacilli_A > Mycoplasmatales > Metamycoplasmataceae > UBA710. The sequence continues at coordinate 114,151 of JBOFDQ010000001.1, forward strand.
CTACCATATCATCAGTAACATAAACATCAATAAATTTTTTTCCATTATGAACTTGAAAAGTTAAACCAACAAAATCTGGAAAAATAGTTGAACGTCTAGATCATGTTTTAATTGGTTTTTTAGGAGTTTTTTTGGTATTGATGGCCTCAACTTTTTTTAATAAATGGTCATCTGCAAATGGACCTTTTTTTAGCGATCTACCCATTATTTATCTCCTTTTTTTCTTATAATCAATTTAGTTGATGATTTTTTATTATTTCTTGTTTTAACACCCAATGCTTTTTTACCTCAAGGAGTCATAGGAGCTTTACGACCAATAGGTTGTTTACCTTCTCCTCCTCCATGTGGGTGATCATTAGGGTTCATTACTGATCCTCTAACAGTTGGACGAATCCCTTTATGTCTATTTCTTCCTGCTTTACCAATATTAATTAAAGAATGTTCCTCATTCCCAACAACGCCGATGGTAGCTCTAGCTTTTGGTAAAAATTTTCTTACTTCTCCAGATTTTAAACGTAAAATAATATATTTCCCTTTTTCATCTTTTCCTAAAATTTGAGCAGAAGATCCAGCAGATCTAATAAGTTTGGCTCCACCACCAGGTTGTAATTCAACATTATGAACAAAAGTCCCTTCAGGAATGTTTTCTAATGGTAATGAATTTCCAATTTTAATATCGACAGAATCTCCAGAAAAAACAGAATCACCAACTTGAAGACCTTTCGGAGCAATAATATATCTTTTTTCACCATCAATATAATTTATTAATGATATGTTAGCACTTCTATTTGGATCATATTCAATAGAAACTACTTTTCCTTCAATATTATCTTTATTTCTTTTAAAATCAATAGTTCTATATTTTCTTTTAACTCTATTTCCTTTATGACGAGTTGTAATTTTACCTTGGTTATTTCTTCCAGATTGAGGTTGTAATATTGTTAATAAAGATTTTTCAGGAGCATGACCTGATAAATTCTTTTTATAATCAAGAACAGTCATATTACGTTGTCCGTTGGTTGTCGGCTTTTTATGTTTAATAGCCATAGTTTGGTCTCCTTTTTTTTAATTTATTTTTCTTTTTTGTTTTCAGAAGCTTTTTTAATTTTTTCAGCTGCTTTTTTTTCTACATCAGAAATCTCTTTTAATTTTTTGATTTCTTTATCTTGTTCTTTTAATTCAGGATCTTTTGCAATTCCTTCTTCAGGAAAAATTGCAATGCTTCCTTCATGTAAAGTGATAATTGCTTTTTTATAAGCTCCTTTAAATCCTTCATACTTACCAAGTTTTTTTCTTTTTTTAATAACATTGATAATATTAATTTTTTCTACTTTTACATCAAAAATAAATTGCACTGCTTTTTTAACTTCAATTTTAGTTGCTCTTTTATCAACAACAAAAGTATAAATATTTTTTTCCATTTGCATATAAGTTTTTTCAGATAAAACAGGATATTTAATAATTTCATTAATATTCATTATTTAACCATTCCTTCCAAGTTTTTTAAATCTTTCGATGACATCACTAATGCATCTGTTCAAACTAAATTTTCTACAGTAATTGAATTTAATTTAACAACACAAACATTTTTTAAATTAGCAGCTGATTTGAAAACATTCACATCATCAGAAACCAATAATATATGTCTTCTTTTATTAATTTTTGCTTTTTCTAATTCACTAACTAGTGTTTTTGTTTTAGGTTCAACAATTTTAAAATCATCATAAATTAATACTAATTTTTCTTTTGCTAACAATGTTAATGCTGATAAGAAAGCTAATTTTCTAACTTTTTTATTTATTTTAATATTGTAATTTCTATCAGGTTGAGGACCAAAAGCACGTCCACCACCAACAAATACTGGCGATCTCAATGTACCTGCTCTAGCTCTTCCTGTTCCTTTTTGTTTTCAAGGTTTTTTTCCTGTACCACTAACTGTTGCTCTTGTTTTAACAGCATGAGTACCTTGTCTTCTAGAATTTCTTTCAAACATAATGGTATCAAAAATTGCTTGTTCATTAATTTTAGAAACATTAAATAAAGATTCTGGTAATTTTACTTTGTTTTCTAAAGGTTTTATTTCCTCTTTAACTTTAGTTTTAACTGGTGTTTTTTCTTTGGTGCTTGTGCTAATAGGAGATTTTTTTTCATCAATAATATTTTTAGTCATTATTTATTCTCCTTTTTTTCTTGCTGTTTATCAAATTCTTCTTGTTTAATTCTTGTTACTTCACGCATTTCTTGAATTGACATTTCTGAATTTATTTCAGCACCAATTTTTTTAGCATGTTCAATAAGTTCATTTTTAATTTTTTCTTCTTGAAGATTAACTAATTGAATTGAATCTTTATTTGGTAATTGTTTAACTGCTTGTTTAATAATAACAAATCCTTTGTTAGGACCAGGAATTGAACCTTTAACTAAAATATAATTTTCTTGTTCATTAACTTCAACAACAATTAAATTTTGAATAGTTGATTTTTCATTCCCCATATGCCCCGGCATTGTCATTCCTTTAACAACTTTATTACCAGAAATATCTCCTAATGATCCTGTTTGACGAACCGGCTTTGAACCTCCACCACCACCATGTGATTTTGGACCAATTTTTTGATTGTGTCTTTTGATAGAACCTGCAAATCCTTTTCCTTTAGAAATACCAGTTACATCAACAAGTTCTCCTGATACAAATATTGAAGGTTTAACTTCATCTCCTAAAGATAAACCATTCATGCCACGAATTTCTTTTACGAAGCGCTTAGGTGTTGTGTCAGCTTTTTTAAAGTGACCAATCATTGGTTTATTTGATCTTGATTCTTTTTTTTCAAATGTTGCTAATTGAAGTGCATCATATCCATCTTTTTCTTTTGTGAAAATTTTGGTTACAACATTTTTTTGAATTTCAATCATTGTTACTGGAATTGATTGTCCATGATTTGAATAAATCTGGGTCATTCCAATTTTTCTACCTAAGATTCCTTTCATTTTTTCTCCTTAATATATTTTATTTTTTTGTATTTGTTGCTAATTCAACTAAAACACCCGCTGCTAATTCTGCTCTTTTTAATTTTTCAATTAAATCTTTTGACGGATTTTCAATTACAATTAGTCTTTTGTGGGTTTTTCTCTCGAATTGTTCACGAGATTTTTTATTAACGTGCACTGAACGTAAAATAGTAAAAACCTCTCTTTTTGTCGGGAGAGGAACTGGTCCTCTAAAATTTGTTTTAGTTGATTTAACAATTTCAACAATTTTTTTAGCAGCTGTATCAACTAGTGATGATTCATATGCTTTTACTTTGATGTTTAATTTTTCCATCGTTGTCTCCTTTTTGTTCTTTTGAACTGGCTCAGCATAAAAACTTAATATCGGTTTGACAACTAATGTCCGTGTATCAACAACCTCATGCTTCTTCGCCTAATTCGTTTTAAAATTATATAATAAAAATAAAAAAAATTGGAATAAAAAATATTTGAAAAATTGTGATAAGTCAAAAAAGGAGTCTAAATCACAAATTTCCTGTTTCTCTATAATATATATGGGAGCAAAAAGAAAAAAGTTCAATTGAAGATAAAGTAATGGATAAAATAATGATTTTATTTAAATATTCTTCATTATATTTATTTTCAAAAACTACAAAAATGAATAAATATAATAACAGTAGAAAAAAATGCATTAGAAAAAACCCAAGCCAAACAGAAAATTTTTTTATACTTATTTTTTTGGAATATGATTCTTTGAAATTTATTTTTTTCATTAACAAAATTATAAATTAATTATTTCTATTTTTAAAAATTGATTTTAAATATTTATTTAATTAATATAAAATATTAATGTGAATAATACAATTGAAGAAATTATGAATTTTAGAATCAAATCTTCAAAAGAAGATTTGATTTTCATCCTAAATTCTTTAAATTTAAAAATGAATTACAAAAAAATACATATTGTAGGAACAAATGGTAAGGGGAGTAGTTGTAAATTTTTAGAAGATAATTTGAATGATAATAAAATAAAAAATGCCTCTTTTACTTCTCCACATTTATTAAAAGTAAATGAACGTATAAAAATAAATGGTGTGGCAGTTTCTGAAAAAAAAATATTGAAAATTATTAATGAAGAAATAATTGCCAAATTTCCAAAAATTAAATTAAATTTTTTTGCATATATATTTATTGCAGCTTTAATTATTTTTGATCAATATAAAATAAAAGTAGTAATTTTTGAAGCTGGTATTGGGGCAAAAGAAGATATTGTAAATTTATTAGAACATGATATAACTATTTTTACTTCTATCAGTTTGGATCATGAAAGCATTTTAGGAAATTCAGTGAAAAATATTGCCGCCGATAAAGCATATGCCATTAAACATAACAATCATATTTATTATCCTTCCACTTTAAAAAGAAGTGCAAAGCAACAATTATTGAAAAGAGCAGATGATAAAAATAATGAAAATATTTTTGAAATTGTTCTTCATGAAAAAATAGATATTTATAAGCAAAATTATGAAGTAATCAAAGAAGTTTTAAAAAATGAATTTAAAATAGATTCAACCACATTTGCAATTAAATATGGAAGAATGAGTTCAATTAAAATTAATGATAAACTTTGTATTATAGATGTTTCTCATAATTATGATGGAATACATAAAACATTGATTTTATTAAAAAAAAGAAAACAAATGCCCAAGCAAATTGTAGTTTCTTTTTCGGGTGATAGAAATGTTAAAAAAATATTAAAACTATTTGATAAAAAAAATACTTTTATATATCAAAATAATTCTCCTATTGCAACTAATATTCACGAATATGGAGAGGGATTTAATAAAATTGAAAATTTAAATCAATTTCTAAAAAAATTAAAAACTGAAACTTTATTTATCGGTTCCCATTATTTTATTTCAGAGGTTCTTAAAAATGAAAAATATGTTGAAAAAAAATAATTATTTTAAATTATCTATTTTTGATATCGCATTAATGGCGATACTTTTCGGTGTTTTTGTAATTGTAAAATTAATAGCGCAAGTAGTACTAGTAGGTCCGTTAAATATTGCAATTGAATTTATTTTCTTTATTTTAAGTGGGATTATTTTTGGTCCATTTAAAGGAATTTTATTTTCAATATTAGCTGATACTTTTATTCAATTATTAACAGGGGGCATTGCCTTTTGATTATGACAATATGCAATTGTCCCCCCATTAGTTTCCTTATTTTCGTGATTATTTTATTTTTATTATAATAAATCCAGTATTAAAATGAAAATGATATTGCCGCCCATAATTATTGGTCTTATTATTTTAACATATACAATTGTTATTTCTATATTATTGAATATACCATCCGATATTAGCAAACAAAAAATATCTCCATTAGTTGCAATTAGTTGTTCAGCTAGTTTATTTTTTATTTTAATTATTACTTATTTTATTTGTTGATTTTTATACAAAAAAAGGAATAATATTTATTTTTTAGAAATCATAAATCAAATTGCCATCATATCTTTTATTATGGTGGTTTTTAGATGACTATGAGGAACTTATGCTTTTATAGTCTATGCAAATCGTTTTTTCGCAAATGGCAGCTATGGGCCAGATTCTTATATATATGTTTTTTTAGGCATTTCTTTTAAATCAATAATTGTAGTGCCAATTTTTAGTATGATTTTAGTTCCTACTAATAAAATTCTTCTAAAAATTCAAAAAAGATATTACAACAATAGTTATTAAAAGTTATTTTGTTCCAAAAATACGATCTCCAGCATCACCTAATCCAGGAACAATATATCCTTTTGAATTAAGCTTTTCATCAAGAGCTGCCAAAAAAATGGATACATCTTTAAAAGAACTATTAATTTTATCAATTCCTTCTTGCACACCAACTAATGAAATCAATGAAATATTAGTATAACCATCTTTTTTTAATCTACTAATAGCATCAAAGGCAGAACCTCCTGTTGCTAACATAGGATCCACTACCATCACAAAAGAATCCTTAGCAACATTTGGCATTTTGTAAAAATATTCACTAGCTTTCATAGTTTTTTCATCTCTATATAAACCAATATGACCAATTCTTGCTTGGGGAATTAAATTTTGAATTCCTTCTACCATTCCAATTCCTGCCCTTAAAATAGGAACAATAACAATTTCTTTTTCAAAATCAGAACCAATGTGCTCAATTTTATTAGGAGTTATTACTGATTTTTGACTAGTATGATAATTTCTTAAAATTTCATAAACCATTAATGAGGCAATTTCATTAAGATTTTTCCTAAAATCTGTGTGATTAGTTTTTTCATCTCTTAAAACTGTTAATTTAATATTAATTAAAGGATGATTGAAGATTTTAACCATATTTATTTACCTCACAATTATTTTTATAATTATTATAATGATAAAATAAAGAAATGGTTAGAATTATTAGTGGAAAATATCGTTCTTTAAAATTTTTAGCACCAGATAAAGATATTACTAGAATAACTAAAGATAGAATTAGGGAATCTATTTTTAATATAATCTCATATCAATTAGAAAACACTATAGTATTAGATGGCTTTGCTGGATCTGGAATTATAGGTGGAGAATTCTTATCTAGAGGATGCAAAAAATTAATTTCTATTGAAAAAAATCCATCAGTTTTTTTAACTACAAAACAAAATTTAGAATCATTAAAAAGTAATGATTTTACATTAATAAATGATGATTTAAATAATTACTTATTAAATAGTAATATTATTTTTGATTATATTTACTTAGATCCTCCATATAAGGAATATGAATTAATAAGAACTGCTTTAAATATAATAGTGAATAGAAATTTATTAAATAAAACAGGAACAATTATTGTAGAAACTAATACAGAAATTGATACATTAGTGCCAAAAGAATTAAAAATTAAAAAAATAAAAAAATATAGCAATATTTTTATTTTTTTTCTAGAAAATAATTTCTAGTTAAAATAAAGATGCGCTATATTTTTTTAGTAATCAAAAATAAATTTGTATTATTCTTCAATTTCTTCAGAATCTGAAATTTCTGGTTCAATTTCTATTTCGCCATTTTCATTTACATTTTCATCATGTTCTTGATTAGTTTTTGCTTGGGCTGCTTGTTGTGAAAAAGATTCAACAATTTTTTCTATTTGTTCAATTTTAATTTTCAATTCATCAATTTTATTTTCATCAATTAATTTTTTCAATTCATCAATTTCTTTTTGTGATTGTTCTTTGGCATTACTGTCCATGTTGTCGCCTTGATCAATAATTGATTTTTCTAATTGATTAATTAAAGATTGAGCTTTGATAATAATCATTTGTTCTTCTTTTCTTTTATTATCACTTTCTTTATTTTCCTCAGCTTCTTTAATCATTCTTTCAATATCTGCATCAGATAATGAAGTTGAATTTTCAATTGAAATAGTATTTTCTTTATTTGTTTTTTTATCTTTAGCACTAACTTTGATAATACCATTTACATCTATAGAAAAACTAACTTCAATTTGAGGAATTCCTCGAGGAGCAGGTTCTATACCGCCCAAATTAAATTGTCCTAAAGACTTATTATCTCTTGCAAATTGTCTTTCTCCTTGAACAACATTAATTGTAACTTCAGATTGATTATCTTGAGCTGTTGAAAATGTTTGAGATTTAGTTACAGGAATTGTAGTATTTCTTTTAATTAAAGGTGTGGCAATTCCTCCTTCTGTTTCTAATCCTAGTGTTAAAGGTGTAACATCTAAAAGTAAAACATCACTAATATCTCCCGCTAAAACACCACCTTGAATAGCAGCACCAATTGCCACAACTTCATCAGGATTAATTGTATGATTTGGTGTTTTTTTAGTAACATGTTCAATCATTTTTTGAACGGCAGGGATTCTTGTAGAACCACCAACTAATAAAACTTCATCAATTTCTTCAGCTGTTAATTTAGCTTCTTTTAAAGCGTCTTGAATTGGTTTTCTTGTTCTATCTACTAAATCAGCAGTCATCTTTTCAAATTCTGCCCTTGTTAATTCAAGTTCAACATTTATTGGACCTTTGTCTGTCATTGCTAAAAATGGTAACATTATTTGAATTTGCATTTGACCAGAAAGATTAATTTTAGCTTTTTCAGCTTCTTCTTTTAACCTTGCCATCGCCATTTTATCTTTTGTAGCATCATAATTGTATTCTGATTTTATTTTATTAATTAATCAATCTACAATTTTATTATCTCAATCATCTCCACCAAGTGAATTATCTCCAGAAGTAGAAAGTACTTCAAAAGTACCATCTTCTAATTCAAGAACCGAAACATCAAATGTTCCACCACCTAAATCATAAACTAAAACTTTCATTGATTTATTAGTTTTATCTAAACCAAAAGCTAAGGCAGCAGCGGTTGGTTCATTAATAATTCTTTCAACTTGTAATCCAGCAATTTTACCAGCAATTTTAGTTGATTCACGTTGAGCATTATTAAAGTATGCGGGTACAGTAATAACTGCTTTTGTTATTTTAGAACCTACTTTTTTTTCGGCATATTCTTTTAAATAAGATAAAATCATAGCTGATATTTCTTCAGGTTTATAATCTTTTCCGTTTAATTTAGTAACTTCATTTGTACCCATTTTTCTTTTAATAGATGCAACTGAATCTGGATTTGTTTGTAATTGCCTTTTTGCAATTTCACCAACAATTATTTCGTCATTTTTAAAAGCAACCACAGAAGGTGTTGTTCTTTTGCCACCAGGGTTTTCCAAAACTTTTGGTTCTCCGTTTTCAACTATTGCAACAACTGAATTAGTCGTTCCTAAGTCTATTCCAATAATTTTTTCTTTAGCCATAATGAGCCTCCTTTATTTTTTATATAATTTTATTATACACTAAAATTAGCACTTGATTATATTAATTGCTAATTTTTTAAAAACTACTAAAAAATGCAATAAAACAAGCAATTTGTGTCCTTTTTTAAAGAAAGAAGATATTTTTTAGATTAATAAATGTGAATATTATTATTCACATTAAAGGAGTTACATGTTATATAAATTAGGTAAAATTACCGCAAAATCTAAGGGGTACTTTATTTTAGAATCTAACTACACAGGATTTGTTGTTTATGCACCTGATATAGAAAGATTTGAAATTGATAAATTCCAAAAAGTATTTATTTATCATCATCAAAATGAATATATTGATTATTACTATGGATTTAAAGACTTTAAAGAAAGAATTTTTTTTGAAGATCTTCTTGCCATACAAGGGATTGGGCCAAAAACAGCTGTATCTATTTTAAATGGTGGTTGAGAAAATGCATTGAATTTTATTATTGAAGGAAATTGAGAAGCTCTTGCTAAATTACCGTTTTTAGGAACTAAAACTGCGAGACAAATTATTTTTGAATATCAAGGTAAATATACTAACATTATGAATAAAAAATTTGAAAGTAAAAATAAAGAAGAACTTAAAAAAACACTAAAAATTTTAGGATTTAAATCGAATCAAATTGAATTTGCTTTGAAGGAAATTAAAGAAAATGACAATTTAGAAATTATGATTGAGGAAGCAGTGAAATTAATATCTGATGAACAAAGAAATAAAAACATTATCATTAAGGCCTAATAAATTTGAAGATTTTATTGGACAAAGAAATATAGTGGAAACTCTTAAAATTGTTATTGAATCTTCTAAAAAACAAAATAAAATTCTGGATCATATTTTATTTTATGGCTCTGCCGGACTAGGAAAAACCACTTTAGCAAATATTGTTGCTAATTATTCTAATAAAAATATCATTCACGTTCAAGGATCGCTATTAATATCCAAATCAGATATTTTATCAATTTTTGCTTCTGTAAAACAAGGAGATATTATTTTTATTGATGAAATACATAGTATGCATAAATCTTTAGAAGAATTAATTTATTCTGCACTTGAAGATTTTGTTCTTGATATTTCTATAGGTCCTGAGGGTGAAAAAAAGATAGTAAGAATGAAAGTGAATGAGTTTACTTTAATTGGTGCAACTACTAAAATAGGTATTTTAACTAAACCAATTAAAGATCGATTTGGATTAATTTTTAAATTAGAAAAATATACACAAAAGGATATTATTGAAATAATTATTAATTCTGCAAAAAAATTAGACATGATTTTAGATGAAAAACAAGCAGAAGTAATTTCTCTTTATACAAATTTTACTCCTAGATTAGTGAATAGATTAGTAAAAAGAATTAACGACTTTAAAATATTTTATAATGAGGATAAAATTAGCAATGAATTAATTTGAAAGGTTTTTAAAAAATTATCATTGCATAAATATGGTCTTGGTATTAGTCATATTGAATATTTAAATTTATTAAATAAAAGATTTCAAAATCAGAGCGTTTCTATTGATATTATTTCTTCATTACTAAATGAAGAAAAAAACATTATTATTGAAGATATTGAAGCGCTTTTATTAAATTGACATTTAATTATTAAAAATTCTAAAGGAAGAAAAATAACTGAAAAAGGTTTACAATATTTAGAAAATTGTAATAAAAATCCTTTTTTATTGATTAATGACGGCAAAACATCTTAAACATAAATTATTTTTAATCTCTTTTTTTTCATAGTGATTTCAACATCTTTCACATTTAATAGAATCAAATGTTTGAACAGATACTTGATCACCTTCTTCAAATTTTCCGATCATCAATAATTCCTTAATATTTAATTTTTTTAAAAAATCAGATTTTAATGGTGCTATTAAGAAAACTTCATTAGTTCTTTTGAATTGGCCTTCTTTAATAGATTTTTCAATAATCTTATACATTTCATCTTTAAAGACAAAAAATTCTTTCCATAAGTTTTCTAAACTTAAATTTTCTTTTTCAGGACTAGAATAGAAATTTTCTAAATGAATTGATTCTAATTTATCTTTTTTATTAAAAAATGAGTATGCTTCTTCACAAGTCGTTGGCATAATTGGAGCTAAAGAAATCAATATAAATTCTACAATTAAATAAAGATTGTGTTGAATCGCTTTTCTTTTAAGAGAATCTTTTTTTTCTAAATATAAAATATCTTTAGTTACTGATAAATAAAAACTAGATAGATCAGAAACGAAATTATTAATTTCTTTAATAACAGAAATAAAATTAAAATTATCATAATATTTCTTAATTTTAATTTTTAAATTTTGAATTCTTTCTTCTATTAATAAATCCAATCCATCTTTTTGAATATTTTCAAAAGTATATCCGTCCAAATTGCCAAGCATATGTTTTAATGTATTTCGAATTTTTCTATAAATTTCAGCATTTTGATTTAAAATATTTTCCCCTATCGATACATCAGAAAAATATTCGCTATTAGCAACTCAAAGTCTTAAAATATCTGAACCAAATTTATCTATTATTTTTTTAGGATCAACAACATTTCCTTTGGATTTAGACATTTTCATACCTTTTTCATCTAAAACAAATCCATGAGAAATAATTGATTTATATGGGGCTTTATTATTAAGAGCAACGCTATTAATTAAGGAAGAATTAAATCATCCCCTATATTGGTCACTACCCTCTAAATACAAATCATATGGAGCTTTAATATTGTTGCCTATATTAACGGCAAAAAAACTAGATCCCGAATCAAACCAAACATCCATTATATCCTTTTCTTTAGTTCAATTTCTATTTCTATATTTAAGCGGCAATAAGGAATCTGTATCCATTTCATATCATGCATCACTTCCATTATTTTTAATAATTTCTAAAACATAATCAAAAATTTCTTCATCAATAACTGGTTCTTTTTTTTCGTTATAAAAAATTATTATTGGTACTCCTCAAGATCTTTGTCTAGAAATAGTTCATTCATCTCTATTTTCCATCATTAATGTTAATCTTTTCTTTCCTCATTCATTATAAAAATTAACTTTATCTAATGAGGTTAAAATATCATTTTTAATATTTTTAATTGAAACAAACCATTGTGGTGTTCCCCGATAAATAATTGGTTTATTGGTTCTTCAATCATGAGGAAATTGATGTTTAATAAATTTTAAAGATAAAAGTAATTTTTTCTCTTCTAAAAAAAGTCCAATTTCTTTATTAGCATCTTCATAAAACATTCCTTCAAATTTACCAGTATTATAGATGTTTCCATTATCTTGAATATGCATAATCATTTTTAAATTTTCTTTTTTACCAATAATGAAATCATCCTCACCAAATAAAGGAGCAATATGAACCAAACCTGAACCAGACTCTAAATTAACATGATGTCCTAAAACTATAGGAGCAATATCATTATTTAAAGGAGAATGATATTTTAAACCAATCAAATCTTTATAACTTAAATCACAAATAATTTGTATATCTTCTCATTTTAAATTTTCTTTAATATTTTCTAATAATTCTTTGGCTAAAATATAGTTTTTATCTTTATGATTAATTTTAATATATTTAATATCTTTTGAAATTGCTACACCACTATTTGCAAGTAATGTTCAAGGTGTTGTTGTTCAAATAATTAAATTATCATTTGGATTTATTTTATCATTACCCACACTAATAGGAAATGCTACAAAAATTGATGGAGAACGGTGTTCATGATATTCTACTTCAGCTTCAGCTAATGCTGATTGAGAAGAAGGAGATCAGTAAACCGGCTTTAATCCTCTATAAATTAATTTCTTTAATGCCAATGTTTTGAAAATTTGTAATTGTTTATATTCATAAGAAAAATCAAGAGTTTTATATATAGAATCAAATGTAAATAAAAGATTTAAATCTTCAAATTGTTTTTTTTGAATTTCAATTTGAGAAAGAGCATATTTTTTAGCTTCCTTTCTTAATTCTAAAGTTGTAAACTCTTTATGATTTTTCTTAATTTCACTTAACATTTTGTTTTCAATAGGTAATCCGTGTGTATCTCATCCTGCTACAAAAGGAGAATAGAAATTATTCATACTTTTATAACGAACAATAATATCTTTTAAAATAATATTTAATGCATGACCAATATGTATCGATCCATTTGCATATGGAGGGCCATCATGCAAAATAAATTTAGAAAAATTTTTATTTTTTTCAAGAACTTTCTTATATAAATTTATTTTTTTTCAATGATTAAAATAAAAGGGATCTTTTTCTTTTAAATTGGCTCTCATCGAAAAGTCTGTTTGAGGAAGAATTAAGCTTTCTTTATAATTATTGGACATATTTTTTTCTCTTTCTTTATTTTGTTAATTATAATTAAAAAATACTACTTTCAAATAATTTATATAAAAAAACACTCTTTTTAGAGTGTTTTTTAAATTTGAAATTAGTTTTATTTTCTAAATTTTCTATTTCCACTAATTTTTCTATCTCTTAGTACTTTATAAGTAATTCCGGCTATTAACAAAATAGCTAGTAATCCTCCACCGGCACTTAAAGAAATAATCAATGCAGAAGGGGCTAAATTTTCAGAAACTTCTAATCCATTAACTTGGAATTTTTTTTCACTATTATTAATAATATTATAATTTTCATTTGTTCCAGGTTTTTTATATCTTAAAGTTAAGGTAATAATATCACCATTTTTTAAATCATTAGTTTTTTTAGGAACTTTTAATTCTGATTCAATACTAAATAATAAATAATATCCGGCATCATTTAATAATTTCATTTCACTTTCACTAATACCTGAAGCAATATCAAAATTACCTGTGCCATCAATACCAAAGTATTTTAATTGGAATTTTTGCAATAAAGAATCAATTTCAAATGGAGCAACAATTGGATTACCTAATAAATGTATTGTATAACCACTATTTTCTGGATAAGTACCAGTATCTTCATTTTCTAAATAATTACCAATTCCATCTATATTTGTAATTTCTCCCTTTTCATTAACATTTGTTATGATAAATCCAGAAGGTGAAGAAGGATCTGCAATAGTATTATAATAATCAAGAGCCACTGGGTTACCATCTTTTGAAACTAAACGTCACTCAATTTTATCGCCATTAACTAAACCATTAATTTTATTTTTATCTGGTGTTCAATTTGTTTTTAATGTTTTATCAGCATTTCAAACTCTATAACTAAATTCTAAATCAGGTAAACGACTACTTGAATTATCTTCTCCAGGTGTGGTTTGAATTGTAGCATAGAAGAATCCAAATCCATTATTTGTAGAAGGTTTATCATTAGTTACAATTCTCAACTCTTTCATAATTTCTTTATCAGGAGAAGGAACTGCCAATCCTTTAACAGTAATTGTGGTTACTATATTTTCAGCAAAGACAAATTGAGGATTACTTGCTACAATTTTAATAACAATTTTATCACCATTTTTTAGTTCTGTAAATTCTCTTCCTCAATTTCATCCAATAAATGATTTATTAGATCCTGTTTTAGGAATTCATGTCACTTCCATAGTTAATTGATTTTGGCTTCTTTCTTGTAATTGTTTAAATGCTTCTTCTCCAGCAAAAATTTCACTAGTATCACTACCATCATTTTTAAATGATAATTTAATTGAACTACTAATATGTGAAGCCCCATTAATTGGTTCTTTTTCAGATTCTATATTAGGAGCATAGGTAATATCTTCAGAAGTAGAAGGATCAATATTAATAGCTGTATTTGAAACAAAAATTAAATATTTAGCATTTTTAACTGTGTATTCTAATTCAGGATTAATTGTTAAATCATCGGCTATAAAATCATCGGCTATTTTAGCTTTTATTTTAATAGTTTGATTATTAAATAGCATGCCTCCTAAAGATTCTGAAGGAATAAATTGGAAATAACCATTTGTAAGACGACTTAAATCTCATGATTTTCAAATTCCGGTTTTAATAGGAGCAGTTGGAATGCCATTTTCATCTCTTTCAATTACAATTTCTTGACCACTATCATCTAAAACACCTAAATTGGTTCTTTTTTCATCAGAACCCTTCGCTCTTTTAACAACTGGTAAACCATCATGTAAATAGATTTTCCCATTTTTTATATAGAAATCAGTGTCGGTTTCTAGTGTTAAATCAACTCCTAAATAATTATCTTTTGCATCAGCAATAACATTGGTTGAAGAAATATAAGCATCTCCATCAATAGGAGAATCAATTGAAGAATATTGTCTATTTCTTAATGAAATATTATCATTAATTTTAATGTCAGACATTTTAACTTTTAAACCAATAACTTTAATTTGAGGAGTATCTGATTTTTCAATGTTATTAATAATAATTTTTGAACCTTCTACAACTCTAATTCTAGCCATAACATATTGACCTACTTTTAAATTAGTTGGTAATTCAGTAGTTCATTTAGTATTATCTTGTTTAACATCAATTAACTCTTGTTCGCTATATTTATCATTAGATACATGATATTCTATTTTATATTGATCAACTAAAATACCGTTGGCATGTGCATCTAAAATAGATGTTGCTAAATCTGTATTATTTCATAAAGTAAATGAACCTTCTCCTTGATAGAATTTCTCATTTTTTTCATCCACAAATCTAACATCTAAAGGTCCTGAAAAAGGAGAATCAATAATAGTTCTAATATCTATTTGAATTTTAGTTAGTTCATATCCTTCATTTTGAATTATGTCATTTTTAGCAACTACATATTTACTTTTAGCTTTAAAAATTAAACCAAAATATTGATCATTTAAAACATTAGAGATGGCATCAAAACCTGTAGTTTTAAATCCTTGTTCTCCAAAAATTAAATGATTATCATCAAAAGTATAAACACCCTTACCATTTGCATCTTTTTGAGTTGTATAATAAATTTCAAAAGGAATTAGGGTTGGATTTTTATATGGAGCCAGCATAGCTTCTAATGTATTATTTAAAATATTTAAAACTGGTTCTAAATTAGTTCCTGTAATTTTAAATGAGTTATCTTCAAAGGCAATTTTATCTAAATTAATATACCCTTTGAATTGATCATTATGAGGACTATTCATAATAGAAACAAATTTTAATGGATCATTTACAAAATGAGTATCAATAAATTCTTGTCCATCTACTTTTAAACGATAATCTTTAAAACTTTCTTCACTATCAATTGAATATCTAGCTTTTATTGAATCTCTTAATAAAATAAAGTTATTCTTATCTAAAGCTCCTTCAGTTGCTTTTAATTTTGCAGGAAATTCATCTTTAGTAAATCATTCAGTTCCATTAAATGTATATTGAACAATAACTTTATCTCCACCAGGCATTACTAATTCGTTTTGTAAATTAGTTTCATCAATTTTTGCATTAATTGTATTCCCTGTAAATGATATTAAATTTAATCATTCATTTTTAACTTCAATAAAAGTAAAAATATTGGTTGTATCAATTTCATATTTTTGCGGAGCTAATTCAAATTCATAACCTGGTTTTACTCTAAAAGCTACTGCTAAATATTTTGTAGTTGGATCAATAATAGTTGGCACTATAGATGTTCAAATAGCTTCATCATGAATATCTTCAATTTTTGCATCTTTATCTATTGTTCAAACTAATTCAAGACCTGGAGAAAGAATTCCTCCTTTATCTTCACTAATAAGTTTATTTGGTAAAGTAATTTCAAAATTATTAGTTTGACCTTTAATCTTAATATTAGATGTTTGCTCTGCATAGTCAGATTTATTAATGAATATTTTAACTTTTGCAGAATCTGTAATATTTTCAGCATGAATTTCTACTTCTTTTTCTGATGATAATTTATAAGTATCTCCACTAGCATCAACAAAATTAGGATCTATAAAGAATCTGGCTTTTATTTCATTTGTATTAAAATCAATTACTCTTTCTGATAATAATTTTTTAAAATCAGAAGAATTAAATCAAATTTTACCAGGTGTTAATTCAATATTTTTAATAGAATATTGAATTTCTATTTCAGCATTTGGGGTATTATTATTAGTTTTTATAGCACTAATAATATTCTTTTCATCAGTAGTATTAATTTCAATATGCTTAGTATTTCCGCCAATTGAATTAATTATAGGAACTAATGCTGTATCAGGATCTAATGTTATTAAAGTAGGAATTTTTACTTTTGTTCTAATGATTGAAGAACTAATATCATTTGTATTAAAGTCTAAAACAATATCGTTTTTAGAATCTGTAGTGAATTTTCACATTAATAAGTTCCCTTTTTCATCTCTACCTAAAGCGCCAGGAAGCTTAGTATTATCTCCTGGTTTTCATGAATAATCAAAATTAGGAGATATCTCTGAATTTACAGCCAATTCTGCTTTTAATCCTTTATCTGTAAATATATTTTTAATTTCTTCATTAGATAGACCTATTTTAGTAATTTCTGTAATATTTCCTGTTGTATCATTAGGACCAAATTCTATAAAATCATTTTTAATTTTATTTAATTCTGCACTAACATCAATATATGATTTGAAATTAGTTAAATCTAAAATAACTGATGAAGCCCCTATATTTTTGATTTCAAAAACAAAACCAGCAGGAGGGTTATTAATTCCTTCTTGATTTACCACAAAACGAGCACGAACAATTCTATCTTGACCATAAATTTCATTATTATATTTTAATAAAGCATCTTTAAATTCTTTAGCAGTAAATCATTTTTTATCTGGATTATTAGCATCAAGTGCAATTCCTTCATTAGCACCAATTGAATATTCAATTTCTAAATATAAGTAATCAGGATAAGTATCTAAAACAGGTTTTTCATTAATTGAATCTAAAATCTTAGTATTTCCATTTAATAAAATATTATCTTTAATAACTTTAGTATCAACATTGTAGAATATTTTTAAATTAGTTGGAGTAACAACAACCATTTTTTTATCAATAGTATCATCCATAATAACTCTAATATTTGAAGATGAAAATCTCATTGCTAAATAAGGAGGATTATTCCCAATATCTTTTGGATGGGTAGAACTATCTTCAAAATTATAAACAGTTCATGTTTTATCATCAGGATTCCCTTGAACATTATCATTATCGGTGGTTCATTCAATTTGAATACCTATTTTTGTAAGTTCTTTAAATTTATCAACATCAAATGGGAAAATAATATTTCCAATATTATCAGTTGTTGATCCTGTTATCTCAATATTTTTCTTATCTACTAATGCTTGGTAATATTCATTCATGTGAATAAATGATTTAACATTTGTTGCTCCAATAGTCACAAAAATATTATTTGATCCTAAAGAATATTTATCAAGATCTGTTTTGATAGCATATTTAGCTGAAATTTTATCTAAATCACTTGGTAAAATATTCCCTTTATATTTAGGTAATAATTCTTTTAATTCTTCTTGTGTAAATTCTTTTTTATTAGGATTTGCTGAATCTAAAGTTAAATCATTAATTGAATATAAAATATGAACATTTTGTAAAAGAATATCTGAAGCATTACCGGTTGCATCAACCATTGCTTGAGTTTCATCAAAAGTCATATTAATTGAAGATCCATCTAAAATAATTTTTTTCAAATTATCAAGATCCACTGAAATAAGTTGTGGAATAACTAATTGATCTCCAGTTTTAGTAATTATTTTACTATTAGTTGATAAAGTAATGAAATTTTGAGAATTAGTATCTTTAATAAAGAATTTTAAATACATAGTTTTAGGAGAACCTAAATCTTGAGGATTATTAGAAAGATCTGTTTTTCAATCAATAATAAATTCATTATCGGCAGGATTCGAAGAGCTTGGTCCAAATTTATATTTTAAACTAACTCCAATTGCATCATAAAATTCTTTTATTTTAGGATCATTTAAAGCAACAGGATTTACTTGTGTTACTTTATCTGAAGTATCATTAGGACCAAAAGTAATATTTT
>JBOFDQ010000002.1:0-47214 GCA_051647165.1 Metamycoplasmataceae bacterium
TATTGCCATTTTCATAAATTTTTTTTAAATAAGGTGTAGATGAATCAAGAGATAAATCTACTTTTCAATCTACAGCTATAATGGTTATTTTATTGTCCATGATTTTTTTTCAATTATTATTAATGGATAATCAATTTTCGATTTTAGTTAATTGCTGAAAACCAGAAAGTATTCATGAATTATAATTTCCAATCAATGCAGCATCATAAGCTTTTTTTAAATTATCAGGTTGGATTGACTCATAATAATTATTATCATAATTTTGTGTTTGCATCCCAATTTTGGAAACGGCTTCTCAAATGGATTGATTAAATGAATTGTCATTAATTGGAGCTCCCGTAACAATTAACATTGATTTATTTTTTATAATTTCATTTTTATATAAAGCTTCTGAAATTTTTTCATCATATTTTCTGTATTCACTAATTTTTGAAATATCAGTTTTAGCATAGTTATTGAATTGATTACTAGAGCAAGAAATTATTATTCATCCAAATATTGGAAGAAATAGAAAAGGTGTTGCTTTTAATAATATTAAGTTTTTAAAATTAATCATTTTTCCCTTCTAAATTGGGAAATAAAACATAATCCTAGATTAATTATAATTTCAAAAAAAAATAAATTAATGTTATATTTACTAAAATAATTACTAGCATAAAGAAAATTAATTTTATGAGATAATTTTATCAATAAAATTTTTTGTAATTTTAAACACTAGAAAATAAATTTCATAAAAATAATTTATAATATATTTTTATGAACTCAAAAGAAATAAGACAATTATGAATAGATTTTTTTGTTTCTAAAAAGCATCTGTTTTTAGAATCTAAATCATTAATTCCTTATAAAGACGATTCTCTTTTATGAATTAATTCAGGTGTTGCTACTTTAAAAGATTATTTTTCTGGAAAAAAGAATCCTCCTGCCAAAAGATTGGTTAATAGCCAAAAAGCATTAAGAACAAATGATATTGAAAATGTAGGAATCACCTCTAGACACCATACTTTTTTTGAAATGTTAGGCAATTTTTCAATAGGAGACTATTTTAAAAATGAAGCTATTGAGTTTGCTTTTGAATTTCTAACTCAAAAATTAAAATTAGAAATATCAAAATTATTTATAACTTTTTATGAAAAAGATTTATTAGTTAAAGAAAAATGGAAATCATTAGGAATTAAAGAAGAACAATTAATTAGCGGAAATAAAGATTTAAATTTTTGGGATGTAGGCTCAGGTCCCTGTGGTCCTTGTACAGAAATTTTTTATGATAGAGGAGAAAAATATGATTCAAGAGGTAGTGAATTAATTAGAGATGATATTGAAAATGATCGTTTCATTGAAATCTGAAATATTGTATTTTCTGAATATAATAATCTAGGCGATAATAAATATGAAGAATTAAAACAAAAAAATATTGATACTGGTGCCGGTCTTGAAAGAATTGCTTCTATAATGCAAAATGCACCTACAAATTTTGACACCGATTTATTTCTTCCTATCATTAAGGAAATAGAGAAAAAAACAAAATATAAATATGTAATTAATAATTATTTTGATAAAGATGTAGAACAACAAAAAATAAATATGCATTTTAAAATTATTGCTGACCATATTCGATCAGCTACAAATGCTATTAGTGATGGAGAAAAACCATCTAACACTTTAAGAGGTTATATAATAAGACGTTTAATAAGAAGAGCTTATTATAGTGGTAAAAGATTAGAAATTCCAGATACCACTTTTCTATACACACTAGTTAAAATAGTAAAAGAAATATTAATATTTAATATAGATATTTTAAAAGTAGAAAAAATCATTAAAGAAGAGGAAGAAAAATTTTCTAAAACTATTGAGACAGGAAAACAAATATTAGAAGAGGAAATGTTGAAAAATAAAGCTAATTTTTCACCCAAAATAGCTTTTAAATTATATGAAACATATGGTTTCCCTATTGAAATGACAAAAGATATTTTAAAAGAAAATAATATATTTTTAAATGAGGATGAATTAGAAAAATTAAAAAATGAACATTCAAATATTTCAAAAAAACAAGATGCTCACACAGTTCTATCTAAAGCTATAAATTCTTTAAGTCTCATAACAAAAAAAGAAGATGAATTTACTGGTTATGATCAATTAGAATCTAAATCTAAAATTAAATTTCTATTAGATTCTGAAAATATTATTTCCCAATCAAAAGAAAATGAATTATCTTATATAATTTTTGATAAAACACCTTTTTATGCAACGAGTGGTGGGCAAAAATGCGATGAAGGCTACATTATACAGAATAAAAATAAAATAAAAATTTTAAATATTTTTAAAGACAAAAACAATAACCACATTCACCAAATTAATGGAATGATTAATAATAAAGATTCTATTTTATGTTTTGTTAATAAAGAATTAAGAAAAAAATCTATGAATAATCATTCAGCAACACATTTATTATTTGCTGCTCTTCGAACATTGTATCCAAATGAAAATATAGAGCAATTGGGGTCAGATAATAGTCCAGAGAGATTAACTTTTGACTTTCCTTTAAAACAAAAACCTGATTCTTCAGATATTTTGTTTTTAGAAAATTTTATAAACAATATAATTGCCCAAAAAATAGAGAGAGAATACATTGTAACAAACACTAATGAAGCAAAGAAAATGGGTGCAATTATGACGTTGGAAGAAAGTGAATATATGGATGCTAATTTTGTTAGAATTGTTAAATTTCCTAACATCACTTCTGATCTTTGTGGAGGAACTCATGTAGCCAACACAAAAGATATTGAAAAATTTAAAATTGTTTCAGTTGAAAATAAAGGAAGCAACATTTGAAGAATAAGAGCGATTACATCTTTTAAAACAATTAATAAATATTTCCAAAAGCAAATTGATGAACAAAAAATTTTATTAAAAAATTTATGCAACCAAATAAAAGATATAAAATTAGTTGAAAATTTAAATAATTTTCAAAATATTGATTTAGAAAAACAATTAAAAAATATTTTTATAAACATTGAAAAAGCTAGAATAATTATTAAAAACGAGAAAAAAAGTATTGAAAAAATGAATAATGAAATTAGCATATCATATGAAATTATAAAAGGAGGGAACAATAGTGTTGTTTTTGCTGATAACATTGAAAAAGAAATTGCTAAAAAGCAAGGAATTCTTTTAAGAGAGATGTTTCCGAAAAATATTATTATTATTAAAAGCAAAGAACCGAATTCTATTGTTATTTTTGCATCAAAAAATAGTGATGTAACTATTTTAGCAAACAAGTTTCAAAAATCTTGAAACCTTCATGGCGGGGGAAATAAAATTTTTTGGCAAGGTATTATTAAAGGAAATTTTAATATTTTAGATATTAAAAAATATATTAATGAATAGAATATTAGCAATTGATTTGGGAATTAAAAAAAGTGGAATTGCGATTAGCGATCCTTTGCAAATAATTGCACAACCGTTTTCTTTAATAAAATATGAAGCAAATGATTTTTCAACACTTATTAAAGAATTAGAGAAAATTATTTTAGAAAAATCTCCTATTGAAAAAATTATTTTAGGTTATCCTCTATCATTAAATAATCAAGAAAATATTATGTCTAAAAAGGTATTAGAATTTAAAAAAATTTTAGAAAATAAATTGAATATAGAAATTATTTTAATGGATGAACGTTTTACCTCAAAACAATCTACTAAAATTATGCAAGAAATGAACATGAATAATAAAAAGAAGAAAGAAAACAGAGACATAATTGCCGCTCAAATAATATTGCAAAATTATTTAAAAATTAAATTACAAAATTAATAATTTTATTTTGAATTAAAATAGTTTTTTTAATTTCTTTTTTATCTAAAAATTTCAGGACATTTTTTTCTTTTTTAGCCAAATTTATAATTTCATCTTCGGATAAATTTTCTATATTTTCAAAAGACATGGTGCCCCTTAATTTACCATTAATTTGTATTACAACAACACAAGATTCTACTAAAATTAATTTTTCATCATGTTTTGGCCAAAATTGATCTTTAATTTCTTTAGAGTTAAATTGAGATAATAATTCTTCACATAAATGGGGCGCAAATGGAGAAAAAATAACTAAAAAATCAGTCAAGTATTTATTGCTTGGTATTTCTTTAATTTTATATAAAAAATTAATATAAACCATCATTTTGGAAATAGCAATATTAAATTTTAGTTCTTCAATACACTCTCCCACTTCTTTAATGGTTTTATTATAAATAGAATCAAGTTCTTTATTAGGAGTAGGTGTAATCAAAAATTCTCTATCTAAGTATTTTTTAATAATAACATAGACTCTATCTAATCATTTTCTTATTCCATCTACTCCTTTAGTACTTCATGGTTTTGTATCAATTAATGGACCCATAAACATTTCATAAATTCTTAAGGTATCAGCACCATATTCTTTTATAATGTCATCTGGATTAATAACATTCCCCTTAGATTTAGACATTTTTTGATTGTCAGGACCTAAAATCATTCCTTGATTGACTAATTTTAAAAATGGTTCACTTTGAGGAACAATTTTTATGTCATATAAAAATTTGTGTCAAAATCTAGCATATAAAAGATGGAGTACAGCATGCTCTTGACCACCAATATATAAATCAACTGGCAATCATTTTTGAAATCTATGAAATGCTTCTGTCGAATTTAAATCCAAATATGAACCATCTTGATTTTTTAAAATATATGCTAAATAATATCAACTTGATCCGGCTCATTGCGGCATAGTATTAGTTTCTCTTCTATATTTTTTTCCATTATGCTCAAAATATAACCAATCAACTGCTTGTGCTAATGGCGATTCACCACTCCCGGTAGGTTTAATCTTGTCTAATTTAGGTAATTCAACTAAATTTTCTATCAATAAAATATTGTTGTTTTCATCAAAAGCAATTGGGAAGGGCTCGCCTCAATATCTTTGACGAGCAAATACTCAATCTCTTAAATGGTAAGTAGTTTTACCATTTTTAATTTCTTTTCCTATCCAATTTTTTTGTAAATTTTTAAGAGAATTAGGTCAGTTTACTTCTTCTAATCCAGAAAGTAATTTGTCAGCATAATTAGTTATTTTTAAGACTCATTGTTTCATGGGTTTTTGAATAACAGGAAATTCCCCAATATCAGAAATTTTTTCCCCTTTATCATTTTCTTTAATCTCTTCATTCGCTAAAACAGTCCCTAACTCCTCACATCAATTTACATTAATATCTTGAATTTCAGCCAATCCTTTTTTATATAATTCACCAAAAATTCATTGAGTTCATCGATAAAACTTTGGATCAGTAGTATTTATTTCTTTATCATAGTCATAAGAAAATCCTAATGATTGTAATTGTTTTTTAAAATTTAAGATATTTTGTTGAGTGAAAACATCAGGATCATTTCCAGTTTTAATAGCATATTGTTCGGCGGGTAGTCCAAAAGCGTCCCAGCCAATAGGATGAAGTACATCAAATCCATTTAGTCTTTTATATCTAGCAATAATATCTGTGGCAGTGTAGCCTTCTGGATGCCCAACATGTAATCCTGATCCTGATGGATACGGAAACATATCTAAAACATAAAATTTTTTATTAAATTTATCAGTTGTTTTAAAAGTGTTATTTTCAAACCAATATTTTTGTCATTTTTTTTCGATATTTCTATGATTATACATTTAAAAATTATAATCTAAAAAAATATTAAAAACACTATAATTAAAGTTAAAGAAATTTTAAAGAAATTAAAATAAGGATGGTAAAATGAGAAAGAAAATGGTGCTTTCTTCTTTAATAGCATTAGCAATTATATCATCAATAACCACTATTTATTTAACTAGTGCTCTTGCTACAAATTCAATTAATCTGAAAGAAAAGGAAAATATTTCATCCAAATCTATTGGTTCTCAAAATGAAATTTATGATGCTCAAAATGCATTAACAAAAGATGTGGAACAAAAATCAAAAACAGATTCTATACTAATATATTTTATGAATTGACCATCAATATTTCATCGTTTTGGTTCTGTGAGTCACTTAACT
Source organism: Metamycoplasmataceae bacterium (assembly GCA_051647165.1). Lineage (GTDB taxonomy): Bacteria > Bacillota_I > Bacilli_A > Mycoplasmatales > Metamycoplasmataceae > UBA710. The sequence continues at coordinate 6,052 of JBOFDQ010000002.1, forward strand.
AAAATATTAGAAGAAAATCCTAATAAAGAAATTTATTTTTTTCAAAGACCTAGTATGAAATTTTCATTAAAAGAATTTGAAAATTTTCAAAATTTTCATAGCTATACAGTAGAAGGTGATATGCTAATTAATAATATTTTTTCAATTGAAAATCAAAAATTTTTCCCAAATGATTTAAAACAAATAATTGATGAAGCAAATAAAAATGGAAGAAAAATAGATTTTTATTCTGATGATTACCTTATGCTTAAACCTATAACTACTATTTTACATAATCTAGAAGGGGACTACTTTTTACCCAAACAATGAAATGATATAATTAAAAACCTTTTTAATGAGTTTTCTATTTTAAAAAAAGTGAGCTCTATAAATATGTTTGCTGATGGGGACGCTTCAATGGAATTTTTTAGCAATGAGGTTTATGATGGATTTTTATTTGCCAATAACATTTTAGATTCAAATGGAAAATATATTAGTACGACAAAATATAATGATAAAACTAATGAAACTGTTAATAGTATTGAAGATTTATTATTATTTTTATTATCATTTGTAGTTAATAGTGAAAAAGGGCATGATTCACAAAAAACTAAATATTTTTTGCCCACTATTCAAATGGTTGAAGAGGCTAATTGAAAAGAATCAACAATATTAAATACTAATGAAAACGACTATTTTAATCCTTTCAATTCTTTAGAAGCTGATTTTATATCTTTTTGTAGAACTCTTAGTCCTGAATCAATGGACTTAATTTATGCGGCTTTTGCAATTGACAAACCTAATGTTGAAATGATTGATAATGAAATTATGAAAGACCATGTAAATTATATTTATAATGGGAGAAGGCTTTTTGATGAAAAAGCTGATGAAGAGCAAATAGTTATTGATGAAGTGGATAAATTACTTAATATTAAAGCAAAAGCTGACGAAATTGGCCATCCATTTAATATTATTTTTAAAGGCCATCCAAGGGATCAAGATGCTGACTTAATTCAAGCCAGACTTTCCCAAGAAATTAAAAAAAGAAATAGTGATGATGATTGTTCTTGATTAAAAGTAATTGATCCAAAAATTCCTTATGAAATTTATCTAATTAATGGTGTTTTTGAAAATAATCCTACTTTAAATAAAGTTGTCAAAATATTTGCTGGATGATCTACAATTAATTTGTTTTTATATGCTGATGATCCAACATTAGAAAAAATAGAAAAAATCTATATTAGTTCCAGTGAAGATGAAAAGAGAAATTATTTTTATTCAAATAAATCTAAAATTTTTCCAGAAGATAAAATTGAAAGAACAGGGAAATAATATATGAAAAATTTTTTAAGTAAGAATAAAAAAAACTTAATTAAGATGCTTTTTTTATTATTAATTATTTGTTTTATTTCATTTATATTAATTCTTGTGGTTAGCACTTTTTTTAATGGAAGAATCATGACTATGATTGGATTGCTTTTATTTTGTGTAACATATGTTTTTATTAATGTCAATACATTATTAATATTCATTATTAAACAAGAGATAAAAGAAAAAAGAAAATTTAATTTTATTATTGGAGGAGTTATTTTAGCAATTCCAATTTCTTTGTTAATAATTGGAACTGCATTATTTTTTCTTAAATTAATTCCTGATTTATATTTTCCTGCTTTTAATTTAAATTATTTTTATTTATATTTTTTGCCAATAATTGTAATTTTGTGACAAATTATTTACTTTATTTTTTTCTACAAAAAAGAATTTAGAATAAATTAATATTTTAAAAGGAGAAAAAGCAAAATGAAAGATGAATTAAAAAAAATAACTATTAAAATGGAAGATGGAACTTGTAAAGAGGCAGAAATTGTTTTTGCTTTTAATGAGGCAGGAGAGGACTATATTTTATATGAATTAAATAATCAGATACATGCTGTTAAAGTTAATGATAATAATGAAATTATTCAAATTACTGACGAAAGAGAATTAGAAATTGTTGAAGAAATATATAATGATTTTTTAGAAGATAGTGATGGAGACGAATAAATGTCTACAAGATGAGCATTAATAATATCAGTTATTGTGGTGTGTTCCATTGCATTAATTATTTTTATCGGAATATTAATTAAAGTTTTTTTAATTAAAAGAGAAATTAAAAAAAATAATAAAAATTGAATAGAAAAAGAGCTTTTGTCTCCTGGACATCAAAAAGTTATAGAAAGAGAAGATTTATATGAAATTGATTTTAATTTAAAAAGCTTATCAAAATCATTAGTTAGTGATGAAACTATTGAATTTTGTATAAACAGTATTATTAAAAACTTATTTCAAAATGTTTTAATTTGTGGAAAAAATAATATTTATGAAATTATTTCAATCTCTCAAAAAACAAAAATTAATCTATATGTTGAAGAAGTTCACTTTGATTCTGATCAATATTTGAAAATAATAAAGAGACTAAATTATGAAAATAAAAATAACATAATTTATAAAAATGAAAAAATTCAATATGATGCCATTTTAATTTTGCAGCCAGATTTTAACTTTTTAAAATACTATAATGATAATATTAATTTACTAAAAATTGGTGGAATGATGATTATTGCAAACATTGATAAAAATAAAAAAAATAAAAAAGAGTTATTAAAAAAATTAAGAAATTCTAAAAATAGATTTGATGTTTTAAAATGAGATTGTGGTTTTTTTATAATTGTTAAAGAATAAAAATGGTTAAATGTTAAAATTTTAAATATAATTAATATTAATTTAAAAAAGGGTGTGGATAGAAAATTTATGGAAAACAACAAAATACAACTTACAAAAGAAAAATTTAATGACTTAAAAAAAGAATTAGATTTTTTAATAACTATAGAAAGAAATAAAGTAATTGAAGAAATAAAGCAAGCAAGAGCACAAGGAGATTTATCTGAAAATGCTGAATATGATGCCGCTAGGGATAGACAAGGAATAATTGAAGATAGAATTAATGAGTTGGAAAAACTAATTGATCAATCCACAATTATCGATGAAAAAAAACTTTCTTCAACTGGTGTTTCAGTTGGTTCGGTTGTTTCGTTTGAAAATCTTTCAACCCACAAAAAAGAAGAAATTAAAATTGTAAATACTTTAGAATCTGATCCTTTTACAAATAAAATTTCTTATTTTTCACCATTAGGCGAAGCTTTATTAAATAAGGAGGTTGGTTCAGAAATTACAATTGATGCACCAAATCCTTACAAAATAAAAATAATTAGTATTAAATAATGGATATAAAAGAAATTTTAATAAAACAAAAAGAATTAGATCTAGCAATTAAAAAAACTCATTGTCCAAATAATGATGACTTAAAAACTAAAATGAAAATTGGTCTTTTTGTTGAAATAGGTGAATTCGCCAATGAAATACAAGCATTCAAATATTGGAAAAAAAATAAAATTATTGATAATAATTTAATTATTGAAGAATTTAGTGATGGTCTACATTTTTTACTTTCGTTTGCTTTAAACTATGATTTTAATTCTACAAAAATTTCACCTAAAATTATTAGTGATGATATTAACCAACAATTTTTGGCAACTTTTTCAAAATTAAATGTTTATTATGAAAGAGAACAATTTAATATTCTTTGAGAAGTTTTAGAATTATATTTAGGAATTATTAAGTTATTAAAATTTAGTGATCAAGAAATAATTGATGGATATTTAAGAAAAAATCAAAAAAATTTTGAAAGAATAAAAAATAATTATTAATTAATCTATTATTAACAAAAAGAAAATGTACTTAAATTGTGTTAAAATGATACTATGAATAAAATTGCTGTAGTTATTGATTCTTTTTCTGGCGAAACAGAAATTAGTTTAAAAAGTTGCAATGAAAATATTTATTTTTTACCTTTACAAGTTATTGTTGATGAAAAATCTTATCAAGAAGGTCAAGAAAATTTAGATTTTGTTGTAGATAAATTAAAATTTAAAGAAGGGTGTGATTTAAAAACTTCTTTACCAAGTTTAGATTTAGTAGAAAAACTTTTAGGAAAACTTAGTAAGCAATATGAAAATATTATTTTTTTATGTTTAAATTCTAATTTATCTTCAACATTTTCAACACTTAAAACTTTTTCTCAAAAATATGATAATGTTTTAATTTATGATAATCATTTTGTTGGTAAAAATTATTTAAAAATTGCAACTAAAATAATAGAAATGAAAGATTCAGGAAAGAATTTAAAAGAAATAATAAATTTTTTAGATGATTATAGCGAAAAATCTATTGGATATATTATACCTAGCGAGGTTTCTGCTTTTGCCAGTTCAGGTAGATTAAAGGGAATAAAAAAATATATTAGTTCTAAGTTTTTTTTGATAATTAAAATTTTTAAAGGGATTTCTTTATCTGGAATTAGTAGGACTAATAAGGGTGCAATTAAAAAAATAATAGAAAAATTTCAAAAAATTATTTCATCTATAGAACCAGGAAAAAAATTGAGTGATTATTGTTTTTCAATTGTTTATGCTTTTGATGAAACAACTTTAAATTTTTTGCTAAATGAATTAAAGCAGATGGGTATAAGAGTAGATTCAGTAATTCAATCTTCTATTTCTGTTCTTATTCATACAGGTTATGGGGCTATCTATTTAGGAATAAGTCCTAAATTATAATCTTCTTACTCATTCTTAAGATATAATTATTATGTCTCAAAAGAGAATTTAAGGAGTATTTATGTTCCAATATAAAGCGGTGTTAGTTTCTTCTAAAAAAGTAATTGCAACCGGCCACTCGGTAAAAGATATTGAAAATGATATTTTAAGTTTTAGAAGAAAACAAAAAAAGGGTGAACACACTCAACAAAATGAAAAAATTGAAATAATTCATATGCAAAGAAACCAAAAAGAAGGTTCTTCAAAAGCTATTGAAAAAATTGTAAAAATTGTTTAATTAACAATTTTATACATTTCATCATCAATTCAAACAATAGAATTAGGGAATACTTTTGTATTTCTTCCTTTTGGTTTTACATCATTTATCATAATATTGTGTGTTTCAATAAAATGTTTTGTTGCTCCCCCAGTATCAACAATATTTAATTTTTTAATTAATTGACCTAATTTAATAAAATCGCCAGTTATTTTTACTTCCATAAAATTATCTTAATAAGTCCTTTGTGGTGCAATCAATTGTTTATTATTAGGATTAGATTCTCCGGTTATAACAACCTTATCAATAGAATTATTAAAATTAAGAGTTATTGGGCCTTCAAATACACTTAAAGCGTCCTTTAAATACTTATATGATAATGTTATTATTAAAGAATCCCCTTCAAAATCAAATTGTTTAAAAATAACCTCAGATCTTCCTACTTCATCTTTAGAGGAGATGATTTTTATTTCTTGTTTAGAAATTTCAAATCTTAATTTATTTAATGAATCACTTGAAACAAAAACAGCTTTATTAACAGCATCTAAAAATAGTTTTTTATCAACTATTAATTTTTTAGAAAAACTATTTGGGAAAACCCCTTCTAAATTTTTATATGGGGAATCAATAATCTTAGATTGAACTATTAAATTTTCAAATACTAGATTTATTTTAAAATCATTAACATAAAGATCTACCATTTTTTCAGCATAAGATACTACAATATCTTTTAAATATTTTGCGTATACAGAAACATTAAAGGAAATTTCTCTAGAATCTTCAATTTCAATAAATTCACTAGCTAGCCGATAAGAATCAGTTGCATTAAAAGTTAATTTATTTTTATCTAAACAAATATTAACTCCATTAAAAATTACTTCAGATTCGTTTATTGCCGCCGCAAAAGAGACATTTTTAATGGCCTCTCTTAATTTGCTGGGATTTAAAGTGATTTTCTTTCCATATAAATTAAAGTCTATTAAAGGATATTCATTAGCTTCTTGAATATTCATTTCAAAGATATTTTCATCATTTTTAATAATTGCTAAATTAGAATTTATTTCAATTGTTATTTTATTTTCACATTTTTTAATTAAATTTAAAAATAATGATGAAGGGAAAAGAACTTTTCCGATTCCTTCTATTTTAATTTCTTTTTCATTAGAACTTAAAATTTCTTTTTTAATAGAAAGATTAGAGTTGGATCCTATTATAATCATTCTATCTTCTTGCAATTCAAAGTAAAAACATCTTAATGGCAAAAAAACATTGGCAGGATCTATTGCTTTATTTATTTCTTCTAAATCTCTTAATAATGTTTTTTTGCTAAATTCAATTTTCATAATATATATAAATTTTATATTATTATTTGATTTTTTTGCTTTGTTGTTTTAAAGTTTGTTTTATTTTTAATAATAATAAGTAATGTTGATAATGTGGAAAAGTGATTATAAATGAGATAATATCTAATGTTTTTTTGTTAATAAAATAAAAAACCACTAAACACAGCACTTCTCGATGTGGCTGCTACATTTCTGTCCTGACCAATTTACAAGGTTTCCGTTTTAATGGCTCTTTAATTATAATATATTTTTTAATTTAAAGGTTTCTTTAATATTCTGAACATATTTGCTTTGTAAATTTCAACACCCGGTTGATTAAAGGGATTTATTTCCATTAAATATCCACTCATCGCCACAGCTCTTTCAAAGAATATTACTAATGCTCCAAAACTATATTCATCAGTTTTATCTATTTCTATATGGATGTTTGGAACATTACCGACTAATGTATGAGCATCATAAGTAGCTTCAAAAGCAGCATTATTTATTTCATGGACACTTTTATTTAATAAATAATTTAAATTATCTAAATTTTCCTTATCCTCTACTATTTGCAAATCTATAATAGGGTTTTTAACGGTTATTATAGTTTCGAATAGTATTTTTGATCCTTCTTGTATAAATTGACCTAATGAATGTAAGTCGGTAGAAAAAATAGCGCTATGCGGCAAAAGACCTTTTTCATTTTTTCCTTCTGATTCACCAAATAATTGCTTTCACCATTCTAAAAAGAAATTTAAATTTGCTTCATATGAAACAATCATTTCGGATGCAAATTTTTGTTTGTTATAAAGATGAAATCTAGTTACTGCATATTTATAAGCGTCATTATCTTCTAAATTTTCTAAAGAATAAAAATTAGAGGCTTCTATTGCTCCTTTAATAATTTTTCTTATATTTAAACCAATGCAAGCAAAAGGGAAGAGCCCTACAGGAGTTAATACAGAAAATCTACCACCTACATTATCAGGGATAACGAACATTTCATAATTTTCCTTTTTTGATATATTAAATAATGTTCCTTTATTAGCGTCTGTTGTTGCTATAATGAAATCTTTTGCATTATTTTTGCCAATTTTATCCTCTAGTAATTTTTTAAACATTCTAAAAGCAATTGCTGGCTCAGTTGTTGTTCCTGACTTAGAAATTACATTAATTGCAAATTTTTTATTTTCAACATATTTTAATTTTTGAGCTAAATCTGTTGAAGAAAGCGATTCTCCTGCGTAAATTATTTCTATTTTTTTTTCATTTTCGCTTGGTAAATTTCCTAAAACAAAATCAATTCCAGCCTTAACTCCTAAATATGAACCACCAATACCTATTACAACTAAAACCTCAATTTTGTTTTTTCATAAAAATTCAGCTTTTTTTTCCATTTTTTTAATTTCATCTAAATCAGTATTTTCTGCTAAATCTTTTCATCCTAAAAATTCAGAACCTTCACCTTCTAATCTTTCTATTTGTTTGTGTATTTTTTTAACCTGTTCTTTGTAAGTTTCTAAAACACCATTTTTAATAGCTCTATTTATGTTTATTTTAATTTTGTTCATTTTTTTATATCCTCATCTACTTTATTTTTTAAATTTATAAAATTATTTTTTGTTTCTTCTAAATCAAAAGAAAAGGGTTGCCTTAAGAATCTTGGCCGATCTTCTTTGAAATCAAAATACTTAACATTTTTTTTAACTAATATTTCTTTTAGAAAAAGAAAATCCCCTTCTTTAAAAATTACATTTAAATCACTTATATAATAATCAGAAATATTATTTATATACAAAATACCTTTTTGTTTATCATCGGTCATTAAAAGAATTCAATTCCTATATATTTCTAGAACTTTGACAAGTTTTCTATTTTGCATACTATTTAATTTTAATACCTTTTAATTTTTTTATATCAAAATATTGTTCACCAATCTTTTTCTTTAATCTTAAAAATAGTTGATCTAAAACTCTTGTGTGGTCTTTTTTATCATCATTTCACATATTTCTAAAAATTTCATTTTTATTAATATATTGTTCTCTATTTTTGATAGATGCATTATATAAATATCAAAGAAGTTCAAATTCCTTTTTAGTTAAATTAATTTTTTTATCATTTACATAGACGATTTCATTATTCTTATCAATAACAAAGGACTTATAGATAACAGTTTCTTCTTTGTTGAATTCATCCCATCTTCTTCTTAATAAAGAAATAATTTTTCATTTTAATAATTCTTCATTCATAGAAAAATCCAGAAAATCATCTGCCCCTCATTTGAGCAAATTTATTTTATCTTGATCACTTATATTATCTACTAATCAAACAAGCTTAAATCTTCTATTTTTTTTATGTAAAATTGAATAAAATTCTCAATTAAAAACAGATTCTAAATTTTTTTCATATCTTATAAAAAGGAAATCTATTTTACTTTTTTCTAATAACAACACTTCTTCAGGAATGTAATGTTCGAAGTTAATTCAAAATAGTTCATTACAATATGAAAATACTTTAATAAATTTATTGTCTTCATTTTGATTACTTGCCAAAACAATTTTTAAATGAGTATTTCTATTAGTCATAATTAAATTTTATATAATTTTAATTTTTTTAAAATTCATTTTACATATATTTCTTTTTTAGCAATATTTTCCTTATCAAATGTCAATAAATTTTTTATAAACATCATAATACATATTCAAAGTCAAACCAAAATAAAACAGACAATGGGAGCAACAGGAAAACTAAGATTAAATAATGTAGATACAACACCATATTGCCCTATTCCCGGGATTCAATCTTTAGCTACCAAACCAGTTGCATTTGTATCTACACCTCAACCATATATAAAAATGATAATATATGTAAAATACAACACAGCATACATATGGCTCATAATTACTGATTTAATTGTAAATGTTTTAGAATTTAATAAAATTAGGATAGATAAAATCAATATATAAAAATGCATAAAAAAATACAATTTATTAAAAAATAAATATTCTACTCAGTTGTTAGCATTTCCTTGATTATTCATTAATGTTTCAGTACTTATTTGGCCAAAAATAGTAATGCCTGCACCCACAACACCAAATGGAGCTACCACTTTAGCAACATTTTTAGTTTTATCAAAAATTAACGACAAAGGAATAAAAACACCCAAAAATGGACACATATCCAATAAAAAAACTTTGGAAATACTTATCGAATATCTTTGTCCTTCTATAAAAAGTGATAAATCATTTAATCATCGAAAAGCTAAAAAATATGTTAAAAAAAATATGGATATTATTCCATAAAAATAATAATTGTTAGTTATTTTTTTTATATATTTATTTCCTATAAAAAGTCCAACTATCACCACCATTGTAAACAAAGACGAATAAAATCCTATACCAATCATAAAATTATTATACCTTCAAAAATTAATTAGATACAATGTTTCAAATTTGTTTTAATTTCTTTTTGCTTGTTGATAATTGATTTTTATTTAAAATAAGAATTATTCTTTTAGGAATATCTCAAAACTTAGGTTCCTCTATTATATTTTTATTAGATACTAAAGAAAAATCTAAAGCATGAATTTTTTCGTTATCAAAATCAAAATCAAAACTATTATTATCATAATAAATACCAGAACAAAAATTAAATTGATTAATTTGTTCAAAAAAAATATTTATTTTTTCATTTGTTCATAATTCATTGTGAACAAAAACAAAATCAATAACATTATTATGTTTTTTTAAAAAATCAATTATTTTTTCTTGATTATTTAAATTTAAATAAATACTTGCTCCAGAGGAAATTTTCTTTTTATAATTTTCAATATTTTCTTCATTTAAATAAATTTTTTGACTATTTAATTTAAAGAGCTTATTTTTTTTATATATTTTTTCACAACTAATTAATGATTTTTTTAATAAAAGAAAGGAAAAAAATTTTCAATGTGTTTTATTTATTTTAAGTTTTAAATGAAAATTAGAAATAATATAGTGAGCATTTAATAAAATTAATTTATTAACTTTTTTGTTTTTACTATAATGTTTGGACAAAAACAATAAAACCATTAAAGGCTGTATTAGTGTGGCGCAAATACTTTTGTAATATTTTTTTTCATTCAAAAATCCTGATCCCTCATAACTTTTAATTAAATGCATTAGTTCCGCAAAAATATCAATAACATCTCATTTTTTATTTGAATTAAATGTTGAAATATGAGTATCATCTGTATAACGACAATAATAATATACAATTTCTTTAATAGTTTTTAAATTTTGAGACTTTAAAAAATAGTAATTGATTATCAAATCTTCATATACAAAACCATCTAGAAATCCAGGACCATCATCAAAAAGACTTTTTCTCATAATAGAGCCCCAAGGGACACAAATATTAGATTTTAAATATTCAATTGAATCCACACTATCATTATATTTAGATTGAACTAAAAAAGGAACCTTATATTTATAATTATAAACAACATTAGCTCTTCCGGCGACTATATCATATTTTCCGTTTTCTGTATTTTTTCATAAAATTTCTAAAGCATTTTTAGGCAAATAATCATCTATATCCACAAAACAAATATAGTTTCCTTTTGCTTCTTTTATTAAATTATTTCTAACCGTGGCAATACCTGTATTTTTTTGATTAATAATTCTAATTTTCGGTTCTAATTGTTGATAATGTTCTACTATGAATAAAGATTCATCAGTGGAACCATCATTTACAATGATAATTTCATAATCATTGTAGGTTTGTTCTAATAAAGAATCTAGGCAACTAGGAATATATTTTTCCTTATTATAACAAGCTATTAATATAGATATATTAGGTTTTTTAAATGGTTCAATCATAAATTATTTCAGTTCAATATTTTCTATAAATTATAGATTACTTTTATTAAAAAAAGTAAAAAAAAAGCAGCGGCGTTCTATCTTCCCGTTTCCGGTATTGTCGACGATTGTGGGCTTAACTACTGAGTTCGGAATGGAATCAGGTGATCCCCACATCTATGACCGCTTATTTAATTATACACATTTGTTTAAAAAATATCAATATTTTAATTTTTTTTAAGTTATTATTTATATTAACTATGTTAAACAAAATAAAAAATCTATTATTTTTACTTCCAATTGTTCCTGCAACTCTTTTTTTATCCTCATGTTCACAAGATGTTCATGGAGATAAATTAATTTTTGAAAAAGAAATAAATGGTTCGCTTAAAAAGGTTTCTGTTTCAGATTTTGGTAATGAAAGCTATTATAATACATTATTAACTTTAGTTATTAGAAATGAAACCAATGTTTTAGACAAATTTTTATCTTCTGAAAGCGATTCTGAATCTAAATTAATACAATTTAATAAAGAGTTATCCAAAAAAATCAGTGAAAATAATAATCAAAAATTATTAAAGATATATTTTGCCCAATCTATTTTTTTTCTTTTTAATGATATTTATTATCCTTGATGAACTCCTGCAGCAAATGGAGGAAATGGAGACGGAAATCCAATTAAAACTCAAGAAATAATAAATTTTTCTAAAGTTTATAGTGATTTAATTGTTGCAGATAATAAAGATGATGTTGAAGAAAAACAAACATTTAAGAATTTAGATATATTGGTTAATGATATTGAAAACATTGAAATCAAATTAATAAAAAATGAAAATTTTAATTCAATTGAAAAACAATATATTTGAACCACATCTTTTACCATAAAAGAAGATTCTAAATTTTTAACTGTTTTTCAAGATGAAAACGGAAATATGAAAAAGAATTTAATTTTTAAAAATTCTGTTAATACATGACAAGATGAAACACAAAAGCAATTCAAAGCAATGGAAGCAGGACCAGCAAAAGATGCATTTGAAATTTATCATTCTTATCAAAGCACAAAGCATTATTGGAAAAATGATGAAAGAAAATTAATTTCTATACCATTACAGTCCAATTTTAGTTTTTTTTCAAAAATTCCTACATTGGGTGGATTTGTTGCTAAAGGAGAAAAAAATATTAGAAAAACTTTTTCACTTGATTTTATTCAACAATCAAATAAAATTGATTTTAGACCAGTTATTAAGATTAATACGTCTGAAATGTTTGAGAATATTAGTTTAAGAGAATGAAAGACTTATTTAAAATGAAAGAAAATTAATGAAAGTGAAAATGTATTTTTGGATGTTGGTTTTGATTTGATAAGATTTGAAAATTTTACTAAATAGATTTTATTAATATGTTGAAATTAATTTATAAAGAAAAAAATATTAGTTCTTATAAAAAAATAAAAAATTTTGCCTTTGAAAATAATATAAAAAAAATAGGACACAGTGGGACAATAGATCCAATAGCTACTGGATTATTATTTGTTGCAACTGATGAAGATACCAAGATTTTGAATTTAATACAAAACAAAAATAAAACATATATTGCTAAAGCAAGACTTGGCTTTAATTCTTCTACATATGATAGTGAAGGAATTTTAGAAAAAGTTAAAACGCCTAATATTAATTTTTTGGAATTAGAAAAAATTCTTCAAAATTTTATTGGAGAACAACTTCAATTTCCGCCTCGCTTTTCAGCTAAAAAAATTAATGGACAAAGAGCATACGATTTAGCTAGGAAAAATATTAGTTTTGAATTAAAACCTAATTTTATAAAAATTATTTCTATTAAATTATTAAATTTTGATGGAGAATTTTTTGATTTTGAAGTAGAGGTATCTAATGGCACATATATAAGAAGTTTAATTTTTGATATTGGAAAATTGATAGGTTGTGGAGCATATATGTGTGAACTGGAAAGAACGAAAATTCATGGATTAGATCAATCGTTTTTAAATAAAACCATAAATTATGACGATATTTTATCTTTTTCTAAAATTTATTTAAAAGAGGAAGAGCTTTGAAAAATTATTCATGGTAAAGAAATAAAATTCAATTTTCCTAATGATTGATATATGATTATTTATGAGAATGATTTTTTAGGAATAATTGAGTTAGAAAATAGTTTAATTAAAAAACGAAATATTTTAGGAAAAAAATTTTCTAACTATTTTAAAAAGGAGTAACAATGTATAAAATGGTTGTTTTTGATATTGATGGAACTTTAGTAAAATACAAAGAACATACATTAAAAAAATCAACATTAAATGCTATTAAGAAATTGCAAAAAAATGGTATTATTGTAGTTTTAGCATCTGGTAGAGATCATATTTCTATTGGAAATGTATTTCACGAAACACAAGCTAATTATTTTATAGGTGCCAATGGTGGATTTATATCTCAATTAAATAATAATCAAATTCAAACATTATTAATTAATAAAATCAATATTTCTTCTTTTGAAAAATATTATAATGATGTTTTAAAAAAAAATTATTCTGATATTGACAATATTATATTATCTGACTCACAAAATGTGTATGTTTCTAATTTTGATCAATTAAATAATCATTGATTTTGAAAGGATTATAAAGATAGATTTAAAAGTTTTTATGATCAAAGAAATGAAATAATAAAAGATGATTTTTGTTTAATTACTATTAATTGTAAGGATGATACACTAATAAATATTTCTAACAATTATTTTAATAAAAATAAAATAGATTTATCTGTTCAAGCCAGTTGAAAAAACGGATTTTTTGTTTCTAATAATGATATTAATAAAGCTACCACTATTTTAAATCTAGCTAATAATTTAAATATTAGTAGTGAAGAAATTGTTGCTTTTGGAGATGGCACTAATGATATTGAAATGATTAAAGTTGCCGGCTTAGGGGTTGCTATGGGAAATGCAGTCGACCTTTTAAAAGAGGTTGCTAATGACATAGCTGACAGCGTAGAAAATGAAGGGATTGTTTCTTATTTAAAGAAAATAAAATTAATATAAAATTATGTTTGTTTATAAGTATAGTAATTCTCAAAAAATAAAAGATTTTCCAAAAGATAATATTATTATTTTAGGTTCATTTGAATTCTTTCATAAAGGGCATTTAGAATTATTAAAAAAAGCTAAAGAAATTCAAAAAAAAGGGCAAAAAATAGGAATAACTATTTTTACTAATATTAAAGATATTCCTACTAAATCTAGTGAAGATAAAATATCTTTAAATTCTCGTATTGAAATAATGGCAAGATTAGGATTTGATTTTTTAATTTTAATCGATTTTACACCCAATTTTAAAAATCAAACAGGCGAAGAGTTTTTAGAAAATCTTAAAATTAGGTATAAGATTAAATATTTTATCTGTGGACAAGATTTTAAATTTGGCAAAAATAGAGAGAGCAATCCACAAGATATGAGTCCTAAATACAATTTTATTATTTTAAATTCATTCATTTATAATAAGCAAAAAATTTCTTCTACTTTAATAAAAGAATTATTTACTTTTGGAGAATTAGACACCATTAATCAATTACTTTGTTTTAATTATAGATCTGATTTTTTATTAGAGGATATGAATGTTATTTGAAAAAATGATAATCCCATTTTGCATAGCGGTATTTATGCTATCAAAATAAAAATTAATGATTTTTGATATCATGGTCTAATTCATATTTCGTTAAATAAAATCATTAAATTAAAATTAATTAATTATTTTGGTTCTTTATTAAATGGAGTTTATCAAATTGAGTTTGATAAAATCATTAGAATAATTGTAAATTCTTTTTATGATCAAATATTTAATGATGATGAAAATAAAATTCTTAAATTTTATGCAGCAACAACTATTTCTTAATTAAATCTGGCCTTTTTTCTTTTGTATTTAATAAAGCATGTTTTTTTCGTCATTTCATGATTTCTTCATGATTTCCATTTAATAACACTTCAGGTACTTTTAATCCTTTATATTCTGCAGGTCTTGTGTATTGAGGATAATCTAATAAATTATTTTGAAATGAATCTTGCTGATGAGATTCTTTTTTAATTACACCATCAATTAATCTGATGGTTGCATCCGCAATAACCATAGAAGCTAACTCTCCGCCAGTTAATACAAAATCACCTATAGATATTTCTTCATCTATTAAAGATAAAATTCTTTCATCAAAACCTTCATATCTTCCCGAAATAAAAGTTATATTTTTTTCTTTTGATAATTCTTGTGCTTTTGCTTGATTAAAAGTTTTCCCTTGTGGAGATACTAAAATAACTTTTCCTCTATTTTTTATAGAATTTAAAGCTAAGTCTATTGGTTCTATCATAAGCAACATTCCTGAACCGCCACCATAAATTTCATCATCAACCTTTTTATGCTTACTTGTAGAGAAATTTCTAAAATCAATAATTTCTATTTCAACAATTTTCTTTTGTATTGATTTAGAAATTATTGATTCCTCTATAAAAGGTTTATAATAATTAGGAAAGATTGTTAAAAAGTTAATTTTCATATATTTTTAATAATATCATTTATTTTTAAGCAATTAAAAATAAAAAAAATTTGTTTTGCAACAAATTTTTTATACATATTTTATTAATTTCTCTTTAAATATTTTGGTTTTTTGAATATGATGAATCATTAAAGATTGTAGCATCATTCATATTCCACCAACAATTCAATAAATTTGAATACCAGCCTCAAAAATTAATGCCATAAAAATAAATACACCCATCATAATATTTTGTGTTTTATTTGCTTTTTTTAAAGCTGCCTTTTCGGCTACATTAGCTCTTTCAGACATTCTTTTTTTATTTAGCAATCTTGGAACAAGTTGTGATCCTGCTTGTATTAATACAGCAACAATCATTAACGGTAAATATTGTCATGCTCCAGAAAATAGTTCTTGGTAAGAAAGAGAAGAGAAATTAATTCCTAATCAATCTGTTGATTTTAGTATAGGTATTCCCTGTATAACTCTTCACATGGCCAAGAATATTGGCATTGATATTAATGCAGATAAAATTGGAGTTAGCATATTAATGTTGTTTTTCTTATATAACTCAGAAATTTCTTGCCTTTTTCTTTGTTCCATAACTTTATTGCCTTTAAAATCGGCATATTTAGCATCAATTTTAGCTTTTTTAGGAGCTAAATTAGCTTGTTTAGATTGAGCAAAAGCAGATTTATATGTAACTAAGAATGTAAACAATCTAGCAACAATAACCGCCACAGCAATCGAAATAACTGATCCTCATCCAGCCATTGCAGGAATTGAATGTGATAGTGAATTTACTACAAAAGCAATTGGATAAACAACTAAAC
This sequence comes from Metamycoplasmataceae bacterium, assembly GCA_051647165.1. Classification (GTDB taxonomy): domain Bacteria; phylum Bacillota_I; class Bacilli_A; order Mycoplasmatales; family Metamycoplasmataceae; genus UBA710. Next base: position 22,473 of record JBOFDQ010000002.1, read on the forward strand.
CATAGAAAGGACCTAAGCCTCAAGCATCTGATCAATTAATAATTGGTTTTTGTGGTTCAGTAGATCCATTTAAAAGAAAACTATGTTTTGAATTTTTATCTGTTAAAAAATCAAATTGATATGGTGTTGCTCATGCATCAGGATTTTCACTATCATCTAATTTTAATTTTTTAATTCCAAAACCTGTACTTCCGATTAGAGGAGAAATTTGTGTTTGGTATTTTTCCATTGCATTTTTTTGTTCAAAACTAAACAACTTATTTGATTCTTCTACAGTTAAATTATTATTTGAATCTACAGAACTAAAAGTATTAGATTCAATTTTACTTAAATTTTCAAATCTTGTTTGGATAGAACTTTTGTTTTCTTTTTCTGAATTTAAGTTAATTGTAGAGTTAGGCAATGTTTGTTCAAAAAGTTCAAATTGTTTAAATTGAATAAAAACATTTAATAAAGATTGTAAATAATCACGTGCATATGCTTCTGAAGAATAAATTTCAACAGGCACTTTAACTTCTAAATATATTTTTTCAAATTGAAATTTATATTTAAAAGCTTGAATTTCTTTTTGCCCTTCTGGTGTATTTGGATTGATTTCAGTTTTTCCATCAGCGGCTAAATATTTTCCGCTTTTTTCATCAATTTTTACTAATGAATATGATCCGTCATTTTCTTTTCTAAAAGCTTGGAAAGCATTAGCGCCTATCGCTGGAGATGGTAGATTATATTTAGAAACAGAATTATCTTTATCTTCGATATCAGGTTTATTATCAGGCCTTTTAGCCACAAAAAATGGGATTTTAATAATATCATTTGCATATTCATATGTTTCAGTGCTTGATTCATTTAAGGCATTTAAATAATAGTCATTAAGAATTATAAATCTATTTGCTTTATTATTCCCTGTTACTATTTGTGAATCACTTTTTTGTTCAAAATTATTAGTATCAATGCTTTCTCCATTTTCATTAATAATTCTTAAAGCTGAAGAATGATTTCCATATTGACCATAAAATTCTTTATTATTTAATTTTAGTTGTTCAATAAACACTTTAATTTCTTCAGGATTATTAACTAAAAAATTATCTTTTGGCAAACTAATTAAAGAGTGTTCAATAATATTTCCATCTTTATCTTTTGTAGTCTTAATTTGATATGTGGACACAAAAGGAGCTATTTCATTTTTGGATTTATAAAATTCAATTCCAGAACCAGCTATTGAAGAAGAACGAATTGCAAGTGATTGGATACAGCCGGTCAAAGATAAACCTAAAAGAAAAACATAAAAAACAACTTTTACTCATTTAAAAATTTGTTTCATATGTTCTTTTTTAGATTTTTTAAATTTTGGACCGTTATTATTGTCTCCACCCTTAAAAAAATCATATTTATCTGATCTTTTAATTCTACTCATTTATTTTAATCTTTCTATCATTTGTTTAATTATATGTTTTTTGTCTTCAAAATTTAAATTTATAAAATCTTTTCTTATAATTAAAACAACTTTATATTTTACATTAGTGTAATTGATTTCATTAAATATTGCCCTTATTTGTCTCCGTAGAAAATTTCTTTGAACAGCAATGGCAAATTTTTTTGGTATTGATATACCTATTTGAAATTTATTATGAGGAATATAGTATAAAATTAAAAATTTTGATACATGTTGCTGCCTTCTATTTAAAACTTTTTGAAAGTCTCAATTTTTTCTAAGAATATTTTCTTTTTTCATTACATTTATTTTTTATTTTTCGTCAGAAACAGTTAATTTTTTTCTACCTTTAGCTCTTCTATTTGCTAGAATTTTTCTTCCGTTAGCTGTCTTCATTCTAGCTCTAAAACCATGAACTTTAGCATGTTTTCTCTTGTTGGGTTGGTAAGTTCTTTTCATTTTTTCTCCTTAATATAACACTATTATTTTTCTTTTTTAACTTTAATTTCTTTAAGACGTGTTGCTTTACCTTTAAGGTCTCTCATATAATATAGTTTTGATCTTCTAATTTTATTTCTTCTAACAATTTCAATTGTAGAAATATTTGGATTATTAAGAGGAAAAGTTCTTTCAACACCAATACCATAAGAAATTTTTCTTACAGTGAATGTTTCTCTTGTCCCCCCATTTTTTTTAGCTATAACAAGACCTTCAAAAATCTGAATTCTAGTTTTTTCACCTTCTTTAATTCTTACATGGACCTTAACATTGTCTCCAACCTCAAAATCAGGAAAATCATTTCTCTTTTGTAATTCATCTAATTTTTGTATTTTTTCATTAATCATATTACTTCACCTTCTTTTTTTATTGTTTACCTATTTTTTATTACTTATTTTTTTAGGATCAACTTTAGAATTTTTAAATTCAGCTCAAATTTTTTCTTTTTTTAAAATATCCTTAACAGTATCAGTGGGTTGTGCACCAATTTCTAATCATTTTAAAATTAAATCTTTTTCCAATTTTAATTCATGTGATAATGGATTAAAATATCCTAATTCTTCAATGAAACGACCATCTCTCGGTGCTTTTGCATCAGCTGCTACTATTCTATAGAAAGCATTGAATTTATTTCCCATTCTTTTTAATCTTAGTTTTACCATTTTTTCTCCTAATTTTTTAAATTTTTGCCTTGTTTAAAATAATTTTACCAAAAAAAATAAAATAAGTGTCAAGTATTTTTGCTTGTCAGTGTTTTTTTAATAATTTATATATTAAAATTTAATATAATTTTTTCAATGGAAGAAGCATTTAAAAAATTTAGTTTTGATATAAATTGACAAATACCTAAATATTTATTAAATTCAACAATAACTAATGTTGAATCAGTTGTGGGGAATGAATTTATAATTGATGTTTTTTTTTCAACTGTTCCAGAAATTGAAGATTTATCTAATTTTTTGAAATCTGTTAAGAATAATTTTCAATTTAAAACTAAATTAAATATTGATTCTAAAATAAAGAATTACAATAAAGAATTAATTTATAAATATTTACTTTATGGTTATTCAGAGATTTATCAAATAGATTTGAAAGAAAAAATTCTTTTTTCATCTATTCATTATGATGTTTCTAATAATGTTTTAAGCATTAAAGCATTTGATCAAACAATTTATGATTTTCTTGTTATTGAACAAGAAAATATTATAAATGTTTTAAAAAAACTTGGCATTCATGGGATAAAATGTCATATTATTGATTTAAGTAAAAGCATTGATATAGACAAAGTTATTGAAGAAGAAAATAAAGAATTATTAAGCCGCTTTAACGATTATCAAAATCAAAAAAATTTAAATTTAACTTCTTCAAAAAATAATTCATCAGTTTTTTATAAAAAATCCTTTAATTCATTTTATGAAAGTGATATACAAGGTATTTATAATTCATATGAATCTAAATTTGTTATTGAAGGAAAATTAATAACTAAAAACAAAATTCAAACTAAAACAAATTTAATTATTTATTCATTACTAATTTCAGACTTTAAAGAAGCTATATTTTGTAAAGCATTTTTAAAAAATGAGGAAGAAATCAAAAATTATGATTCTTTAAAAGAAGAACAAGATTTTTTAAGAATATATGGCCAAAAAAACAATGATATTAATGGTGCACATTATATTTCTATTTCTAAATTAGAAATTATTTCTCCTAACAATGATTTAGAAAGAAAGGATTTAATAGATCAAAAAAGGACTGAATTTTGTGTTAGAACTTCCATGACATCTATGGATGGGTTTTTGTCTCCAACCAAATTTGTTGAAACTGCTAAAAAATTTGGGCATTCTTCCTTAGCTATTGTGGATAAAGATTCCTTGCAAGCATTTCCTGAATTTTATTTTTCAGCTAAAAAAGCTGGCATTAAACCTATTTATGGGGTCACCTTAAATGTAATTTCTAGGGAAAATGAAATTATTTTTAATTTAAAAGATCAATTAATTATAAATGAGACATTTGTTGTTTTTGATATTGAAACAACAGGGTTATCCCCTATTTTTGATGAAATTATAGAATTTGGAGCTATAAAATTAAAAAATAATAAAATAATTGAAAGAAAACAATTTTTTATTAAAAATACAAAAAAAATTAGTGATTTTACCAAAAATTTAACAAATATAACTGACGAAATGTTGAAAAATGCTATTTCTGAAAAAGAGGCAATTCAAGAAATTTTAAATTTTATTCAAGATTCAACTCTTGTAGCTCATAATGCTAAATTTGACGTTTCTTTTCTTAAAGAAAAAATGGATAAATATGGATTTGGAGAATTAAAAAATCAATGAATAGATTCTATGGCATTATCTTGATTATTAATAGAAAAATCAAATTCTTATAAATTAGAAATTGTAGCTAAAAAAACAGGTATTGATTATAATTCAGATGTTGCCCATAGAGCTGATTATGATGCTGAAGTTTTAGCTAGAATTTGGGTAGTTTTTGAAGGATTACTAAAAACAAAACAAATTCATAAATTTATTGATATTAAAAATGTTCAAGAAAGCATTTTTTATGAAAGAAAAAGAGGAGATGAAGTTAGTTTTATTGCAAAAAATCAACAAGGCCTAAAAGAAATATTCAAATTAGTTTCAATTGCTCATACCAAAAGTTTTTTTAATCAACCCAAATTATTTTTAGAAGATATTCACAAAAGCGATAATGTTTTAATTGGTTCTTTAGGTATTAATTCTAAACTTATGAACGAAATTTTTTATGGTACACAAAAAAATATTAATAATGAATTAGATTTTTACGATTTTATTGGTGTACCGAACATTTCACTTTTTTCACATAAATTTCATCGCCAAGATATTGATAAAAAAGATTTATCTGAAAAAATAAAAGAAATAATTTATAGCGCTAAACAAAAAAACAAACTAGTGATAGCAACAGGAGATGTTAGATATATTGATGAAAAAGAATCTATACTTCATGAAGTTTATATTAATGCTAAAGCATTATTAGGGAGAAGGCATTATTTATGAAAAAATGGTGAAGATGATAAAAAATATCCAATTCAAAATTTTTTAACTACCAAAGAAATGTTGGAGGAATTTAGTTTCTTAAATAGTGAAAAATTAGCTTTTGAAATAGTAGTTCAAAATACACAAATATTAAATAATTTAATTGATGATAATATTGAAGTTATTAAAAATAAATTATATACACCTAATTTTGATAATTCTGATGAAAAACTTAAAGATCTTGTATATGAAAATGCTTATAAAATCTATGGACCCAATTTACCACTTATTGTAGAAAAAAGAATTCAAAAAGAATTAGAACCTATTATTAAATATGGATTTTCAGTGGTTTATTGAATTAGTCATAAATTAGTGAAAAAATCATTAGATGATGGATATTTAGTCGGTTCTAGAGGTTCAGTAGGTTCTTCTTTAGTTGCAACTCTTGTTAATATTACAGAAGTAAATCCACTTCCCCCTCATTACATTTGTCTTTCATGTCATTATAGTGAATTTTTTGAGAATCAAAATGAGTATCTGTCTGGATTTGATTTACCAGATAAAAATTGTCCAAATTGTAATATTCTTTTAAAAAGAGATGGCCAAACAATTCCTTTTGAAACTTTCCTTGGGTTTGAAGCTAATAAAGTACCTGATATTGATTTAAATTTTTCTGGTGATTATCAATCTATTATTCATCAAGAAGTAAAAAATATTTTTGGTGAAAATAATGTTTTTAGAGCGGGGACAATTTCAACAGTTGCTTTAAAAACAGCATTTGGATTAGCGCAAGGATGAAATGAAATACAACCACAACAAAAATCAAGAGCTTTTGTTGAATTTGTTGCTAATAAAATTTATGGATCAAAAAGAACCACCGGCCAACATCCAGGAGGGATTATTATTGTCCCTAAAGAATATGAAATTGAAGATTTTTGCCCAATTAACTACCCAGCAAATGATAGTGCTAGCGATTGGAAAACTACTCATTTTGATTTCCATGCCATTCATGATAATTTATTAAAATTAGATTTATTAGGGCATGATGATCCTACAGCCATTAGACTATTAGAAAAATTAACTGGCATTAATCCACAATCCATCCCATTTTATGATCCAAAAGTAATATCTTTATTTAATTCCACTGAAGCTTTAGGAATTCTGCCTTCTGATATTAATGGAGAAAAAACAGGTGCTCAAGGGATTCCTGAATTTGGAACTAGATTTGTTAGAAAAATGTTATTAGTAGCAAAGCCCAAATCTTTTTCAGATTTAGTTTCTATTTCTGGTCTTTCACATGGAACCGGAGTTTGAAAAGGTAATGCAGAAGATTTAATTATTAACAATAATTTAACCATCAAAAATGTTATTAGTTGTCGTGATGATATTATGGTTTATCTTATTAACAAAAAATTAGATCCTTTATATTCATTTAAAATTATGGAAAGCGTTAGAAAAGGTAACGGCATAACTGCTGATGAAGAAAAAGAATTAATTAAACATAATGTTCCTAAATGATATATTGATTCCTTAAAACTTATTCAATATATGTTCCCTAAAGCACATGCGACTGCTTATGTTATGATGGCTTGGAGAGTGGCTTGATTTAAGTTATATTATCCTTTAGAATATTATGCAACTTTTTTTTCAACAAGAGCAGATTTTTATGATATTGATATTATGGTTTCTTCTAAAGAAAATATTTTAAAAAAATTACAAGATATTGAAAAAAGAATGAAAAATAATGAAGCAACAGCTAAAGAAGAAAAATTAATTCCTATTTTCGAAATTTTGTTGGAGATGTTGTCGCGTGGATATAAAATTGAAAATATTAATTTATATGAATCAGAAGCAACCAGTTGAAAAATAGTTAAAGAGAGAAAATCATTAATACCTCCTTTTATTGTTATTGATGGCTTAGGAATTGCTGCTGCAGTTTCTATTATTAAAGAGAGAGAGAAAGATGTTTTCCATTCTATACAAAATTTAACCAAAAGAACACAATTAAATAAAACAAATATTGAAAAATTAAAATCAATTAATGTTTTGAAAAATTTAGATGAATTAGATCAAACTAGTCTTTTTTAAAATTATTATGTAAATAAAAAGATTCCATTGCTAATAATTCAATATTTTTTATTTCAAATTTTTTTAAAAAATCATAATAAATAATTTCATAACCACTCACAAACAAATTTTTATTTTTTGAGACCAAAGATTTCAAAATATGATATTTATTTTTTAAAATTCCGTTACTTATAGCTTCATTGTTATTTCTTCCTCATAATATTTCTTCGGATAAAATAATGTTATTGTTAAGTAATTTATTATTAGTATTGATTATTTTTAATTCATTATGAATAGAATTTAAGATATTAACTCCTATAAGCGTTTTATTTTCCACTAAAGATATAGCATAAAAAGTACCTAGTGAAAAATATAATAATGATTCATTTTTTTTAATTAAATATTCAAGGGCATAATATAAATCAAAACCTAATTGATGTTGAGATATTTTAGAATAGATAATTTCTTCTTCTTTTAACATACAATTTATGTAAATATTTTTGCAAGATTTTAATTTTTTCATTTTTTTTTCAAAATTATAATTGGTAGAGCAAATATAAATTTCATCAAAGGACTCTTTTAATTTTTTTATTTTTTTTTCAAAATTAATTAAAAAATATTTAGTACTTATTGTTTTAATTTTATTTTCATTTAATCTTAAAAAATCTGCATTAGAGTTGCCGATTTTTATAAATAATATTTTTAAAATGATTTTAGACCTTTCATATATGGTATTAGTTTGGTAGGTACTGTAATACTATTATCTTCATTTTGGTATATTTCCAAAATTGCTGCTATAACTCTATCAATCGCAAGACCAGATCCATTAATTGTGTGTGCAAAATTTATTTTACCATTTTGATCTTTATATCTAATTTTTGCTCTTCTTGCCTGAAAATCTCCAAAATATGAAATTGAAGAAACTTCACGATATCTTTGTTCTGATGGCAATCATAATTCCAAATCATATGTGATGGAAGAACTAAATCCTGTATCTCCAGTACATAAAATAATTTTTCTATATGGAATTTCTAATTCTTTTAGAATAAATTCGGCATCTTCAATAGTTTTATTAAATTCTTTAAAAGCATCTTCAGAATTGGTAATTTTTACAATTTCTACTTTATTAAATTGGTGTGATCTGATTAATCCCTTAGTATCTTTACCGGAAGAGCCGGCTTCTGAACGAAAGCATGGAGAATATGCTGTGAATTTAATAGGTTCATTTAACGGAATTATTTCATCGTAGTAATAATTAGTTAAAGGAATTTCGGATGTAGAAATTAAATAACTATCCTCATTTTCGATTTTATAAACATCTTCTTTAAATTTAGGTAATTGACCAGTTCCAAATAATGCTTTTGAAGAAACCATTAAAGGAGGTATTAGTTCTGTATAACCTCTTGAAATATGTTGATCTAACATAAAATTTTCTAATGCTCTAACTAATAATGCCCCTTCATTTTTAAAAAAAACAAATCTAGAACCAGAAATTTTAACCGCTCTTTGAAAATCTAAAATATTTTTTAATACACCAATTTCATAGTGAGGAAGTTTACATTTATTCAAACCCCTTCCTAAATTAGGAAAGGCAGAAATTTCTACATTCTCCTCTTCTCCTTCTCCAATTGGAACTAATTCATGAGTAATATTTGGTATATAATGAAGAATATTTTCAATTTCTATTTGATGTTCTTCAATTTCTTTTTCTAATTTAATAATTTTTTCTTTGGTTTCACTAGCTTCTTGCAAGATTTTTTTGTCTATATTTTTAAAGTCCTTGATTAAACTTATTTCTTTTGTCACATTATTTCTTTTGTGTTGTAAATCAGACAATTGAAAAATCAATTTATTTCTTGCATTAATTTGGTTGGATAATTTTTTAAGTAATTCAGAATCAACATTTCTCTTTTTAAGTGAGTTAATAACAGAATCAATATCTTTTTGTATTTTTTTAATATCAAGCATAATATTATATATTATAATATTTTAAAAAATAACTTATGAAATTTGATGTAAAACTTGTAGAATTGCCAGAAAAAGTATTGAGAAAAAAATCTCTTGATTGTTTATTACCTCTTTCTAAAGAAGATGATTTATTGGCACAAAAAATGATTTATCATGTTACAGAATCAATCAAAAAAAATTCTCCTTTTAGGCCAGCTGTTGGAGTTGCTGCTGTTCAGTATGGAATTTTAAAAAAAATGTTTTTTGTTCATATAAAAAATAATAAAGGAGAAATAGAGTTTTCAGATGTTCTTATAAATCCTAAAGTAATTGCTAAATCAGAATCATTAGTTGCTTTGCAAACTGGAGAAGGATGTCTATCTGTTAATGAAAAAGATCCAAATCAAGAAGGTTTTATTAGAAGAAGCGAAAGAATAAAATTAAAAGCATATTCTTATTATCAAAAAAAAGAAATTATAATTGATGCTAGATACTACTTAGCTATTGTTTTACAACATGAATTAGATCATTTAGATGGCAAACTTTTTATTGATCACATTCAAAAAAATAAAAAATGAATAGCCGATAAAGATTTAATTTTGTTATAATTTATTTAAAATAAAATTCTTCTATTGACAATTTTAATAATAATTTTAAATAAAACAAGGCAGGTAAAATATGGAACCTACAAAATTTTTTGGAATGGGCGGAATGCAAGAGATTGGTAAATCTACTTTAGCTATTGAACATAATGATATGATTTTTATTCTTGATGCAGGAATCAAATTTGGTAATGGTTCTGTTACTGGAATAAAAGGAATTATTCCTAATTATGAATATTTAAAAGAAAATGAAGAAAAAATTCAGGGTATTTTTTTAACACATGGGCATGAAGATCATATGGGAGGAATTCCCTTTTTAGCTGAAAAAGTTGATATTAAAAAAATATTTGCTCCTAAAATTGGAATTGAATATTTAAAAAATAAATTTGATGAAAGAAAATTAAAATTAAATGTGGAATTTATAGAAATCATTGAGGATGAGGTTCATAATTTTAAAGATATGAGCGTTGATTTTTGAACTGCTCAGCATTCAATTCCTGATGCTTTTGGAATAAGATTTAAGTGTCCGAATGGATCATTAATGTTTACTGGAGATTTTAGGTTTGATTATACTCCTATTGGTAATTTTACTGATTTTAAGAAATTAAAACAAATGGGTGATGAAGGATTAACTGCTCTTTTTTCAGATTCTACTAATGCTATGAGGCCTAATCATTCTCCTTCAGAAAAAGACATTTTAAAAGATATAAGAAAATATATGGAAAAAGCTGAAAAGAAAATAATTATTACTTCTTTTGCATCTAATATGATGAGAGTTGGAAAATTAATTGAATTATCTGTAGAATTAGGTAAAAAAGTAATTTGCTTTGGTCGTTCAATGGTTAAAGGTGTAGAAATAGGACGAAAAATAGGGTATATTAATGTTCCGGATAGTTCTTTTATTGATAAGAAAGTTTTATCAAAATATAATGATAATGAAATAGTTATTTTCACAACAGGATCTCAAGGAGAGCAACTAGCCGCTCTAGCAAAAATGGCCGAAAATAAACATCCTCAAGTTAAAATTAAACATAAAGATTTAATTATTTTTTCTTCTTCTCCTATCCCTGGAAATAGATTGAAAATAGAACTTTTAATTAATCAATTATTTAAATTAGGTGCTGATATTAAAGAAAATGGTATAGATGGATACTTACATACTTCAGGTCATGCATATAAAGAAGAACATGTTAAAATTTTTGAATTAACTAAACCTAAATATTTTTTTCCATATCATGGAGAATTTAGAATGTCTGTTGTTCATGGACAAACAGCAATAGAATCTGGAGTAAAAAAAGAAAATTCTATTATCGCAGCTCACGGCGAAGTTTATTATATGAAAGATAATAATATTTGAAAATCTGATGAGAAAAGAAATTGTGATCCTGTTTATATTGATGGAGAAAGAGCATCTACTTTAACAACAAAAATTATTAAAGAAAGATCTGTTTTAGGAGAAAATGGATTTGTTCATGTTATTTTATTTATTAATAAAAAAGAAAATAAAATTGTCCAAAGACCTAAAATAATCACAAGAGGAACTTTGTATGTTAAAAATTCTTTAGATATTATTTCAGAAACCCGAAAAATTGTTTATGGAGCAGTTCTTTATAAAATTAAAAATTTTGAGGATAGTTATACAACTGCCCAATTAAAGAAAATTATTAGAGAAAGATTACAACCATTTTTTTATAAAACCAAAAGAAGAAGACCTATTATTACAACTACAATTATTTATGAGGATAATTTAAAGTTTGCCCCTAACACAACAGAAGAAGAAGTAGAAATTTATTAAATTAAATTAATATCATAAATTCTAGTATTAATTTGCTTTTCTCTAATAATTTCTGCTTTTCTAATATAAAAAAGTGAATTTTTAAAAAAATCTTCTTTTTTAACTATTAACATATAGTCTCAATTATCTTTTTCTGATTTTTTTAAGTAATTAATATTATCAATATTTTTATCAATAATTGGGAATTTAGTATTATTTTTGGTTAAAGTATTAAAATATTTTTTTCTAAAAGGCTCATCCATTAAAAGAATAATTCCATTAATATTTTTATTATTATTACTTATTAATGAATTTTTAAGTTCTAAAAACATCTTTCCATTTATTAATTCTAATTTGTCCTTTGTCAATAAATTTTCTGTTAAAATTGCAATTGTAATTTCAGAATCAAAAATATTTGAATTTATAGATTTTTCTTCTAGATTTTTACCTGAAAAATCAAATTTTTTATTAACTTGTTTTAGTTCTCTTTTTAATTCCTCTAAAATTTCTAAAGATTTAATATTTTCTGAATGAGATATAAAAATTTTGTTGATTGACATTGTAATTTCCTTTTGAGTTTATATTTTATTTTTATTTATTATTATATAATATATTTTATTATTTTACAATTTAGCTTGTTATAAGGAGAAAAATGAAAAAAAAATATTTTATTCCCATTTTGACACCAATTATGTTAACTCCAATTATACTAACGTCTTGTTCAAACACAAATGACAATAGTTTTAATGATAAACAATATAATATTTTCAATGATTTTGAAATTAAAGAATTAGAACAAAATTACTTATATTCAAATTTAATTACTAATTTTAAAAGCTTAACATCATTTTATCCAGAAGCACATAATTTAGATTTAGACAATTTTATTCCTGATTTTCAATATAAATATTCTCCTGATTTTTCCTCAGTTAATGTTGATATTATTTTAAAAAATTTAAACGGAGAAGAAGTTCCTTTTTCTCAAAAAACGAAAACTATAAATATTTCTGGTTTTTCTAAAGTTGAGCAAGGCATAAAAGAAGAAATTAATGAAATTTACCAAAAACAACATGATAAAGCAAAGACAGATAGTTTTCTTGCATCAACAATAAAAAAAATAGAAACATTGCCTTCTAATATTAAAGAAAGTGATATTAAATTTGATATTATTGAAAATTATTCAATAGAAATTGCAAATCTAATTCCCAATGATAATAAAGGGACATTAAAAATTGTGTTTGAAGTATTCAAAATTAATAATCAAAAGAAAAATTTAATCAATCCTTTTTTTGAAAATCACAATGATGTTAACACCCAAAAAACAATTGAATTAATAGGATTCCAAACAACAAATAATTTGCAAGAATCTATTGATAATTTTTATGAGAATAATTTCCCATCTAGAACTTATGATATAAATACTTTATTAACTCAAGACGGAATAAATATTTTTAAAAATCAATATTTTCCTTCTTCTTTTGAAGATACAAATTCCTTAAAGATTGCAATTAAATTGATGAGTGAAAATTTAAAAAATAATTCTGATAAAAATAACTTTCCTAAACCACTTATGCCTGATTTTAGTGACAATTCAAATTATTATTGAAAATATAATATACTCTCAAGAGATTTAAGTCGAGAAATCAATGTTGAATATATTTTAGTGGGTAAAGATAATAATAAAGAATATAAAGCATCTTCTTTTAAAAGTTTTTCAATTAATTTTCCTACTTTTTTTGATGATGATTCTGAACAAAAAAAGATGAAGGAATTATTAAAAGCCACAGTTTCAGCATATGATTTATTTAATAACAGTGTTCTATACACCAATAAAGAAGAATCCCTTCCTAGTATAAATTCTAAGATTGATTTATCTACAATTAATTTTGATTTTTTAGGAACCATTTATGATAAAAATACAAACATTCTTACAATTGAAATAGAAAGTGAAGATACTAACACGCCGTCTAAAAAAATTATTGATAAATATAAATATAAATTTAAAATAGAATTAGAAGCCATTACCACTAATGAATCTGATCAAAATAAAGGCACTATTAAAAGCAATTTGAGATTATTTTATCTTCCAGTAGAATCAAATCATGAAATTTTCATTAGACCACCGTCTTTTTATATTAGTGATGGCGTTATTCAATATAATGAAGCTCAAAAAACTCCAATTATATCTATTGGTGGTTATTCAATATCTATAAATAATTTTATTACATGATATGATGAAATTAAAAAAGAAGTTGAAAAAATTAAACCACAAATTGTTTCTAAAAATATAATTAGTGAAATTGATGAGAATAATATTTTAGAGTATTTACCTAATATTAATATTCCAACATTAAATGAAGGATTAACAATTAAATATAAAGTTATGAGTAAACCTATTTTTTCCTTAGAAGATAATAAACTTGCAATTTCTTTTAATATTTCTTATACTATTGTTAGTTTATATAATGATGAAATCATTTTTTTACCAGATGAAATAAAAGATAATAATTTCATTTTTAAAGTTATAGAAGAATAATTTGCTAAAATAAATTAGTACAAAGTTACAGCGTTGCTGTGATAATAATAAAATGTTATTTTATTAGTGTCTTTTTGTACAAAACATTTTTAATTGGAGCAAAATGAATAAATTATTTACATATTTTAAATTTGATTCCAGAAAAGCAATTCTTAAAAAAGAAATTATTGGTGGTTTATCCACCTTTTTAGCTATGGCTTATATTTTAGCTGTTAATCCTTCTTTAGTTGGAGATGCGCCTATTGATCCTTCTAATAGTGAATTAGGCAATGCCTCAATTTATTCAGGAGGGTTATTTTTAGCTACAGCACTTTCCGCCTTTATTGGAACGCTTTTTATGGGTCTTTATGCCAATTTACCAATTGGCCTTGCCCCCGGAATGGGGCTAAATGCTTTTTTTGCATATAACGTTTCTTCTCAAATTGGTTTTGATTCAGCACTTACTGTTACTATAATATCTGGTTTTTTATATTGTATTGTTGTTTTAACACCATTAAGAAGTTTCATTTCTGATAAAATTCCTAAAAATCTAAAATTATCTATCGGAGTAGCGATAGGTTTTTTTATTGCTTTTTTAGGGCTTCAAAATTCCCAAATTATTGTGAAAGATTTTGCATTAGTTTCAAAATTAAATGATTTAACTAATCCTTTTGTTATTTTAGCTTTTGCTATTTTATTTTTAGGAATAATTTTATATTATTTAAAAATACCTGGTTCTATTGTCATAACTATGTTAATAGGGGCTATTTTGGTTATTATTTTAAAATTTTCCGGAATAGATGGCATCTCGTCTGCTAACTTATTAGGATCTTATGGTGATTTTGGCACTTTTTCCGATGTAGTAGCTGCCGGATGAAGAGGATTTTCTAATGTTAAAATGTGAACTTCTCCCATGACTTATTTAGCTATTTTCTGTTTTGTATATCTTGATTTTTTTGATACTACCGGAACATTAATGGCTCTAAATAGAATGATTAAATTAGATGAAACAGATCCTAAATGGATTCAAAAAGCAAATGTTGTTGATGCCATTTCTACTGTAGGTGGAGCAGGAATTGGTGCAACTACTGTGACATCATTTGTTGAATCAACAGTTGGTGTTGGTGCAGGTGCAAAAACAGGTTTTTCTACTATTATTACAGCAATTTGTTTTGGTCTTTCCATAGCTGCTTGACCAATTTTACAAGTATTTATGCCTATTACACATAATGGCATATCATATCAACCAATCACAGGTCCTATTCTGGTATTAATTGGAACATTGATGATTACACAAATTAAATATTTTGAGTGAGAAGTTGCTATTGATATCCCGATGCTATTTTTAACTATTATTTTTATGACTTTAACAAATTCTATCGCAGAAGGAATTGGAATCGGAATTATTACTTTTATTGTTTTAAATTTCTTTGGTGGATTACATCAAAAAATTATGCATAGGAAAAAAGTAATTGAAACGCTTTCCTTCCCATTATCTGAAGAAGTTAAGGAAATTAAAACACGAGAGTTTCGATATTGAAAACGTTTGAATTGAACAATTATAATTATTGGAATTTTTTCACTAACTTTTATTTTAATTCAATCATTTGTTTAAAAATAAAATATTTACTTTAAAAATAAGGTCAATTTTAGACCTTATTTTTTTTCACAATATATTTAATATTTTCCTCTATACTTTTGTTTTCTAAATTTTCTAAATCTGCTAGTTCTTTTTCTAATTCATAGCAAGTTTGAATACTTGGTTTAGTAACAGGATTTTTAGGAGCAAATAATTCACAAGCTTCTATAGCCTTTTCAATAGAAATTTCATAAGTTCCTATTTTTTGTGCTAAAGAAATTGTTTCTAATTTATCATTAGTTAATAATGGACGATATACCGGAAAAGAAGCTTGTTCTTGAATTGCATTAATAGACTCTAATGTTTGAGAAGCTACTTGCCCTATATTTTCTCCATTTGAAATACCAATATAATTATTTTGAATAGCAAGTTTACTTGCAATACGATAAAAGCTTCTTCTCATCAATGTAATTCGATATGAATTTTTAGAAGTTAAAGAAATATAATTCATTAAAATACTATAATTAAAACTATAAATAATAGTTTTTCCTTGATATTTGTTTAAAAGTTCCACAATTCTATTAACTTTATCAATTGTTTTTTGATCGGTGTGTGGAGGAGTTAAAAAAGAAAGATAGTCAATTTTAATTCCTCTTTTCATCATTAAAAAAGCAGCTACTGGAGAATCTATTCCACCTGATATTAAATGTAAAATTCTTCCGCTAGAACCAACCGGAAGACCACCTAAACCTTTATATTTTTTACTAAAAAGATAGGCATAATCTTTATGAATTTCAATATTAAAGCAAATTTCAGGATTTTTAATATCAACTTTGTAATTAGAATTTTGTACAATGAAATTCCCAAAATGAATATTCATTTCTATTGAATTCATATGAAAACTTTTATCATTTCTACGAGAGATTACTTTAAAGCTTTTATTTTCATCAGTCAATTGTTTTTTTATTTCTTCCTCAATATCTTTTACATCATTTTTAACTTGTGAAACAACAGAATATGAACTAATACCAAATACATATTTTAAATCCTCTAAAAATTGAGGATGATAATCAATAAAAATTCTATCAATTTTAACAGTCATTTGCTGATTAGTTAAAGAACATTTATTTTTAATATTATTAGCTAAAATTTTTACAAAAGACATTTTATTCTTTCCTTTTAAAGATAATTCCCCAAATCTAATTAATATTTTTTTATGCATTAATTTACCTCCTGTTTTCCTGCTTTAATAATGATATTTAAAGCTTTTTTATATTCTCCTAGCATAAAATTTTTTTCAGCCTCTTTTACTTGATCATTTAAGAAAGAATTATTACTCCTTTTAAGTGAATACCATGATTGCATTTTTTTAAACAAAATAACTTGATATAAAGCAATTGAACAATCTATTAAATAATTGGAAGACAATTTATAAATTTCTTTGTATTCTTCATCAAAATTAGCATTTGGATCTTTAATAATTTTTTTTTGGATACTCTGACTAATTTCATTAATCATTTTATAATTATTAATGGTTTTATTTGAAATTAATATAAATTCTTTTCTAATTAAAAAATTAATATTGACAAGCATTTTATTAAGCATTTCAAATTTTAATTTTAAAGATGATCCTTCATAATAAAAATATTTAAGATGTGAATATTGCTCCTCAATTTCATTATCTAAAATTTTAATGTGATTTAATAATTGTTTGTATTGGAAAAATTTTTTTGAAAAAGAATCATCGAAATTTTCCTCATATAGATCATTTCATAAAATTTCAATATCGATTAATTGTTTTTTTTGTTTTTGTTTTAATTCTTCCCATTCATAAAAATATTGTTCGTCAATTAATTTAGCTTTATCTATTTGATTTGAAATATCCATAAATTTATTATTCATAGATTTGATTAGTTTTTCAAATAACACTTTTCTTTTTCTGATAAAAATAGCGGCGTTTTTTTCTTTATCTAAATTATCATTTAAATTTGAAAACATCTTCATTCATTCATGAATTAAATCTTTACAAGCATCAATTTTCCCCTCATAATATAAAAGAATAGCAGCCTCTTTTTTACTTTCAATATTATCTAACATAATGTCAAAATTTAAATAAGATAAATCATTATTTAAAAAAATCCTCAATTTATTAAAATAACTTATTATATTTTTTTTTAAATCTTTGTAAATATCATATAAATGTTTATCTATTTGTTCGCAAGAATCCACAAAAATAATTAATGATTTAAAAATAAAAGAGAGTTTTACAAAATCATTTTTTGCATTATTGATATCAATATTTTTGTTATATTTATCAATATTTTTTATTAACACTTCACTTTTTATTAATTCTTGTTGAATATACTCATTAGTTCTAATTTCTAATTTATTTTTATTTTGTTCAAAAAACATTTTAATTTCTCTAATACCATTTCTAAATTTAATTAATTTATTTTTTAATATTTTTGAATTTCCTAAAATAGAATTTGACAATTCAAAAAAAGAAGTATCTTCTTTATTAATGATCCCATCATTTTTCATTATTTTTTGAACAATTTTTTTAGATTGAAAGATTTTTTTTTCTTCAATTAATTTCAAACCATCATTAATTAATTTTCTATTTCTATTTTTTAAATTATCAATGGAATGTCATAATTCTTCAATTTGAATAGTTTTTTGATTTTCCATTTCAATACTTCCAATAGAACCAATTTCATTTTTATATTTGATTAATGTGGAAGTATCATTTTTCTTTTTTTCATCTTCCAAAAATTTTTTTTGTTTTTTAATTTCAAAACTAGTATAAATATTAATTGTTAAAAAACAAAATAAAATGATCAAAATAGGAAGCAAAATGTAAATTCATAACATATAAAAATAAATTATATATTAATATATACAATATCTAAAATGTTGTCATGTAATAATAATCATTAAATATTTGTTAAGATTAAGTTATATGATTAGGAGTTTAATTTGATTTATGATTCAAAAATATTAGATGGTAAAAAATTAAGTATTCATCTCTTATCTTTATTAAAAGATGAAATATTGAAAAATAATTTTAAACCTTCCTTTTGTATTATTCAAATTGGTGATTTGTTTGAATCTAATAAGTATATTAATTTTAAATTACAAAGAGCTAAAGAAATAGGAATTCAAACTAATCACATTAAATTGTCAGAAGATATTTCTTTTATTGAAATTAAAAACATTATAAATCAAATCAAATCAAATCATGATGGCATTATTATTCAATTACCATTACCTATTTCTTTACCTAAACAAGAAATTTTAGATTTAATACCTATTGAAAAAGATATTGATGGACTATCTACACAAAATAAAAAAAATTTTCAAATGAATATTAGTCCCTATTTTGTACCAGCCACAGCAAAAGCTATTTTAAATTGTTTAAAATATAATAATATTCCTATTTTAAATAAAAAAATTTCTATTGTAGGAGAATCGGATTTAGTGGGCAAACCAACCAAAATTTTATTAGAGAGAATGGGTTTAAATGTTAATTCTTTTAATAAAGATACAGGGATAACAGGAACAGAAAAAGCTGATATTTTAATCGTTGCCGCTGGGGAACCTAAATTAATTAAAAAAGAAAATGTTCAAAAAAATGCATGCATTATTGATGTTGGAATAAATACTTTAGATAATCATAGTGTTATTGGTGATGTTGATTTTGATGATGTTATTGATAAAATTAAATTCATTTCTCCTTCTCCTGGCGGAATAGGGCCGCTTACAATCATTTCTTTATTAGAAAATTTAATAATTGCTTATAGAAATCAAAATCTCAAATAATTTTTATAAAATTGTGAGATATAGATTTTTTTAAAATTATATTTTTAAAATATAAAATATAATTTTACTAAAATGAATAACAAAAATTATTATAAAATTTTAGGAATTAATCAAAATGCCACTAGCTCTGATATTAAAAAAGCTTATTTTAAAAAAGCTAAAATATATCATCCAGATGTTTGTAAGGATAAAGATGCAGAGGAAAAATTTAAAGCTATTAATGATGCCTATCGTGTTTTAAAAGAAGAATCTTCTAGGCAAGAGTATGATGAACAATTAAAAAATAACAAAAATTACTCGTCTAACCATGAAAATCAAGACAATTATAATAAAATGAATTCTCTTTTTGAAATACACGATAATTCATTATTTACTTTTACTAATTTTATTACTACTAATTTCATTTCAGAAACTGAAGTTATAGAAGCATATCGTTATTTTTGGTTGTCTTTTTGAGTTGGTGGTAAAGGTACTATACAAATGCTTAAAAATAAAAATGCTTCCATCATTTTTAAAGCATTTTCCCAAAATATTTTTATTATGGAAATAAAAAAATCTCATTTAAAACAAATTAGACAAGATCAAGCATCTTTTAAAAATTTAGAATTTCTTAAAGAAACAATTAATAAAATTACTTTAAGTATTCCTGAAAATCAAATAAATTCACAAGTTGCCTTTAAATGAATGATGAAAGTTATTGATGAAAATAATATTTTCGATGAAGAAGGAGAAATTTATTCATTTTTATTAATGGAGGAGGAAATTATTTCATTATTAACTAAATTTGAGCAAATTTTTAACTCCAATAACTCAATTAATCCCCAATCTCATTATAGTATTAATAATAAAATTAAAAAAGGTGGGGGCACTTTCTTGTTTTTCACAATTATTTTAATTTTGTTTTTAATTTTTATATTAAGGTAATTTTTAAATGATAATAATTTATTAAATTAATTTTGTAGTAAAATTAATATAAAATAAATTTTTGAATTTAATATTTTAAATCAAAAAGAAGGAGTCAAAATTTATGAAAAATTTAAAAAATACTAAAAAAATAAAAACAATTGCTGGTCTTTCTGCAATTATTGGAACAACAGTTTTAGTCGGAACAACATCTTCTATTATGGATGTTGATAATTTTAATGCCAATAATTTTAATAATAATAAAAGTATTTTACCTTCAAATTTAAAATTTTCCGATTTTGAAGTTGTTAATGATTTTTTAGATATTGGCACAACTGAAAATAAAAGAAAATTATGAGTTTCAATTTCAGATGCTTCCAATGTGAGTGTTCAAATTGGGCTTGATGGTTCCATACAACCTTATTCACAAGGCTCATTAAAACTTGTAAATTCAGGCTCAGCAACAGCGAAAGCAAGACCTAGAATATCTTATTTTGATGCTATTGATGATAATAATACTAAATTAATAACAGGTAATTCAACCTCAAATTGATGGGGTTCTACTAGGCCAGTCAATATTACTTCTACCAATTATAGAGAAATCACTATTGAAATGCCTGTTTGAACTCCTGATGGATATAGCAGAAATAATTTATTTACTCAACCATACACAAATGATACTGATCGTATATCAGCTGTTAATAATAATATGGATGTTACTTTTAGTACAGAATCGTGATCCGGAGCAGATTCTAGATGACAATTAGGAAGAATTAGGTTGTTATATTCTGATAATGTTTTTTATAAAAAGACCGCTCAATCTACAGCAAGTATTTCCGCTTCTAAAGATGTAAGTAATATTTTGCCATCATTAGCCATTCAAGATTCTAAAAATTATTTTAGAATTAATACTAAAAATTTACCAACTCATTATCAAGATTCAAAATTTGTAGATGTTGTGTTAACTCCTAATAATGATAAAGGAACTGTGGATTGAAAAATTACTACTAAATCAAATGTTGTTAATGGATGATTTTCTACAACACCTAAAACTTTTAGTGGTACCATTTCAGGTTTTAAAAAAGGAACCTTGGAAAGTGGTGTTTTTGTTATTGGACAAAATCAAAATCAAAATTACAACTTATTACCAAGTCAAATAAAGGTTTCAGATATTCCAAAATATTTAATTTTTAAAGAAAATAATGCTCCTGCTGGCTCATGAAATATTTCAAATATTACATCTAATGATCAAAACGGCACTTTATCAATTACCATTCTAGCTAACAAATGATATGATGAAAATGGAATTTTAGTAGAAACTTCTAAAGAATTAGATAAATATACCATAACAGGATTTGATTCTATAGATCCTTATAAAGCAACAAATCCAGTTGAAATTGACTCTAATCATTACGCTAATGCTACAGAATATATATTAAATAACAACGTTTCTTATACTTCTTCTTCTGTTATTCAAGAACAAAATGGACATAAGATAAATGGACCAAGAGGTTTTTTAAGACTTCATAATAAAAATGAAATTATGTATTTTTCATATGCGGGGGAGTTGTTATGAAAAAAATCAATTCCTACAATAGAATTTATTCAAGGTGGTTATTATTTCTCTACTAGTGATAAATTTTTACTTTTAGCACAAGTCAATCATAGTAATTTAAAATTATATAGTTTTAATGAAAAAGACGGGAAAATAAATTCAGTTGATTTTAATAAAGGCGGCTTCTCTGGCGGCGCTTATTCTTATTTTTTATCTAAAATAGCAGGTACAGAAGATAATGCTATAGTACATGCTGTTTCTGAATCAACTAGTAACAATCTTTATTCTTTAGCATTAGTGAAACCAAGTTCATTATCAATAACTTATGTTCCAATAATTGCAACAACAACTTTCTTTGCAGTTAATGTGGGAGCAGTAGAAGTTAATGGTAATATTTATTTTTTTCAAATAGGTTTCACTCCATCATCAACTTCTTGACAAGTTAGAGTTTTTAATAATTGAGTTTTTGAAGGAACTTTTGATATTAATACAAAATCTCCAGTTTCATACAATGATATCAAAGGTATCACGTCACGCAACAATAACAATTTTAAAATTGATTTTAATATTAAAACTATTAATAATGAAACATTTATAACTGCATTAGCTATGTCCCATTATGCTACTGCTAGATATCCTGAATTTGGAAACACTCAATTGCAGGCATTAGAATTTAAAATAGAAAATTCTAAAATTAATAAAATATGAAAAGATAAATCCATATCATTACAACATAATACTATTGATATGGATCTTTGAGATTCATATTGACAAAATGGCCAATTATATGGAAAAAGAATATATTATAAAGTAGGAAATTCTGCAGCTACATCACCCCAAGACTTTGTAAGAATTGATTTGAGGGGTATTGATTCTCTTTCTCAAACAGATATTAATGATTTTAGTTCTAGAATTTTTAGTTATTCAATTCCTAATGTTAATTCTCAAATAATGCCTGGATATGGTGATGAAGAAAAATACATTTTTATTTCATGAAATAATCAAGGTAAATTAGGTAAATTTAATTTTAATACTAAAAAACCAGGATGACATACTCATTTACTTGAAACAACAGTAGATGTGGAACAAAAGTATACAATAAAAGATTTCACAATTGAACAACAAACTACAATTTTTAAAAAATTAATGTCTGAATATTCTTCAAATTTTGTTCTTAGTTCATTTGAGACTACTGATGATGGTATTACAGTAACTACTGCCTTTCATACTTCACAAAATTATACTGGCAAAGATCTTTCTTCTAATCCAACTATAACATACGAATTAAAATTTATAAATTTTAAGAATAATAAAATTGATTTTTCAGAATATAAAATTTACAACATATTTGAAATGTTAAATAAAAATAGTGCACAAACTTTTGTAACTAATTCTTTAGATATACAAACTAAATATAAAGATGGAGTTATTACTGACTCTTCAATATCAGAAAAAGTTAAAAATAATTTTGAACTTCAATTTCAAATTTATGACAATATGGATAGAAAAGCCATTTCATTAGATAGTAGTACAAATACTTGATATAATGGTGAAAAATTAAAAAATCTTACTATCAATGATGGTTGAAAAAAGATAACTACTTTTAATTTTGCAATTAAAGCTAAATTAGTTTTAAAAAATCCAAAACCCGGAACTGATAATGTTGATGCTAATGATGTTCAATATGTTTGAGATAAATCAGAATTTAATTTTTATAATGTTTTACAAAAACCTTCTTTTGGCTCTTCATCAAATTCATATGGAGAAACTATGGGATTGATCAATACATCTAAAATGAGATATATTGTAGATTTTGAGGCTGTTTCAATGAAAGAAAAATTAAAAATCAAACTTGAAAGCGCTGACATAAAAAAAATTGATCCAGAATGAGCTAATGCAGTAGAATCTAAAAAAATATACGAAAGATTAGGTCTTTCAGAAGTTCAATATGTTGCCATTGCTGGTGGACAATCAACTTCTATTGTTACAATAAGTCTTCCAACAATTTCAGGAAGTGGTGCTTATGATTTTAGTCAAATCGTTTCTCCTAAAAATAAAGTGGGAGTTACTTTTACAACTGCATTTCCATTAAATAATAATTCTAATTTAGAAATTTTATTTTCTCCACCTGCCAATCAACCATCACCAAGTGGTGTTAAATACTATTTTGAAGAAGAAGTTTTTGCCCCTATTTTAATTGTGGTAGATACTAATGAATTAAAAAATATTTCATTAAATGGTGATACAAAAGATATTAATATCGTTTCTGCTAAAATTGATGAATATATTAGAAATCATCCATTTAAAGATCAATTAAGTATTCAATTTTCGATTGGAGCAAGCCCGATAGCGCTAGATTCTTCTAGACCAACAGTTACTAAATTTTATCAAGAAGAATTTATAGATTTATTAAGTAAATATAGTGCTAAAAACAATATTAGAGATAAAGTTATTAAGGTGCAATTTGCTTTAACAAATGGAACTTCATCTCAAAATTTCATTATTAGTGATAAAACACAAATTACTTTGAACACAAATAATTTAAAATACCATGTTAATATTGATAAATATTATGATGAAATAAAATCAGGAAAAGGATTTAAATTATTAGATGCAAATGGTAATCCGGCCACAACCAATAATATTAATGATATTATGGCTCCATTTTCAGATTTAGATACTGTCACCAAATTAGGGTCTTGAGGAATTGATCTTCAATTATCTATTGATCCAAACGCAATAGCAACTGATCCTTATGATTCTCCTCGTTGAACTAAATATAAATTAGGAGGAACCATTCCTGAAAATTTAGGTTTTCCACCTAAATTATGAATTCGTTTTGCAGTTGTTGATCCAAATAGCACTATTTTATCATTAAATTCATCAGTAAGTAATCAACAAACCTCAAGAATTGTTTCTGTTGATGTATCTAATTTAAAAATATTTATTGATTTAAAAACAACAGATTTAGATTTAGTAAAAATTAGTG
This sequence comes from Metamycoplasmataceae bacterium, assembly GCA_051647165.1. GTDB lineage: Bacteria > Bacillota_I > Bacilli_A > Mycoplasmatales > Metamycoplasmataceae > UBA710. Next base: position 47,170 of record JBOFDQ010000002.1, read on the forward strand.
GTAATACTAAAAATATTCAAATTGATGAATCGGCTGTAGCTAATT
>JBOFDQ010000003.1:0-47212 GCA_051647165.1 Metamycoplasmataceae bacterium
ATTAATGAATTACTTTTAAAAAATTACAAGAAATTTTATAAAAATAATGTATTTTTACCACAACTAGAAAAAGATATGACTACACCTGAAGATAACCAAATAGAATTAGATGATTTAGTACAAAGAATTAATAAATAAATAACATTCTCTTTTTTTGTTATTTTTATATGTTATAAATTACAATAGTATTTATAACATATAAAACTATTGATATTTTACTTATAAAATATATACTTATTTTATAGAAAAATTAAAAATATCATTTAGAAAAGGAAATTATATGAATAAATCAAAAAAACTTTTATTAGGATTAGGAGGAATGATTGTAGTATCTACTACTTTATTATCAGTAGTTTCTTGTAGTAGTGACTCAAATTTATATACAAAAACTAACATATCAGGAATTCAAGATTTTTCCAAAAAATATGAAGAAAAAATAAATGCTGCTATTGGGAATTCAAGTATAACTGCCCCTAAAACTATGCTAATTACTGCGGGCGGAAAAGTGAATGACAACTCTTTTAATCAGTCAGTTTGAGAAGCTGTATCTACTATTGGATTTCAAACAAAAAATTTAAATAATAGTTATTATGAAACTTTAAATAGTAATGATTTAGAAAAAGCTTATGATGCTGCATTATCTGGCAATTATAAAGCATGAGTTTTAACAGGATTTCAACAATCTACATATATTGAACAATGATTAAATAAAGGTCAAAATATGCAAAAAATAAAAGATAATAAAATCACAATTATTTCCGTAGATTGAAGAGTTGATTCTAGTACACCTAAATTAACAAAACTTCATGAAAATGGTAATATTATTACATTAAATTTTAGAACTCAAGAATCTGCTTATGTTATTGGATATTCTGCTGCCGAATATTTATTTAATAATTATGGTAAAGATGCAGCTATTTCTTCTTTTGGTGGAGGAGTATCAGATGGTGTTACCAATTTTAACAATGGATTTTTACAAGCAATTTTAGATTGAAATGAAACCAATTCTGATAAAAAAATCAAATTCAAGTCTGGTGGTAAAAATTCTGGAACTATAACAGATGAAATTGAGCTAAATTCTGGATTTGATAGTAGTGATTCTAAAGCTAGAGAAATTGTTGGTAGATCTGTTAATAGTGGGGCCCAAATTATTCTTCCGGTAGCTGGTTCTCTTTCTCAAACTGTTTTAGAAGAAATTAATAAACAAGGTAGTTCTGGAGCTAATAAAATGATTATAGGTGTTGATTCTAATCAAGCTGTTGCTTTTCCAACTTTTTCTCAAAAAATATTTTCTTCAATAGAAAAAAAAGTTGATGTTGCTGTTTATAAAGTTTTATTACAATTATCAGTTAAAGGTGCTTTAGGTGCAGATGATATATTATCTAGTTATGATGGAACAAAATCAATTGATGTTGTGGGAGGATTTGATTTAGATTTTGTGAATTATTCTAAAAATACAATAAAAAATCAATCAGAAGGAATAAATGCTATTTTATTAAAAAATTTAAATAATTTCTATAAAAGTGGTAGTTTTGAACCAACATTTGATAAAGATATGACCACATCAAATGATAATCAACAAGAATTAAATGAACTAATTCAAAAAATTAATAGTTAATAAAAGAATTAAATATGAATGCAATTGAATTAATAAATATTACTAAAGAATTTCCTGGTATTTTGGCAAATGATAATATTTCTCTTTCAATAAAAAAAGGAGAAATTCATGCTTTGATTGGTGAAAATGGAGCAGGCAAATCTGTATTAATGTCTATTCTATTTGGTTTATATCAACCAACATATGGGAAAATTAAAATATTTGATAATTTTGTAGAAATTCAAGATGCTCATCATGCTAACTCTATGGGCATCGGAATGGTACACCAACATTTTAAATTAGTTGAAAATTTTTCTAATTTAGAAAACATTATTTTAGGTTCAGAGATAAGTAAAAATTTTATGTTAGATAAAAAAGCGGCTGAAAATAAAATTAAAATTTTCCAAAATAAATATAAAATATTTTTTGATCTTAATCAAAAAACTAGAGATGCTAATGTGTCTGTGCAACAAAAATTAGAAATTATGAAAATGTTATACCAAGATGCTGAAATTTTAATTTTTGATGAACCAAGTGCCGTTCTTTCTCCTTTAGAAATAGAAAATTTATTAGAAACTATTTTAGAATTAAAAGCCAGCGGAAAAACTATTATTTTTATTTCACATAAATTAGATGAAATTAAAAAAATAGCAGATAGAGCATCTGTTTTAAGGCTTGGAAAACTTATTAAAACATTTGATAAACTAGAAAATATTTCTTATAATGAAATAACTAATGCTATGGTAGGAACAAACATTGTGGAAGTGAAAAATCAACATTCTCAAATTGGAGAGGAAACTGTTTTTTGCTTTCAAAAAGTTTTTGGGAAAATCATAAAAGATGTTTCTTTTAAAATTCATAAAGGAGAAATTTTTGCAATTGCTGGAGTTGAAGGAAATGGACAAGAAGATATTGAATATATTGCTTCTGGTATTCAAAAATTAATTAAAGGGAAATTATTTTTAAATAATCAAGATATTACTAAATGAAGTATTAATAAAAAAAATAAAAATAATATTTCATATATTCCGGGAGATCGTCATAAATATGCTGTTGCTTTAGATATTGATGTAAATGATAATTCTATTTTAAGGGAGACACACAATAAAAAATTTCAAAGATGAGGCATTTTATTACAAAAATCAATACAAAATTTCTCAAATAAAATAATTCATGATTTTGATGTTAGAGGATCCAGAAATGGAATGGCTATGATGCGTTCGCTTTCTGGAGGTAATCAACAAAAATTAGTTGTTGGAAGAGAAATTGAATCCATTCATGATTTTATTATAATTATTCAACCTACAAGAGGTTTGGATATTGGGGCTATCAATAATATTCATAAAGTTATTCTGAATGAAAAAGCAAAAGGTAAGGCTATTTTATTGATTTCTTATGAATTAGATGAAGTAATTGCTTTAGCTGATACAATTGCAGTTATTAATAAAGGACATATTTTAGACATAAAAAAAGCTAGTGATTTTTCAAGAGAGGAAATAGGATTATTAATGGCTGGTAAAACAAATGAAATAAAGGTGAATTATGCAAAATAATAATATCTTTTCTACGTTTACATCATATTTTAAATCAGATAAACAAAGTACAGGAAGACAAAAACTTTATTCCACTATTTGAGCACTTATTGCTTCTTTTTTATTAGTTGCTTTTATTTTAATTATTGTGGGTGTAAATCCATTTAGTTTTTTTATTAAAATTATAGAAGTTGCCTTTGGCGAGATTACTCTTCCTAAGCTTCTTTTTTTAATATCTATTTATATTTTTGCCACGCTTGCCATAGCTATTTGTTTTAAAATAGGTCTCTTTAATATTAGCATTAGTTCACAAATATTAATATCTGCTCTTTTAACGTTGGCCATTGTAAATTCTAATCCCGGAAATAATGGAAGTATTATTTTAGCTCTATTCATTTCAATGCTATCTTCAATTTTTATTTCATTATTAATCGGAATTTTAAAGGTTTATTTTAAAATTAATGAAGTTATTTCTTCTATATTATTAAATTGGTCTTTTTTATATATTGCAAAAACAATTTTAATTAATTTTAAATTTTTACAATCTCCTTCAGATGGTGGAGCGGGCTCATCAACTGCTACATTAAATATTTCTAATTTTTTTTCAACTAATGAATGATCATATATTATTTTAGGTGTTAGTATTTTTTTTATTGTAATTGTATGATTTGTGATGAAAAAAACAGTAATTGGGTATAAAATAAATGTTTTAGGAACAAATAAAGATGCTGCTCATTATTCAGGTACTAATGAAAAAAGATATATTCTATCTATTATGTTTTTTTCAGGAGTTTTAGCTGGAATTGCAGGATTTTTATTTATTTTGAAAGAAAGTTCTTTTAGTATTGGTTCACAACCATTACCAATTGGTTTTGATACAATTGCTATTACATTACTAGCTAATAATAATCCTATAGGAATTTTCTTTTCTTCTTCATTGTATTCAATATTAAATGCTAATATTGGATTGGTTATTCAAGATTTTAGGCCTAATATTAATACTGATTTTTATCAAATAATTGTAGGTATTATTATTTATTTTACATCTATTATTATTGTTTTTGAAAAATTTAAGGTTTGAACATTTTTAAAAAATTATTTTTTAATTCTTATTTCAAAAGAAGGAAGAGAAAATTTTGCTTTGAAAATAAAAATGGAAAAAAAGGCTTTTTTAAGTTATGTAAAATCTTTTTCTATTAAACAAAAAATTAAAAAAAACAATAAAGAAAATTGGAAAAAAATTAATCAAAATTATGTAGATGATGTAAATAAATTAAAATTATCTTATTATGATAATTATTTAAATTCATTAAATGAATTAAATAGAAATAGCAAATATATTTTTGATTTTAATTTAAATTTAGAAAATATTAAACTTTATTTTTCACTATTATTTCAAAAACCTGAAAAAGCTTCAAAAATTAAAGAAAAAATCGCAATTAATAAAGAGAAGTCTTTTTCTATTAAAAAATGATTTTCCTTTCAAAAAGAAAAACATCGCATTAAGTCTTTAATAAAAAACCAAAAAATAGATATTAATTTTTTAAATGATGATGATAAATTAGAATATTATTTAGAATTAAATAATTTAAAAAAGAAAAAAGATTTTGCATTATCTGATTCTAAATATTTTACAATAAACGAAACAAAATCTCAAGCTATTAGTATGTTTAAAAACAGCAAAAGAAATTTTAAAAAAAATAATGAAAAAATAATTTTACTTAAAAAAGATTTTAAATTAAATTTAAAACAAATAAACATTGAAGCAAGCTCTTTATTTACTAAAAAAAATATATTGATTTTGTTAGTTCCTAATATATTTATTAAATTGAAATTCAAAATTATTTTAGAAAAATTAGAACAAGAAAAAAAAGATTATTTCATTAATAAGAAAAATATTTGTGTAGATGAAAATAAAAAAAATTTGAGCAAAATTAATGTTAGTTTCAAAAAGGAGGCTATAAATGTTTAATGAATTCTTTACTTTTTTTATTAGTTTTTTTTCATTATTATCAGTGGCATCAATTGCAGCGATTATTTCTGAAAGAGTTGGTATAATAAATATTTCTATTGATGGAACCATTGCTATTGGAGCAACATTTTATATGCTCTTTGCTCATTTTTTTTCTTCAAAAGGAACAGAACCATTAAATGAATGAATTCAAATTCCATTATTTTTTATTTCAGGATTTTTTGGATGATTATTTTCTCTTCTTCATGGTTATGCCACCATTAAATTAAAAGCAAATCATATTGTTTCAGGGGTTGCTTTAAACATTTTAGCACCAGCAATTACATTATTAATGTTAACAACATTAGGAACATCTAATGCTCTTCCTTTCCCTCCAATTGAATTAGCAGTCGGTAATTCAGCCAATTATGAATGAACCAATGTTTTTTCTTTAAAAGTTTTTGTTGCAATTTTCATAATTATTTTCTTTTTTATTTTGATGAATAAAACAAAATGAGGATTAAGAGTAAAGTCTGTTGGAGAAAATCCTAATGCATCAGATGCTGCCGGAATAAAAGTTAATAGTATTAAATGGCAAGGATTAATGATTTCTGGTCTTTTAGCTGGTGTTGCCGGCGCAATTTTTATGTCTATGGCCGGAGAAGTTAATGGTGGATCTACATTTAAAGGCACTGTTAATGGTTATGGATATCTTGCCTTAGCTATTATGATAATGGGTAAATGAAGAATTGGACTTTCAACTATATCTACCATTTTCTTTTCTATTATTTTTTCTGTTTCTAAAATTTTTCCTAATCTAGTAGAAAAAGATATTGCTGATTTATATGGAAATCTTTTATATGCTATCCCTTATGTTGGAACAATTTTAGTTTTAATGATTTTTTCCAAAAATTCTTATGCGCCTAAGGCTGCAGGACTTCCGTTTGATAAATCTAAACGATAATTTTAAATAATAGTGTATAATTAAATTAGCTTGTTAATAATTAATTGTATTAATGGGTTTTAATATAAAACGTCTTGAATTTTTAAATTCCCTTCCTAAAATAATATATAAAAGTAATGGGCGCTCATTACTTTTTTTTATTTTGTATTAATTATTTTTATTTTGAATTAAAATAATTAAATATGAAAAAATCCACAAATCAATCTCCAATTAAAAAACTTATTATTCCGGCCGCTGGTTGAGGAACAAGATTTTTACCCATGACTAAAGTCATTCCTAAGGAACTAGTTCCTATTTTGAATAGACCTTCATTAGATCTTTTAGTAGATGAAGCCATTGAATCAGGTATTGATGAAGTTATTTTAGTTATTTCTACTAGAAAACAACAAATCATGTCATATTTCCAACCTAATTTATTGTTAGAAGAAGAATTAAAAAATAAAGAAAAACATTCCTTATTGAAAAAAATAAAGAAAACTAATCGAGAAGCAATTATTAGAGTTGTTTATCAATATGAACAATTAGGACTAGGTCATGCCATTTTAACCGGAGCTAAATTTTTTTATAATGAACCTTTTGCTGTTATATTAGGTGATGATTTAATTAAATCAGATTCTCCTGCTATTAAACAATTAATTGATTTTTACGATAAAACCCATTCTTCAGTTTTAGGCGTTCAATCTGTTCAAGAAGATAAGGTTAATTTATATGGAATAGTATCGCCCAAAAATGAACAAGAAAAAAATAATAAGTTTTTCGAAATTAAAGGAGCAGTTGAAAAACCTCATATTGGCTCAGCTCCCTCAAATAAAGCTATTTTAGGAAGATATATTTTTAACTATTCTATTGTAGATTTATTAGAAAAAGAAACTTTAAAACATAAAAAAAATGGTCATTCTCATGAAATAGACTTAGTTTCAGTTTTTGACGATTTAATGAAAAAAGAAAAAATCTATGCTTATGAATTCGAGGGAACCCGTTTTGATTTAGGTTCTATAGAAGGATTTGCTAAAGCAACAATTTCTTATTCATTAGATAATCCTGAAATTTCAAAAGAAATTAAAAGATATATAAAAGAAGAAATTATTAAGGAATTATAAAATGAATGCAGAAGATGCTATTTGAATAAATTTAATTTTTATTATAATTGGATATTTAATTGGATCACTCAATTTTTCTTTATTAATTACAACTTTTAATAAAAAATTTCAAAATATTAAAAGTGTTGGTTCAGGTAATGCTGGTGCAACAAACGCTTTAAGATCGTACGGTTGAAAATTTGGTCTTTTAGTCTTTTTTCTTGATGTTTCTAAAGCATATTGGTTTGCTTTTATTTTAGGAATAATTGAAAGTCAAACCATTTTTGTTGGGCTTTTATACCCGCAAGTAGCCACCATTTTTGTAGTAATTGGTCATATTTTTCCAATTTTTTTTAAATTTAAAGGCGGAAAAGGAGCTTCTTGTGTTTTGGGATTAGTAGCATCTATTTCTCTACTTTTAGCAGGGATTGGAGCAATAATTTTCTTTTCAATAGTTCTAACCTCTAAATATGTATCATTAGGATCAATTATATCTCCGGTTATTTTGTCATTTTTAACTTTTATTCCATATTTAACAAATTTTTATGACTCTACTATTCACATTGGTGAAAGTTGACTTTATTTCCTTTCGATTTTTATTTCTTCAATGTTTGTTATTTATTCACATAAAATAAATATTAAGAATCTTATATTAAAACAAGAAAGAAAAATTAATTTTAAAAGTTAATTTTATACACTATATATGCTATGATTTATCATAGAAATGAATAAAGAAAATGAATTCAAAACACTAGCTAAAAATAGCGATATTAAGAGCAATAATTTAAAACCTATTTTTTCTTATTTACATTTTTTAAATTTATATATTTTAAAAAAGCCTTCAACTTGAATTTTTTTAATTTTAACTTGATCTCTTATTTTTATTTTGACATTAATTCCTTCTTTTAGTTTTGGTTCAGGTGCTCAATATATTTCTAATAATAACGGCGATCAAATTATTAATCCCGATCAAATATTATTAACTAATATTATTTCTATTTTAATTTTTTCTATTGTTGTTTTTTTGTCTTCTACTTGTGGTATTTTAAAATTTATGAACGTTTTTGTTGATGGTCAAGATGAGGGCATTGAATTATTAATTATTTCCAAACCTATAAATAGAACACAAGTAATTTTAACAAGATTTATTTTTATATTTATTTTTAGTCTTATTTTTTCTTTGGTTAATTTTTTAATGTTTTTATTTGGTTCTTTAATTGTAGGAACTGAATTATTTAAAAATTATTCAAATATATTAGTTGGTGTTTTATTTGGATCATTGCTATCTTTTACAATTCTTGGATTATTAGGAGCTTTATTAGGTATAAAATTTTCAGGAAAAATTGCAAGAGTTTTTACAATGGGAGTTTTTAGTATTAGTTATATTTTTTATATGGTTTCTTCTCAGATAGGTCCATTTCTTTTATCGAATCCAGTAAGGGCCACAATTGAAACTGTTAATAATAAAAATGGTCCAAATTATGAAATTTTAAAAACATATGAATCTGAGAAAATTTTAAATTATATTATTCCCTCAATAGGAAATTCTATAAACGAAATAACTGAAGCTGAAAAAAAAATTTTAATAAATGCTTTTAATGAAAATAAAAATACAGGAGCCGGAATAGCCTCAATATCATATTTAAATTTAGTTAGTGCTCTTTTTAATATCACAGGGCAAGATTCTTCTATTCTTTCTTTTGGAGACGGCTCTATATCAACCTTGCCTGCAAATTATAAGTATGAATTAAATTGAGGGATACCTCAAGAATTAAAAGAGAGATTATGAAACATAAATTCTAATTCAGCTTCCCAAAATTATTATGTTATTTCATCATTTAACTCCTATAATTATTATTTTTTAAATGAAAATTATGGTTTAAATGATCGTTTAAATACTGATAAAATATTACAAAAAATATTTCCTATTTTAATTCAATATTTTTTAAATGGCAATATAAATGAGCAAGAAGCACTTTTAAATGCAATTAATGGCGCTATTAATGAACTAAGTTTAGCAGAACCTAGTGAAGATTTGAAATTTATAACTGATAATAAAGAAATTTTTGTATATGATGCATTAGTTAATTTGACACAGTTTTTTTTCAATAAAAGGTTTTCTAATGAACAAACTATTTATTATAGTGGCATGGGAGTAAATAATGAAGACTACTATTCTAGATTTTTAATTAGTTTGAATCAAAACAATGATAAAACATTAACAAAACTAGAATTAGATAAAAATATAAACAAATATGAATTAGATAATAATACTATTTTTAAAAATATAATGAATAACTTAATAAAATCTAATGCTAATAAAGATAATTATTTACTAGAATTTGAATATAATAATAAAAACTTCTCATTATCATCTAGTATTGGGTATTTAACCCAGGCCGTTGAAGAAGAATTTAACCCTTATTTTACGCAATTATATTCATATGATCCACAATGAGCTGTTGCCTTAACATGAACAGGCATAACTCTTATTATTGCAGCATCAGTTGTTGTTTTATATTATAGAAAGGATTTTAAATAATAATTATGGAACTTAACAAAAATCCAGAAGCATTAAAATATTTGTTAGAAAAAAAATTAATTACTGAAGAGGAATATCAATATCTTTTTAAAAAAAGATCTTCTAATAATGATTTTTTAAATAAAAATTTCAAAAGAAATTCTAATCTTCAACCTATTTTAGAGGTTTCTAATTTAACTAAACACTATAATAAGAGACCACAACCTGCCATTAATAACGTTTCTTTTAAAGTTTTTCCAGGAGATTTTCATGCGTTTGTTGGCGCTAATGGAGCCGGCAAAACTACTACTATAAAAGCTATAATTGGTGCTTATTCTAATAAAAAATACAATGGAAAGATTCTAATTGATGGGAAAATAAATTCTTCTATTGACGCCAAAAAATTAATTGGATACATTCCTGAAGTAGCAATTTTTCCAAAAAAATTAAAAACAAAAGAATATTTAATTTCTATGGCAATTCTTTCAGGTTTTAGTAAAAGTAAAGCCACTCAATTAGTTGATGATTTACTAATTAAAACTAATATGAAAAAATTAGCAAATAAAAGACCGATGTCATTCTCTTCTGGTCAAAAGAAAAAAGTGTTATTAATTCAGGCCTTAATTCACGATCCTAAAATCCTAATTATGGATGAGCCAGCAGCTAATTTAGATACTATTGCTAGAATGGAATTATTTAATTTACTCGTTGAATTACAAAAAGAAGGAAAGGCCATTTTTATTTCTTCTCATATTTTGGATGAGATTGGGAAATATACTACTTCTACTACTATTTTAGATGGCGGAAAAGTAGTGTTTGACGGAGAAATCAATCAAAATAATACCTTATCTGAATTATTTGCACAATATGTAAAAATTGGTTCTGTTGATAATAATTTTTAATTATTTTGTATAATTTGACTAAACATTATGAAAAAACAATTATTATTTTTATCTCCTATAATTTTGATAGCACCTATTTCAGCTCTTGTTTCTTGTTCTAATGATTCAACACCATTAATTAAAATAAATGGAACAAAAGAAGAGATTTTTAATGAACAAGAATTTTTAAAAAATTTAAGTAAGACAAATGCAACTGATTATTGATATGATGCAACATCATTAAAATCTTTTGTTGATAATTTTAATATTGAGTCTAATTATTTAAATTATCTTAATGTAAATATTAATGATACTAACTCAAAAAAAAATTCCAATCCATTTATTTCTCTTAATTTAGAAAAATCATCAAATATTACATTAGAAATTAAAGATGTTATAGAAGAAATTAAAATGGAATTAATTGTTGATAATTCATCAGATGATATTAATTTAAAAGACCCTATTGCAATTGTTAAATTAGACATTTCTTTAAAAAGCGATAAGAAATATTCTTTTACTGAAAAAAATTTGATTTCAAACAATAAAATATCTCATTTTTTTGAAGTTAGAATTAATAAAATAAATGATTGAGAAAAAGAAAATATTGAAAAAAATAAATTAATTTCATTAAATTTTGAAGTAAAAAAAGATATTAAATTAAGAGATGTTTTAGCTTCTTCTATTAAAACATGAGATGAGTTATTAACAAATTTTCAAATAAAATCTCCTATAGAAATTCACGGTTGAGAAGTAATGGCTGATTCTTTTGTTCCTGATGCAATAGATAGTGAAGGACAATTAAATTTTAAAATTAAACTTAAAAATAAAAACTCTTCTGAGGAAGTAGATATTATTAACCCTAAAAATAGCATTAAACTTTCAGGATTTAAAAGAGTTAGAATTTAATAAATAATAATAGATATGAAAAAAATAATTATCATTTCTGATTCACATGCTAATAATTATGATATTGAATTAATTTTAAAAAATAATACTTATGATTATGCTATTTCAGCAGGAGATTATGAAACAAACTTAGCTTTTATTGAAAAAAATTTTGATTTTCACGTTAAAGGTAATAATGATTTTGATTCTAATAAAAACGAGATTTTTTTTGAAATTGAAGGAATTAAATTTTATTTACAACACGGACATTTAATGGGTAATTATTTTCAATTAGACAATTATGATTTTATGAGTCCTAAATTAAAAGAATTAGATGTTGATGTTATTATTCATGGTCATACACACATTCCTAAAATATGAAAAGTAAATGATAATCAATTTATTATTAATCCAGGATCTATTACATATCCACGAGGAAATTCTAATCCTTGTTATATAATAGGTTATATTGAAAAAAATAATGTATCTTTTGAAATAAAAGAATTATAAGGAGTTTTATGTTTGATTTTTTAGGTAATAGAATACAAAAATCTCTTTCAAATGTTAATAAAAAAACAACCTTAAATGAAGAAGATATTGTTCAAGTAACAAGAGAAATAAAAATGTCCCTTTTAGAGGCTGATGTTAATTTGAAAGTAGTTAAAGATTTTATTAATTCTGTTAAGGAAAAAGTTATTGGACAAGATTTAATTAATAAATTAAATCCTTCACAACAAATGATCAAAATTATTAAAGAAGAATTAATTAAAGTTTTAGGAAATGAAACCCAAGAAATTAAACTAACAAAAAAACCTCATATCATTATGATGGTTGGTTTACAAGGAGGAGGAAAAACAACTTCCGTCGCTAAAATAGCAGCATATTTAAGAAAACACCAAAATTTGGAAAAAATAATGCTAGTAGCTGCAGATATATATAGACCTGCAGCTATTGAACAATTAAAAGTTTTATCAAAACAAATAAATGTGGATTGTTTTGAAAAAGGAAATAATTTTTCAGCAGAGAATATTGTAGAAGATGCACTGTTAAAAGCTAGAGAAGAAAACTATGATTTAGTAATTATCGATACAGCAGGGAGACTTTCAATTGATGAGAAATTAATGAATGAATTAGTAAATGTTAAAAAAATTTCCCATCCTAATCAAATTATTTTTGTTGCAGATGCTATGAGTGGTCAGGATGTTATTAATGTTGCTCAAACATTTCATAATCAATTAAGTCTAAATGGAACAATTCTAACAAAATTAGATTCAGATGCTAGAGGAGGAGCCGCACTTTCAATAAGATATATTTTAAACATTCCTATATTTTTTATTGGAACAGGTGAAAAAATTAATAATTTAGATTTGTTTCATCCTGATAGGATGGCAGATAGAATTTTAGGTATGGGGGATGTTCTTTCATTAATAGAAAAATCAGAAGAAGTTATTGATAAAGATCAAACTAAAAAAATGTTTAGTAAAATGATGCGTGGCGATTTTGATTTAAATGATCTTTTATCTAATCTAAAACAAGTTAGAAAAATAGGAAAACTATCTAAAATTATGAAAATGATGCCTAATTCCATTAAAATTGATGAATCAAAATTAGATGGAGCAGAAGATAAAATAAAATTATATGAAATAATAATTTCATCTATGACAGAAGAAGAAAGAAAGAATCCTAAATTATTAAAAAATGCTTCTAGAAAAAATAGAATTATTAAAGGCAGCGGAAGAAATGCTAAAGAATATAATAAATTAATTTCTGATTTTGAAATTATGCAAAAAAGGATGAAGGAAATGTCTAAAGGCGGAAGAGGAATTCCGGGATTTGATCCTTCTAATTTTGGTTTATAAATAGTGAGTAATAATGAATATATATAAAGAAATTAATAAATTAATATCTCAACACGAAAATATTGTTATTTTCCATCATATAAATCCTGATGGTGATTGTTTAGGTTCTCAATTTGGTCTTAAAAAATTAATTCAAGACAATTATTTAAATAAAAATGTTTATGTTATTGGTAATAGTGAAAATGTTTTAAATTTTATGGAATTTAAACATGATGAAATTCCTAATGAGGATATTTTAAAAAATGCTTTAGCTATTATTGTTGATGCTAATTATTCTAATAGGATTAAAAATTCTGAACTATTATTAAATGGCAAAATTAAAAATATCTTAAGAATTGATCACCACCCTTATTCAGATGATTTAAACACCGTTTTTTCATGAGTTGATGAAAGTTATGTAGCTTCTTGTGAACAAATAACTGAATTAGCTATGAAATTAAATTGGAAAATTTCTCAAGAAGCTGCCGAATATTTATATTTAGGTTTAATTACAGATTCTGGAAGATTTTTTTACGAAAAAACTTCATCAAGAACTCATGAAATTGCTTCGTTCCTTTTTAAACAAAAGATTAATTTTTTTGAAATACATAAAAAAATGTCTCAAAGAAGTCTCAAAGAAATTACTTTTTTAAAAGAGGTTTTATCTAATTATCAATATGAAGAAAAGGTTATTTATTATTTTTTATCACAAGATAAAATTAAGCAATTAAAATTAGAAAATAACGAAATGAATCGTGTTGATTTTTTGGCTAATATTGATAATTTTCATATATGAATTTTTTTTATTGAACAAGATGATAAAAAAATAAGGGTTAGAATAAGATCAAATGGTCCGATTATTAATAAGTTAGCTGAAGAATTTAATGGCGGCGGACATCAATTGGCAGCAGGAGCATTTTTAGAAAGTAAAGAACAAATTTCCGTTTTTATTAAGCGCGCTATTTCATTAATTTAATTAATGATTCTAATTCTAAATATTTTAAAAAATTAATACTATCTTCATTTTTAATATATTTTATTTTAAAGTCTTCAATACTTAGAAAAGCTACATCAATATTTTTATCGATTTTAGCAATTTTTTTACAAAGAAAAGCCATATCCTTTGATTCAATAAATTTTTTAGTTAAACTATCATTTAACGAATCTAAATTATTATAAATTTCTTCTAATGAACCATACTGATTTATTAATTTAATAGCCCCTATTTTTCCGACTCCATTAATTCCGGGCAAATTATCTGACGGATCGCCACTAATTGCTTTTAAATCAATTATTTGCTTTGGATTTATATTATGTAATTCAAAAAAATTGTTAATTGTTTTAAGTTCATAATTTTTAGTACTTTTATTTTTGTATAAAACAGAAATATTTTTATCAATTAATTGCAACATATCTTGATCATCAGAAAAAATTATAAATTCATGATCATCATTTTGAAATTGTTTTGAAATTGTTCCTATTAAATCATCAGCCTCTGCCCCTTCTTTTTCATATCAAAAAATATTCATTTTTTCTAATAGTTCTATAATGTATTTTTTATATTCATAAATTATAGGATCTGGTCTTTTTCTTCCTGTTTTATAATTTTCATATTCTAAATGTCTTTTTGTTTTCCCTTTTGCATCAAAAGCTACAAAACAATAATTGATATCTAGATTATTTAAAACATTTAAAAAAGTATTCATAAAACGATGAATAGTTCTAGTGTCTAGATTTTTGGAATTCTGGTATTCTGTTTTATTGAAAAGTGTAGAATAATAACTTTTAAATAATAACAAGTTACCATCAACTAATAAAATTTTTTTATTCATTTATTACCTCAATTTTATTAATTATGAAATTATATTGATTTCTAAATTGATTATATTTTTTAATTAAATTAATTTTAATAATTTGACCTTCTTTTAATTTTTTATAATCATTTCATTGTCTATGAAAAATATAGAGAATTTCGTTTTTAGAGGAATCAAATACATCTAAAACACCCATTAATTCACCAGCTTTATCTTTTATTTCTTTTACATTATTAATATAAGCATAAACAATGTATTCCACATTAATTTTCAGATTTATAAATTTATACTCATTTTCATATTTTAATGAAGGAAATGCACTATAAATATTTCCCAGCATTTTCTTCTCTAATTCAATTTCATTTTTTAAGTTGTAATCTATGTTTTTTAATTCTAATTCTTTTGTAATATTAAAATCTAAAATAATTTCATTAGTATTTTTATCAATAAAATTTATGTTTTCATAATATTTATATGCAGACTCTAAATTTTCTTTTAATGTTTCAATGTTTCCAAATTCTCTAAGAGCATTAGATTCAATTAACATTTTAATATTAGCATCTCCGATATTATTTTTTTTAGCTCTTGAAATAAAATTATAAAACGATGTAAATCTTCCTTTATTTCTTTCTTCAATTATTTTTCTAGTAGCAATTATTCCTAAGCCTTTTATTAATAAAAAGGGCATTATAATTTTTTGGCCGTTATAATATATTTTTTCTTGTGAATCATTAATTGATGGTCCCTCTACAATAAAACCATATTTTTTTAACTCTGCAACATATAAATTAATTGTTTCTTTATCTGGTAGAGTTGAAAGAATTGAACAATAAAATAATTTTGGGAATCTTGATTTTAAAAAAGCCATTTGATATGCTAAAATAGCATAAGAAACTGCATGTGCTTTATTAAAACCATATTGTGCAAATTTTTCAATAATTTCATAAATTTTAGTTGCAACTAATTCACTATGATTATTTTTAATTGATAAATTAATAAATAGATTTTTTAAATTATCAATTTCTTCTTTGTTTTTTTTACTAATAGCCTTTCTTAAAATATCAGCTTCTGAATAATTCATTTTAGAAAATGATTGTGCAATTTGCATAATTTGTTCTTGATAAATAATAATCCCATAAGTTTCTTTAACAATTTGATCATAAATAGGATCAATTTTTTCAATCTTATTTGTATTATTTTTATTTTCAATATATAGTGGAATATTTTTAATAGGACCTGGTCTATATAATGAGATAATATCCACTAAATCTAAAAATTTATTAACTTTTACTTTTTTTAGGGTATTCATCATACCATTTGATTCTAATTGAAAAATACCAGTTGTATCTCCTTCTGAAAGTAAAGCATTTGTTATTTCATCATTTAAATTAATTTTTTTTAAATCAAAGTATTTTTCCTCTTTTTTTATTTCAGAAACAATATCTTGAATGATGGTTAAAGTTCTTAAACCTAATAAATCAATTTTTAAAAGGCCTCAGCTTTCTAGATGATTCATTGAAAACTGTGATATTAAATTCCCGTCTTCTTGACAAAGTGGAATAATATTTTCTAATTTCTGATTCCCGATTAAAATTCCGGCGGCATGAGTACCTCTTTGTCTTGGAAAATTTTCTATTTTTTTAGCAATATCAAAAATTGTTTTATAAATTTCTTTTGAAGTAATTTTAGCTCTAAAAACAGCATTTTTTTGAAAAGTTTCTTCTAAATTTAAATCATTAGGGATAAGTTTTGTAATTTCATTAATTTCACTAAATTTAATCCCTTTAATTTTTGCAACATCTTTTAACGCACTCTTAGCACTTAGTCGTTGGAATGTGTTTATAAATGATACATGCTCAACCCCATATTTTTGTTTAATATATTCTATTATTTCATCTCTTCTATTGTCCTGAATATCAATATCAATATCAGGCATTGATATTCTTTCTAAATTTAAAAAACGTTCAAATAATAAATTATATTCTAATGGATTTATTTCTGTTATCCCTAAAATATAACTAATAATAGAACTAGAAGCAGATCCTCTACCGGGTCCAATAGCTATTCCGCTTTCTTTACCAAACTTAATAAAATCATAAATCACTAAAAAATAATCAGCAATTTCCAATTTTTCAATAATAGATAATTCGAATTTAATTCTTTCAATAGCCTCATCTTTATTATCAAATTTTTTATAATAAATTGTATCCACGTTTTCTTTAATTATTAATTTTAGATATTCAAATGAAGTAATTCCTAAATTATTTTCAAATTTAGGTAATTTAAAATTGTTAAAATTTTTCGGGAATGTAAAATAGCAATTTTTAGCAATATTATTTGTTTTTATTACCATTTTTTCATTTTCAGAATAATTATTAGCAACCTTAACATTAAATTTTTTATATTTTTCATTATTTATTTCATATAAAATTTCCAAGATTTCATTATCTTTTTCAGAAAAAATTATTTGTTCATTTATTAAAATTGATCTTGGATCATTAAAATCATTTGATTGATAATAAATTTCCTTTTTTGGAATTTTTTCATTAAAAATAGAGAAATACCCTTTTGTGGGATGGTCAATAATTAAAAAATCATCATCAATAACTTCCTCTAAAAAAATATCATTTTTACACATTTTTTTTGTGGATAATTTGATAATTTTTTGCAACCCAATAAAATTTTTAGCCACTAAAATCAATCTAAAAATTTTATTATTTAAATTAATGTCTAAATCTAAACCAAACAAAGGTTTAATATTGTTTTCTTCACATTTAATTTTAAATTCTGCTAATGAAAAAAGATTATTATGCTCACTAATAAATAAATACTCGTATTTATTATCTATTGCATTTTTAATATATTTTTCTATAGAAATAGCAGAAGATAAAAGAGAATATTCACTATTGAAATGAAGATTAATGAAATTCATTTCTTATTAAATATCAATTTCCTTATAAGAAATTTTTCTGATTTTTGTCATAAATTCATCAAAATTAATTTCTCCTCTTTTTAATAAAAATTTTAAAGTTTTAAATTTCTCTTTTCCTTCTTTATTTAATAATTCATAAATATCATCTAGATTTTCATCATCATTTTTAGGTTTGAAATTATTTGATTCATTATTTAATAATGCTTGTGGTTGATTGTAAATGTTATTGTTATTAGGTGCCATATTATTTCCTAAATAATTTTCTGGATAATTATATGAAATTTGTTGAGGTGCTATGGCAAATTTTTGTATTTGTTGTTGTGAAATCATTTGATGATTTGTATTTTGAATAGGAAGCTCAATAATTTGTGTTGGAATTCCGTTAATATTAACAATTTTTGTTTTATAGTTATTGTTATTCATTTTAAAACCGTCCTTTTTGGATATATTTTATTTAATTATATCATTAGTTTTTTAAATAAAACAAAAGTCCCTTTATAATGAAAAAATTAATTATATTAATAATATATTATTAAAATGATTTGATAAAATATAAATATATTGTGTATAAAATAGAAAAAACACTATTTTTTAAGGAGAAATTTGTTAAAATTAATCAAAGAAGTTTTTAAATCTCTTTCAAAATCTAGAATACTGCTAGGGTGTCTTGCTTTTTTAATTTTTTTATCTTCAGGAATTTTCACTCTTTTATTAGATATTAGAAATACCTATAATTCTCAATTTCAAGATTATAAAAATGTTTCAAAATTACATGATTTAACTGTAGATTTAGATTTAAAAGCTAGTGGCCAAAAACCAAATAATATTTTTTTAGAAAAAGAAAGCACTTTTTTTTCTAAAAATAATATTAAAAATACACAAAGAAAAATAATATTATCAGATTCCGATTTAGAAAGTGATCCTCATAGTAATGAAAAATACATTAAAGCTTCTAAAATATTAAATTCATCTTTTTTTGAATCTAATAGCGATTTTTATATAAATGTTTCCGAGTTTTTAAATTTTATTAAAATTAATCCTAAAATTACTGAATATATTAATTCATTAGAATCTTTGCCAGATTCTTCTATAAATATTAATTCTTCTCTTTTTTCTAATTATTTATTTCAAAAATATTCTTCTCCTGGGATTTTAGGAACAACAAATGAGATTAAATTAACATCACAAGATACTTTTTCTTCTTTTAATGATAATTATGGACAAAAAATTAAATTATCTCAAATTGTAGATGTTATAAAAGGTGAGGATGATGGATTTTTTTTCTCGGGCTCACATGATAAAATTGTAAATGTTAAAAATATTTTTGTTAATGTAAAAACAAAAGAAGCATCACTTTCTATTGAAAAGAAAAATCTTTGAGAAAAAGAAAATGTACTCTTTATTTTAACATCTTCTAATGTTGCAAAGATGCTAGGATTTAAATTAGAAGATTCTAGAACTGGTACATATATTGTAGATAATAATTTAAAACAAAATTTATTTTTCCTTCCAAATTATAGTGGTAAATTATTAAGAATTAATCCAAACGCAACTGTATTACCAACTTTTAATTTTAATATTAATGAAACTTTTAATTTGAATTGAGAATTTATTATAAAACCTAAAAGCTCTTTCTTATTAGATGAAGAGATTAAATTAAATAAATTGTGAATTAAAAAAATTAAAACTATTACTCAGTATAAGAAAAAACATTTTATTCTAAATTATGATTTTGATTCTAATATTAATTCACAATGAAGTGGAATTTATAAAGATTTTTTAGATTCTATAAAAAATAATAATGATTTAAAAAACCATTTTAGTAAAACCACTTATTGAGAAAAATATAATTATATTTTTGAAGTAGATGATAATGATGAAATTATTAATTCTAATAATTTTGATTTTATTAAAGAGGAAATTTCTTCATTAGAAATAGGAGAAATTTTAGTAGATAATTTAACTTCACCTACTCTTGAAACCACAATTTTAATGGAAGGCGAAAAAGACGGAATTTTTTCTAGTAATGAAGTTTCGAATGCTCTTGCTAATTTAGTTGGCTCAATTGCCATAGAACTTTTAAATAGAATTAATGATCAATTTTTAGTTTCTAATTTAGCTCAAGAAATCGAAGAGAGTGCAAAAGGAAGATCAACAGAAAAAATATATTTAAAAATTAAAGAATTAGTAGGAATTGAAAATATTGGTATTAGAGAAAATACAACAATTACTTCTCTTGAAGAAAATAAAAATAATGTCTATCATATGATAAATGTTGGAGACAATAATCAAGAAATTAAATTAAATAATGATATAAAAATTAAACAAAATGTTGATGTTTTATATGAAGAAGCTAAAAATAATGAAGAATCATTATTATTTAAAGATATTGATGCTTTTGATCCTAATTCTTACAAAACTTTAAAAATTTATACACCTCAAATTATTTCTAAACTTTTTAGTGGTTATTCTTTAGATTATGATTATTTAAATCCAATATTTTATTATGGAAATTATACTTATTCAAGTAGTCAATCTAAAAATAATATTTATTTAAAAAATCAAAGAATAATTTTGTTGAATAATGAAAAGAATAACCAAAAATTAGGAATAACATATAATCAAACAGAAAAAAAATATTACCTTTTAACAACACCTACTAGTAGTCCTTTTCTTGAGTGAAATGTTATTTATACTAATTCAAATCAAAAAAATGATTTAGAATTTTTAGAAGATTTAGTTTTTAAGAAAAATTATATTTTTTCTAATGTTAATTTGGATAATAAAAAAATTGAATTAGTAGGTAAAAATGGTTGAGCAAAGCAAGATTCTAATTATTCAAATAAATATTATGTACCATTCAAATTAATTCTCCCTTCTTCACAATTAATAAATGACTATAATAATGGCAATGGTTTTGAATATTTTAGTGAAAATTTAATTCAATATTTAACTCCTGTTTTAAAAAATGTTATTAGTGAAAAAGATATCAAAATTTTATTGGATGCTGTTAATACTAGTTTTACTAATTATGGTTTTGGAACTGCTTTAAATCCACCAGCTAAACTGTCAACTAACGTTATTATTCAGTGTGTAATGGGGGCCTTATATCATGCCGCACTTTATGATGGCAATGATTTTATTGGAAATTTATTTACCAACATTATAGATAAAGGATTAAATTTAGATTCTAATGATGCAAATACCAATATTACTTCAGAATTAAATACCCTTTCTTTTTTATTAAAAACAGCTTTAGGAATTAATATTGATTTGAATCAAATTTTTAATACATTTTTTAAAGATTCTAAATTGTTTTTTAGTGCAATTAATGATTTAATTAAATCAATTAATTGAGATAAATCTGTTATCAAAATTTTTGAAAATTACTTTAATAATGGATCTGTTGCCAATTCAAATATAGGTATTGGGGATATTTTACCAATAATACTTGAAAATACTAATGAAAATTTATTTAAATCTTCATTAAAAAAAATGGTAAGCAATATTAAATTCAATACTATTTTTGATGAAATTTTTAATTCCCTTTCAGAAGAAGATAAAAAAATATATGGAAATATTATTAAACAATTAAATGGCAATGAAGACTTAAATAATCCTGATAATAATTATTCTAATGTTAATGATGGCCTTGCAATGTTAATTGATTGTTTTTCACTAAATGATTTTAGAAAAACAATAAATGATAATATAAGAAAACAAACTTTCCAAATTTATGATGAAGATAATCAATTAAAAATCATTAGTGTTAATACATTAACCATTAATGAATTAATTTCTTCATTTTTAATTTCACTCTCACCAATTGGAATTAATGATGAATTATTTGCTGATGCTCTTATTAAATTAGCTAATTTATCTTCAAAAACACAAGGAACTTTAGGTGTTTATCAACCTGTTCCCGATCCAAATAAATTAGATTTATATGATCTTACAGATATGTTAGTTTCTAAGTCTCCTGAA
The DNA here is from genome assembly GCA_051647165.1 of Metamycoplasmataceae bacterium. Lineage (GTDB taxonomy): Bacteria > Bacillota_I > Bacilli_A > Mycoplasmatales > Metamycoplasmataceae > UBA710. Next base: position 21,979 of record JBOFDQ010000003.1, read on the forward strand.
ATTAATTCATCTAGCAAAGAATTAGAAAAAATTAAAAATAAAATTAGCGGCGGCATCTCTTTTTCTAATCTTTCAAAAGATGAACAAGAATTATTAAATAAATATTTATTATTAGAAAAAGAAACCACATTAAATAGTTTAACTACTAATGAATTAATCAATAGAATTGATTATATTAAAGATATTTTTAATGAAGGAAAATTTCAAAACTTTGATATTAATGCCGGTAAATTAGGTTCATTCATTTCTAACAATCAAGTTAGCATAGCTGATGAATTTATTTATTTAATTCATCCAGACACAGCTTCTGGAGGGTTTGTAGAATCTATTTTAAAAAGCACAATTTATAAACAATTTTATAATGAAAATAAAAAAATTCAAGAATATGATATGTTGGCCGACATCTTATCTTTTTTTAATTTTTGATTAAATTTTTCTAAAAAATTATTAGAGAATCAAAAAGACCCTATTAGTGAAATTAATTCTCTATTATCTGAAATTAAAAATAATAAAAATATAAATGATATTTTGAAGAAAAAATCATATAAATTCAATGTAATTCCTACTTTTTCTCCGGATTTATATGATGGATTTACTAACGCTAAAGAAGTTGCATTGAATTTAGCAGCAGAAACAGAAAGACAAATAAATAATAATGAAAAAACATGAATACCAATAGAAATTATCTCTCATTTTTTTACTATTAAAGATGGGAAAGTATTAGTTAATTCCAAAACTTTTTCTTTAGTTTCTTCATTAACTTTTTTAATTTCTGATCCAAACAGTATTGAAGTACTAATAAAAAATAATTTTGTAAACACCTTTTTATCATCAAAAAATTATGAGGAGCAATTATTAAAAATTTCTTTAGCACTAAAACTAGATAACACTCTAAATGGACCCATTTTTAATGTTATAGAAAATTTAGGGCTTTCTTCCGTAATTATGTCAAGTTTTAGTGGAGTAATGAATCCAGGAGTTTTGCTTTGATATACAGTTAATCAAAATGCAGAAGATAGTTCATCTATTGGTAATCTTCAATATATTATTAAGGAAAAATTATATAAACTTGATTCTTCTAGTGAAAATATTTTAACAATTGGATTTTCTGGATTTCAAGATATCTTATCTAATTTTATTCCTGAAAACACATTTTTAGAAAATCCATATAATCCTGAAACAAGTATTCCTTTAGTGATGGATTTAGAAACATTAAGAGATTTATATTTGAAATTGTCAGAAATTGACCCTAATGATCCTGATAAAAGAAAAGATTTATTAATTTTTGGTGTTAACATTAATCAATTAATTAGTGGAGCCATTAAATCATTTGTTGAAATTAGATTAGAACAAAATGAAGTTGTAGCCTACAATGTTAGTTCATATTTTGCCAAAATAAATCATGCATTTTTATCGAAAAACAATAAAGAAATTTACAAATTTAAAAATGAAGAAGATATTCCAAAAACATCTTCTGAAATGGAAATATTTTTAAGGCAAATAGAATCTAAATTTAAAATTAATGTTAATGGAATAGATTATTTGATAATTGGAGCAGACTCTACAGCCGATTATTTATATCCTGTTATTGATTCTAATAATATTCAAGTTAATACTAATTCCCAAGCATTAGTATACGTTAATCAATATGGATTTGATCGTGCTAGACAATCAAATTCTAATTCTTTTGTTGATAAATATCTTTTAGTAAGAAAAGGAAATTATAAAGGAACTTTAAAAGAATTGCAAAACGAAATAAATTTAAGTATTTTTAATATTTTAAATGGCACTCACTTTACTGAGATAAATGATTCTATGACAAAATATGCATATCTATATAATGAATTTAATTCGCTATATCCAGAAAGAGCAATTAGATTAACTACAGTTGAAGAAATCATTAACCAAATTAATACAATTAATTTATATATATCATTTTTCCTTATTATTTTAATTGGTATTATTGTTATTTTTATTATAAGAAGATATATTTCTTCTCGTTCAAAAATTCTTGGAATTTTAAAGGCTCAAGGATATTCAAAATTGCAAATTTCTTTATCTATTTGTGTTTTAGGATTTATAGTAGCTTTAATTGGTGGGGCACTCGGCTATATATTGGGACACTTTTTACAAATACCATTAATGAACATTTTTTCTACATATTGAACACTACCAATATCACCAATACCATTTAATATTTGATCATTATTTACAACTATTATTATGCCGTTTGTTGGTATCTCGCTTTTAACAATTTTAACATCATTATCTTTTTTAAGAATTAAGTCAATGTCTTTAATTAATGGTGAACACCAATTAAATAATTCTAAAATTGCAACAAAAATAAATGGTTTAGTTTCAAAAACAAGTATTAAAAATAAATTCGCTATTTCCTTAGCTCTTAATTCTGTTTGGAAATTAATTTCTTTATTTTTTGCTTTATTAATTACTTCTTCTATAACAATTTTTGCCTTTTCTTCTAATGGAATTTTTAATAAAGTTACTTCTTTAACATATAAAAACAAAAAATACAATTACAAAATAGATTTAGTAACTCCAACAAAAGAAGGAGGATATTATAATAAAATAAATGAAGGAACTTTTGAGGATATGTTATTTGTTCCTACAGGAAATCCTAATGAAGGTAATACATATTTAAATGATTACTTTAAACCTGGACATTCATCAGTTATTAATGTAAATGATGAAAATGGAAATCCATTAAACGGAAACCCAATTAACGATATGTCTCATATTATCTCTAAATCCTCGCTAGATTTAAGTGTTAAGGCAGGTGCTGTTAATATTAATGTTTGAAATACTTTATTTAATTCACTTCCCGAGTCACAAAAATCTCAATTAGTAAAAATTTCACAAAATATTGGTTTTGAATTAGAAAAAACACAAGATATTATTATTCAAAATATTGATAATCAAGAAATTGCTATAAGTCCTTCAACAGGAGAAAAAGTAGATTATTTTAAATATTTAATTGATGATGAAAATCCTAAAAATTCTCGTTTTATTAAAAGAATATTGACTAATGATCATCAAAAATATATTAATAAAGAAATAGTTATTGGTGATGATACAAATAATGATCAATTTAAAAATTTGAGAAATGATTATCGTACATTTTTAGTTACTGGATATAATAAATTGCAAGATATTAATAAAACAATGCAAGATTATTTTTTAATTTTTGGTGGTATTAAATTTAATAATGAAACAGATGAAACATACTCATGAATAGAGGCTGTAGAAAGCACTTCTGAAAAACAAAAATTTAAAATTTATGGTTATAAAGATAATTCAAAATATATACAAATTTTAGATTCGTCAGGCAAAAATTTAATTAATGAAGCTAACATCTTTTATGAAGAAACTGGTAAGTATCCTTTAATAATTAACAATGTGGTTGCTAAATTATATGGGTTAGGTGTCGGTTCTAAATATAGTGTTATTGTAAATAATGATTTTAATCGTAATTTAAGCAAATTAGACGAAAAAATTAATAATCAAACTTCTTCTCCTAGAAAAATATCGTTTGAAATAATTGGCATAAATGATACTTTTATTAATGAGGAATGAATTACATCTCAAAAAGTTGCAAATGATATTTTAGGATTGGATAATATTAATAATTCTAATAATTTTAATGGAATTTTATCAGTAGATGAAAATCCTTCACAATTATCTACATCACTATCTCTTTATTCTTCTTCAGGATATTGAGCAGCAGACCAACTAATTGATACTAATTATAATATTCAAACAGCAGATAGTACTTTATTAAATCGTAATCGTTCTATTTTTTGACAATTGTTTTATACATTAGATAATAATAAAGAAAAAAATATTTCTGTTGTAGCTAATAATTTGCGTCTTTTTAATTCAAATCTTTATTCATCTGAAAAAGCTATTTTAGATGCTATTGAAAAATTAATTAGTGTAGATATTGATAAAAATAATGATGGTATAATTGATCAAAGTGAGGAAAATAATTTATCAAATGCCTCAATTAAAAGTGCTTTAGATACTTTTATTAGTATTTATGGTAAGGATATTTTGATACCAATATTTTCAGATGTTACTTCTAAAGATATTGAATCTGGCTTTGTAAATCAAACTTCCTCAACTATCAATAGTTTATCTATTATTTTACTTGTAGTATCATTCTTAATTTCTATAACCATTCTTATTTTGATATCTACATTAATAATTAATGAGAATGAGAAAAATATAGCTATTTTTGGAATTTTAGGATATTCTTCTAAGGAAAAAATGAGAATGTTTTTATCAATATATTTCCCAATATTGTTCTTAGCTATTTTATTATCTATTCCATTAACACTAGGATTTACTTCATTATTTGTAACGGCTATTTTAAATACAACACTTATGGTACTTCCAATTAGTATTTCTGCCTTACATATTATTAGTAGTTCATTATTTATATTAGTTATTTTTTCAATATCTTTATTAATTGCTTGACTAAATATTAATAAAGTAAAACCAATTATACTATTGAAGGGAGATTAAAATGGCAAAATCAAAAAATAAAGATAAGGACTTAAATTATTTAGAACTTTTTCATGATGAAAAAGTTAAAACTAAATCCATAGATTTTAAAGAATATTTAGAAAATCAAGAAGATATAAATAATTTAGAGCAAGAAGAACAAATTCAAACTCAGTTAGTAACTTTAAATAAAAATGAGGCTAAAAAAATTAATAAAGATAATAAATACAAAAGAAAAAAAGATGGGAATGAAAAAAGAATTAATGATGATAATTACATTATTCAATTAGAAGATGTTTCTAAATATTATGTTGCCAAAAATAAAACTACCAAAGTGCTTTCTAAAATTAATCTGAAAATTAAAAAAGGAGAATTCGTAATTTTATTTGGAAAATCAGGTTCTGGAAAATCAACATTATTAAATTTAATTTCAGGATTAGATAGGGCTTCTGAGGGTCAAATAATTGTTGCCAACAAGAATCTTCCATATTTAAGTAATAATCAATTATTAAAATTTAGACGTGATAATGTATCTTTTATTTTTCAATCATATAATTTGCTGAATAATTTAACAGGAATAGATAATGTGGAAACTGGATTATATTTACAAAAAGACAAAGATAAAAAAATAGATATTAAACCACTATTTAAAGAGTTTGATTTAGAAGATGTTATTAAAAAATATCCATCCGAAATGTCAGGCGGACAACAACAAAGAATTTCTATTTTAAGGGCCTTAGCTAAAAATTCAGATATAATTTTTGCTGATGAACCAACTGGTGCTCTTGATACTAAAACATCAAAAATAGTACTAGATGTTTTGAGAAAAATTAATATTGAAAATAATAAAACTATTATCATGGTTTCTCATGATCCAAGTGTTGTTAATTATGCAACAAGAGTTATAACATTAAGTAATTCTAAAATAATTGAAGATAGACAGATTATTTAAATAATGGATAATTAATTATATCTTTTTCTAATTTTGGAGCATTTTCATAGTTTTTTCCATATCTTTGAATTAAAAAAATTTGATATTCTAAAAATACTGGAACTTCTATATTTAAAAAAAAGATATTTTTAGTTTTAAAAGTAGTATTCGGAATTCAATTTTTGCTAAATTTTTCACTCAAATTATTTATTAAATAAAAACCACGATATTTTTCATCATTTAAAGAATCAAATAATTCCATATAGGAAAGAGGCTTAAATGGGAAAAAAAATAACATTTTAAATAAAAAATTATATATAAAGAATGTTTTCAAATTAAAGTGCTTTTTATTATTTAAAAAATGATTGTAATAGTAACTTATTATTTGTTTATTTTTAATTTTTTTATACAACTTAATATCTGTTGTTTCTACAATGATAATTAATTTGATATCTACACCAATTCCTTTCATTATAAAAAAAGGATTAATTGTATAAAAATTATTTCTTGTAGAAGAATCTAAAATATTTTTAGGATGCATTTTTTTAAGATAATTTAAAGTATCAATAGTTACAAATATTTCTATATATTCATTTTGAATAAAGTTTTGTGATTTATTAATGGCTGAAAGTAATGTTAAATTACCTAGTGAATATCAAAGATTTGCATTTTTACAAATATCTGAAAAGTTTTTCAAAATTTTTTCATATTCTAAAATTTTAGTTTCATTTTTCATATCCTAAATTTTAATATAATAAACTTTAATAATTTTAAAATTAACTATTATTCTTTATTTTATTGTAAAATTTTATTATTTATATATAGCAATTAAAGGAGATGTTTAAAATGTCAAAGCAAAAAGAAGATAAAAAACCAAAAAAGACTATTAAACAAGTTTTTACTTCTTTGAATACAACAAAAAGCATTGAACACGGTAATGTTGTTGTAAATCCTAAAGATAAAAGAGTAAAATGATTTTTTGGTATTGGTTTAACCCTTGTTTTAGCTACTGGTATTGCGATTCCTTGAGCTATGGCAGCTCAAGTTTCTGATTCTCAAAAAGGAAGACCAGATGATGCTCCTATTATTTCTCCAATAATTCCTGGTGGAGATTTAAATTTTGGAGATATAGAAAATATTTTAAATCCACTCCAAGTGCAAAGATCTGAAGCTATAATAAAAGAATTTCAAGATTTTTCTACTCAGTATTGATACGTAAAAGAAAGGGCCGCTTTTCAACAATTTAAAGTTTTCTTAGAAAATACTAAATTTAAAAATGAGCCTAATAAAACAATTGGTAATAATGAATTTGGTTTTGATGTTTCAAAACCATTATCTGAGGTTAAAAATAGTGCAATTAAAGAATTAAATGATGATCGTCAAAAATTTATTAATTCTAATCCAGGAGATTGAGAAAAAAAATGATTAAATGAATTACTTACTAATGAAAAGTACGGAAAACCATTAGGTGAAGCACAAGCAAATGCCCAAGAAAATGTAGCTTTTGTTGAATCAAAAGTTATAAATTATTTAACATCATCAAAAATTAAAGAAATAGCATTTGCTACATACAATAGTGCTGAAATAAATACAACTGCATGAACTAAGGCGGATTTAAGTTTGACTAACAACACCATGTTAAATTATGATTTAATAACACCTTCAATTAAATTAGATACTAATAAAAAAACTTGAGCCATCGAAGAAGTAATTGAAGCAGGTAAAGGGACTATTAATACTAATCATAGTAATTATTCTTGAGAAAAATTCTTAGGCGAAAATAATGATAACATATTTTTTGAAGCAGGAATTTCTAATAAAGATAATATTGCAGTTTACCAAACTAAGTCTTATATTTTAGAAAACCGTAATCCAATTAAAAATTTTAAAGACATATATACTCAAACATATAAATCAGCAAACATTTCTAAAATTGATTTGCCATTTTCTCTTAAAGACAACGTTTGAAATTTTACCCAAGAATTACTTGTTAAATTATTAACTATTTATGAATATAGAGATGCCACTGGCAGTGTTAAATATGGTATGCCGATTATTGATATAGTTAATTTTAAAGGTGCCGGAAATTTTTTACAAGATACTACTTCAGTTGAATTTAAAAAAGATATTATTTCCAAAGTTAATAGTGAGATTGCAATGATTGAAATTTTAAATACTTCCTCAACACCGCCCGATGGCGGAGAGGGAGATGGTAGTACAAAATCCCAAAATTCTTTAGATAACAAATCATCTACTAAAGAAGGAGAATCTACAACTACAGCTTCTTCATTAGGTTCTTCTGGAGTTAAAAAAATTTCTGAGTTGTTAAAATCAAGCGAAAATAGCGATAGATTTTTTAATTTGGTAGCTCTTTCGTCTGGAGAATATGCTTCATCAAATTTTAAGGGAGAAAATTTTACAACAACTAAAAATCCTGCTCTTCTGTTCCAAGCAAAAAAATTAAATCCTTTCAATCAAATTTTAGCTAGTATTTTAGATGTTGATTTAAATGATGAAAGTGTTCCACAAGGAGTAAGAGATATTAAAGAACTTTTAAGTACTAACATAACATTTAAAAATAATGATTTAGAAATTGATTGAGATAAGTCTCTTCAAGCAAATACTGATTCAAATAGTGATTTTAATGCTAAAGGAAATTATAAAGAATTTAATGATTTACTTTCAAGTATTACTTTTTTAAATGATAATTTTAATATTTTTTTCAATAGTAGAAAAGGAGTAATTCCTAAGATTTTTAAAGATACTAATGAATCATCTAAATTTACTACAGACAAATCTACTCACCAAAGAAAATGAACTGTTTATGAATTATCTCCACAAACTTTTATGTATATTGATAATAATGGTACTAAAATATATAATATCAACAAAGCTAATGAAAAAAATATGAACAATATGTTAAAAACTAGTATTTCTTCATCTTATTTTAAAGGTAAATCTAGTTTACCTGCCGGATCATATGAATGATTTAAGACTGATTTTTTTGATGTTTCAAATTTATATTCTTCAATTAATAATGATAATTTAATTAATTTAATTAATTATTCTATGTTTAATTTTGATGATACTAATGATGAATATTCTCAAAATTGAAAACAAATATTAACATGAAAAATAAAAGATGATGAAACATTCGATGATTTAAACTTGATTGTTAAAACTAAAATGAAAACAATGACAAGCACAGCTATTTCTAAAGAGAATTCTGATGCCTTGGTAGATATTTATAAATTAGTTCAAGACAATATTAACTTAAATGATTCTTATGATTTTTATTTAGATAAAGATTTTAATTATATTTTTAATAATGGCCAAAATTATGAATCTATTTATGGATCTTGAGATAATTTAGCTTCTGAGCTTCAAAATAAAATCAACTTTATTTTGAATATTGATGAAAAATTAAATGGAGGTAAATAATGTCATTGAAAAGAAAATTATTATTATCAACTTTAGCTGTATCTCCTGTTATAGCAACAACAGCATTAGTTATTTCATGTTCTCAAATTCCATATGCTGATACTTCTTTATCTGAACAAAATAATATGTTGAAATCTGAAGGAGCTAAAAAATACTATAAAAAAATATGAGTTGAACAAACATTTGCTAATTTTTATATCAAAGAGGTTTTAAATACTAGCGTTACTTCTAATAAAATTAATGCAATAATGAAATTTTTAGGAGATTTAACTACTAAAGATACTAATATAGATTTTGAAGCTAAACAAGATGATAATACACCTATTTCCAATTCTCAAGTTTATGATAATTTATATCAAAGCTTGTTTGGAGCTTATCAAGTTTTTTCCGGATTTGAATCAAATAAAAATCCAGATTTTTTTGTTCAAAAATTTAATACTGATTCTTCAGCATCTGAAAATCCAGGTTGATCTGATTATTATATGTATAAATATGATGAACAAGAACAAAATCTTATTTTGAGTACTGAAACCATTGGTGAGTATTTTCAATTAGGACAAAATTCAAGAGGTTATTCATATCTTGTTAATGCTGATACTCCTGAAAAACAAGCTTGAAATAAAAAATTTGAAGAAGATTTTAAGAAATTATATTGAGTAGATAAAACTGAAATTAAAACTAAAATTTTAGAAATGTCTTTAACTTATTTATATTTTACACAAGCTTCAGAAGCTTTTGTTAAAGGTGGAACTAATTATAATGAATTAAAAAATGCAACTAATTTAAATCCTACAACTATTCAAGCTTGAGAATTATCTAATTTTAAATTAGATAATAATTATTTTTTTGTTAAATATTTAGTAGAAAAAACTCCAGTTATTAAATGAAGTTTAACAACTCAAGATCAGGATGGCATTGAAAATATTACTTCTAAATTATCTAATGGTCTTTATACTAAAGAAGATTTTGATTTTTTTGTTCAAAACTTAAGAACAAGTGTCGGTGCCCCAATGAATCAAAATTTAAAAATAATGACTAATGATACTATTTTCAATAGTCTAATTGATACAGCTAAAGGATTTGTGACATCTGATTTTAATTCTAGTTTTGAAGTATCTAGTGGTGATTTGCTTTTTAAAAGAGAACAATTAATTTATAATAATAAAGAAAAATCTGGTTTTGTTAATCAATTTAATACAGGGCATGTAGAAAATACTAATAATTTATATTCTTTTGATCAATTACAAGCAATGTATGAAATCAAAAATAATTTTCCTCAATTCACTCTTCCTAAAATTACATTGAAAAATACAGCAACAGGTAAAGTTTCTACTAAAATAACACAAGAAGATTTATTAATTGAGTCTAGTATAAATAGCACCGGAAAATTAAATATCGAGAAGGTTTATCCAATTTTAAATAATGATGAAAGAGAAAAAATAACAGTAATTGCTAATATTAAATTTCAAGATAAAACTGGTAAAGAGCATACTTATAATTTTGACGCAAATATTACTTGAATAATTAGTGAAGATCCTAACAAGGCAGATGTAATTGCTGATTTAGCAAAAATAATTAATATTAATAACGAACTTCCAAGTTCTAAATATTTTATTAGTGGCTTGAAAGTATTTCCTGACAAAACCAAAGTTGGTTTAGATTATTATATAAGACTAGTTCCTAATTTTGAATGAAATATAGACCCAATTTCTAATTTGGCACCAATTATTAGTATTGAGAATAAAAAGTATATTTTAGGAGAATTTAATTTAAAAGGTATTTCTTGAGCAACTGAAGAAGGTATTAAGAAATTATCTTATTTATTTTACTTACAAGATAGTTCACTGTTTGAAATAGTTAGGGAAGCATTTGTGTGAAATGATTATGCCTTTTCCGCTTTGGATGAAACACTAGTTTCTGTTCTAAATGAATTAAAAATTAGTAAATTAAGTACTTCAGAAAGAAATAACAAAAAATTATCAACAGCTTTTATTAGTATTGATAATATTAATGGCGGAAATTTAAATATTAGTGTTGAAGATGTTTTAAATCATTTAAATAAAAATGAGACAATTTTAAATTATAATTATTTCTATGAAGACAAAAAAAGACAATAATCTTTTTATAAAAATTATCAACAAAGAATTGCCAGCTAAAATTTTATTTGAAAATAAAAGAATCATTGCTTTTTATGATATTAATCCAAAAGAAATAGGACATTTTTTAGTTGTTCCGAAAAACTATTCAAGAAATTTAAAATTCATTAAAAATAAGGATTTGCAATATTTGTTTTTAATGGCCAAAAAATTAGCACTTAAAGAAATAAAAAAATTAAATGTAGATGGATTTCGTTTAATTGTTAATAATGAAGCATCTTCAAAACAAGAAATTTTTCATACACACATTCATATTATTCCTTCTCCTAAAAAGAAATAGATTTATTTTTCTAGTAGAAAAAAATTTTTTTTCCCTTTTTTTAATACCAAAAATTTATTATGAATAATATTATCTTGTTTCAATAATTCTTTTTCATTATTAATTAAATTACCATTTATTGATAATCCTTTTGATTTAATTAAATCTCTAATTTCTCCTTTTGATTTAAAAAGTTTAGTTCTTTCTAAAATATCAATAAGATTTTCATTTAATGCTCATGTAATTTTTATTCTATTTTTTTCATCAAAAACACTAGTTAAAATATTTTCTGGAATATTTAAATATTTTTCTTCAAAAAATAATAAAGCCATTTCTTGACATTTTAAATATTCTTTTTCTCCATGAATATCAATCATAATAGATTTAGTTAATTCTTTTTGTCCATATCTTTTTTTAGGATCATTTTTATGTTCTTCTATTATTTGCTGAATTTCTTTTTGACTATAATCAGTAAAAAATTTAAATAATTGTTCTAAGTCATTATCGTTTTGATTAATTAAAAAATGATACATTGCATAAGGAGAAGTAATGGCAGGATCTAAATAAATAGCTCCTGATTCTGATTTTCCAAATTTAGTTCCATCGCTTTTTAGTAGTAAATTAATAGTTAAACCGCAAGCTTGGTGATTTTCCCCAATACTTTTTCTTATCATATCAATTCCGGCCGTAATATTACCTCACTGATCACTACCACCACATTGAAGAGCAACATTATGTTTTTTTAATAAATATAATCAATCATATGATTGTAATAGAGAATATGAAAATTCTGAATAGGAAATCCCACTATCTAAACGAGATTTAACAATATCCTTTTCTAACATACGATTAATCATAAACATTTTTCCAATTTCTCTTAAATACTCAATTACATTCATATTAGATCAAATAAGTTCGTTATTAAAAACCATTGTTGGATCGTCGACATATTTTATTAATTGAGTTTCAATACCTTTAATATTGTTATGCACTTCTTTTGCATCCAATAATTTTCTTTCACTTTTTTTCCCAGAAGGATCACCAATCATTCCAGTTGCTCCTCCAATTAGCGCAACAGTTTTCCAACCATATTTTTTAAATATTTTTAAAATTCTAATTTGAACATAATTTCCCAAGTGTAGTGATTTAAAAGATGGATCAAAGCCGATGTAAATTCCATAATCAAGATTAGAATTTGCATTTTTAATTAATTTATTTTTATCAGTTATATTATTTAAAATTCCTCTTCATTCTAATTCTTTTAAAACATCTTCTTTTTTCATCATTTTCCTTAAGTTAATAATTATTATTAACTTATATTTTATATGCTAACTATTTTTTTAATTAATTTTTTATATTTTTAAAATGTTTTATCATTTAATTAGTTAGATAAAAGGAGAATTATGCAAGATATTTACAAGTTTCTTTTGCAAAGTATTAATTTAAAATTAGAAGATATAATTTCTTTAGAAAAAATAGAAACAGGCTTTACTAATCATATTTATCATTTAATTTTAAAAAATAAAAAAGAATACAAAGTTCGAATTGCTAATAATCATCCTTTTATTAATCGCCCCTTAGAAAAAAAAATTGAATTTACTTTCAATGAAAAGGACATTATTTATTATGATAATAGCGGTAATTTCATTAAAAATTGAATAGTTGGAAAATCTTTAAATAAAAATAATTTATCAGAAGAATTTTGATATTTTATTTTTCAGCAAATCAATATTTTACAATCTATTACCACATTAGGAATAGAAGTTAAAAAAATATCTTATATTCCTAATATTTCTAAAGTAGATGAGAGTTTAAAAAATGCTTTTAAACTCTATCAAGATATTGTAAGTAATATAAATGAAGAACAATTAGTTTTATCTCATAATGATCTCTCTTCCGGAAATATTATTTTTAATAATGGAATTGCTACTGTTATTGATTTTGAATGAGCTTCTTTTAATCACCCTTATTGAGATGTTGCTAATTTAATTAAAGATTTAGAATTAAATTATGAAGAAGTTATTTCTAATAAAATTTTTCAAGAAAAATGTAATTTAGATTTATTGATAAAGATAATTTTTGCCACTCATTTTTATACATATTTTTGAACACAAAATGTTGAACCTACAAAAAGAATTTTAAAATACCAAGCTAAAATAATGCAGAGAATTTTATATTGAGAAAAATTTATTACCAAATAATATAAAGTTTAATGATAAAATTTTAATTACATTTATTTAAAAAAACTAAAATGGAGAATTAAAAATATGAAAAAGAAACTAAATATTGGTTTTGATATTGGAACAACATCTGTAGGATATTGTTTAATTGAAGATCAAACAAATAAAATAATAAAAATGGGAGTTAGACTTTTTGAAGATGTTGCTAGTAATAAAGACGGCTCTTTAAAGAGTGGTAAAAGAAGAGAAACTCGTTCAACTAGAAGAAGATTAAATAGATTAAAAATTAGAAAAAATGATCTGATTAAATGATTTGTTGATAATAAATTTTCTAGTTCTATTCAAGAAACTAAAAATATCTTGAACGCATATGATATTACAAAATATAACGTTGAAAATCCAGTTCAATTAAAAGTGAAAGCATTGTCTGGTAAAATTTCTAAAGAAGAACTCATTATTATTTTATTTCATTATATTCAACATCGTGGTTTTTTTTATTTAACACAAGAAGAATTAAAAGATAAAAAAGATGATAATGACAAAATAAAAAACGAATTTCCTTCAATTTTAATTAATGATTTTTTTAAAAACAATGGTTATTATAAAGGAGCAGAAATATCTAAAAATATTTCAGTTCGAGATTATAAAAGAGAAATTGAAAAAATTTTTGAAATTCAAAAAATAGAAAAATCAATTTTAGATTCTTATCTTTCTCTTTTTGAAAGAATCAGAAATTTTGCAGAAGGCCCTGGAAGTTCTAAATCACCAACTCCATATGGACTTTATGTAAAAAATGAAGATGGAAATATAGAAAAAAGAGGAGATAATTTATGAGATACTTCTATAGGGAAATGTACATATTATGAAAATGAATTACGTGGTAGTGCTCATTCTCCAATAGCTGAAATTTTTAATCTATTAAATGAAATTAATAATTTATATTTTTTTAGTGATTCTAAACAAAAAATGACAGCAACCGAAAAGAAGTTAATTTTTGCTGAAATAAATAAATCAATAAATACTGATAAAAGTAATAAAAAGGATTTAAATTTAAAATTAATTTCTAAATTCATAAATAGAGAGGGATTTTCAATATATGAAATCTCTGGATTTCCTATTAATAAAGAAAGTAAAGAAAATTTTACAAAATTAAAAAATTATTCAGCAATTATTAAATGAATGAAAAAAATCGGTATTTTTAAAAAAGATATTGATTTATTTGAAATAGATACTATTCAAAAAGCTAATGAAATATTTGATAAATTAAAAAAAGAGCAAGATGCAGATAAAATGAAATCTATTTTAGAAAAATATATAGCGGATAATAATATTATTAATAATTTCAATGATGAAAATATTAAATTATTAAAAGATTTATCTAGTTTTTCTAAAACACATTCATTATCAAATATAGCCATGATTGATTATATAAAACATGGATTGGAAACAAGCGAAAATCAAATGATATTTTTTCAAAATAGATTTCCAAGTAAAATAAATGAAAACTTTAAAAATAAAAAATATATTCCTACAGGTCTTTTTGATAAAGAAATTATTTCACCAACTACACGAAGAGCTTTTAATCAAAATGTTGCAATTATGAATAAAATTATTAAATTTTATTCTAATAACTATGAAATAAATAATATTACTTTTGAACTAGCAAGAGATAAAAATTCAGCCGAAGAAAGAAAATCTATTTCAAATATACAAAAGAAAAATGAATTATTTTCTAAAAATGTTATTAAGAGTGAAAATATTGATTTTGATAAATTAAATTCTAAAAATAGATTGAAAGTAAAATTATGACTAGAACAAGATAAGAAAGATCTTTATGACCAAAAATTTATTGACATTAAAGATCTTTTAAAAGAAGGAAATTATGAAGTAGACCATATTATACCTTTTAGTATTTGTGGAATTGATGCAATGTATAATAAAGTGGTTACAAAATCTCATTTAAATCATGAAAAAGGAAATAAAACTCCATATCAATATTTATCTAGAAAGGGCTTATTTGCTAATTTTGAAATTTTGGTAAAAGATTTATTTGAAAGAAAAATTATTAACAAATCCAAAAGAGACTTTCTTTTATTTAAAAATAATCCTTTAACTGAAATGAAACAATTTATTGAAAGAAATTTAGTGGACACTAGATATGCTTCAAAAGCAGTTTTAAATTTATTTGATTCATTTTTTAAATCAAATAAAGATTTATATCCTAGTGCCAAATTAAAAGTTATTAATGGTGCTATGACTAATTATTCTAGATATAACCAATTTTTTCTTTCAAAAGATCGAAATGATTATACTCATCATGCGGTTGATGCTGCTATAATTGCATATTTAGGTTCTCAAAATAAAATTCAAAAATTAGTTAAATATCAAAGTAAAGGAATTTCAAATTATGAGGATGTTTCCAAAAATGAAAATGAGTTTTTAATTATAGATAAAGAAACCGGGGAAGTAATTGATTTATCAAAGGATAATTTAACTAAAAATAAAGAAGTTGATGAAATAAGACAGCAAATTGAACACAATATTATTACTAATAAAGTATTTTTTTCTCGTATGATGTTGACTAAGAGCAATATGCAATTGTTTAATGAAACTATATATTCAATGAAGTGAGAGGATAAAAATAAAACTAAAGGTACATTAATTTCTAAAATAAATCTAATTGGTGAAAATATAAATAAAAAAAATTTAGAAGAATATTTTGATAATGAAAATAAAATTGAAAAAAAACAAGAATCTCTAATTTGTTATGAAAAAGATAGAAATCTATTTGATAAATTAGTAATAATTTTTAATCAATTTAAAAAAAATGATAATCAAAATCCCTTTATTATTTATATGAAGGAAAAAATGAATATTGATAATCCTAAATTTATTCAAATTGATGACATAAGAATTAAATCTTTAAAATATAAATCAAAAGAAAAAAATATTAGCAATATTGTTAAATTAAACAGTCATAATAATAATGCAGTTGTGGAAAGTCTTAATATGAGAGAAATTCTAATTTTCAAAAATGATTCTAATAAATTAATTACCATTCCAATTAATATAAAAGTGTTAAAAAGTGTTGATAATAAATTAGAAATAGATGAATTAAAATTACAAAATCTTTTAATAGAAAACAATATTTCTAACAAAAAACATATTATTATTAAAAATGGAACTATTTTAATTAATAAAGAAACTGAAAAACTTTTTTATGCTATTGGTGGCGGAAATACAAATCAAAATCTAATTGAAATTAAATCTTTATTTACAACTAATGAATTATTTTTTGGTAGAAATCAAATGCAAATTTCTATTTCCACAATTAGTGAGAAATATGATATTTGTAAAGTTGATGTTTTAGGAAATATTTATGAAAGAAAAACTTTTGAAGATTTTTTTAAATAGTGTATAATTATATTGCAACATATTTTTGTTGCAGAATACACTAATATGAATACTAAGTCAAGACAAGACTAAATGTCAAAACCGCCCCTTTTGGGGTTTTTTTTATTCAATAACAAAAAAAGGAAAAAAATGGGTTGAAAAATTATAGAAATAGAAAATGGGGAAAAATTATCCTTATTTCTAGAGAATTTAGTTATTTATAAGGAATTAGATAAAATTACAATTTCCATTAATGATATAGATGTTTTGCTTATTAATAATTATAAAATAAATTTATCAGTGCAATTAATTAATGAATTATGCAATAAAAATGTGTTGACTATTCTTTGTGATAATAATTATTTACCAAAATCATTGATTATTCCAATCATTGGCAATTATAATACAGTAAAGGTATTGCAAAATCAAATAAATTGAAATCATGTTTGAAAATCTAATATTTGGAAACAAATTATTGGTCAAAAAATTAATAATCAAAAGGAATTAATTAAAAAAATTTTCAAAGATAGCAAAAATAATGAAATAGTTAATAAATTAATTAACTTAAAAAAAGATTTAAAAGATTATGACATTACTAATCGTGAAGGGCATGCTTCTAAAATATATTGGCATACTTTATTTGGTATTAATTTTAAAAGATTTAATGATGATTATCTTAATAAATTATTAAATTATGGTTATACTATTTTACGAGCCTATTTTACAAGGGCAATTATTAAAAAAGGACTAGATCCTAGAATATCAATTTTTCATAAATCATTTCACAATTATTTTGCTTTATCATCTGATTTAATGGAACCCTTTCGAGTAATAATTGATGTGGAAGTTTGAAAAATATGGGATATAGGAATAGTTGATTTTTATAAAGATAAAAATACACTTTTATTGGCTTTTAATAAGAAAATAATAATCAATAATAAAAAACAATATATTAATAATGCAATTGATTTATTTGTTGATTGTTTTGTGAATAATAGTGATATTCCTCAAATAGAATATGATTATGAAAAGTACTTTTAAAAATATGAGACTACTTTTATTATTTGATCTTCCTTCTATAGAAATTTATGAAAAAAAAGAATATTCATCTTTTAGAAAATATTTATTGAAAAATGGATATATTATGATGCAATTTTCAGTTTATATTAAATCTATTAATACTTCTCAAAAGATTGAAGGAGAAATTAAAAAAATTAAAAAATATTTACCAAACGAAGGAAATGTTCGAGTCATTCAAATTACAGAATCACAATATGAAAATATGTTCATATTAGTTGGTAATAAAAAAATAAATGAAATTTATAACAATGCAGAAAGGTATGTAAAAATATAATGAGTTTAAATATAAAAACTAACAAAAATATTTATGATTTGAATTTTTATGGAATAAAAATTTTACAAGCAGATTTTTGTTCAAAATTAGTAAAAGATTTAACTAATAAATCGATCATAACAATTAATAATAAAGAAATAAAAGAAGAAAATATAATAATTCTAGATGAATTAACCAAAATAAATTCTTTTTTAACATTATCTAAAAATTCCAAAATAGTAGAAAAAATTTTGAATTCAATAGGTGATAATAGTTTAGTTAACCAAGAAATAATTAGTAAAGTAGAAAAAGAGGTAAATAATTTTTTTGAAATAATTGAATCTAATGATGGCGATAGAAATAAATTAATAAATATTATCTTTTCAATAATTGATTTAGGATTTTTAAATCATAAAAATTTTATTTATTTATTAAAAGAAATATTTATAGATAAAAATTATTTATTTATTATTAATGATATTAGTTGAATTAGAATTTCTGATTTAGAACCATTTTTAAATAATTTCCATTTCTTAATTATTACAAATGATTTTAGAAAAATTATTAGAAATAAAAATGATCTTGAACTCATTGTTATTTTAAGTGAAGATAATTATTTAGAAATTGAAGATAAAGACAAAATAATTGCTTACATAGAAAAAGAAATGAATATATCCTTAAATAATAATGAATCCTTTAATAAAATAATTAATGATAAATTTTCTAAAAATTCCATCTATATCTTAAATTTAATAAAACAATTAGCACAAAAAAAATAATTTTTTGTGAATTTGACGTTTTGGTTTGGTATCATATTAGTGTATTCTTAAACTATTTCATATATAATTATTAATGTGGAAGAGTTTTGGTTTGGTATCATATTAGTGTATTCTTAAACTATAGAAGAGTTGGAACTAACGATAGAAAAGTTTTGGTTTGGTATCATATTAGTGTATTCTTAAACTTTATCGTTTTTGATTTTATATATATAGGGGTTTTGGTTTGGTATCATATTAGTGTATTCTTAAACACTCTCCCTCGTCTTTTCTAATAAAATATCGTTTTGGTTTGGTATCATATTAGTGTATTCTTAAACAAAATTACCAGATATAACCGTATTGCCATTGTTTTGGTTTGGTATCATATTAGTGTATTCTTAAACAATAGCAGTTGACGATATTTTATAATAAAAGTTTTGGTTTGGTATCATATTAGTGTATTCTTAAACCAATCAAGAAAAAGCTATTTCATTAACAACGTTTTGGTTTGGTATCATATTAGTGTATTCTTAAACATATTTATTAATGAAATTTCAAACGAGTATATTATCTCAATACAAAAAATGCTAAAAAATAATCAATTTTTATCATTTTTTTATTAAATCTTCTTTTTATTAGATTACCTATTAAGGAGGATAATGAAAAAAGAAAAAATAAGCGAAAAAGAATATAAAAAAATCTACCATTCTCTTTACAAAAAAGAATATGCTATAATTAATTTTGATGAACAAAGTAAACACATTACTTTGCGAATTAGTGGAACAATAAAGGAAGAAATGGCTAGCAAAAACCGATTAACAAAAGAGGATTTAGAGGCAATTGGTTTTCTTTTAAAACCCATCTATGAAAAACTAGATGAACATACTAAAATTTTAAATGAACATTCTCAAATACTAGAGAAACATTCTCAAATACTTGAAGAACATTCTCAAATACTAGAGAAACATTCTAGAATATTGGAAGAACATTCACAAATACTTAATAAACATTCTGATATTTTTATAAGAAACAATTTAAAATAAAACTTAATTCTAATTTTAAATTTTTAAATAAATGAACATTAATTAATGATTTAAGTACAAAAAAACTTAATATAAATAAATTTGCAAATTATTCCTTTAAAAAGAATACATATATTTTTCATTATTTTAATATAATTTAAAATAAATTAAAAACTTAAAATTTAGGAGAAATATGAAACAATATAAAAGAGTTTTGCTTAAATTATCTGGAGAATGATTATCTAATAAAGAAAAAGGACTTCTAATTGATTATAAGTTAATTGATAAAATTGCTACACAAATTTTACAATTAAGAGATAAAAAATATGAAGTTGGAATTGTTATTGGTGGTGGTAACTTGTGAAGAGGGGCTAGTGCTGAAAAAAATGGTATCCCAAGAGGAAGAGCTGATTATATTGGTATGTTAGCCACAATGATGAATGCGCTTGCCCTTCAATCTGTTTTTGAAAAAAGAGGATTAAAAACAAGAGTGCAATCGGCTTTAAATGTTGATGGAAAAGTTGCAGAATATTATATTAATGAAAAAGTAAATAATTATTTAAATCGTGGTGAAATCATGATTTTTGCTGCCGGAACAGGAAGGCCATATTTTACAACTGATACTGCTGCAACTTTATTAGCTTCTGAGATAAAAGCTGATGTTTTATTGCTAGGTAAAAATAAAACAAAGGGAATTTATGATTCTGATCCTAATCTAAATAAAGATGCTAAATTTTATGAAAAAATTTCTTATGATGAAATTTTAGCTAAAAATTTAAAGGTTATGGATTTAACTGCTACTTCTATGGCTAAAGATAATGATTTATCTATCTTAGTTTTTGATATTGGAGCTGAGAATGCAATTTTAAATGTTTTAGAAGGAAATGGTAAATTTACTAAGGTTGGTAAATAATATGGAATGAGATTTATATAAATTAGAATTTATTGAAAAAATGGATGAAATAAATCAATGATTTGAAAATCAATTAACTAGAATTACTGTTGCTGGAGCAAATCCAGAATTATTTAAAAATTTAAAAATCAATTATTTTGGTTCTTTATCTTCACTAATAGATCTTTGTTCAATAAATCATGCTGAAAATCAACAATTACTAATTAAACCTTATGATCGTAAAATTGCTCCCGAAATTATTTCAGTCATTGAAAAACAAAATTATTCAATTTCTATTCAAGATGAAGGACATCAAATAAGAATTATTTTTCCTATGTTAACTCGTGAAAGAAGAATTGAAGAAACTAAAAAAATTTCCAAAATCAAAGAAGAAGCTAAAATTAAAGTTAGAAATGTTCGTCATAGCATTTTAAAAAACATTAAATTAGATAAAGAATTAAGTGAGGATTTATTGAAGTTATATCAAAATAAAATTCAAATATTAGTGGATAAGGAAACAGAAAAAATTAATAATTTATCTGAATTAAAAGAGAAAGATTTACTTAATAATTAAGTTTTTTATGTTGTTTAATCCTAATATTTCACCTATTTTAAAAAAAATTATTATTGCGTTGTTAGTGGCAAATATTTTTGTTGCCGGTTTAGCAATTACAGTATTTGCTGATTTGATAGGAAGAATTATAGGAATTGCCCTTTTTTCAATAGTAGCTTTTTTTGCCCTTTTTGAACTAATATCTTTATTGAAATATAACTTATATTTAAAAGTTATATTTTCTTTTTTTATAGTAGCTTTTTTAATGTTTTTCCCTTTATCGAATGGGATATTAGATGTTATAACAAATGGATGAGAAATTTTTAGTGAAGAGGATTCAATAGTTTTTGTTGATTCTCAAAGAGTTTTACAATATATTTTATCTCAATTCAAATTTAGACTATTTGGTATAACTGGATTAGGATATCTTTTTTATGGTATTGCTATTTTAATTCCGGTTTTAATTAATTTTAAAAAAGAATTTTGACTTAAATCAGTTAAAGAATTTATTTTTCTATTTTTCTTTGTTTTTGGAATAACTATTGTTTGTAAATTAATTTATTATTGAGCTTTATTTAAATTTTCTATTTTAGCTATTATTTTAAGTGGGATTATTGCGGCAGATGTTTTTGCTTATTTTGGTGGTAAGTTTTTAGGTAAAATAAAATATTTAGATAAAAAATTAGCCCCTAACATTTCACCAAATAAAACTATTATTGGTGCATTATGTGGTTTTTTAGTTTCTTTCTTCTTATTATTTTTTTCATTATTTTATTCAAATATTTTTATTGAAGCTTTTAAAGTAACTTCTTCTACTTCTTTTAATGTTTCCTTATTTTTTGCCTTTACTATTCCACCTATGGCAATCATAGGAGATTTAGCTTTTTCATTTGTTAAAAGAAAATTTAAAACAAAAGATTTTTCTAATCTAATGCCTGAGCATGGAGGAATATTAGATCGTTTTGATTCAACAATTTTCACTATGCTTTATTTTTCATTTGTTTTATTATCTTTTATTAAATAAAATTTCTATTAAAATATTTTTTTGCTAAATATCATCTTCTTAATAATTATTTCTATAGTTTAAAAATGTTATTTTTCTTCTTCTTCTTCTTCTTCGTGATAATAATTTTCTTGATAATTTATATTTTCATCATTATCTAAATAAGTTATAACATCATGTTCTAGATAATTTATATTTTCATCATTATCTAAATAAATTACACCATTTTTATTTTTCTTTATTCTTAATATAACTATAATTGCTATTAAAGCAATTAAACCAAGCATTCCTCCTGTAACTGATCCGATAACAATATCTACACCAATATTATTATTTGAAACAGTTTTAAATCCATCAATTTTAAATCCATTAATAATAACAAGATCTCTATCGATTAGAACACCATTTTGAAAAAATTTATTTGCAGTTAAATTTACAATAACAAAACCATTATTTTTCTCAATATCTCATTTTAATCTTGCTTCATCAGGAAGATTTTTTCATTCAAAATTTATATATTTGATTATATTTTCCTCATTAATCTGGTCACTAAATGTATTTTTTTTATTTAAAGTTTCGTTGTCATCAATTATTGAAACATCTTTTATTGGAGAAGTAGAAACGCTATTTTCATCACTGACAAAATACCCCTTTGGTATATTTGATTCTATGTCATTTGTTTTTACTTTAGCAAATCCAATTAATTTAATAGAAATTAATTCTTTGATTGAATTTTTCTTTTCCCCATTTTCAAATCATTTATCAGAAGAAATGTTAATAGATAGGTAACCGCCCTCTAGAGAGTGTGAAAAATTAAAGTAAATTTCTGCTTCTTTTGGAAGATTATATTTTATTATTTTTATATAATTATTGTAATTATTTTTATTAATTTTTGATGATAATGTATTTTTTTTATTATCAATAAATAATTCTTCATATAATATTTTAGTGTTTAAATCTTGAGTATTTATTTCTGAATTAACATTATCTAATGTTGCTAAATTTGAAATTGTTATTTTTTTAGTTAAAATTCCACCTTCGGTAGTTTTTAGTGTTCCGTTTGGTGATTCAACAATTTTGAAGGAATTCGAAATTGAAAATTCTAAATCTAAAGTACCATTGATATTATCGGCATTAATAATTTTAATTATTACAGGAGTTGGATTACCATTAATAATTCATGGATTTTCAAGATCAATAATTACTCATTGTTTTATTTGCTCTATCGTAATTGCGCTAGCTAGAAAATTAAAATTAAATTTACTATAATCAATTTTTGTGTTAATTTTGGTTTGTTTTAAAAAATCTAATTCTCCATCTCCATCAACATCCTCAATTCTTTCTTTTAAGAGAACTGACATTTTAATTCTTCCTATTTCTCTATTAATAATACTTTTACCATTTTCAAATGATTTTGTTGCATAAAGAACAAAATCAAATGTATCATTAACTTCATCATAATTTACTGTTTTTATTTCATAAATAGAATTGGGATGCTCGTCATTTATTTCATATTTTATTATTTTTTCTGGATCAAATTTTATTCCTTCATTATTTTCACCCTTTTTAATTTCTTCTAATGTAAATTTCGAAAAATAATTAATAGCATCTGTATCATTTAATATTTTTCAATCAACTGTTGTTGTTTTTTTAATTCCTATTCCATCTAAAGTAATATCTACTTTTCACTTTTCGTTAATAGAATTATTTTTAACTAGTATTGTTTTATTATCAATTATTTCAAAAGCATATTTAGGGCTTACTTCTAAAATAATTTTTCCTGTTTCTTGATATGAAATAAAATTATAATTAAATTGATTTTTAAGAGAAATATTTTTCATTACTTTAGGAATGTTCTCAAAACTTACATTAACAAAATTACCAATAAAATATGGATCACTTTCATCTAAAGATAGTTCAAAAACAGAAATTTTTTCTCATATATTTCTATTTTCTTCGTTAAAACTTATTTTACCATTATCGGTTTTTTTGCCAAAATCATTGGTTCCATCATCGTCTAAATCATAACCCATACCATCTAATCAGAAATCAATTCAATAGTTTCAACTTCTTATTAAATCCCATTGAATTTTTCCAGTGAAATTAATTTTAATTCTTCCTCTTTTATTATCAATTTCAGATATTGATCATGTTTTATCCTTCAATCATGAACCTGTTGAATTTTCAACATGATCTACATATTTAGGCAAATTCTCATTAGTCATTTGAGAGGGCAATATTTTTCTTAAATTATTACTATTGCTATTAGGACCATAAATCACTTTTACATATTGAGAATTAGTTCCAGTTTTATTAGCATCTTTATCTGGATTACTTTTTAAATTAGTTATTTGGCTATTAATTTGATTTACTTGTTGATCTGAAGGACCAACAGCATTTTTTTTATTTAAAATGTTTTTTTCTAATTCTAAATTGTGAGAATTTACATTTTCAACATTGCTTGCAGATAAAATAATTGGCACCGATAAGCCTAGAAGCAATAAACTATATGTAATTTTTTTTATTTTTTTCATCAATAAATTCCTTCTTTTTGCTATACTAAATTTTTAAAATTTTATTAAAAATTATACTTTAAAAATTATTAATTAATTTTTATTTTCATTATTGTTCTGGTCTAGAAGTTCAAATTCTGCGTCTTCTTTATTTTTTCTTATTCGAAATATAACTATAATTGCTATTAAAGCTATTAAAGCTATTCCGCCCCCTGTAACAGATCACACAAGTACATCATTATTCAAATAATTTGTTGATATTGGCAATTCATTAATTTT
>JBOFDQ010000004.1:0-51009 GCA_051647165.1 Metamycoplasmataceae bacterium
ACTAAGCAAATTACTTTGCAAATTAGTGGAATAATAAAGGAAGAGATGGCTAGCAAAAACCGATTAACAAAAGAGGATTTAGAAGCAATTAGCCTTTTACTTCAACCTATTTATGAAAAACTAGATGATCATTCTAAAATATTGGAAGCACATACTAAAATACTTAATAAACATTCTAAAATATTGGAAGAACATACTAAAATACTTGATAAACATTCTCTTTTGTTAGAAAAACATTCTGATATTTTTATACAAAATAATCTTAAATAATTATTTTAGTAATTACAAATATATCTTTTTGAAAAATCAATTAAAACATTCTAATAGTTTATCTAATAGTTCTATTCTTTTTAATTTTACGATATAGAACTAGTGAAATAATAACAAGAGAAGTTACTGAAATTAATGTTATTATTCATCAATTATTTTCTGCTCAAAAGCTATTTTTAACTTGTGGTGATTTAAATAAATTTTCATCATCAATACTTGGAGGAATATTATCTTCATTGGAATTATTATCTACATCCGGAAGAGATTTGTTTGTGGGTAAAAATATTTAATTACTTTTATTTAGCAAAAAAGATTAAAGAAAAAACCATTATTATATCATTTCATATTTTTGTGAAATTTTACACAATATAAGTTCATATTTTTGTGAAATTTTACACAATATAAGTTCATATTTTTGTGAAATTATATATAATTAATAATATGAAAAAAGTGGACTTACATAGAAAAATATATTCTGATTTAACAAAATGAAGTAATTCTTCAAATAGAAAACCACTACTTTTATTAGGGGCAAGACAAGTAGGAAAAACTTATTCAATAAAAAAATTTGCTAATCAGTATTTTAAAAATAAATTTATTTATATTAATTTCATGACCAATCTTGAATATAAAAATATTTTAGAAAATAAAAAAGATCCTAAAGAAATTATTGAAATATTATCAATTTATTTTAGATGTAATATTAATAAAGATTGACTAATAATTTTTGATGAAATTCAGGAACTTCCACATATGAGGACTTCTTTTAAGTTATTTAATGAATTATATAAGGAATATAGGATAATTGGATTAGGAAGTTATTTAGGAAATGAATTAAACAATAATAAAGAGGGATTTCCAGTAGGACAAGTAGATATATTGCATATGAATCCCTTAGATTTTGAAGAATTTTTAAAATCTATAGAATTAAAAAACTTAATTAACGATAATGAAATTATTAAAAATGATATTCATCATGTTTTTTTAATAAATAAAGTTAAAGAATATATGGTAGTTGGGGGAATGCCTGAAGTAGTTATTACTTTTCTAAAAACTAATTCAAATTTAATAGAGGCTAACCGCATTAAACAAAATCTCTTGTTTGGATATAAATCAGATATTACTAAATATATTAATGGAAATGTGGACAAATTAAAAGCAATTATGGTATTTGATAATATTCATTCTTTCTTAATGAAAGAAAATAAAAGTTTCACATTATCCCTTATTAACAAGAATGCTCGATATAGAGATTATGAAAATGCTCTTAATTCTCTAATGGCAACTAATATTATTATTAAAACTAATAGTTTAAGAAATAATTCTATGATATTACCCATGAATCAAAACATTTCTAATTTTAAAATTTTTTATTTAGATGTGGGTTTTATAACATTTCTATCAAATTTAAATTATTCCCTTTTATGAAAAACTAAAAATAATTCTAGTACTATAAGTTATACTAAAGGGGCCATTGGAGAAAATTATGTAGTCCAACAACTTTTAAATAAAATTAATCGAGATTTTTTAGTTTTTTACACTTTTATAAAAAATGGTATAAAGTATGAAATAGATTTAATTATAGAAGATATTTTGGGAAATATAATACCAGTTGAAATTAAAAATACAAAAAATTTTAAATGCAAAAGTCTCGATGAATATATAAAAAAATATAATCCAAAATATGCCATTATTTTTTCTTTTGAAGTATTTAAAATAATTTTAGCTCCAAATCAAATTACCAAAATATTTTATATACCATTATATTTAATTCATAAATTACCATTTGAAATGAATAAAATCAAAATTGAAGATTTATTAAAATGAAAATAGTTGTAACAATTAAATTAACTAACAAAAATAGATTTATAAGTGATTGGCGGTTTATTTAAACCTATTTATTAAATTTGTATTAACATTCAAAATTAAATATTATGGATCAAAAAATTAATTTAATTCTTGTCGCTCTTACCATTCAAAAAGAAATCAATCAGCAAAAATTAAATGAACTTAAATAAGCTTACAAATATAAAAATGATAAAAACAGTGCTCTTTTGAGCATTTTTTTACTAAATCTTCTTTTTATTAGATTAATTAGAGGACTAAGAAATGAAAAAAGAAAAAATAAGCGAAAAAGAATACAAAAAAATCCATCACTTGCTTAGTAAAAAAGAATATGCTATAATTAATTTTGAAGAAGAAAGTAAACAAATTACTTTGCAAATTAGTGGAATAATAAAGGAAGAGATGGCTAGCAAAAACCGATTAACAAAAGAGGATTTAGAAGCAATTAGCCTTTTACTTCAACCTATTTATGAAAAACTAGATGAACATACTAAAAAACTTAATTTAATTTTAGCAACACCAACAGTAGCTAAAGAAATAGATAAACAAAAATTAAATGAACTTTAAAGAAGTTTTAAAATAAATATTAAAAATGATAAAAAAAGTGCTCTTTTGAGCATTTTTTGTTTAAATCTTTCTTTTTATTAGATTACCTATTAAGGAGGTCTAATGAAAAAAGAAAAAAAGAAAAAAAAAAAAAATAAGTGAAAAAGAATATAAAAAAATCTGCCATTCGCTTTGCCGAAAAGAATATGCTATAATTAATTTTGAAGAAGAAAGTAAACAAATTACTTTGCAAATTAGTGGTGTAATAAAGGAAGAAATGGCTAGCAATAATCGATTAACAAAAGCAGATTTAGAAGCAATTGGGGGTTTGATAGATGCTAAATTATCTCAAGCTCTTCAACCTATTTATGAAAAACTAGATGAACATTCTAAAATACTAAAAGAGCATACTAAAATACTTCATAAACATTCTCTTTTATTGGAAAAACATTCAAATATTTTTATTAGAAATAATCTTAAATAATTGTATCTTTTTGAAAAATCAATTTAATATTTTAATTTTTAATAATCTATCTAATGGTTCTATTCTTTTTAATTTTTCGATATAGAACTAGTGAAATAACAACAAGAGAAGTTACTGAAATTAATGTTATTATTCATCAATTATTTTCTGCTCAAAAGCTATTTTTAACTTGTGGTGGTTTAAATAAATTTTCATCATCAATACTTGGAGGAATATTATCTTCATTGGAATTATCATCTACATCCGGAAGAGCATTATTTTTAGATGAATTATTTATTGTTAATAAATATTGATTTTCTAGAATTTTTGAGGAATTAATAGCCTCTATTTTAATTGTTATGGAAATATCAAACTCCTCAGGGTTGCTAATATTTATAAATTCATCAATTATATTATCTAAACTTTTATCCCCATCTAATGAAGTTATTTTAAAATCTCTTTCTTTTAGTGGTTTTCTAGTTTCAGATGAATTTAAATAATTAACAAAATTTAAAATCAAGCGATTATTATAATCGTTAATATAATTTATCAAAAATTCTTTTTTATTTTCAAAAGTCGGAAAATTTTTAGATTCAGTATTAAATTTTAAAATATCTAATTTCTTAATAACATTTAAATCATATTTTCGAGCATCAATAATAGGGTTCTTGTTTTTATTAGAATTATTATAATGTTTGGTATATGATTTTTCTAATTTATATGATTCTGAAGAATTAGAAGCCTTAATTTCTACATAGAGATCATTACTAAATTCTTTATAATTAACATTTAAAAGTAGACAATTATTTATTGCATCATCAATGTTATTAAAAATTTTTTTTGTAATTAAGCCATCTGGATTAGTTACATTTGTATAAAAATTTAAAACATAATCTTTATTAAGAATTAAACTACCATCACCAGTTTCAGCTTTCAATTCTTTTTGGATTAAATTTTCAATTAAATCATTTTTAATTCAATTAAATTTATCGATAGGTCGATTAGTTGAATCTTCACTATTAAATAAAACATCTTGTCCATTTATTTTAGATAAATCAAAAGGGATAAATTCAGTGTTTAAAACGTTTATCTTAGTTCTATTTTTAATATATTTAGAACTACTAGTAGCTATTATTTCAAAAGAGACATTCCCTTTAGAAGGATCTTCTAAAGTATAATTATCAAATAATTTTTTAATTTTTTCTAAAAAAATCTCATTATTAATTTCAATTAAATAATCCTCTTCAATTTTTAAACTAACATCAGAAGGTTTGGAAATTTTACTATTAATTTCTTCATCAATTCTTCTTTTTACTTCTGCCACTAATTGATCAATATTATTTAAATGCAAAATAATTTTATTAAAATAAACACTATTTAAATCAATTTTTTGATCACTAGGAGCACTAGAAGTAACATAATTAACATATGCATTTCAATATGCATTAACTTCACTAAATTCTAAATTTTTAGCTTCTTCTATACTTTGAACAAGATTAATATTTTTTAGATAATTAAATAGATTATTTCCATGATAAGTATCTCAAAAATCAACAAAAATTTTCTCTTTTTTTTCATTGACAAATTTGTCATATAATTTAAATAAATTATCAGGAATATTATCTGGCGAAATAATAGCGAATTGATAAACAAAAGAATCTGATTTATTCTTTTTTAAAATAGTTTGTCTTAAATCTTTATCAGCAAAAATCATTCCATTATTAGTTAATGATTCTTTAGAAATTATTGGAAAAGGACTAGAGTCTTGAAAATTATATAACTCAGTATAAGGATATTTTCCATTTGGAATATATTCGGGAGGGTATTCAATTTTATATCCTCCAATAGTTGGCATTGATTTAAAATCACCATCTTTAAATCCAGGAGCATTAATTTGTGCTAAATAGCCAATATCATATTTTATAATTTGATTATCACCACTATCAATTCCAGATAATTTTTCACCATTTTTATCTAAAGGATCATACATAAATGTTTTAGGTGGAATTGAATTTACCCAAACTATTTTAGGAATATACATTCCTGTTTTTTCATCTACATATTCACCACGATAATTTTCTGTATCTTCAGGATCAAAATATTTTTTCTTATCTTCTTCAGTTAAAGTTGGTGAATCTCAACCCTTTAATTCAAATTGAAGTGGTTGATTATTTAATTCAACATTAATTCTTAATGTATAAACTACTTTACTATAAGAATCAGAAGAAGGATCAAATTCTTTAATTTCAATAGTTATTGCAAATTTTTCTTCTTCTTTTTTAGTTAAAATATATGGACCCAAATCAGCCTTAAAAGATTTATTAGCACCTGATTGGCCAATTTCTACTCCATCAATAAAAGGGACATAACGAGCTGAAGTAGAATTAGGATTTGATAAGAAGTTCATTTCGAAAAAAAATGGTTCCTCTGTAATGAATAAATCATTTACATCACTACTTTCTTTATCATAATCTTTTATTCATTTAGCTATCTTAGTACTTTGATCTGATGGTAAAGATGAATTAACATTATCAATTATTAATTCAAAATTTCGCTCTAAATTTCAATCATTGATTCCATTATTTTCAATTAAAACCTGATTATTTTTCAATTTAATTAGTAAATTAATTCTTTTTTTAGTATTATCAATATCAAAATCAACTTCTATTTTAGCAACATCATCATTATAAAGATAAAAAATATCTACATTTTTAGTATCGATAATTTGATTATTTTCTTTAATTTTTAAATCAAAATTTAATTTTAATCCATATCTTATTATTAAAGGGATCTTATCTTTTGGAATCAAAACATAATCATCATTATTATTTTTTTTATTTAAATTGATAGAAAAATTTTCAAATTTAGAACCTGCAGTACATTGTGATAAAGTCATGTTATCAATTTCGCCATTTTTATTAAAGAAGGATTCATTTAATTCAGATACTTCATAAGGAGTAATGGTAATTAAATCTTTAGGATTATATTCTCCATTAGAATTAGGATAAATTTTAATATCGACATCAAAAGTTAGACTTTTTCCGTCTTTAAATAATTGATCATTACCATTTTTTTTCCCTATAAAAACATCATTTCCTTTTAAGGCAAAAGTTACTTTATGTTTAGCTTCAGTAATCTTATCAACTTGTGAAGAAGGAGGACTTAGATAGGTAAATTTTGTAGTACCTGAATCTATTGTTCCAATTTTGGTATTTTTAATAGAAGAGTTGTTATAAAAATTATTGATTCTTTGTCTGAAAATTTCCTGAATTTTTTCCAAATTTTTAGGAGAATAAACTTTTAAATCATCAGAAAAAAAATTAATTGGTTTACCAACAATATTTCTTAAATTATCATCAACTTGCTGAACATCTTGTTGACTATAGGGCATAATTAAATTAAGACTTGTTTTGCCGTTTAAATCATCAACTATTTTTTGTGTATAATCTCAAAAATATACACCATTTGTTGCATCTCATGAATCACTATCTTTTATTTGATTTTCATATTTAAGAGTAATTTTTAGATTCTTTTTATTAAAATCATTTTCTATTTTAAGTCTAGTAGTTAATTTTAAATAATCACTTCATTCTATTTTATTGATTTCTATATCGTTATATCCATCTATATATTTACTAAAAGAATTATTTAAATAATCATTTGAAGAGATATAAGAAAAATTATCAAAAGTCTCTCCCCTTTTGTCAGTATTATAATTTCTTCCACCAAAAAAACTTTTACTAATTTTTAATTTTTCAATATTTAAATCTATTTTTAAATCACCAATATTTTTATAAGAATCAATGTTATCTACAACAAAATCATTTATTTCACTATTGTATAGAAAATCAATTGTATGTGAATATGTTTTAGTAGTGAGTGGATAATTTTTGCCTTCATCACCAAAGCCCCAATTAGATCAACCATCTGTTTTATCTCTTACTAATTTTAATTTATCAAAATTATTCCCTCCGCTACTAGATTTAATTTCCACCTTTATTCCATTATTTCTAACTTCATTTACTTGATAAAAATCTTTGTTTTGAGTATTGTTTGATGTTTTACTTTCTTTTTTTATGAAAATAGTTTCATAGTTATTTTGCAATAAGAAAATTGGCAAAATAGTAACAGGAATTGCTAAAGATAATAAACCAATTTTTAATTTTTTATTTTTAATCATTTTACTGCTCCTCTATTCTTCTATTTTTCTTTTTCTTTTTCACAACTTTTACTATTACTATGGTGGCAATTATGGTAACTAGTCCTATTGAAGATAAAACAATTATTAATGTTATTGCTTCATCTTTTTCTCTTTGTCTTGCGGCTAATCTTGATAAATAATTTTGATGTTCTATCTTAATCTCTTCAAAAGAGAGGAATTTTTGATAATAAGGATTCCATTTATTATTCATATCTCAAAAAACTCCATCTGCAAATTTTATTTCAAAATAAAATCCAGTGCTGTCTTGATACATAATAGCAGATTGAATCAATTTAGCATTTAAAGGACTTAATTGGATGATGGCCTTATTATTAGTAAAGTTTAACATATATTGATAATTTTCTTTACTAAAATTAGTTAAATTTTCCTTATCAAAATTTAATAATAATTCAAAAAAGAAATCAAAATTAAAATTAGTTCTTATTTCTTGCAACTCTTTTTCTTTATCTCCAAGATAACGTACATTAGATATTAAAATATTTTTATAAGCTTTATTTTTAGATTCTCCTTCGAAATAATAACCACCCTTAAGATTAATTTGTAGGTAAAAATCATTTCAGAATTCTCCTCTATAGATAAAAAGAGATTCAATAGCTTGCTCATCTCCACTAATAAAATCTAAATATTTTAATAATTCTTCTTTTTTATTTAAAACTGCAGCAAGTGATTTAAAATTAGCAAAGTTTTTAACAAAAGCTAGTAAATCATTACCTTTAATGGCAATTTTAATTGCTTTAAGATTAGGATTCTCTTGTCCATCATAATAAATATTATTTATGATAATTTCCTTTAAAAGATCATTTTGATTTTGATCAGCAAAATAAAATCCTTCTTTTAAAATGATTTTAAAATTAATACTATGTTCATCCTTATTTTTTTCTAAAATAATGCTATTAATTGCTTCTTTATCTCCAGCGATAAAAATTAAAAAACTAATTTTTTTCTCTAAAGTAAGAGCATTATTAAAATCATCAAAATTTTTATATTTATTAGCTTCTTTTACAAAAGAAGCTATGTCTAATTTTAAATTAATTTTTTTTAGTTCTAGAGTTTCATCTTTAAAACTAATATTACTGATTGTAAATTCTTTTGAAGTATTGTTTTCACTATCTAAATTAATAAAAGAGTATTTATCTTTTAAGAAGATAGTTAGTAAAAAAGAATTATTAGATTTTTTTTCTAAACTCATTTTCTTAATAGCAAAAATATTCCCCTTTTTTTCTTTGATATATTTATTCATATTTTGATTTTCATTTAAATATAATAAAAATTCATCCATATTTAAATAATTTTTAGCATCATTTTGTAGTAGTGAATAATAGATATCAAAATCTACTTGATAGGAATTATTATTATCATTTAAATCATCATAAGCATTTTTAATATCATCAATAGTAATAATAATTTGATAATAAGGGTTATTATAAGAATCAAAATAATAACCACTTTTTGTTTCTAAATCAATAATTATTTCATTTTGTAGATTAGTAGAAACCTTGATTTTACTAATAGCATTTCGATAGTAATGATTCATTCTAATAATCGAATTATTATTATCATTTTCAATTAAAAACTTATCACTATGTTTTGCTAAAAAACTTTTTAAATCTTTAAAGTCTTTAATGTAATAAATTAAGTTTTCAAAATTAATTTCTAAATCAAGAAAATTTAGATTCAAAGTAGGTTCAGAATTAAAACGAATATTAATAATACTGAATGTTTTAGTTAAATTATTAAAAGATTGATCACTAAAATAATAACCTGATTTTAAACTTACACTTACTAAAAAGCTTCTCATATTATCTGTTGAGGAGATTTTCATTTTACTAATGGCTTTTTTTTCTTCCTCAGAAACTTCAACAATCTCATTTAAAATTAGTGCTCAATTTTTATTAAATTCACTAATTAATTCTTCAGGGTCATTTTTAGTAGCGGCATAATTGGCAAGAGTACTATAATTTAGTGATAAAGTAATTGCTTTTAAATTAGGCACTTCTCCATTTCAAAAAATATTCCCAATTTCAAAAACTTTTTCTTGAGTAAAATTATCAAATTCAAAAGAATTATAAATTTTAATTCTAATATTAATAGCATTTTTATTATCAGGATCGGCTTCAAAAAAACACTCTTCAATTTGGTTAAAATTATTTGTTATTAAATAATTTTTAACATTATCTTTTTCGCTAGCATAAAAAGTTTCAAATGAAGTAAAGTTTTTCGCTTTCGCTGCTAATAATTCTTCATTAATTTCAATATCTGAAGCACTTTTAGCAGAATAAAAAAGATTTAGATCTTTTACAATAAGTTTAAATTCTGTTTCTTTTTGACCATTAGATATTACAGAGTAATTTTCTTCTAAAGGCACTTTAATTAAAAGCGCTCCTTGCTGCTTAACCCCATTTAAAAAATAGGCACTAAAAGAAATTGCTTCTTCTTTTAAAACAACGGCCGGATCATCTTCTATTTTAGAACGGACACTAAAATAAGTTAATTTTTCATAATTAGATTTTTTATTTAAATCACTAATAAAAATATCTAAATCCTGATATTTTTCAGCTTCAAGAGCTAAAAGAGTTTTATCTTTTTGATTAGAGGATTTTTTTAAACTAATTTCTACTACTTCTTCGAAACCACTTTTTTGAATCCTAAAAAGAATTTTTAATTCAATTTTAGGAATAAAATGATTGGGTTTTAAAGAAGCAATTTTTAAAATTCCATATCCAGAAGAAAAATCAGCAGGATTTAAATATTCATAAGAGTAAACCGGATAATTAAACTCCTCTAAAGAAGCACCCATTTTTTGCATATTAGCACTCGCAAATAATTTTTTTAATTTTAGATCTAATTCCTTCTTTACTAAAGAAAAATTAGAAAATGCTTGCCCTTCAAAAAAGGTATCATCAAAAACATCTGAGGAATAAGAAGAAGGAATTTCAATGGGATTTTCAGGGGCATTAATATTTTTAATTTCTTGAAGCGCTTTAATGGCTGAAAAATTAGCTGGTTTTACAATCAAAGAAAAAAAATCATCATTTATTTTAGGAAGACTTAGTAAATAATTAATATCTTCATTACCACCATTAGTACTAAATTTAATAAAAGCAATCCGATATAAAAGCGGACCTTCTTTTATTAAATTAAGTTCCATTTTGATAAATCCACCCTTATCATCTTGTAAAAAGAAATGTTCTAACAAAAGATTATCACCAATTGCTAAAGAAGGATCAGGCTTAATTGAAAAACGAAGTGGATAAGACTGACCTTTGCTATAGTCAATATATTCATCCTTACCATTAGATAATTCTTTAATCTTAAAATTACTAAAAATTAAATCAAAACTGTTTTTCATTGCTTCTTCATCACTATAATAATGATTTCTTAAATCAATATAAATAGGGGCATTTTGATTTGGTTTATCAGAAGCACTTTTATTAACAAGCACTCCTTGATTATTATCTTCAGTGCTAAAAGTAAATTCTTCAAAAGCATTTGAGACATTATTTAATGGATTAGTAATATTAATATCACCTGTAGCTTTATGAGCTAAACGCACTTGAGCGCTAACGTATTCATCTAAAATAACATCTTGGTCTTTTCAAATAAAAGGAGAACTAATTTCTAAAAACATATCTTGATTAGCTTCCATATTAAAAGAAAGAGGGATATAAGGAGTTCCTTTATAATCATTATTTAAAGCTTTAATTTGAGGACAAATATCTAAAATTTTATTATTGCTATCATAAGAAGCTTTAATTAAAATACTCAAATATTTTTGATTTTCTGTAATTATTGGTTTTGGTGCTTCATCATAAATTTCAATTTTAAATTCTTGATCTGGAAAATTAAAAATAGGATTGTTTTCTTCTGGTTTAAAATTTTCAGGAAAACTAAAAGAAAAAGGCATTTTAGGGCTTTCCCCTTCTCCATCTGTAAAATCAAAATATTTTTTAGTATTATTATTTTCTTTATTATTAAAACTAAAAAAACCGCCTCTTAAATTAAAAGATAAGGATTCAATAAATTCTTGTTCTCCAACATCATATTTATTTAATTCATCAATATGAAAAATAAGATGATTCTCTTCTACTTTGGCCCCAGAAACAGGATCAGTAACTTTTTTAGCTTCTACATATTTATTATCTACAGCTAAAAGGTTAAATTTTTCATTATAGTTTAAATCGGAAGACTTTTCTTGATAATTTAATTCTGGTCCACTTTTAAGATTAATTAAATAATTATTATCAGGATCAGCAACAAAATCATTTTTATTTAAAATTAAATGATTTTGAAAAAAATTATTGGAATGAGTTAAAGAAGAAAAAACTAAAAAAGAACTACAAGTAATAATTGATAAAGAAGAGGCAATTAATTTAGTTCTTTTTTTCATAATTAATAATTAATTTTTAGGGCTAATAGAAAAAGTAATACTCATTTGAGGATTAGGACTAATAGTTTGCTCTAATAGACTAACTCCGCCAAACCTATCTGTGGCATTTTCATAAGTAAAAGGCCAAACACTAAAACGAAGACCATGTCCATAATTTCCACCTAAACCGACTTGAAATTGCATTTGTAGATTGCTGGTCGGATCAGTAGCGCCATCTACTTTAAAACTATTTGGTAAGCCCTTAGCGGCTGTTGTAATAATAGAATCATAATATCCATTTGTTGAAGTATCACTAGGGGCTCCTCCTTTTTCTACACGATAATCTGGATTAGGACTTTCTAATTTTAAATATCCTGATTTATGATTTCCTGCCCCATCATCATAAGGAAAGGCAAAACTAAAATCAAAATCCACTTCAGTACTAAAAGAAGGAATTCGATATGTTTTTCCCTCTTTTTCTCCTGCGGCCCTATATCAAAAATCATAAGCATCTACATTAATAGTGGCTTTAAAGTTATAAACTTGGTCAGCAATTTTATAATCATAAAAATAAGAACCGTGGTTATTATTTAAACCAGTTCCAAAACCTAAGCCAAAGTAAGGCACTGCTGCCCCGTGTCCATAAACATTCTGAGTAATTGTTTCATTTACAACATTAATAAGAGGTTTTTCAACTGTTGTTGAGCTTATTTCTTTTTGGTTATTACCAAAAACAAAACCTGTTAGCGCTTTAAGAGTAACACTAATTGGAGCTTCTTTTTTAATAACTACACTAAAGTTATCAAGATTAGCTTCATTTAAATCACTTCCTTGAAAAAGAGTTTTTAAAAGAGTAATTTTTTCACCTTTAGAAGCTTGTTCATTTCAATTACTACTAAAAGTATTAATTACTTCTTGTGAAGCAACTTTAGCACTAATGGCTAAAACTTTATCTTGATTGGTACCATTATCTCCTCCGCCACTACTACAAGAGATAACTGCAGCAATTGGGGCTGCCATTAGTGTCATACTTGCTAAAGCTAATAATATTTTTTTTGTTTTCATTTTTTCTTCCTTTATCTATACCATAATTTTTATTTAGTAATAAAATTTTACATTATTAAAATTATTTTAAAAAATTTTTTTATCTAATTATGAAAAAAAAGAAAAAATATTTGCCTTTTTAAAACACTCTTCAATTTGGTTAAAATTATTTGTTATTAAATAATTTTATTTAGCAATAAATTTCCATTGTATTTTCAAAATTTTGAAAGTTTATATTTAATTAAAACAATTATAATTATTTAAATATAGATAAAATAAAAGGGATGTCCAATTGAGTATAGAAATTCATAAAAGTATTAATTCTTCAATAAAAAATGGAACAACTCCTTTAATTGGCGAAAATTGATCAAGATTAAAAAATAATAATTTTTCAAAAATGCATTCTATTTCCTCATATTTAGCTATGTTTTCTCCTTCATTACCTAATTTTTTTATAAAGAAATATAGTAAAGAAAATGATTTAGTTATGGATAATTTTTCAGGAAGAGGGACTACGGGATTAGTATCTAGGGAACTTAATAGAAAATTTATTGGAACTGATCTAAATCCATATGCTATAGTCTTGTCTCGATCTAAAATTGAAAATTATTTAAAAAATGATATTATTGATTTAGTTTGTAAAATGGAAAAAAAATTTAATGAAAATAAAGTTCATTTTTATAATAAAACAAAACAGAAGAAACATAAAGAATTATTGATTTATTTTTCTAGAAAAACATTGGCTCAATTAATTTTTTTAAGGGAAGAGATAGGAAAAACATGAAGAGAAAACTCTAGTGAAAATAATGCAATTTTGGCATTTGCATTAGGTTTAATGCATGGACCTATGAAAAAAAATGGTGAAACAATATACTTTTCTCTTAGTATGCCAAATACTATTTCTATGTCTCCTAACTATGTAGAAAAATATTCTAAAATAAATAATTTAAAAAAACCAAAAGGCAATATTTTTATAAAAATAATAAATAGAATAAATGATAAATATGATGAAAATATTATTCCTAAGAAATTTGAAGGATTAATTTTTGAAAATAATGCAACGATTGAGAATGAAAATATTAAAGATGATACAGTTAATCTTGTTATAACTAGTCCACCATATTTAAACATTGTTAATTATACTAATTCTAATTGATTAAAATTATGATTACTTGGTTATGATAGAAATAAATTAAAAAAAGAAATTAATTTAACTGATAATTTAAATTTAGAAAATTATAAATTTTTTATTCAAAATTATTTAAATTCTATATACAAAAAAATAAAAAAAAATGGTATTGTATGTTTGGTTGTTGGTGATATTTTTGAAATGCCATTAATTGAAAATGTTTGAAATTCCATCAAAAATGACGTTAATTTTAAATTTAAAGAAATTTATAAGGATAATAGTTATTCTCAAAATTATAAAATTACAAATATGTTAAACTCAAAAAAAGGAAGAGCAACAATTATTGAAAAAGTATTGGTTTTGGTTAAGTAGATTTTTTATTCAATCTTTCAAAAATCTTTTCATCAAATTCTTCTAATTTTTTTATATCAATATTTTCTAAAATTACAATTATATTGTCATAAATATTATTTAGAGTTTCTATTCTATTTTCAAAACCTAATTTTAAATACATTTTATGTGATGAATGAACAAAACTGTTTAAATTTTCTAATTCATTAGAATTCATATCAGAATCAGTAATATTTATTAAAAACTCTTTAGTTTTTTCAGAAAAATTTTCTCCATTATTTACAAAGAAAAAATCTATTCATTTTTGTATTTCTGAAGCATTAATATTATTATTTTTTCTAATTTTATCTCTAACTAATGAAGTTATTTTCCCATTACACATATTTTCAATATATTCTTCTTTTTCGTTATCTGAAATAGACATTCAATTCATTCAAACCAATAATTGTTCAATAATACTTCTTAAAGTAGTTGCGACAGCATTTAAAAATGTTTTTTTATTATCTTGTAAATTATGATCCAACTGTTTTTTTAAGATAAAAAAAATGTCTTTAGGTCTATTTTCTATATCGTTAAATAGTGATTTTAATAAATATGATGCTTTATTATTATATTTTTTTAATGAAATTGCTAATTTAAATCTTTTTAAAATTTTTTCATCATAAAAAATTTTATTTGACAAAATAATTTTTTCTAAATTTTCTATTGAATATTCAAATTCATTCAAATTATTTAATTGTTCTATAGTTAGTTTTTTGTTAATATCGTAATTTTCTTCTAGTAATATTTTTAATTCATTAATTAAATAATTTTTATCTCTAAATGGTCTAGTTGTTATAGTTCCTTTTTTCCACTCATTATAAATAAAGTTAATAAATTTCGAAATTTTTTTTATTTTATTTCCTTTTACAAATTTAATTCTTTTATCGTAGGTGTTAAAATAAATATTAATATAATTTTTATCGAAAGTTTCCTTATCTATTTCCAATCATTCTTCGCAAATAAGTGTTTTAATTTTATTGAATGAATGTATTTTTTCCAATGATGAAGGTTTAATCAAAGTAATCATTTTTTCCAATACTCTTTCATCATTAAAAACTACTCTTTCATCATCATTTAAATTTTCGCCAAAATAAACACAAGAATAGATATATTGCGCTTCTTTAAAATCTTTTTCAATAAATTTTTTATTTCTGTTTATTTTTCAGCAAATTTTATCAATTCTTTTATCGTCACTCAAAAATCCATCTTCAAAAATTTTTAGTAAATCTGCATAATATTTTGTTCTAGATCATTTTCTTAATCCAGGTTTTTCCCCGGTCAAATGCTTATCATATATGATTTTTCAAAGAGTATCAGAATCTTTTATTATTTTAAAATAAATTATAAATTCTAAAGTAGCATTTTGTTTAATTTCCTTTATTATTTTAACGCATTCATCATAATATTTTTTTTGTTTTTCATAATTGTCGCTATCTTTTAATATTGAATTTGATTCTTGTTTTCCACTCAATATTTCTTCCTCTAAAAAATCACTATTAGTATTTTGGTATAAAAGAGTTTGATAATAAATATCTTCATATTTAGGTATTTCAAAATTATCAAAAATTAATTTTAATGCCATAATTCTTCTATTTCCTTCTGCTACTAAGTAATTTTTATCATTATTATTTTCTATAATAAATATTGGTTCTGTTGAATTATTAAAACCATTTGAATTAATACTATTTAGTAATGTAAAAAAATCAAAAAAATCTCCTTCTAATGAAAAAAGTTTTATTAAAATCTCATTTTGTTCTAAATTTAATTTATTCTCTTTTAAAAAAGAAATTAAATCTTCATCAAAACTATTGATTAAAGTAAATCTGGGGTTATTTGGTGACAATAAAATATCGCTAATTTTTAATTTAAGATTCTTTTCTTTTGTTTCATCATTTATAAAAATATATTTTTTTTCCATATCTAAAATTGTATATTTATTTTCATTAAATTAAATAATATTTTTAGTATTGTAAATAAAAATCCTACAAAGCGGGAAAATAGCCGAGCATATGACTCGGCTATTTTTACAATTTAATTATAACACAAATATTTTTTTATATTTTCAAAAGTACTAAAAATATTACCTATATATTTTTCTTCACCAGATATTTCATCTAAAATTGTAATCACATCTTTTAAATAAAATTCGTTTCCGATTATTTTTGAATATTTTTCATTGATTTTAATTGGAATAAAAAAATTTCAGTTAATATGTGAAATTCTATTTCTTAATAAAATAGTGTAAATAAGTCCCTTATTGTAATTTTCAACCGAACACTTTTTATTAATATTATTAACAATTGATATTTTTTTATCTTCATCTAAATTTTGAAATATTTCTATTTTTTTTCCAAATTGCTTGTCTCATAAATTTCCGTTTTCTCAATAAGGCAATAATCTGGTAGTTAAAAAATTTTCAATTTTTCAAAGTTGTTTGATAAGTGAACATGATATTTTTTCATTAAATTTATAAATTTCAATTATAGCTTCTAAATTTTTAGAATAATTTTCATTCAATATTTTAATATAAAAATCTTTTAATCTATCAAAACCAATTGAATTTAAAATGACTCTTATTTTATTAAAATTAGAATTGTTTTTATTTAATTTTTCACCATTTTCATATAAATAATTCTCCATTTTCAATATTTCTTCATTTAAATTAAACATTATAAACGTTCTCCTTATTGGGGTAATTTATTTCTTCTTTAAAATATCTTTTTTCTTAGCTATTTCTTTCTTCTCTTCTAAAATTATTGGATTAATGTGACGATCTATTTGATCAATAATTTCTTTTGGAGCTAGAAGATATTTTTCTTCCATTATTCTTAAAACATCATATTTTCTTTGAATTAAATATTCTTCTTTATCAATTTCTTCAAAAAATTCTCCCATTTCAATGATTTTTTTTCAATCATGTAGTAACAAAATCAATTTAATATCTGTTTCATCTTTTTCATAAAAAACAATATCGCCATTATGTGAACCTAAATTAAAATTTTGAACAATTTGGTATTTTTTAAATCTAATATCTTTTTTTAATTTGATAAAAATATCATCTTTAAAAGAAGTAATTTTATTTTCACTAATGCTTATATTAGGATTTTTTTTCTTTTTAGAAAGCATATGAGATTCTAAAAAAGAAATTCAATCTCTTAAAATAGTTAAATCTTTATTTGTAGCAAGACCAGTATTTATATCTTTACTTAGAATTGATTTTACAACAATCATTTTCTTTTTAGAACGAGTGATGGCAACATTTAAATAATTAGCTCCATTTACTTCCTCTAAAACGCCAAAGGATTTGCTATCTTTTGAAAAAACACAAGATATTATTGAAATATCACCTTCATCACCTTGAATAGATGAAATATCTTTTACTAAAATTTTTTTATTTTTAAATTTTTCAATTAAAGCATTTTCACCCTTTAAATTCAATATTTTCTTTTTAATTAATTCTTTTTGTTCTTTGGTAAAACAAATAATTAATATCTTTCTAAAATTAATATCATTTTTAATATTTTTCAATATTTCGATAACTTTATTTGCTTCGGCTAAATTCTCATTTTTTTTCTCCACTGAATTTAATTCATTAACATCTAAAGCATCAATATCATTTTTATTTAATGAAGCATATTCTAGTTCATTATCATAAAAATTATTATTAGAAAAAGCAATTAATTCTTTTGAAAGAGAACGATAATGATTTTTTAAAAAATAAGAATTTCATCACGAAAGTTTAGCTCGATCTAATAATGATTCAGCTTTATCAAAATCTATTTCTTTTAAATTTATTTCAGCTTCTAATTCTTCTTTGGATTCAAAAATCATCTTTTCAGGTTTTAATTGTTTATTATCACCTGCTACTATTACTTTTTTACATCTATAAAGAATAGGATAAGCTTTTTCTAAAAACATTTGGGAAGCTTCATCAAAAATACCCACATCAAAAAGCTTCTCTTCTAACTTAGAATAATGACAAACTAAATCAGGTTTGGAAATTCAAATAGGGAAAATAAATAATAAACAATCTAAATATTCCACAATAAATTCATTGATTTTTGGAAGTTTTTCTCCTCTTGAAATTGAAAACATTTTATTAATTTTTTCTTGAAATTTAGCATCTTTTTTTGATAATTTATATTTAATATATTTTAAATATGATTTATAAATAGTCTCATCCATTTTATTAATAAAATCTTTATTATTTTTTAAGTATGATTTAATTTTAAATGGAATATCTAATGAA
Organism: Metamycoplasmataceae bacterium; assembly: GCA_051647165.1. Lineage (GTDB taxonomy): Bacteria > Bacillota_I > Bacilli_A > Mycoplasmatales > Metamycoplasmataceae > UBA710. The sequence continues at coordinate 18,528 of JBOFDQ010000004.1, forward strand.
ATAATATGTTGATTTTTATTTTTAATTTCAAAATCATAATTATTAATTAAAATTAATTCTCTTTCAATCTGATTAACTCTATAACGATAGTATTGATTATTAATTCTTTCATCAAAATATTCAATTTTTTTCTTATAAAATTCAACAAATTCTTTTCTTAATAAATTTTGATTATTAATAAAAAATAGTGTTATAGGATCAAAAGTTTCTTTTGAATAACTTTCAAAAAATAATAAATATTTATTTTCTTTTAAAATTTTTAATTCACTAGCCTCTTTTATTAATTCCACTATTAAAAAAGCTTTTTCTTTTGCCATTCCTTTGTTAAATAAGGTTTTTTTAGCAATAATTTCATTTTTATAAAAATATCTATTTAATAAAATAACTTTATTGACTTCATCATATTTTTGGAATTGCACTAAAAATTTATCATGCCTTAAAAGATTTTTAATTAAAAAATTTTTAATTTCTTTTTGATTACTTTGGCCTTCTAATTTTTGATTTATTTTGGATCAAATTTCATAATTATGAGCTAAAATGAAATAATTATTAGTGATAATTTCAGGTAAGTTTTTATCTTTTATTAGCATTGTTTCTTTTAGAAAAAGATGGTAATTTTTAATGTTATTTTCTATTTTTTCAAAATCTTCAATTTCATATTTAACATAATTGTGTTTAATTAAAAAATTTATCAAGATATTATTTTCGTTTTCCAAGATTTTAATATCTTTATCTTTTAAATTATATTTATTTTTGAAATCATTAAATTCAGCAATTTTTGAAAGAAAATCTACAACTCCTTGTAATCTTACATATTTATTCTTATATTCTTCATAAAAATTTTGTATTTCTGTTTTATTAGAATTAATGAAAGTAAAAATAGCATTCTTAGCAATTAAATATTCTTTATAATCTACTAAATTACTATCTCTTTTTTGAATAAAACTAATATAACTTTTAACAATGTCTCTAAAGGCATTAATTTCTTTATTATAATCTTTGGTGCGGTTATTTTCCTGAAAGAAGGTTTTTAAAGAGAAATTTTCTTCTTCTATTTTGTAAAATGAACCCATGTGATTTGCAATATTTTCAATTTGCTTGTAGAAAACTTTTTTATTGTCAATGTTTTTTAAATAAAAACAAAAATTATTTAATTTATTTAGTCTTTCAAAAATTACTTCCAAAGCAGCATCTTTTTCAGAAACCATTAATAAATTTTTCTCATCCATAATTAAATTGGCAATAATATTGGCGATAATTTCAGATTTACCTGTTCCAGGCGGCCCATAGATTAAAGTATTTTCATTTACAGCTGAACGAACTGCATACTTTTGGTATATATTTAGTGGATTATTTATTTGAATCAAAGAATTATCAATAAATTCTAAGTTTTTATAATAGTCATTATCATGAACCATTTTATCATCAAAAATATCTTTTTTATCATTGATAACTTTTATAAAATCATCTTTTAATTTTCCAACTTCTACATCAAATAAAGATATTACAAAAACATCAGAATATTTAATTGTGTTAAAGTCCTTGTTTAAATTATTAATAGCTATTTCATCAAATAATGAAGTTTCTAATCCTTTTATTTCATATCCAATAATTTCTTCAAGATTTTTTAAAAGTAATGTTGTATCATTAAAATTTTCAATAATTTTTGGTTTTTTCTCTTCTTCTTTATTAATAAAAAGAAATAATTTTTCATTAAAATTTTTGTTTTTATCATCGACTTTTTTGATTATTATTTTTTCATTTAATAATTCTAATTCAATGTTTAAAAAAAACAGGGGTGCAACAATTTTGTTTTTTTTCGATGTATTTCCACAAATAAAATCAAATCCCATCTTTAAAAATCATTTTCCGTTTTGTAGATTTAATTGATAATTTTTGGTTTTTAATTCTTCAAAATTTTTGATGCTTTCTAAAATTTTTGATTTAATATCTTTAAAAATTTCTTTTTTATTTAGTAAAAATTTTTCATCATTAGCAACAATTTCTTCTTCTTTTAATTCTATAGGCTCATTTTTTTTACTTTTTACTTTTTTTGTTTTTGTTTTGGAATTGTCTTTTTCTTTTTCAAAAAATAATTTTATTTCATAATTAGAACAAAAATTTTTATATTCTTCATATGTTTTTAATGAATTAAATTCTTCAGCCAAAATATCAAATTTATCATAAAGTGAAAATTCAATTTTATCCTTTGTTTTATCATTAACAAATTCCCTTAATTCTTCTTTGTTAATAAAGGAAGAAAGATCAATAATGGAGTTATTAGAATTATCTTTGGAATTTAAATAGATATATTCCTTATTTTTATCTATTTCTAAGATGTTATTTAATTTGCTTAAGAGAGTTTTTGACATATATTCCTTTGGTTAATTTATTTTATTATAAAAATCTTGTTCTTCAACATTATTTTTGCTCATAGTTGAAATAAGGGGCTCTAAAAATTTATCAATAATTTCTTGTAAAAATTCAGAAAGCTCCTCTGGTATTTCATCATTTCCAGGACCAGAATTAGGAGTGTCTCTAGTAACTGTATCCATAATTATTTTAGAAATATTTCATTCTTTTTCTAATTCTCAAATTTCTTTTGCCCATTTTTTAATATTACTTTTTTGATATTCATCATAATCTTTATCCTTAATTCTTAACAATAAATCAGCAGCAGCTAAATGAGGTTTAAAAAAAGAGCTTTTTGAAAAATAAGATATTATTTTTTCAAAAATAATAAATAATTTTGTTGGATTTGGTACGGGGGGTAGTGGCGGAGGTGGTGGTTTAAGATCTTCAATTGCTTCTTTTCAATCACTTTTTGTTATTTTACTAATGTCACTTTCTGCATATTCAATGGCTCTATTAATTGCTATAAATTGATATCTTCGAAATAAAAAAGAATCTTTTTTATTAACATAATTATTTCCTTCAACTATTTGTAAAGGGTTTACTGTAAAAATAAAATCTTCAAAATATTTAAATTGCTCATCTTGTTTATCGTATGTACTATTTTTAGGAAGATCCTTTGTTAAATCATAATCTTTACCGGTTAGAGTTCAAATTTTGGAATTGTAATTATTTTTACTATAATAATCATTTCATTCTTTTAGTGAATAATCCTCGATTATTTTATCAAGCATTTTTTTAATTTCTTTTTTTTCATTTTTAAGTTTATTAGTATTTTGATAAAAATAATTAAGTTTTTTAATATCAACAACTTCAACAGAATTATCAATTAATGAGTCATTATTTAATGTAAGTTGGCTTGTTGCTTGAATAAAAGGAATACTAAATAAAGCAAGGCAGGAAACGCCGGCAAAAAAACTTATTTTTTTAAGATGTTTCATTATTCAAAATTCCTTGATTGACTATAAGAACTATTATTTGATGAATTTTTAGAAATAGATTTTAAAAAATGATTTTCATCATTACTAATTGGAACTTCTTTTTCAATGATTTTTTTCTCTGTTTTTTTATCATCATTTTTTGTTAAAAATTTATTTGAAAAATTAAAAGTTTGCTTAGCACTTTTAAAAGAATTTATAAAACCGCTATATTGATAAAATAATCTTGATACAAAAATATTAAGATATAGCATTGAAAAACCAAAAGCTGTCAATAATACTGTGAAAAGTATTTTAGAAACAATAACATTTTTCGCTTCAGATCCAATTAAAGCATTATCTTGAGATAAAATAAAAATTGTAAATAAGTAATATAAAAGAATAGTTAATAAAGCAATGGTAGCTTTATTTAAGATTTCCTTAAACCATATCTTGGAAGTAATTTTATCACTTCCAATTGAAGCTAAAACAGCAAAGGGATATGTTATATACAACATAAATATTTCAATTATTTTTTGTAAAAAATTTCAAGAAAAATATAAAACAACAATCATTGTAAAATTAACCACAAAAATTTGAAGTGTAAAATTATATTTAATTAAATATTCATAAGCTGGGGGAGCAAAAGAAATGTTTCCGCCCGGAATAGGAACATTGCCAGATTCTCAATAACCGACATCATATAATAGCGTTGCTATTGATTTACCCGGATCTTCGTTACCTATACCAAATCAAATATTATTAAAAATAAGTAATATTTGATCAAAAATAAGAGCAAATATCATCATAAAAATAGGGACTAATAAAATAAGAAAAAAAGATAAACTTAATCTCTTAAAACTATTTATAATACGATATTTAAAATATCCCTTTTCTGATAAAAAAATGACAATGAATTGAAATAGGAAAACAATTAGACAAAATGCTGCCACAAATGCCGCAGACAATGCATAAGAAATAATCGTATTTGAAATACCAGAGTCACCTGTAGTTACAACATCAAAGAATTTTAGTCCAAAAATGTTTTTAAGTACATTAGAAAAAGAATTGATAATCATTAAAGGACCTTGAATGAATATTCTTCAAACAAAGTCTAATAGTCAATTAACATACATTTTTACCTAATTTTTGCTTAATTTTTACCAAATTCTATATTTGAAATATCGCCAAAAATAGTAAAAATAACTGATGGGGCAATTGTCGCTGCTGCAATACAAATTAATAATCCCACACCTCATCATATAATGGCTTTAATTGCATGTGAACGCTCTTCTGGATCATCACCTGATTGTGATAACTTAATTCCTAATTGAACTAATTTAAAAATAGCAAATACTCCTGCTAATCCCGCTAAAACAGGGATAATAATTCCGGCAATTGCTCAAACTTGTTCAGTTAATGAACTAACTTTTTCACCAAAATCATTACCTGCTTTTACAAATAAATTTATTATATTATTCATAAATCTCCTTTTCATTTTTTTTATAGTTTATTGCTTCTAATTCTTTTTTAGAAACATTTATTTTTATTTTATGTCTATCAAAACCAGAAACTAAAAATAGTGCTTCTCCTCTTTTTGCTTTTGCAATATAGAGTTTTTCATCTTTAGAAAGACCATCTCCATAAGCTTTATACATATCTTCAATATCTTTAATATTATTTGGTGATAAATTAAAGAAAAATGAATATTGTGTATTATTGATTATTGCTTTAGTTTTTTTCGATATTTCTTCGCTTCCTAAAAAATCATCAGGATTTTGTGTTATTAAAATAATAGAACCATTTCTTTTACGAATTCTTTTCGCTAATTGAAAAATAAAGTCAAGTCCAATAGGATTATCTTTATCAATTAATAAATGGGCTTCATCTATTACAACAACAACCTCTCTTTCATCATGACCAAATTCTCTTATTTCTCTTTGAATAAAGTTTAAACAAAGAAATAACTGTGCTTGGATTAATTTAGTATTATTTTTTTCGAACAAAGTATTAAGATCAAATGTAATAAAAGATTGATTTCTTTTGATAGTCGACGGGCCATTATAATAAAAAGATAATGGCCCGTCATTTATTAATTCATTTTCAATGATTGAATTAACTAATTCAACATCTACCTCTCCAAATGATTTAATAAATTGTTTTTTATTCTTAATTATATACAAATATAAATCTTTAAAGATAGGAAATTCTGTGGAAATTAATTTAGTAACATCTTTTTTATCAAAATCTCAAGAAATATATAATTTTCTAATCGCAAATAATAAATATCTTAACTGATTTGATGTTAATTCTTTAAAAATTATTTTAAAAAATGATTCTAAAAATAGTAAATGGAAGGAAATTTGGATTTTAGGCTCTTCCTGATCAATGGCAAAAATTTCTAATGGATTGATTTTTCCGCTTGCTCCACCCCCGACATCAATTCATTTCCCACCATAATATTCACAAATATTTTTATATTCTCTTTCCACATCTAGAATAAACATATGACGGTGATTAGTTAAATGTCAATTAATCATTTTTTTAGTAAGCATTGATTTACCAGTTCCAGAAGAACCAATAATCATGGTATTATGATTTTTCCGATTATCCGAAAGAACAAATGGATCAAAAACAATTGGATCTCCTAATCAATTACTTCCTAGAGTTAATCCTTTTTCGTCAATTAAATTAGAATTTAAAAATGGATAGCCATTTGCAATAGTTTTAGAAGGTATTTCTCTTCCGTATTGAGATATTAATGGATCAAAAGGTTTAGGTAAAAATGAAGATAATCCTTCAAATTGACGATAAGTTAATTTGTTGGAAATAATTGATTTCCCTTTTAGATCTCTTGCGATTTTTCTATTTGTTTTTTGTAAATATTTTTCATCAACATCATGATTTAAAAAAATAATATTACATGTTTTAATAACCTGCTCTCCTTTAGATATTTCATCTGCTAAAACTTTAAAGGAATCACTAATATTAGAAAAAACTCTTTTTTCCATTTGTTTTTTAGAATTGTATTCATTGGATTCAGAATTAACTATGGCTTTATTAATTAAAGTAGTTGAATTTTCAAAAGATAATTTTTTAAAATTAATAACAACAGATGATTCAGAAAATAATAATAAATAGGATAATCAATAATCATCAATATTAATTGGATAATCAGCAATATTTTGAAATGATAAAAAATATTTTTCATTAATTTCTATGTTATTTTTTTTAAAGAATAAAGAATCAAAATTAAAAATATTATCAAGATTTTCTTGATTTTCTAAAATTTGATTATCTGTAAAGTCTTCATCAAAAGGATTATATATATTTTTAATAAAATTAACAGTTTCAAAAGCATTTAATTTTTTAGTTTCAAATCCAAATTCACTTAAATCACTTATTAAATCCCCAGCTTTTAATTCAAGATTTTCAAGTGTTCTTTCAAAAATAATTAAATAAATATTTTTAGAAAGAAATTTATCTTCTAAAAACCGAGAAGGATCTTCAAAATTTTTCTTATAAGAATTTATTTGAGCTTCTCGTGATTTAAATTCTTGCTCACTAATTAATAGTTCATTATATTTTTGTTTATTTATTTCTTCTTGCTTTTTTATTCATTCAATTTGTTTTCTGAAACTAAATTTTTCTCTAATTTTACAAATAATAAAATTATTATCCAAGTTAATAAGGATGGAATGGAATTCATCCATTTTGAGTTTTGCTTTTTCTTGCGATAAATTAGTGATGTCAATTCCTCTAATCTTAATTACAAGCATTTTTTGAGATGGGGAGGCCTCTGATTTTTTAGTACAAAGATATCCGTCTTCAATAGATTTATATGGATTTAAATCATTAGTGTCTACTTTAGAATATTTTTTAGGATTAAATTTGTATTTTAAAAAATACCAAATCACCACATAAAATTTAGCATCATAACTTTTGATATTAACAAATAATATAAGTGAAAATAATATTAAAGAACAAGAAATTATAATTCGATACATTCAATCTAAAACAATTATTCCAGCAAATATTCCAAAAGATAAAGCAGCAATTACTAAAAATAAAATAACATCTCGTATTGAAATATTACGATAAATTATTCCTTTTTGTTGTGATAAAGATTTTGGTATTAAATTTTTCATAAAAACTCACTTGTTAAATTATCAATATTTTTTTAATAATTAATATGATTTTCTTTTTTCTGAATAATTATCTCTTTTAGGACCACGGGCAGAAGAATCACTTCTTCTTGCTCCACCTTCTCGATTATAAGAAGGACGATCTCCCTCTCTTCTTTCGCCACCATTAGGACGATCTCTATTATAAGAAGAACGACGCTCTCCACCATTATTAGAAAATGATCTAGAATTACCACCATCTCGATTATAAGAAGGACGATCTCCCTCTCTTCTTTCTCCATTTGAGCGGTCTCTATTATAAGATGATGAAGAACGACGCTCTCCACCACTACTAAAGCTGCTTCTTCTTCCTCCTCCACGATTACGATCGCCGCTTGCACCATTAACTCTATTTTTAATAGATCTTACTCTAGCTGCCCCTTTTAAAACAACGGCTGGTTCTGGAGATAATTTAAAGTTTGATTTTAATTTTTTTTGTTCCAAAATATATGAAGTTAAAATAATGGCTAATTCTTCTTTTGAAAATCCTTCTGCCAATTCTTTTTCTAAATGATTAACACTTTCTTCGTTTTGCTCATTTTTTTGTTTATTAACAATATCATGGTGTTTTTGATTTAGTTTTTCTAATCATTTTGTATGTAGTTCTTCATCATTTGGTAAATTTAATTTTTCAATTTTAGAATTTGTTTTTTCTCTAATTTCATTTAAATGTTCAATTTCTTCATTTTTAACAAAAGAAAGTGATTTTCCTGCTCTTCCTGCTCTTCCAACTCTTCCAATACGATGAGTATAGTATTCAATTTCTTGTGGTAAATCAAAATTAATAACTCAATCAACATGGTCAATATCAATTCCTCTTGAAACAACGTCAGTTGCAATTAAAATTCCACCCCCATTTTCTCTAAAACGATTCATAACAACATTACGATCATTTTGCAACATATTACCTTGAATAGCATATGATTTAAAATCAGCTTGATTTAAAGCTTCACATAATTGATCTACTCTTCTTTTAGTTCTTCCAAAAATAATGGCACTTTTAGTGTCATAAAATCTTAAAAACTTAATTAAATCATTTAGTTTATATCTTTCATTAGTTAGAACATAAAATTGCTCAATAGTAGTACTTGTAGTTAAACCTTCTGAAATTTGAATTGTTTTAGCTCCAGAAGTCATAATATCAGCTAAGGCCATAGTTTTTTTATCAAAAGTAGCTGTGTAAAAGTAATTAATTCTTCTTTTTGGTAAAGATTTAATAATTTCTTCAATTTCTTTTTTAAAACCAATTTTTAGTAATTCATCAGCTTCATCTAAAACAAAAAATTTAATATTATGAACTTTTAATTTTCCATTATTAATTAAATCATTAATTCTTCCTGGTGTTCCAACAACAACTTTGGGTTTTTTTGAAAGGGCTTTAAATTGTTTTTCATATTCTGAACCGCCCAAAATTAGAGCATAGTCATAATTTAAATATTTTCCAATTTTTTCAATTTGAGCCAAGATTTGAGAAGCTAACTCTCTTGTTGGAGCAATAATTAATGCTTCAATGTCTTTAGAATCTTTTTCAATTTCATTTAATATTGGAATGGCAAAAGCAGCAGTTTTTCCAGTTCCAGTTTGAGCTTGCGCAATAATATCTTGTTCTTTATTTTCAAGATAATTTCCAATTGCTTGTTCTTGAATGGGCGAAAGATCACTAAAACCCATTTCTTCTAGAGATTTTTTAATATCCTCATTTATTTTTATATCTTTATATTTCATAATTTTTCCTTAATTTTTTTTATCACTAAATTGTCCTTTAGAGGGGCTGAATAATAAATTTATTCTTCCAATAGCGCCATTCCGATGTTTAGATATTATAATGCTTGTTTCTTGAATTTCATTAAATTCTTCATTATTTTTATTATAGTAGTCTTCTCGGTAAAGAAAAGCAATGATATCTGCATCTTGTTCAATAGCTCCTGATTCTCTTAAATCAGACATTAGTGGTGTTTTATCTTCTCTTTGCTCTACCCGTCTTGAAAGTTGGGACAAAGCTATAATAGGTACTTCTAATTCTCGAGCTAATTGTTTTAAGGAACGAGAAATTTTAGATACTTCTTGTTGACGATTTTCATTACCATAAGAATTCTGAGAAGTAGGAATTAATTGAAGATAGTCAATAATAATAATATCTAAATTTCCTTCTTTTTTTAATTTTCTTGATTTTCAAATTAATTCTTCTAATTTTAAAGAGGGAGAATCGTCAATAAAAAGCTTTAATTTAGCAATTATTTCTTGTGAAGAATAAAGCTTTGCCCAGTCACTATCTTTCATTTCTGAAACCTTTTTTAATTTATTACCATCAATATTTGAAAATATAGAAATGATTCTAGTAATTAATTGTTCGGTTGGCATCTCTAATGAAAAAAAGGCCACTTTTTTTCTTTTAGCAATATTGGCAGCAATATTTAAAGCAAAAGCTGTTTTACCCATAGAAGGACGGGCGGCAATGATAATTAGATCACCATTTTGAAACCCGTGTGTCATATCATCTAAATCGCTAAAGCCGGATAGAAGACCATTATTTTGATTATTTTCCAATTTTTGAGCAATTTTTAAAATGATTTCACCAATCATATCTTTAATTTGGACAAAAGTTTTTACTTCTCTTTTGTTTTCGATATTCAAGATTTGATTTTGAAAAATGGTGACTACTTCTTCATAGTTAATATCTTTATTTAAATTTTTTAAAGTTTCTTTAGTAATAACTTCTAATTTACGAAGATTTGATTTTTCGCTAATTTGATTTAAATAATAATCAATAGAGGCATAATAGCCAGCATTAGCAATTAAATAATGAAGATATTTTCCCTCATTAAAAAATTTTAATAAATCATTTTTTTCTAAATATGAAATTAGAATATTAGTATCAATTTTTTCATCATTACTAACAATTTTTTTTAACACCTCAAATAACTTAACATGTTTTTCGTCTGAAAAATCTTCAGCACTTAAATATTGCAACATTTTATTAGTTGCTCTTGTTTCTAATAGCGAAAGACCTAATAGGGCTATTTCAATATTGACATCATGATGTTTGGACATTTTAAACCTTTATATAATAAAACTATATCATTTAATAAAAATTTAAAGAGTTTTTTTATTCTTTTTCCACTTTAATGCTTAATTCGGCAAAAACATCATCAAATAATTTGATTTTAATTTTTGAAATTCCAAGTGAAGCAATATGAACATCATTTAAAATATGTTTTTTTAGTTTAATTCCTTTTTCTAAAAGAGATTGATTAATTTTTTTGGTAGTAATAGAGCCATGAATTACATCATTAGTAGTTTTTAATTTATACAAAAGAGTTATTTTTTCTAATTCGTCTTTTAAAACTAGAGCTTCTTGTTTTTCTTGCTCATAATTTAATTGCTTATTTTTTAATCTTTTTTCTAATTCCTTCAATGTTATGGAATTATAAGGTTGCGCAAAATTATTTTTAATTAAATAATTTTTAGCATATCCTAAAGAAGCTTCAATAATAGTATCAGCTTTTCCGTCCTTACAATCTTTTAAAAGAATAACTTTCATTTTTCCCTACTTTCCCAAACTAATAATAGCTTGAATAACATTATTTTTAAAATCTACAAATTTTTCTTCAACATTAAAATCAGAATTTGCAGCCGCAGCTGAAAAATGACCGCCACCTCCAACTGCTTCTGCAATAATTTGAACATTGGTATCAATTCCTCTGGCAGATAATTTATAAATATCTTTATTATTTTTTAATGATTTTGGAAGTTTAGCAATCACAAAGGCAGCTCTTCTTCCAGATATTCTTAAAATCTCATCAGAAGCAATTGAAATAATATCAATTGGAACTTCCCCATCATAAGCTGCTAATCAAAAGCCTGGTTTAACTTCAATAATAGTCTCTAGTATATTAGCAATAATTTTAGAAGCATCATTAGAGATTTTTAACATATCAATAGAATTAGCTGGATTAGCTCCTAAATCTTCTAAAATAGAAGCTGCTACAAAAGTACGAGAAGAAACTGATTTTTGGAAACGATTAGTATCTAAATAAATTCCATCTAATAAAAGTTGAATAGATCTTTTTTCTAAATATTTTTGATAGTTATTAAAGCTAATGATTTCAGTAGTAATTTCAGATGCTGAAGAAGCTGTGGTTTCAATATAAACATTAAAATGATTAATATTATCATCAATTTTAGAAACCCTATGGTGATCAAAAATAAAAATATTTTCTTTAAGTGTTTTTTCAAAAATTTTATCGTTTTCTACTCTTTGTTTTTCAGAACAATCTACTACTACCACTAAAGTATCACGATCAGTAATGGCATTGGCTTTAGTTTTAGTAATAAAAATTTGTTTTTGTTCACTAAAACTAAAATAATTATTTAAAGCTTTTTGAGCTGTTTCATCAAAAATTTGGTTTTGAATATAAACTTCTTTTTTTAAATTTTTAGCCACACAATAAAAAGCATAGGCAGAACCAATTGCATCTAAATCAGCATTAATATGTCCATAAATAACCACTTTTTGAATATCTTTTGATCTTATTCTTTTATCAAAGTTTTCTGCCACCATTTTAATAGAAGCTCTATTTTTTTCAACAGAAATCTCTGATTTAGAACCATAAAATTTCCCGACTCCTTTAAAACTTAAAATTGCTACTTGGTTTCCACCACGAGATTGAGCTTGTTGTAAAGCATTTTTAGATAATTCAGTTAATTTAAGAAAATCGTTTGAACCTCTTCCAAATCCAATAGAGGCTGAAACTTTAATATTTTTAATTTTGTTAAAAGAATTAATTTCATCAAAATCACTAAAACCTGATTTTTCTAAATTTTCAAGATCTTTTTCATTAGTAACAATAATATATCTTCCATTAGAATATTGTTTAAAGAATCAATTATATTTTTGAGACATTTTTTCTAAAACTGAATTAATTAAAGAAGAAATTGAAAAAATTTCTTCTTCTGATAAAGAAGATTGATATTTTTGAAAGTTATCAATATCTAATTCCCCAATAACTAATTTTTCTTTATTATATTTATTTAAAATTAATTGTTCTGTAGTGATGTCTTTAATAGTTAGAATCATTTTTTTAGCAAAATAATTAACTTGATAATAAAGATTATTTTTAAAAACCACAGTTTCATAATCATTATTTAAATCAGAAATTTTAATAGAAGGAATAATAGAGGTAATTTTTTTATTAATAATTTTGGAACCAAAACGGTCAATAACAAATGAAGAACACCAAATAATTTCTTCATTAATAGAAATAATCATAATTCCAAATCCTAGATTTTCAATTAAATTAGCATCAAAATTATTAATATAATAATTAATTTTAGCCCCTCTTTTAAAATATAAAAACATGGTAAAACCAATATAAGTTACCAAAATAATCATTAATAAAATAAAGAAAGAAAATAATAAATATTCAAAATTAGGAATAGATTTTCTTAAAATAAAAAAGATAATCATTAAAAAAGACAATAAAAATGTCAGGGCCATTATTGATATTAAAATTATTTTTGTTTTATTTTTCATAATATTTTTTTAAATAAATTATATATTAAAAATATATATAGGAAAAAAAACAACATTTTTTTCCTTTTTTTAAAAATTTCTTTCTTTTTTTAGATTATATGTTGAAGAAAAATGTTTTTCTTCAAATAAAATATAAAATTAGAAAGTTGAACTATGAATGAAAAAGATAAAGAAATTGAATTAGCAATTAATATCATTGAAAAAAAATTTGGAAAAGAAGCGATTATGCTTTTAGGAGCAAAGCCGTCTTTAAAACCAGAAGTTTTTTCTTCAGGATCAGTTGTTATTGACCATATTTTAGGAATTAATGGCTTTCCTAAAGGACGAATTATTGAAATTTTTGGTCCAGAATCTTCTGGAAAAACTACTATTGCCTTACATGCAATTGCAGAAGTACAAAAAGAAGGAGGGATCGCCGCCTTTATTGATGCTGAACATTCAATTGATCCTCTTTATGCCAAAAATTTAGGAGTAGATATTAATAAATTAATTTTATCTCAACCAGATTCTGGTGAACAAGCTCTTGATATTGTTGATCTTTTAGCTAAAACATCACAAATTGATTTAATTGTAGTAGATTCAGTGGCCGCCTTAGTTCCAGAAGCGGAATTAAATGGCGAAATGAAAGATCAAGTTATAGGAGCTCAAGCTCGTTTAATGTCCAAAGCCTTACGAAAAATTACAAGTTCTCTTAGTAAAAATAAAACCACTATTATTTTTATTAATCAAATAAGAGAAAAAATTGGAGTCATTTTTGGCTCACCAGAGATTACTCCTGGAGGAAGAGCTTTAAAATTTTACTCTTCTATTCGAATGGATGTAAGAAGAGTATCATCAGTTGGAAAGGGCGATGAAATTACTGGTAATTTAATTAAAATTAAGATTGTGAAAAACAAATTAGCTACTCCTTTTAAAAGTGCTGTAACAGAAATTGTTTTTTCAAAAGGAATTTCAAAAATTGGCGAAATTATTGATTTGGCTGAAACATATGAAATTATTAAGAAAAAAGGTTCTTGATACTCTTATGAAGATAAAAATATTGCTCAAGGAAGAGAAAATTTAAAATTAGTTTTAGAATCGAACAATTTACTTTATAAAACTTTTTATGATAAAGTAATGGAAAAAATAAATCACAAAAGCGAAGAGAATTAACCAATTAAAATATCTTCTTCTACAAAGTCAAATAATTCTTGTTTACGTTTATTTTCATTTCAAACTAGAATAGAAGAAGAAATACCAAGTTGTCCAATAAACATTACAAAAATTAATAAAATTTTAGAAACTACATTTAAATGAGATGTTAATCCGGTGGATAGTCCGGTTGTTCCAAAGGCTGAAGAAACTTCAAAGAAAATATCTAAATAAGAAAAAGTTCCTAATTCATTAGGGTTATTATTTTGATATTCAATTACTGAAGAATAACAGACAAGCGAAGTAAACATAACTATAATCATGGAAATAGCAAAAACTACATTAGCTCTTGTTACAATAACAGGATTAATTTTTTTACCAAAAACTTTAACAGAGGGTGAGTTTTTAATTCTATTTCAAATTCCTAAAAAGATAATTGCAATTGTAGTTGTTCTTATTCCTCCAGCTGTTGAAGAAGGAGCTGAACCAATAAACATCATAATAGAATAAGCTACAATACTTCCTTCAGATAAATCCCCTAAATGAATAGTTGCAAAGCCGGCATTTCTAGTAGACATAGTATTAAAAATAATGGCCATTGTTTTATAACCTTCATTACCATATTTATCCATATACCAAAAGGAGCTATTATTAGTTAATTCAAAAATAAATGTTAAACCAATTCCACTTATCGCAATGACAATATAAGCTAATGAAGATATTTTAGTAAATAAAGAAAATTTAAATGTTTCACTTTTTTTGAAAATCTTATTTTCAAAATAAATATATAAATCATATAAAACAGGAAATCCAATTCCTCCAATTACAAATAAGATAATAAAAATAATTTGAATTGTCACATTGTAATAATAAGGAACCAAGGAAGTAGAACCAATAATATCAAAACCGGCATTATTTAAAGCAGATACAGAGTGAAAAATAGCCATTCTAATTGATAATTCCAAATTTCCCTGCGGATTATTAATTGCTCCTGAAGAAGGACTAAAATTTCCTTCACCAAAATAAAAAATAAAACTTAAAATAAATGAAGAAAAAAAGGCTAGCACAAACATGATAGTAATAGAAATTTTAATTGTCTTAAAACTAATTCCTAAATTTTTAGATGATCTTTCTTTATCTAAAATATTTCGGGACATTAAAGACATTCCTCTTCTTAAAATGAAATTAAAAATATAATATTTTAGAGCAAAAATCCCTACTCCACCTATAAAAATAAGCATGGCAATTAAAAATTGACCAAAAATTGACCATGTTTCAGCCGTTACTAAAGAAACTAATCCAGTATCAGAAAAAGCTGAAGAAGCAGTAAAAAGGGCATCAACATAGGAAACAGCCACTTTTCCTGTCTGTGAAAATGGAGAAAATAATAAAACTGAAGAAATAACGACAATTAAAAAATAAACAATCAAAATTATTTTAAAATTAGAAAGTTTTCTGCTTTTATGTCAAATGTAAGAAAAAAAGTTCTTTATTTTATTCATTTCGTCCAATCTTTATAAAATGTTATTATACTTTAAAATAATGTAAAATTTAGATATTGAAAAGGATGTTATGGCAAAAAAAGATATTTGTGTAATTGGAGCAGGAACTTTCGGGGAAGCTGTTATTCAACAACTAAATAAATTAAAAAGAAATGTATTGGTAATTGATCGTGATGAAAAAGCACTTAGTTTAATTGAATCAGATTATAACTCTTTATATGTGGCAGAAGCGGCTGATTTAAGGGCTTTAAATGCTTGTGGAATTACCCAATTTGATACTGTTATTGTAGGAGTTTCTGAAAATATTGAAATTGTGGCTGCTCTTTTGGAGTTAGGAATTAAATCAATTATTGCTCGGGCAAAAACAAAAAGACATGCTCGTGTTTTAAGACAAATAGGAGTAGATGTGATTATAAGTCCTGAAGCTGAATCTGGAACTAGAACAGCTTTAATTGCTACTAATCCAAACTTTATTAAATATTCTTCATCTTTAAATGAAATTGGAGATGGTTTTGTAATTGGCTCTTCTATTTTAACTAATAATGATTTAATTAATAAACCTTTAAAAACCTTAGCTCTTAATAAAATGGGTATTACCATTATTATTATTAAAAGAAAAAAAGAAGAAGCTATTTTGCCAGATGCCGATTTAAAATTATTAAAAGATGATTTAATAACAGTCGTGGGAAAAGTAAATAAAGTAACCCAATTTTTTGGTTTTATGAATAGTAATGCAGAAGAAACCGAAACCAATACACAAGAAATAAAAAAGAAAAAACACATCTTTAATAAATTAAAATAATTAATTTATATTTTGTGTGTTTTTTTTTATATTAAGAATAATTAAATTTTTATTTATCTTTTTTAGTTTCGGTTATATCTTCGCAAGATCTACAATCTGCTCCATTTTGAAGTTGTTTATGAAAAACATCCTCACAAGTTTTAGAACAAAAAGAAGCTCATCCATCATGAGTTGCTTGTTCTTGGTTTTTTATTTCGTGTTTACATACATTACATTTCATCATAATATAATAATTATAACTTAATTAGAAACAATATAATAAAAATTTTATTTATAAGTATTTAATTATTAAGAATATATAATTTTTTTCATGAGTAAATTATTTAAAAATTGAGAAGAGCAAATTGATCTTTTAAAAGAAAGAGGATTAAAGATAATTAATGAGGAAAAATTTAAATGATATATTAGGAATTATAATTATCAAAATTTAATCAATGGATATAATGATTTTTTTATGATTAATAATAATAGAAAAACTAATTATTATAAAAAAAATATTGATTCTGAAATGATAATAAATTTATTCAATTTTGATAGACAATTAGTTTCAATAATACTATCTGATTTATTAAATATTGAAAGAAAATTTTCAACAATGTTGGCATATGAAATCATGAATAATTATTTAGCAGAAATTCCAATTTTGAAAAGTGGAGAAATTTTAAAATGTAATAATTATGAAATGCAATACATTTTTCCTAATATTAATAAAATTGATCTAACACTTAGTGGTGAAAAAAACTTAAGAATTGAAAAAAATATTGATATACTTAAAGAAATTTTATGCGCATATAGTAAAAATAAAACAACAACATTAAAATACAAAAATTTAAATGAAATACCTCTTTGAACTCTATCACTTAATTGAACATTTAGTCAAACTTGCAAATTATATTCTTTACTTGACAAAAAAATTCAAAAAAATATTAGCAATCATTTTTGCAAAAAGAAAGAAAGAAATTTTTATATTAATTTTGAAAAGGTAATGATATTATTCAATGATATTAGAAATATTGTTTGTCACAATAACGTTCTATATAAAATAGATTATAAAAAAAATACCAAAAATATTAGTAATATGTATAATTTTCTTTTTTTAGAAAATATTAAAAATATTAGACTCAAAAATATAATTAATTTAATAATTACATTTACTCCACATAAATCAGAAACACTAAATATAATTGAAAATAAAATAAATGAACTATCAAAAAGAGGGTTTGATGAAGAAACATTAGATTTTATAAAAAAATACACAAATTTTAAAAAATAGAATATAATTTCCACGTATGGATTAGTTTAAATTAAAAAACCTTTCCTCTTGCCCCCATTCTTGCGATGGGGTTTTTTATTAACATTTTTTAATTAAAAAAGAATGCAAAATTAATTCTTAAAAAACTTTATAATTAAAATTATACTATTATGAACTACAAACAACTTTCTAAAATTACAATCTACTCAGTAATAATGGCAATTTTTGCAATAGTTGGAATTACTTGTTTTGCTCTTAGTTTACCAACTTTTTCTCAATATGGTTTTAATGCTTTAATGGATGGTGATGTTTTTAATAAAGATAATTTATTGCCAATTTCTGTTCAAGAAATTAGGGGATGAAGTGCTGCTTCACTTGTAATATGTATTTTACTTACTTCTTTAAATATTTGAGAAATTAAAAAAATGGAAGAAGCTTCTTATAAAAAACATTTTATAGCTTCGCTAGGAATTTTCACTTGATTGATGCTGCCATATACTTTATATTTAGCAATTAAAAACAAGGCTTATCAACAATTCTTTAACCATATTAGTCAAAATCGAGATGGTAAAAACCAAATTTCGTTTAAGGCACTAAAGGGCGGAGTTTTAAATTATGCTAAAAAAGATCATCTTTTTTGAAATACAGTTTTTGCAATTTTTCTTTTTATTGTAACTCTTGTTGGTTTTATTTTTTGTCTTATCATTCCTGAATATATTTTTGGAGTAGAAGTAATTCATAAAATTGATCAAAGTCAGTTAAATCCTAATTGAACTCCAGAAGAATACTACAACTATATAAAACCAACTGGTTTATTTGATATCTTCATCTTCTTTACTCAATTAACTAATATGACTTGTTTTCTTTTTATGTTAAGTTTTTTATGTTTTCATCAAAAAATTGCTTTTAGAAACAATACTATAATGATTGCAGTAACATCATATATTTTTATTGTGTCTGCTATTTTTTGAGCTTATCTTTTCCCGCAAGCGTTAAAAGATAATGATTATGTAGTTGATTTTCAATGAGTGAAAACCACATGATTACATGCTGTTACACCAATATTGTTTATTATCTTTTTAATTTCTTCTTTATTTGTTAGTAAACAAGCACCTAGAAAATTTAAGAAAATGATTGGAGCTTCCATTATTTATCCTTCTTTTTATGGAGTGTTTATTTATTCATTACCTTTTTATACAAGAGTAAGTGTTTATGGAGCTTTAACTAATTTAAAT
This sequence comes from Metamycoplasmataceae bacterium, assembly GCA_051647165.1. GTDB lineage: Bacteria > Bacillota_I > Bacilli_A > Mycoplasmatales > Metamycoplasmataceae > UBA710. Next base: position 37,496 of record JBOFDQ010000004.1, read on the forward strand.
CCTTCTATGAATACAAGTATTGGGATGATTAATCCCAACGGAGAAGTTAAAATGACTAATGGTGATCCCTTAATGACATTAGGTCTAGCTGGTTTAGTAGTTTTATTTATCTTAGTAATTTTTGGTTTTTGATCTTGCGCTTATTTAATTCATCAAAAAGAATTTAAAAGAAGTCAAACTGTTTAAACCATTAATTATTAAGATAGATATAATTACTAAACATTATTTTTAATAAAATTATCATATTTAGTTATGGTCCAACTGCATCCATAAATAGATTCATTATCTAAACCATCTACATTATGATAAATACTAAAAGTTCCAATATTATGATTGTTTTTTTTATTCTCTTCTGTAAAATTATTATAAATAAGATCATTAAATAAAATATTTTCATAATTATTACGAGCTGCTATTTTTGCTAATTTACAGGCTTTATTAACAGAATCGCCCATAAAAACTAGATCCCTATTTTTAGTTTTACCAACTTTAGTAAGATAGTTTTCACTACTAAATCAAACTCCGATTCCGGCCTCTATTTTTCTATCAAGGTCCAAAAAATTAACAATATTGGTATTTAAATGTTCTATGAATGTATTTAGTAAACAAGCTATCTCAAAAATATGATCGATATCTTTTTTTAAATCTGCTTCAAAAATAGCAAAAACCATATCACCTTGAATAGTAATTTTTTTCGCATTATTATCTGAAAAAATAGTAGAAACACCAAAGATAAATTCGGAAATTATTTTATTATAATCTTCTACATCTATTGCATCATTTAATTCTACAGAAGAAACAATATCAATAGCAATAGTTGCAAAACTAATTTTATAAATTTCTGTATTTTTTATTTCATTGATTTTATTAATATCAAAAGTTTTTAATTTTTTGATGGCATTTTGATTACCAAAAATATTCTTCATATGTTGATCAATTTTATTATAATTCATTTTTCCCTCTTAAAATATTTTCAAAAGAGATTAATTCTCAACCATTAATATTTTGATTAATATTTAAAGTAATCACAATTTTTCGATAGTTAGTAAAATTATGGGCAATAGTTTCGTTTAAAGTCTTCGTTATAGCTTCTCCATCAAGATTTTTTTGGTATTTACACTCCACTAAGATTTTTTCATTTTCAAGTAAAAAATCAATTTCTTTACCATTTTCTCCGCGATAATAGAAAATATTAGGTAATTTCATAGTATTACTATATTTTCTATTAAGATAAAAATGAATAATATTTTCAATTAAAGCTCCATAAGAATTACTATCTAATTCTTGAAAATTATTTAAAAAATACATCATACTTTTATCCTCAAAATAAATTTTACTTTTGTTTTTTTCATTTTTATCTAAATATTTAGGAACAAGATGAATTAATTGACACTCAGCCATGATTTTGATATAGTTTGTAGCTGTTTGTCTTGTAATCTTTACATCTTCTAATTTAGAAATCACTAATTCATTGCCAATAAAATTTAAAATTTTTTTCATTAATAATTTAAATTTAGCAGCATCAATTTTTTTATCAGCATCTTCATTAATAATTTTATCAATAATAATAGTTTCTACTAATTCTCGATATTGAAGAAGGGGATCTTCATACTGAAATGATTTGGGATATGAACCATATTTTAAATAAGTTTCTATTTGATCAAGATTTCAAATCATTTTAAATTCTAAAAATGATAAAGGATTAATATAGTAAATTTTAATTCTATTAACCATAGTTTCTTGTTTTAAAGCACTAGCGTTTGATCCAGAAAAAATAAACCGTGCTTGAGGATTTAAATCAATAAGTGCTTGTACAAAATTACTTCAATTTGGTAAAGATTGGATTTCATCAATTAAGATTAATTTATATTTATTGGAAGAAATTTCATTAATTAATGCTTGATTTAAATTATCAAATTGAGTTAAAGCTTTTATATTGATATAAAATATTTTCAAATTATTAGATTGAAAAGAAATTGTCTTATCTTCTTTTCTACTATTATCAAGATATGTTTGTCAATATTTTTTTCCTAATTGTTCTAATAAAGTTGTTTTACCAACTTGGCGAAGACCAATAAGAAGTAAATTATGTTTTTCAAGAGTTAAAAACAATTCATCAAAAATTTCTCTTTGATAAATGTTTTTATTAAAAAATATTTTTGCTTCATATTTACTTAGCAATTCATTACTTATTATTTTCATATCAAAATTATAACATATGTTAAGTTCTATTAACAATATTATGTTAAATAGACTTAACAATAAAAGTTCATTCATCAAAAACTAAATAATTCTTACAACTGTATTATAATTGAAAAGATATTTGGTTATCGAGATAAATTCTCATTTAAAAAGCTTTATGCCTTTTTCTTTTTTTAAAAATCAGTTGTAAGGAATAGTTTATGTATAGTTTTTAAAGAATGAAGGTAAAAATTATGGAAATTAAAGCTATGAGATATTGATAAAATAATTAAAAATGCTCTTTATGGTGATGATAAAGAAATTATCAAAAAAGAATTAATGTATCTTGCAAAAAAAATAAATAAGATAATTAAAAATATTCCTTAATTTAGTTAAAAACTATTTTTTATTTATTTTATCCAAAATCTTTTTTGCTTCTTCAGATTTTCCTAATTTCTGTAAGGCAGCCGCTCAACCGTTGTATGCATTAGAATGATTGGGATTTATTTCGATAGCTTTAATATATTTTTCAATAGCTTCTTCAAATTTTCCTAAGCCATATAAGGCATTCCCTCAATTGTTGTATGCATTAGAATGATTGGGATTTAATTCAATGGCTTTAATATATTTTTCAATAGCTTCTTCATATTTTCCTAAGACATTTAAGGCAGCCCCTCAATTGTTGTATGAATCATAATAATTAGTATTTATTTCAATGGCTTTAATATATTTTTCAATAGCTTCTTCAAATTTTCCTAAGCCATATAAGGCATTCCCTCAACTGTCGTATGCAACAAACGGCTTAGGGTCTAATTTAGTGGCTTTAATATATTTTTCAATAGCTTCTTCATGTTTTCCTAATTTATTTAAAGAAGTTCCTCAACTATAATAAGATATGTAATCATTATTTCTTAATTCTATTACTTCTTCAAATTTTTTAGAAGCTTCTTCAAATTTTAATTTTTGAAATAATTTTATACCATCCATAAAAATTTTTTCTGGAGAAAGAGAATCAAAATTATCAAAAATTCCTTCTTCATCTGGAAATAATGAATTAGCATTAATTCCTAAACTTGTTAATCATTTTAATATTTCTTTTTGCAACTTAGTTTCTATTAAAACACTTTGAAAATGTTTATCAAGATTTAAAGTATCAAAAACAAAAACTCCTTTTTGACTAATTGATCTACCAAATTTTTGATAAGTTTTAAATTTAAAAAGATGTATTTTTTCAAATTCAATAATCTCAAAATTAATTTCATTTTTAATTTCGCTTGGCATCTTTAATTCATAAAAAAATATTTTAAAATATTTATTTTCTTCTTTAGAAGGAAAAGAAGCCGCAAATCATAGTGCTACTAAAATATCTTCAGTAAAATCAATTAATGGGGTTAATTTACCATAATGTTGCATTTTTCCTAATAAGGATAAATCATCACTATCTTTTAATTCTGTTTTTAAGTAATTATTTTTTTGTTGAAAATAATTAATTAAAAAATTAAAATCTTCAATAGTAAGTTTTTTGTTTTTATCTTCTAATTCATTTGAATATTCATTTCTAAGATAGTTTGAATTTAATAATCACTCTGAATTGCCTTGCCCTCGATAAATAAATTTACTTTCATTTCCATCCTTATTTAGAGATTTCATTTGATGAAAAACTCATTCTTTAACTTCATCTAAATTATTTAACTTTTTATTTGCTGCTTTTTCATTTTTAATTTCCATATTTGTGAATTATATAATAAATTATTATTCTTAAAATGTTACTATATTAAATAGTGAGGAAATATAATTATGAATGAAAATCAAAACTATTATAACTGATTAGAAAAAGAATTTGACATTGTTGTAGATTCTGATGAGAAAAAAGAATACTTTAATGGGGTAATTAATGTAAATGAATGTAATGATGATTATTGTTCATCAATTCTTGCATTTAAAGGAGATCCATTAATATCCTTTATGGTTTGTGATAGAAAAATGGATGGAATAAAACTTACACCTGATCGTAAATTAACTTATTTTAATTCAGAAAAAGAGAAATTTATTGGAGATAATTTATTTATAGAAATTTTTAATAAAATAAAAATGTCAGACTTTACAAATCACAATAAATCTAATCAAATCGGTAAAGAAGTAAAATCTGCTTGCATAGAAGCATTTATTTATGCAATATATAAAACTTATGATATGAAAAAAAAGCATGAGCAGTTTTTTGTCAAATAATTGATGCTAAATAATCTAGTTAATACAATATTTTTTATCATCTCTATAACAAAATAAAGAAAATTTAGTAAAAAATTATTGGAAATTAATTTATTATTTAATTTAATATGATATTTTTAAGTTATTGTCAAAAAAATAAAAAGGAAAAAAAACTAATTTCAAATGTGCATGAAAATCTTCTAAAAATAAATAAAAATGTATTTCTAGATACAGAAACAATTTATTTAGGTGATCGTTATTGAGAAAAAATTAATAAAGCAATTGATAAAACAAAAATTTTTATATTTTTCAATTCTAAAAATTACTCAAATTCTGCAACTTGTTGAAAGGAATTTCATATTGCATACGAAAAATATAAAAAAAATGAGAATAATTTTACCTTTATAGAAATTAAAATGAATAAAAATTCATTAACGCCTTCTTGTCTACCAAAAGATAATTTATATTTTTGTTACAATGGTAAGAATGAAAATGAAATGATAATGAAAATTAAAAACATTGTTTTAAATCCAAAAAATATATTCATAAACAAAACTAAAAATAATCTAGAATTACTATCACATAAAAAAGATATTTTAGAAACAATAAATAGTATTATGGAAGGAAACATTAATGATGATAATGATGTTATAATTAATTTTTTAATAGAAGAAAAAATTATAATATTAAAAAATAAATCAAAAATTGAATATCTAAGCACAAATAAAAGCGTACGTGATGAATTTCAAATAAATAATGAAATTTATATTTTAGATGAATTTAATGAATATTTAGAGTGATTACAGCAAGAGGAAGATAATAATGGAAAAAAATAGGTTTATTAAAAAAGGTTTATCACATGAAATTTTAATTTCAAGCGGAAATAATGATGAATTAAAAGAAGCATGCTCAGTTTTTTGTAATTTAATGGAAGAAGAAGTAAAAGAATTCACAAAAAATAGAAAATTAAAAGAAAAAGAATGAGAAAGAGAGAATATAAAAAGAGGGAATATATATTTTCAACCAGAAGTAGTCATCAAAAAATCTCCTATAACAATAATCGATGCTCCGTGAGGAACTGGAAAAACATATTTTGTAGAAGAAATAATTAAATTATTAAATAAGAAAGAAAATTCTTTTTTTAAAAAAATAATTTATCTAGATGCTTGAAAATACGCAACATCTAAAGATGTTTCAAAAGATGTAATTAGTCAATTAATATATGCTTTTACTACAATAAGTGAAAATTTTAAAGATAATTATGAAAAATGCAAGAAAAATAAAGGAGAAGATTTAAAAAATATAGATTTTGAAGAATTTATAAAAATTGAGACAGAAATGACTATTATTTTCATTGAAAATGTTGAGAGACTAGGGATGGAATCTTGAGAAATTTTAAAGTGTATTTGAAGACTTTCTGAGGCTGAAAATTTACTTTTCGTCTTACCAATGAATCAAAAACATTTGGAAAGAAAAATGCATGACTTATCAAAAGAAGATTTTATTGAAAAATATATTGATATAAAATATATTAAATTTAGTCAAAACTATCTTGGATTATTAAAGAAAATGGGTTTTGATGAAAAAAATGTTGAAAATTTAAATAAATTTTTAAATTATGAAATAGAGGGAAAAAATTTGTCTATTAGAGAAGCTGAAAAAAGAATTAAAACTCACAAACTTTTAAAAATTAGTAAAAATAGTGAATATGAAATGCTATCTGTTTTTGTAAATAATATTTGAGGAACACAAGAAATAATTGAAGAACATTTAGATAATGATTTAGATTTTTTTGTTAATGGTTTAAAAAAAATGGGCAATATTTTTAAAAATATAGCTGATTTTATAAATGACTTTTTAGAAGATAAATCCTTCATTTTAAACACTTTCAACAAGGAAAAAAATATTATTTTTAATAAGATATATGACTATAATTTTTATTATAATATTAATTGTTTCTACAGCTGGAATAATGAATTTAAAAAAATAATTGATAATTTAAAAAATTTAAATGGAGAAATTATGGATAAAAATAAAGCAATCATTGAAGAAAATGAAAAAATAAAGTTAGATAATGAAACTTGACAAATTAAAATTGATAAAATTGATAAAAAAATTAAAGATAACAAAAATAAAATTGAACAAGAGCAAAAGAAAACAGCAGAAAAAAATAATGAAATAGCAGATTCAACAAAAATTACTAATTGAAAAAATGCTATTGATACTGATTTAAAGCAAATAAATGAATTGCAGAAATTTATTATTAGTGATAAATTAGAAGAAAATAATACGAAAATAAAAACTTATAAGATTTTTTTGAATGATATTAAAATTTTAATTGAAAATATAGAGAGAGAGAACAGTGAATATGAAAAAGAAAAAGATGATTTATTCAAATACAAAAAAGAATTTAAATTAATAGAAGAAAAAACTAAATTTATTCTTAATAATGAAAAGAAAAAATTATTTGATAATTGTTTTGATCCAAATTATAAAAAAATAATTATTCAAGAAATATTAAAATAAATATTTTTTTATTTTAATATATGTAATAATCATATGCTTTAAATATTATTTAAATTTAATTCCCTTAAGAAAAATTCTAAAAAATAAATTTTTGTAAAAAGTTTCTAGCTCATTCAAAAAAGAATTTTTGTTTTGCTTAATTTTTCATGAAGCCGTTTTATCAAAATGACTAATTTTTTCTAAAAAGATTTGGGTTATTTCGGGTCCATATTCTCTTACTTCACCTTTTTTAATTTAAGAATCAAGTAATTTAGTAGTTTTAGATTTATCTAGATTTAATTCTTTGATGATTTTATCAATTTCTTCAGTTTGTTTTTTGTATGGTTTTGTTTTTTTGGTTCAAAATTTACTCACTTTTATTGAAGGTCCCTTTTCAAAATTAACAAAAATTTGTAAATTTTGAGAAAGGAGGTGACACAAGATAATTGAAAGTTAACAAAATAATTTTATTATTTTATTAACGCATTGCTTACTAAAAATTCTTACATCCCCGCGTTCACCAAGCCGTTGCCATTTGGCAGAATGATTTCTTTTCCTCAATACTTTACTTTCAATATGATTATAATTTAAATTTTTAAAAAAAATTTTTTATTTTTTTTATTTCTCTTATTTTTTGTTCTAAAGTTGCTTTATTTTCGTTAGAAAAATATTTTGAAACTATCTTTTATTAATATATTGTTCTAAAATTCAATTGTATATGAATGAACTTAATTGATCTCTATTTTCTGGTGTAAAAATTTTATTCTCTTTATCTAATTCAAGGAATTTTTCTTCTAAATCATCTATCATGGATTTTCTTATTTTTTTAAATATTGTATTTTCTTTTTTATATGTTTTTTTATTTCATCCAAATTTTTTCAATTCTTCTTTTATATGATTTATAAAATTATCATATGTTGTAAAATTAAATTCATTTAAAAAAATATTATAAAAAGCAAATATAAAAAAAGATTTATATGATAATATTTTAATTTTTAAAAATCTTTTTTTAAATTCTTTTTTACTATAAATATCTTCTAATATTTTTTTAAATTCAATTTTTTCATCTTCAGATGAATAAAATTGCACATCATTTATATTATTCAAATCTAAAAAATTTTGCATAAGAGCCAAAATTATTTTTTTTCTTTTATTAGCAACATGTCAACTTGTATTATTAGAACTTTTGTTGTTTATAAAAAAATTATTTAAATGATTAGAGAAAAAAATTACTATAATATAAATAATATTAATATTTGATTCTTCACTAAATAATTTTTCAATATTTGGATTTTTAAATGAATTTCAAAATTCATTTATTTGTTCTTTAGTTAGATTTAAATTATTATTTTGAATTATTAAATTTTCATCATATTCATAAATTTCTTCAATAATTTTATTAATTGATTTAATTCATTCATTTTCTACAACAAATAAATTTTTATTTACAAAATCAATTTCTGATGATGACAATTTTTCAATTATTTTTAAATAATCTACTTTTGATTTGTTTTCATTTTCGATAATATTTATTGAATTAAAGACTGAGATAATTGTATTAGTAAGAATGTTATCATTAATATGTTTTTTAATATTTTTAATATATTTTATGTTTTTGTTATTCTTAAAACTTAAAGTTTTTATTAATAAAACAAGATCTCTTTCTAATAAATTATCTATATATTCATTAATTTCTATTTTGGAATTTGTTATATTTTCAATAGTTTCAATTGATTCTATTTTATCTAGTATTTCATTTTCTGTTTTTGTAAATTGAAAATTTAAAAAAGATGTATTGATATTATCTATATTTTCATTTAAAATTAAATTTACTTTTTCTTTTAAGTTTTTGATATATTCATAAATTGTTTCCCCTTGCTCTATTTGTATTTTTATTGTTTGGCCCAAAATTTCGTTATTGTTATTATTTAAATTTCTTTTTATTAAAGTGAAATATCCACTAGAATTTTCATCAACATTTAACAAAAAAAATGTTCTTAAAATATCTACTGAAATTTTATTTATTAGGGTGTCTTTTTTTTGCTCGGCATTAATACTATCAAATAAACCAAACTCTCATATAAAGTAATTAAATGAATTTTGCTCATTAAAATAATAACAGAAATTATCTAATTTAATGTATCCAGGGGCTTTTTGATCTTTACTAATTTCTTCATAAAGATTAATTATATCGGTGCCTTCATTGAATAATTTATAATTTATTTTAAATTCTGAAATACAAGACAAATTATGTTCAAAACCTGAATTTTGAAATGAATTGAATAACTCAGTTGAATAATTTAATTCAATCAACCGTCATCTATTTAATTCAAAATGATTGTAATTTTCATCTAAATCACTAAATTTATTTTTGATATTTCTTATAATTGTTTTTACAATTAAATTTATTTTTTCATTTGGCAACATACTATACAAACATATTATTTAAATAATATTGTTTATCCTTTCTAAGTGCTTTTATTTTATCTTTTGTATTTTGGATATTTTGATCTAATAATAAAAAAAACTAGCAATTTTGGTTTGTTCTGTAATTATAGGAATTAAATAAGATAATTCTTGTATTAACAAAATATAATGCCTATTATGCCCTAAAACTTTGAATTTGGTTTTTTGGATATTTGTAAATATGATTTTTCCCATTCTCTCACTTATATTTTCTTTTATCTTAAATTGTGAAAATGGTTTATTTTTGTAATGAATAAATCTGATTTTTGGTTCTATGAAATTTATTCTAATCATTTTTTCCTTCAATTGATTTAATTCAATTTTTAATAAGTTCTATTTTTTGATTTAATATAATTTCAATATTTGGTAGTAAAGAATTTTTATTTATTCACTTTTTTGTTCAAACAATTTTATCTTTATGTACTTCCCCATTTGCAATTTTATATATTTTTTTTGAAATTTCTTTTCCAAAAAATTCTATTTCAATATTTTTGTTTTGAATTATTGAAGTAATTTCTGGATTATCTTTAATATTAATAGGGTCTTTGTCATCTAAATCATAGAAAATAAGAATATTTATTATTTTACTTAATCCTAAATGAACTAAAATTTCTTTACATTTTTCTACACCTATTCTATCATTAGTATCTATTATGGTAATATAACTAGAACTATTAATTTCAAATAAAATATCATTTAAAAATAATTCATCCGCCAACCCTTCTACAAGAATAACATTGCTTGAAAATAAACATTTGATTATTAACGAAATTCTCCGGCTATTAGCATCAATCAATTCATTAAATAAATTTAAATTAAGCTTTTTAAACTTTTCTTTTTCTTTATAAAAATAAATATATTCAATATCCTCATTTCTTTCAAAAAATGATTGTTTTTTAAATATTTTTTCAACCAATAAATTCGAATGTGTTGCAATTACAATATCGAAAATTAAAGATAAATCGTATATTTGATTAGCTATTTTATCAATCAATTCTGGATGGCAAAATTTTTCAGGTTCATCTAATATGATTTTAAAATTTTTAATTTTGATTTGTTCTTTTTTAAAATCTGGATATTTATCTAAAATTTTTAGAAAGTCACAAAGCATTTTTAGTAGAGAATAGAATTTTGTTCCACTACTTGCATTTTTAATTTGTTCTGATTTTAATTTAATAATTTCTAATGGGTTAAAAATATAATTTAACGGTTTTTTTTCATCAAAAGATTTTAACTTAAAAAAGTTTAAAGTTTCCCGCTCAAAAAAAATATCATTTTCATTTTCATTTTTTAAATCATTGGTTATATTTTCTAAAAATTCTTCATTTTTTTTTATTTCTTTTATTTGTTTTTCTTCTAATTTAATTTCAATACAATATTTATAAATTTCATTAATGAAATTTATAACTTTGACTTGAGGGGAAATTATTGGTTTTGCAGTTGTGCCCAAATTTTCTTTTGTAATATATTCTTCCAAATCCAGCTCTGCCGGTAAATAAAGCACTAAATTGTTTTCTTGTTTTATAAAATCATTATTAACAGATTCTAATTCTTTTGATTTTCCAGTCTTATTTTTCCCAATGTATATTTTTAAACTCATTATTTTTCCTTTAATTCTAAAATTATTTAACAGATTTTATTTTTGGTTTTAGCTAATTCAATATTTATTTTTTCTAATTTCTTATTAACTATTTAATATCAATTTCTTCTTCAAAAGCATCAATATATTTGTAATATTTAAGTCATATATTATTTTCTTCAATATTATATCTAAAAAATAATGTAGAACGTTTATTTAGCTTGCATTTTTTTGCATAAATATTTGCAATTTTATCAATTGTTTCTACATTTAAAATGTTTTATTTTTTGCCTTTTGTAAGTTTTCCTGAAATTCCAAAGATCAATTACAGCATCTAGTTATTTTCTCTTTTTAATTACAAATTTATGAATATTCTTATTCAAGCTTACTAAAATAATTATATCACAAAATCAATCTTATAATAAATAATAATATTCAAAAATATAATTTTCCTAACTTGCCAAAGTAAAGATTTATATTAAAGAATATTTTTGCAACATTTTTACATTAAAATTGGGATATTTAAAAAAGAATTTTGAAGATAATTATAATAATAGTTCACTTAAAAAAGTGTTTAATTTTTTAATACTAATGATTAATTAGAGAATTTAGAAAAAAGTATATTAATCATTTATATTATTGAATTTTGCTCTTTTTAATATATTAATATAAAAAATTAATTATTTTTAATATGCTTTAAAAAATATTCTTTAACTTTTGGATTTCTAATAAAAACATATGTTCCTTTTTGACCGCGTGAAAGTAATATTTTATAAATATTTTTTATTAGTTTTGTTAATTGTTCTAAATCATTTTTTAGTCCTTTTTTACCTGCCATATCAAAATACTCATCATAATCTCCATATAAATTATTTTCATCATCAATTTTTATATCATTCCCTATAATGACCCCACAATAATCGAATTCTAATCCTTGGCAAGTATGAACACATCCGGCTTGAGGAATTCCTTTATCATCTTTTAATGCTCATAACATCTTGGAATCATTATAATTTCAAGCTATTTCATAGTCAAACTCTTGTATTTTAATATCTTTATTAATGGCTAAATTATCTAATGACATTTTTTTAGTAATTCATGGTCAAGCAAATCCGGCTACAATTCTAGAATTTTTATTTCCTTCTTGAATTCTCTTATTAATTAAATCATTCATTTCCTGCGGGGTATCACAAATTTTAAAATCATAATCTCTATTTTCATTTAAATAAAAATTACCAGTTTCTTTTTCTAATTGCAAAGTGGTATCTAAAGCATTAATATATCCATCTGCTCCGGAACAACGAAATTGTGTTTCTAAAATAAAATCACCTCCATGAAAAATTTTCTTATTATATTCATTTGCTATTTTTGAAATATTTTCATTAGTACCAATATCATTTTTTCTAATAATTTGTTTTTCATCAATAAAAAAAATAGTATTTTTAGATGCTTTTATCATATCCTCAATTTGATTTTCTCCTTTATACATATAGGTCCCTTTATTTTTTAGACGATGAGCTTCATCAATTATTATCCAATCATATAAATCTTTTTCAACATTTCATAATCCAGATGATCCCTTTATTAAAACATCAAAAACTCCATTATTTTTATTTTCTTTTAATGACTCAAGAATTGAATTTTTAAAAGCTGCATTTGGTGCAACATAAAGAACTTTCTTTTTTAAAGAAAGAAGATTTGATAATAAATTTATAGCCACTACTGATTTACCAGTTCCGGGATTCCCGTTAATAATAAAAACATTATCTTGAGAATTAGAATATGAAAGAATATTTTCAAAAATTAATTTTTGATTTCCAATCATTTTAAATGATTCTTTTCCTTTAAGTGTATCTTTAATGGTATTAATTAATTTTTTAGATGGAACAATTTCACTATTTTCAATAGTATATAGTATTTCTTTTCCTCTTCCTTTTCCGACTAAAGAAATAATTTTTTCTTGTAATTTTTCAACATCATTTTTAAAAAAAATGGGGTGATTATTAACATATGAATATATAATTTTGTTCACTAAATTAAAATTTTTATTTTTTTCCATATTATGTAAATAAGCACAAGAATAGCCATTTATATTTTCATCCCTCACACTTTTATTAAATTCTTGCATTAGATAATAATATTCATATGCCTGATATGAAGGGTGAGCTACTTCTCTTAAACCATTACCTGTATATGTTTTCACAATATCGTTTTTATTAGTATCTTCAGCATTTTCTCATTGTTTTAATTCTACAATCATATAATTTTTGATATTTTTATCATCATGACCTAAAACCATAAAATCAATCCTTTTATTAGAATATGGTATTTTATATTCAATAGCAATATATGTATCATTGGAAATTTTTACACTATCAATGGCATTGCTCATGAAATTCATCGAATTAATTCAAGACTTTACTTCAGAAGTCCCGCCTCCGGGAATGCCTAAATTAAGCATATTTTCTTTTATTTTATCTGAAATTCTATTTAATCTAACATCTTCAATAAAAGCATTTTTTTCATTTTCATAAACTATCATTTTTTACCTCATGTTAAATAATTGTTGTTATTT
>JBOFDQ010000005.1:0-174781 GCA_051647165.1 Metamycoplasmataceae bacterium
TAAATAAAATTAATAAATTTTCTTTTACAATTGAGGAAAAAATATATTTTGTTGATAATTTTAAATTAGAATTTGATAAAAAAAATAATTCATATTTTCTTTTTTTAAATAATCCACTTTTAGACAAAATATTATTAGAAAATACAACAATTAATGTTTTTGTCAATAAAGGAAGTGAAAAAATATATGAAATTATTTTTAAGTTATAAAAACCATATTATTTATTGTAAATTTTGATAAAATTTATATATGTAAAATATATTTATATAAAGATAAATATTATGTAAAAGGAATTAAATTATGTCTAATGAAAACAAACAAGAATATTCAGCAAGCAATATTAAAGTGTTAAAAGGATTGGAACCAGTAAGAAAAAGACCCGGAATGTATATTGGTACAACTGGTAAAAAAGGTCTTCACCATTTGATTTGAGAAATTGTAGATAATTCAATTGATGAAGCTATGGCAGGATTTGCTAATGAAATTTTCATTGAATTAACAAATGATGGTTTTGTTACAGTTTCAGATAATGGAAGAGGTATACCAACTTCAATCCACCCTCAAACAGGGCTATCAACTGTTGAAACTGTTTTAACTGTTTTGCATGCTGGTGGTAAATTTGATTCAGATACATATAAAGTTTCAGGTGGATTACACGGAGTTGGAGCTTCTGTTGTAAATGCGCTTTCTACTTCTTTAAAAGTATGAATAAAAAGAGAAGGAAAGTTATTTTTTCAAGAGTTTGAAAATGGTGGAAAATCTAAAGGAAATATTGAAGTTATTGGAGAAGTAACTGATGGGACCACCGGGACTAAGATTTCATTTAAACCTGATTTTTCCATTATGGAAAAAAATGATTTTGATTTTATGGTTATTACTGATAGAGCGAAACAAATCGCTTATTTAAACAAAGGAATTAGAATTAATTTATTGGATAATAGAACTGATGAGGCATTTAAAAAATCATTTTATTTTGAGGGTGGTATTGTTGAATATGTTAAGGAATTAAATAAAGGAAGAGTTTTAATTCATGATGAAATTATTTATGCTGAAGGAACTGTTAAGGGTGATGATGGGAATGTAATTGTAGAAGTTGCTTTACAATTTAATACAGGTTTCCAATCTAATGTTGTTTCTTATGCAAATAATATTTCAACAATTGAAGGCGGAACACATGAACAAGGATTTTCAGATGCATTAACTCGTATTTTAAATAATTATGCTGGACAAAATAAAATGTTTAAACATGAGGATGAAAAATTAACTAGAGAAGATGTAAGAGAAGGATTAACAGCTATTATTTCCATAAAACATACAGAACCTATTTTTGAAGGACAAACTAAATCAAAATTAGGTAATAAAGATGCAAGGATGGCTACAAATAAAACTTTATCAATAGAACTTGAAAGATTTATGGCCGAAAATCCTGAGCAAGCAAAAGCAATAATAGAAAAAACTCTTTTAGCTCAAAGAGCAAGATTTGCTGCTATTAGTGCTCGTGAAGCAACAAGAAGAAAAACAATTTTTGATGTTGGATCTCTTCCAGGATTATTAGCTGATTGTTCTTCAAAAAATGCTGAAATTTCTGAACTTTATATTGTTGAGGGGAATTCAGCTGGCGGATCAGCTAAAATGGGAAGAGATCGTGAAACACAAGCTATTTTACCTTTAAAAGGAAAAGTTATTAATGCTGAGAAGGCAAGAATTGATAAAGTTTTTGAAAATGATGAAATCATGTCATTAATTACAGCATTTGGTATTGGTGTTGGCGAAGAGATGAATATTAATAAATTGAGATATCATAAAATTATAATTATGACTGATGCTGATGTTGATGGTTCTCATATTCGTACATTATTATTAACATTTTTATATCGTTATTTTAGACCATTGGTAGAATTAGGATTTGTTTATATAGCTCAACCCCCGCTTTATAAAATAACATCTGGGAAATCTTTTGTTTATGCATATAATGATGAAGAAAAAGATATTATTATTAATGATATTGATACTAAAAATCCTGGAAGTAAAATTAATGTTCAAAGATATAAAGGGTTAGGAGAAATGAATCCTGAACAGTTATGAGAAACTACTATGGATCCTGAAACTAGAAAAATGTTACAAGTTCAAATTGAGGATGCTGCTGTTGCTGATTCTGTTTTTTCAATTTTAATGGGTGGAGATGTTGCTCCTCGTAGAGAATTCATCCAAGCAAATGCTAAATACGTTAAAAATATTGATTTATAAAAATGGATAAAAACACTTTTCAACATAATTTTACTGATGCTAAATTGATTTATGAAGGCAAACACAATAAAACCTTTTTAGTTGTTTTTGATCAAGAATATTATACTATAAGAAAAAGTAAAAATAGGATAGTTAATCATGATAATGAAAAGGTTTTTATTAAAAAATTTAATGATTATTTTTTTTTAAAAAATGGTGATTTAGTCAAAAAATATTATTATGGAAAGTATTTAAGAAAAAAAAATGAATCTAATTTATCAAAAATTAAGCAAGAATTAGTTAATAATTTTTGATGTTTTACAGAATATTTACCAATTAAAATGGAATATTTCATTAATGAAATAAATGATTCACATTATTCTTTTTTAATTGATAAATACAAAAAAGACGTTCAAGATTTAGTTGTAAATCATGGTGATTTAAGGCCTAAAAATATTTTAATTATGAAAAATTCTAAAAAGATTAAATTAATTGATTTTGAATGGGTTATAAAAAACGATAAATATTTTGACTTAGCTCACTTATTTTTATATTGTGGCTTTACAAAAAAATCAATTATTAAAATTTTTAAAGTAGATTCTAAAAAATTAGATGATTTTATTTATATTGTTTTAAAATTTAATGAATATTTTGAAAATAAAAATTATTAAATTTTTAATTATTTATTATTATCCTTATTATTTTCTTCTTTTAATAAATCATAATAGTTATTATTTTTTAATTTCGAATCTTCTTTAACATCAAATTCTGATGAATGAACTAAAGTGCTTGCAGTTTTTTCTTCGCTATTTTCAAATATATCTCTTGCAAGTTCTTCTTCTTCCTTTGATAATTTATTTTGTTCATTTTCATCATCATGAATATTGACATCTTTATTTTTATCAAAATAACAATCATCACCATATTCGTGAGTTAGACATTTATCTTCAACCACTTTACAACCATTTAATTTATACATTTTAATTTTTTTATGATGTTCTGATAATCAAAAATAAATAAATGGTAAAAATATTGAACCACTCAATCAATTACCCACCATAGCTGGTAGTAAGTTTATAAAAATAGCATTAAAAGTTCATTCATTTAATGATAGATCTCCTATATTAGCAATAAATGGATTATCTGGATGTACTCAACCGAAAGCAAATAATATCACATTTGCTACAACGTGTTGGAATCCTACAATTGCAAATAACCAAATAGGGAAATAAATTAAAAATATTTTAGCTATTGAATGTTTAGTAGCTAATGTTGCCCAAACTGTTCCTGCAACTAAAATATTACAAAGAATTCCGGAAAAAAATACATTTCATCATTCTTTATTTACTTTTGAAGAAATAATTTCAGACAAGACTTGCAAATCTCGATCACTAAAAATATGTCCACCCCTACAAATTGCCGCTATTATAAAAGCCCCTACTATATTTCCAAATAGTGTTAAACATCATTTAATAACAACAGGTCTAATTTTTGCTTTTTTTGTGAGGATTGCTATTGAAGTTAAATTATCTGATGTAAATAAAGAGCCGCCTAGAAAAATAATCAATAAAAGACCAACAGGGAATAGCGCTGAAGCTAAAACCAAAGTTCCACCACTAATTACAATGCTAGCCCCTTGTTCAATGGCTTCTCAGTCTTGATTTTTTGAAATTATATAAATGAAAGCAATATAACCTAATCCAACATAAAAAGATCCCATTATTCCTAATAGAATCAATTTTCAAAAACTATATTTTGTTTTATGAACCGCAAAGTCAATAGCATTAACAAAATTTTCTTTATACCCAACCATTTAAAATCCATCTTTTCTATATTTTATTTTTTATTTAATATTTTAAATAAAATTATATTACTTTGAAAATTATTTATAATAAAAAAATGAAAAAAATAATTTCACATACTAATAATTCTTTTAAAGAAAGAGTTGATAATCAAAATGTTTTTATTCAAATTAAACAAAACGATAATTTTAATCATAGAATTGATTATTCTATTTTAAAACAATTTACTTTTGTTCCGAATTTAATTTTTAATAATAAACAAAAAATATGTTGGGAATTTATTGAAGGAACTAGTCCTGAAAAATTAAATAAAGAACAGCTTGAAAAATTAGCAAATATAATCAAAGAAATTCATAATTCTAATCTTAAATTTCCATCTTTTAATTTGGCAGCAAGAATTAAGGAATATAGAAAAATAATAAAAGAGAAACAAATAATTATTCCTATTATGGAAAAGGCTTATAAAAAAATAAATTTAATTCTCTCTAAAATGGATAAAAATATTCCTATTCATTCTGATATTTGAAGCAAGAATATTATCTTTGATAAAAATCACAATTTATTTTTGATTGATTGAGAATATGCCCATTTAGGAGATTTACATTTTGAATTAGCATATATTATTTGCAGTTTTCGACTTAATAGCGAGGATGAAAAATTTTTTTTAGATAAATATAAAAATTATAATGAAAAATATTTAGAAAATCAAAAAATACTTGTTAATTATTACACAATTCTTTGAATAAATTCACAAAAAATTAAATATTTTAGTGATGAAGAATTTATAAAAAATCTAGAAAAATTACTTCAATAAACCTTGTTTTGCAAGTGTTCTAGCTGTTTTAGCACTAACTTTAAATTTATATTTTTTTCCATCATCAATAATAGTGATAGTTTTAAGGTTTAGATTAAATTTTCTTTTTGTTGAATTTAAAGCATGAGATCTATAGTTCCCTTTTAATGCTTTTTTCCCAGTTAAATCATCTTTTCTAGACATAATTGTTCTCCTTAAGTTTTTTATTTATTTCAAAATAAATAGATTAGTTATAAATATTTTAACAAAATTAAATATTTTTGTTTAAATATTTAATACACTTTATAATTATTATATTTAGCTTATGGATAAAATACAACATGAAACTTATTTTCAAAATATAAATAATGAATGGGTAAATATTATAAATAGTATTTTTAAAAAAAATAATTTAGATGTTTTGACGAAATTAGATATTTTATTTCGAGAGAAAAATATATATCCATCTAAAGAAAATATTTTCAGATGTTTTAGTTTTTTTGAACCAAATAAAACTAAAATAGTTTTTATTGGGCAAGATCCTTATTTTCAACCAGGCATTGCTGATGGTCTTTGCTTTTCTTCGTTTAAGGATAATAAAATTCCTTCTTCTTTGAAAAATATTTTCAAAGAATTAGAAAATGATTTAGGAATTTGTAAAGACAATCCAGATTTGAGCTCATGAGCAATGCAAGGCATATTATTGCTTAATACATTTTTATCAGTTGAAGAAGGCAAACCATTATCTTGTAAAAAAATTGGTTGAGATTTATTCACGAAAGAAATATTAATATATTTAAATGAAAATTATTCAAATATCATTTTTGTATTTTTTGGAAAAAAATCACAAAAAATGAACAACATAATTACAAATAAAAATCATGTAATTAATGTTGTTCATCCATCTGGACTAAGTGCAAGCAGAGGTTTTTTTGGTTCAAAATTATTTTCAAAAATAAATCAATATTTATCAAAAAATCATAAAATAATTTGATAATAATTATTTTTTAATTAAGTTGTCTAAATTTTCATCTTCATTTATCCATTGATACATATATTTCATCAAGGATAGGCTGAATAACATTAGTTCCTTCTATGTCATCACAAAGACTTATAATTACTGTTAAATCATGTTCAATAATTTTAGATATTTCAATAATATCAAATTCTTTTTCTTCAATCTCATCAATTTTTGTATATTTTAATTGATCTTTCATTGTTCCAATTGCAAGATGTTTATGCATAACAATTTTTTCTGCTACATCATCATAAAATTTTGTTAAGTCTTCAAATAATTCTTCAGTATTTTTATGTAATTCAAAAAAATGTTTTGATTTCATATTTCAATGAATATTGTATATCTTATTTGTTAAGACCATTAAAGAAGCTTGTAAAGTTTTTAATTTTTTTATGTTTTTTTCCATTTATATCACCCTTAATAATTATATAATAAATTTGCTATTATGTCAGAAAATATAAATGATAAAATTTTTTTAACAACAACAGATACTGTTATTGGAATAGGAATTCCGATTGGAGAAAATAATTTAGATTATTTATTTAAAATTAAAAAAAGAGAAAAAAGTAAAAAAATAGTTATAGCAATTTCTTCCATTGAGCAATTAGAAAAATTAGAAAAATTAGAAAAATTTCATTATGATTTTATTAATTTATATTGGCCAGGAAATGTAACTTTAATAATTAATGAAAATGCTTATAGGATACCAAACCAAAAAGGACTTTTAGAATTAATTGATAAAATTGGACCAATATATTTGACATCAGCCAATTTATCTGGACATGCTACTTGTTTAGAATTAAAAGATGCTAAAAAAATATTTCCATTCATAAATAAAATATATAATTTTGGTATAGGAAGTAATAAAGAATCAATTATTATTGATACTAAAACAGGAGAAAGATTAAGATAATGAATATTTATATAGCAAGTGATCATACTGGTGTTGATTTTAAAAAGAAAATAATAGAATTCTTTAATAGTAAAAATATAAATATAGTAGATTGTGGACCATTTAATAATGATAAAGTTTCATATGCTTTTTATGGTAAAAAATTAGCAGAAGTTGTTAAAAAAGACAAAAAATCTATAGGTATTGGTCTTTGTGGAACTGGTATTGGGATTTCCATTGCTGTGAATCGTATTAAAGGAA
Source organism: Metamycoplasmataceae bacterium (assembly GCA_051647165.1). Taxonomy (GTDB): domain Bacteria; phylum Bacillota_I; class Bacilli_A; order Mycoplasmatales; family Metamycoplasmataceae; genus UBA710. The sequence continues at coordinate 6,993 of JBOFDQ010000005.1, forward strand.
TTAGGGGTGCTAGAATTGTTTCGAATGAAGATGCAATTTTAGCTAAAGAACATAATGATGCAAATATTTTACTTTTCGGAGCAAGACAATTAGAAATTAATAAAATAATTGAAATGATAGAAATTTTTTTATCTAAAAAATTTGAAGGTGAGAGACATATTTCAAGAATTAATGAATTAGATTCTTAGGATTAATCAAAATATGAATAGTCAAAGTTACCTTTAATTGCAAAAACTGGCGTAGTTGCTATTCAAGCATTTGGATCTACTTTTAAAATCTCATTTTGCAAACTTTTTAATTCAAATAATAAAATAACAGACTCAATACCAGTTACTTCTTCGTTTGTATATCCTGATTTTGTTTTAGTTACATGATATGGATGTGAAAATCTAATATTTTTTAGGTGCTCTAAAATAATGTCTGGTTTTTTAGAATCAATTCTTATTTTTACTTTTTTATATTTAGGAAAAATATAATTAATGATGTATGTTGTTAAAAATATATATAAATATGAAACAATGGTTTGTATTCCAATAATATATTCAAATTTTTTACCAATTAATAAAATAGTAATTGATATTGTTGTCATTAATACGGCAATTATTCTTAAAAAAAATCCTACTTCTGTCTTTTTTTTCACAGAAAAATAATATGCTATTATATCTGTACCACCTGTAGAAGCACCATTTTTTCAAGTAAATGCAGCAGCTAATGAATTTACTAATATTGCTAAAAGTCCATAAATTAATCCTTGTCAAGAATTTGCTATTTCTTTATTACTTACACCTTCTGGGCCTATTTGAAAAATACTTAAAATAGAATCATAAACTTGTTGCTGACCAAGAATTAGACCAAAAATAGCATTACAAACTAATGAAAATAATGTTTTACACATGAAGCTTCTTTTAACTTTATTTCAAAAAATAAGAATGATGGGAATATTTAAACCAAGAAAAATAAGTGTTATGTATGGTTTAATAAAATCAAAAAAATAAGATAGTGTTTGTGGAATTGAACTAACTCCAGAAGGTATGGTTTGTGCTTTTGATAGTAAAATCACTGTACCAAATGAAAAGAAAAATGAACAAATAATTAGTATTAAATAATTTTTACTATTTTTTTCTAGAAAATTTTTTATTTTTACTTTAGACATTTCTTTTATTATTTTACATCATCAATAATTAATTTGATAAAATTAAATATAGATGCTATTCAACAAAAATTTAGAAAGTCCTATATATAATTCTTTTTTTGGTCAATCTTTTTTTTCATGACAAGGGAACAAGGCTAGTTTTTCTGAGTCATCATGATTATTTTATTTAGTTTTAGGACTTTTTTTAGTAGCAATAACAACTATTGTTATTTTTAAAACAAATTTAAGAATTTATTTTTTGCAAAATACTATAAAAGTTCAAAAAAAATTTCAAATTTCTGGTTTTATTATTTTATTTTTTTTAATTTTTAGAATAATTATTTTATCAATTGGTGCCTACCCTAATAGTTGAGAGTTAGTACCGCTACATTTTTGCCGTTTTTTTATTTCTATATTAACTATTTTTTTTATTACAAAAAAAATTGAATATATAAAATATATTGGATTTTTTCTAATTAATGGTGCAATATTTGCATTACTTATACCTGATCTTTCGAATAGTGAATATTGATCAGAATATGGTGGAGCTGATTTAGGTTATGATTCTTATATATTTTGGGATTTTTTATTAATACATTCATTCTCAATTTTTTTTGTTGTTTTATCTTTTGTATTTGTAAATCCAAAATTTTCAAAAAATGAAATAATTTTTAGTTTTCTATCAATGATTTTTTTAACATTCATTTTATTCATTTTAGATTATTCTTTATCTTTTGTAAGTGATAAAAGTTGAAGAGCTAATTGATTTTATTTATCTATTGATTCAGTTAATGGAATTGATGATATATTGTTTCCTTTTATAGGTGGCATGGCAAGATGACCATTTATATTTATAACATTTATTTTGATCGGTATTTTTGTTTATTTTTTGTCATTATTTATTTACATATTTTTTGATAAAATTGAATTTTATTTTACAACCAATAAAAATGCTAATCAAAAAATATATTTATGTAAATCTATTACATATCAATATTTTAAAGACTCAAAAATATCTTTTAAAAAATCGATTTTAAAAAGAGTATAATTTTAGAAATGAAAAATAATTTTAAACATTTATTTAAAAAAATTTTTAATATTTTTTTAATATTTATTTCATTAGGTGCAATAGGAATATCAATTTATCAAATTATCAATGTATTTGTTGCTAAAAACACTAAAATTGTTACCATTGAAGGTGAACCTTTCGCTAAAAAAAAGGACGAAAATACTCCAGTTACATTAGTAGAATATTCATATCAAGTAACTAATGATAATAAACCCATTTATTTTTTAGGAGAAAAAGGATTAAATTTACTTAATGAAAAAATAAAAAAAGACTTGCAATTTGGCCCAGAGATTGAACAATTAAAAACCATTTATTTTAATAGAAAAAGTTATGTTAAATCAAGTCTTGGTTCATATTATCCTAGAACATATGAAATGGATATAAATATTGATGTTTTTTCTGATTTGTTCAATCTTAATTTAAGTGATGAGGAAAAAGTTGATCTTCTTTTTCCGACTATTTATCATGAATATTTTCATCATTTTGCTAATATGTATTTAACAAATATTTCAAACAATGAAAAAACTATGGGGATTTTTTTAAATAATAGAGAAGGATTTATACCTAAATTATTTTTAAATAAATGACTAGAAGATTTAAATTTTGATAATGATTTAATAAAAATTCAGGATACTTTTATTAATAATCCAGCAACTAAATATACTAATAAAGAGTTATTTGAAATAGCAAATAGTGATAAACAAAATTTTGAAAAAGGTGTTTACAATATAGCTAATATGTTTCCTGTATCTGAAGAAGATTTAAAATATTATTTTTCTTTCTCTGAAATATTTACAAGAAAATGGCAACAAATATCTTATATTCCAAATTATAATTCCAATATTCTAGATTGATATGGTTATTCTATTGCGAATAAAAAAAATTTTAATAGTTATGTTATAGAGTTAGCTAGAAATAGAGTTTTTTATATTAGTAAAAATAAAAACATTTCTGAATTAAGTTGAAAAACTGCAAATCTTAGTGTTTTAGATGATCCTTATGGTGGAGTGGTTAATTATTTGGAAGATGGTGAAAAAGTTAATAAAAGTTTTGATAATTCTGTGAAATCATTAACTGAGTTATATAGAGATATTTCTGGTTATGGTTCACCTATAAGTCAAGTGTTTTTAGAAAATAATTTAAAAGTAATTAAGTATGAAGACGGATTTTTAACTACCGGAAATCTTTTAAATAATAAGATCAAATTAAGCGGCTATTTACCTTCAAAAGATATTTTAAATTTAAAATCTATTTTAGTGGATGATAAAAATGATTCTAAGATTGAAAATTATAAAGAAATATTAATTAATAAGCCAAATTATAATTATTTTAATTTGTCATCACATGAGAATCCTTTTAGTTCTTCATTAGATCCTATTGATAATTATTATTCTTCATATATAACTAAAAATTTTATAGATGCTTCAATAATTTTGAATAAAAATTTATATTTTTGAATTGATAAAAATATGGATAATATAAAAGATTTAAATGAAATAGTTTTAATTCAAAATAATGATAGAAGTAATTTATTAATGAATTATCGCCCAATTTCTACTTTTCAAACTCATCTTTCTAATATAAATAATTACTATTACATTTCTAATAAAAATAATGGATTAATTTTAACTAAATAAATTACATTTTAATATTTTTAGTTGTTCTTGGATATGGTATAGAATCTCTAATATTTTCTATACCACATACATACATTACTAATCTTTCAAAACCTAATCCAAAACCTGAAGAACCGGCATTTCCAAATTTTCTTAGATCAATATATCAATTTAATTCTTTTTCATCAATTTTTAATTCTGTTAATCTTTCTTTTAATTTAATAATAGAATTTTCTCTTTGAGAACCGCCAATCAATTCACCAATTCCAGGAACTAGCAGGTCAAAGGCTGCTACAGTCTTATTATCTTCATTTAAATGCATATAAAAAGCTTTGATTTCTTTTGGGTAATTAATAATAGCAATAGGGCCTTTTGCAAATTCATTAGCTAGATATTTTTCGTGTTCTGTATTTAAATCCATTCCAAAAAAAATGTCTTTATTTTCAAAATTATTTTTCACTTTTTCTAAAACATTTATTGCTTCTTTATAATCTAATATTTTCAATTCATTATTTAAAAATAAATTCAATTTTTTAATTAATTCATTATTTGATTTTTCATCCAAAAATTTAAATTCAGCTTTATTTTTATCTATAGTATTTTTGATTACATATTTTAGCATTCTATCAGCTAATTTTATGATATCAGCTAGTTTATAAAAAGAGACTTCCGGTTCTATCATCCAAAATTCGGCAGCATGCTTTGTTGTATTTGAATGTTCTGCTCTAAAAGTCGGTCCAAAAGTATATACTTTTTTAAAACCAAGAGCATAAGATTCAGCATGTAGTTGTCCAGTAACTGCTAAATTTGCTTGTTTATTGAAAAACATTGTTTTTGATGAATCATTTACAATAAAAGTTTCTCCAGCACCCTCTCCATCATTTGATGTTAGAATAGGTGAATGCATATATAAAAAATTTTCATTTCTAAAAAAAGAATGAATTTCTTGAGATAATGTTGATCTTATTAACATAACTGCTTTAATAAGTGTAGTTCTATGTCTAACATGTAAATTTTCTCTTAATGTTTCTAAATTAATTTCATTTTTTTGAATTGGAAATTCATTTGATGCTAAAGATAATAATTCTATTTTTTCAACCTCTATTTCTTTATCTTGTTCTTTCCCTTTTGATTTTATAATTTTTCCATATACATTAATTGCAGAACCAATAGTTCATTTTTCAATTTCTTCCAAATTATTTTTAATGACAAGTTGAATATTTAAAATAGTGGAACCGTCATTTAATTCAATAAAACGAATATTTTTATTCCCTCTATTTGTTACAATTCATCCCTTAATTCAAGTTTGAAAATCTATTTCATTTGATAAAAAAATATCTTTAATATTCATTTTAATCCTCTTTTTCTTTTAAATATATTTCTAATATAAATAATATATAAAAATAACTTAATAAAATTATAAAATTTAAATATATTATGAAAACAATTGCAAAAAATAAAAGAGCTTATTTTGATTATGAAATAATTGAAACATATAATTGTGGCCTTTCTCTATTAGGGTGAGAGGTAAAATCTATTAGAGCTAATAAAGTTAACTTGATAAATTCTTTTTGTTATTTCAGAAATAATGAATTATTTGTGACAAATATTCATATAGATTTATATATGAATATTCAAGATAATGAGACAAGACCTCGTAAATTGTTGTTAAAAAAATCGGAATTAAAAAAAATACAATTCAAAAAAGAAAGTGAAAAATTAACAATAATTCCTCTTGAGATTTATTGAGATAGATCATATATAAAATTAAAAATAGGATTAGCTAAAGGTAGAAAAAAATATGATAAAAGAGAATATATAAAGTTAAGAGATATGAAGAAAATAGAAAAAATATAATCTTTAATATAAAATAATATAATGTTAAGTATGGGGGTGAAATGGATTTGACAAGTACAAGTAGTACTAATTTGCAGTAGTGTGGTAAACTATAAGACTAAATTTCTAAATGGAAAACAACAAAAAACTCAAGAAGAATTTAATTTCTTAAATCTTCAAGAACAAAATTTAAATCTAGCTTTTGCTTAATATATGCAACTAGTCTTTATATAAAAATTTCTAATATTTATATTAAAGTCGTCAATTAGAATATATATGATTAATTCAGTTAAATATCATATGAATAAAAGAACTGAAAATATTTTTTTAATTTTTGTTATTTTTTTAAGAAAATTATTTAATTTCAAAAAATAGATAAACTGTAGATATTTAGTAAAGTAATTTGTATTTGGACACGGGTTCAACTCCCGTCATCTCCACCAAATGATTAATCACCAAAAAACCATATTAAAATTAGATTAGAGAGGAAATTATGGAAAAATTTTATTGCCTATATGATAAAAAAAATCATCCATTTGTTTGAAAATTAAAACCTGCAAGGAAAGAAATAATGGCTTATTTTAAATCAAGACATGATTGTATTAACTATTATTTATCATTAAAAAATGAGGGGACTATTTGATTCCAAAAAGATAAAAATGATTTAGCTAGAGGATTAATTCCTCGTTTTGAAGGATCAATAAATACTCAAAAAATAAATAATAATTTAATTCATTCTATTTCTTTTCATCCATCAACTAAAATATTAAATCCTGAAGAAACAAAATCAAAACTTTATAAACTTTGAAAAATAGATTCAAAAACTGGAGAAGATTTGGTTGCTTTAAAAAATATTGATAGAAAAAAAATGAATATTAATTCTTTCTTAATGTATGATGATTTTATTAAATTCTCTTTTGATAAGGAACAAGAAAGTAATGCAAAAAAAGCAATTTTAATTAAAAAAAATAAAGAAAAAAATGAAGAACTCTTGTCAAGACAAGAAGAAATAAAAGATATAAATTTATCTTCTCAAAATGATAGTAATAAATATGGGAATATTACTATAAATTTTAATACTTCTATTTCAAAAGATGGAGTTATTGATGTTGATAATAGTGATAAAATAAATGTTCTAGAAGAACATGAATCTATAAATAAAATGTACCATAATGATGAAAAAAAAGAAGATAATTATGAATTAAATGATGATTTTTTTTATGATGATGATGATGATTTTTTTGAGGAAATTGAAAAAGAAGAAAATTTTAACAAAAAAGATTTTTTCAATTATAATTATGATAACAAATTTTATGAAGGAAGTCAAAATTTTATGAACAACAACAACAAAACCAATAGTTTTTATGTAACTAATAATAATCCTTATTATCCACAACAAAATAATGGAACAATTGAATTTTCAGCAGTGCCAGGACAAATTTTAAATACTAATTTAAATCCACTCGGAAATGAAACTATGATTATTTCAACACCTGCATATAATATGAATTATAATACAAATTCTTTTGAAGCAAATCCAATTCCTTCTGTTGTTACAGAAGTAACAAGAACAGAATATTATACTGCTCCAACTCAACAATTAAACAATTATGTTCAACCAACAACTTTAATTCAACCAAACTATGATTATATGTCTAATAATAATTATATGAACCCACAACCGATGATGTACAATACACAAGTTATGCCAGTTCCTAATTATAATTTTCCAAATAATCAACATAATAATAATTCTGAGCAAGAAGAAGATACATTAGAAAATGATATTAAAAAAATTAGGCAAGATATTGAACAATTGAAAGATGATTTTAAAGAAACTAAAACATTATCATTTAATAATGCAAATTTAGCGGAAAAAGAAGAAACTAAAATAAAACCTATTGAAAATCCTGCTCCTCAAAAACAAATGTCATCAGTAACTCCTTCTGTTGTTAGAGTTGCTCAACCAAATAATATTCCAAATCAAAAAAGATCAATTCCTCAACAAACACCAATTAAGAAAAAGAAAATAGATGGATTAACTTTATCAATGATTATTGGTGCTGCTATTTTAGTTATTGGTGTAGTAATTTTTATTTCTCTTTATTTTGCAGGAATTATCAAATTTTAAGATTTAGTTTTTAATAATTAATATAATGAAAAAATGAACATGTAAAAAAATGGCTTTTGTTGCTGTTTTGATTGCTACTTCTATTGCTTTTGTGGTAATAGGAGCGCAAATGGCTGCAATTTCTTCTTTGCCGTCTATAAAACTCTCTTTAGCTGGCTTACCTGTGAAAATTTCTGGCTACCTTTTTGGACCACTTGTTGGTTTTATAATAGGATTTACTACTGATATTTTAACTTTTTTATTTGTGCCTACATTTTATCATCCATTATATTCTCTTGCATTGGCTGTTTCTGGAATAGTTCCGGGTATATTTGCTTTTTTTTATTTTAGATTTTTTAATTTAAAATTTAAAAAAGAAGAAAAAATAAAAAAATTAATTCTAAAAAAAATAAAAATAAATCATTTTTTAGTAATAAATTTTAGAGATGATTTAAATTCTAAAAAAGCTATTAAATTTCAAAATCAAATTGATAAAATAGAAAATAAAATTTGAAATATAAATAATTCTAAAAAAGAAACAGGAATTTTGAATTTTAATTTATATTCTGCTTTAATCTTAACTATTATCTTATTCATTGTTTCTTTTGTTTTGTTTTTATATATTCCTGAATCATTATTATTGGAAGCATTTCCAAGCAATTCTTTTCTTCATTTTTTGTCGAATAAAATTTATTTTTTAATTATATTATTTATTGGATTTTTATTTATTTTAGTTTTTATTATTGTGACAAGATTTAAATTAAGTGAAGAAAAGTACATAAAAATTATTCCTATTTTAATGTTTGTTATATTTACAGAATTTATTAATCTACCCATCGTTGCTTTAGCTGATCAAGAATCATTAAAAATTGTTTTTATGATTTCATTAATTGGATCATTTGCTGCATCTCCTATTAAAATATGAATGAATTTATTAATTATTACATTTGCAACCAAAATAGTTACACCATTAATAATTAATAAGGAACTAAATTCATACTAATTATTATTTTTTATTTATAATTATGAATATATGAAATTAGCAATTGTAGTAGATTCATCTTGTGGCCTTACAAAAAAACAAGCCGAAAAAAGAGGTTGATTTTATTTACCGCTAAATATAAATATTGATGGAATTGAATATAGAGATGGAATTGATATAACATCAAAAAATTTTTATTCTATTTACAAAAAAGAATCCAAAGTTTCAACAACAGCTACGCCTCCTGGCGAAATTTTAGATTTATTTAAAAAACTAAATCAAGAATTTGATTTTACAATTGTTTATCCTATTTCAGAAGGTCTTTCTTCTCAATATCAAACACTTTTAGTATTGGCTAAAAATTTTCCTAAAATTCATATTATAAAATCTAAAAACGTTTCTATTTCTATTGTGGATGATTTAATTAAATTGGAAAATGACATAAATAATAATGATATTACTTATAAACAAGGGATTGAAAGAATTGAAAGTGATAAGCCAGCAAGAAAGAGAACTATTCATTTAATACCAAAACACAATGATGCTTTATTAAATGGCGGAAGATTGACTCCTTCTGCTGCAAAATTAGCTAAACTTTTTAAAATTATTCCGATAATTGTTTTTAATAAAGATGGAAAATTAGATAAATATTCTAAAGGTAGAATTTTCGATAGAACTGTAATGAAGTTATTTGATTCATTATACTTACACCATTCAAAAAATTTAGGAAATGATAAACTATTTTTATTTTTTTTAGATGTTAATTGCTCTGAAAGTGAAAAATTGAAAAAATATATTGAGGAAAAAACCCATTGTGATAAAAATTTTAAACTTGTTTCTTATCATATCCCTCCAATTATTGCAATTCATACAGGACTTGAATCTATTTCATTGCAATTTGATTATAATAATAATTTATTATTAGATTTTTTAACTAAAGAACAATAATTAGTTTATAATTTTTATAATATGAAATTAGCAATTGTAGTGGATTCTTCTTGTGGTCTTACAAAAAAACAAGCAGAAAAAAAAGGCTGATTTTATTTGCCTTTAATTATTAATATTGATGGTATTGAATATAGAGACGGAATTGATATTACTCCAGAAAATTTTTATAAGATGTATAAAAAAGAATCAATTTCTTTTACATCAGCCACACCGCCTGGAGAAACATTAAAATTATTCAAAAAATTATCAGCAGAATATGATCAAGTAATTGTTTATCCAATTTCTTCTGGACTATCTTCTCAATATGAGACTCTTATAATTTTAGCCAAAGAATTCTCAAATGTTAAAATTATAAAATCTAAAGAGGTTACTTATTCAATTATTGCTGATTTAATTAAATTAGAAGAAGATATTAAAAATAATGATTTAACTTACAAACAAGGAATTAAAATATTTGAAGAAAGAAAGTTTGATTCTAAAATAAGATGTTTATATCTAATACCAAAACACAATGATGCTTTATTAAATGGGGGGAGGCTAACTCCTTCTGCCGCAAAGTTAGCAAAACTTTTAAAAATAGTTCCTGTTATTATAGTTAAAGATGGAAAATTAGAAAAATTTGAAAAAGGAAGAATTTTTGATCGTACGGTAATAAGATTATTTGAAAATCATTATAAAAATATTTTAAAAACCATCTCAGAAGAAAATAAATTAACTTTATTTTTATTAGATGTGAAGTGTGCAGATCGTGATAAGCTTTATGAAGCTATTTTAAAGGTAATTGATGGTAATCCTAATGTTGAAATAGTAAAATCATATATTCCTCCTGTTGTTGCCATTCATACAGGTTTAGAATCAGTTATTTTATATTTTGAATTTAATGCTAAAAAAGTTAAAAATTATATTAATTTGAATTAGTTTTTTCTTTTACCATTGATAATAATTTAATTGCAGCAGTTTCTGATCTTAAAATAAGTTTTCCTAAATTAATTATTTTACAATTTTCCTTAACTGCTAAATTTGTTTCATCTTCTGTAAAACCACCCTCTGGACCAATAAAAAAAGAAACATTAGTTTCTATGAAATCATTTCTAGATTTTTCTTTTTCAAGTTCATGTGCTAAAAAAACATTTTTAGTTATTTTTAATTTAATTGCATCTTCAAAATTAATAGGTTTATGAATTTTCATTAAAACATTTCTAAAACTTTGTTCTGAAGCATTTTTAATTATCTCTTCAAATCTATTCATTCTTTGATCATTTATTTTTTCATAATATTTTTGATTTGTATTTTTTGTTTTTAAAAGATAAAGATGACTCACCCCTAATTCAACTGCTTTTTGAATAACAAGTTCTAAATTTTTTATTTTAATTATAGACATAAAAAGAATAACATCTTCTTCATATTCATGATTTTCATTTAATGTTAAAATAATTTTAGCCTTATCTTCTTCTAATATACAGATATAAAATTTTTCTTTATAGACACAAATAAATTTTTCATTACCTATTCTTATTACTTTTAAGTGATTCAAAATTTCTTTTGATAAAATAAAATTTTCATCCTTTTTTTCATTTACAAAAAATCTATACATATTTATATTTTAATCTCAAAAAATATTTTTTAAATTAATAATTTTATCTCTTATAATTTGAAAAACTTTTTTTTCATCTACAATATTTCCTTTTTGCAAAATATTATTTTTTCTACCATAGTTAATTATTTCTGAATATTTATCATTTTCATTTTCGAAATATTCTATTCCAATTTTATCAAATGATTCTTCATTTTTTTTGATTAAAATATCCTGAATTTTTATTACAAAATCATAATCACTTATTACTTCTTTTTTTATTAAATTAGTTGCTACCAATTTAAGAGCCTTATCATCAGAATCAATTTTAGGAATCATTATACCAGGAGAGTCCATTAAGTAAATATTATCTACTTGAATTCATTGTAATTTTTTTGTAGTTCCTGGCATATTAGCTACTTTTAATTTTTTATTTTTCACAAGTAGATTTATTAATGTTGATTTTCCAACATTCGGCATTCCTATCACAAAACATTTTAAATTTGAGGAAATCAATCCTCTTTTTTTATCTTTCTCTCTCTTTTTTTGATGAATTATTTTTAATTTATTTAATATTTGCTGTCTTGATTTCACATCTTTTAAATTGACTGCAATAACATGATCGTTCTCATTATTAAATCTATTACTTATGCTATTTATTCTATTAATATCACTTAATTCTTTTTTAGAAAGCACAAATAAACGAGATTTATTTGGAGCAATTTTATCAAATTCTTCATTGTATGATGAAAAAGGTGCTCTCGAGTCTAAAACAACTATAAAACAATCAATTAAATCCTTTTTTTCCTTTATTTCTCTTAAAGCTTTTGCCATATGGCCCGGAAATCAATTTATATTTGACATTTAAACCTTCTTTCTTTTTCATTTGTTATAATTAGAAAATGAATTATTATTATCTAATTGGTTTTTTTATATTTATAATATTATTAATTATTTCTTGTTATTTTATTTATAAATTTAAAAATACTAAAATTTATTCCTTAGATGAAATAAAAAAACAAAAAGAAAAAACTGGTAAAAAACCATCATATTGGTCGCAGTATAGATTAGCTTTTACTATTCTTATTTCTGTTGCTTGCGCTATTTGCGCTATTGTTTTTTTTCTCTCTGCGTTCGGAATAAATGCTTCAGGGAATGGTATTTTATAAAAATAAATATATAACGTGTTTTTATTATAAGATAATAATATTGTGAAAAAAGGGGAATAAAATGCAAAAACCAGAATTTAAAAAAATTAAAATTTCAAATAGTTATGCTATTGGCGGAATGATTGGAGCTGGTAAATCAACTTTAGCAAGAGCTCTTGGTAAAGAACTAAATGCTGATATTGTTTTTGAATTAGATGAAAAAGATGAATTACAAAATTTATTGTTAAAAAAACTATATGAGGGAGACAAAACTTCAGCTATCGCATTTCAAGTTTATTTTTTTTGTGCTAGATTTGATAATTATAAAAAAGGAATTAAAAATAATAATACTACTGTATTTGATAGAACTATTTTTGAGGATAGATTATTTGCACATCAAAATATGGCAAGTGATCCTATTATGTTTGGGTTTTATGATGCTATGTGACATGATAAAACAAAAGAATTAATTTATTCAATAGGTGTTCCTAAGTTATATATTATATTAGATTTAAAATGGGAAGATTTTAAAGATAGAATAATGACAAGAGGTAGAAAATCAGAAGTAGATAATTTTGAAAAAAATGAATTATATTTCAAGTCGCTTCAAAAAATTTATACTGAATATCTATTACAAACTTGCCAAGTTTATGGGATTTCTTATTTATTGCTTGATGCAACATTACCAACCACTAAACAAATAGAAATTATTAGAAAAAAAATACAAGATGATGAAAAACTTAAATAATATTGAAAATATAAGAAAAAGTTTTGGTTCTTATAATCTACATAAAAATAATGAAAATAGGAACACCAAGAATATTTTTATTTTTATCCATGATTTTGCTACTGGTAGCGATGATTTTGATAAATTTTTTGTGAATAATTTTTCTAATGAGGAATATTATTCTATTCAATTACCAGGACATGGAAAAGAAGAAATTAAAATTTCCTTAGAAGAAATTAGTATTAAGTATTTTTTTGATTATTGTGTTGGAATAATTGAAAAATTAAATTTAAAAAATTTTATTTTAATAGGTCATTCATTTGGAGGATTATTAGCTGTTAGACTTTCTAATTATTTTAAAAAAAAAGTTATTAAAGTTATCTTGATTTCACCACTAAATTCTACAATAACTCCACAAATGTTTATTCAATATTTCAAAAAACTTCCTAAAAATTTTGATGAAACTTTAAATTATAAAAATAATTTATATTTTAATTTAACTAAAACACTTTCCTTAGATATTGAAGATTACATTAGTAAAGAATCAGAATTCCATAATAAAAATTATGATTTTTTAAAAAAACTTAAAAGTAAAATTTATTCTTTTTCTAATATTTTATCTTGCAAAAAAGAAGAAATGTCATTATCTAATAAAACATTAATTATTAGTGGAAAACATGATAAAATTGTTTCTAAAAATTCTATTATTTTTGCTTTTAAAAAAGCATCAAGACCATTTATTCAAATAGATATTTTTGACAATTCTTCTCATGTCCCATTTTTAGAAGAACCACAAAAATTTTATGAGATATTAAAAGAGTTCATTTATTAATTATTTTTGACAATTTGGGCAATAATATGTCCCTCTATTAGCTATTTTTTCTTTTACTATTTTAGAATCACATTTTTTGCAAACTTTTTTACTATGAACTTTTAAATAATTTTGATATGAACCAATTTCATCATTATTAAATGAAAAAGAAGATATAGTAGTGCCTTTTTTGTCAATAGCCCTTTTTATAATTTTCTTAATAACATTTAATAATATTTGAATTTGTTTTTCGTCTAAATCAGAACATTTATATTTAGGATCAATACTAGCTTCAAAAAGAATTTCGTTGGCATAAATATTACCAATTCCACAAATATATTTTTGGTCTAGTAAAAATGATTTAATATTCTTTTTCTTATTTTTTAAGATCATTTCATTGAATATATTTAAATTTAAATTTTCATCCAAAGGTTCTATTCCTATTTTTATTTCTTCGTTATAATTTTGATTATAATAAATGTTAAAAGTCCCAAAGGCTCTAGAATCATTATATTTTATAAAAAAATTTTCAGTTTCAAAAATAATATGATCATGTTTAGTAATGTTTTTTTTATTTTTAGAATTTATAAAATATTTACCTTCCATTCTAAGATGAGAAATCATCATTTTATTGTTTGTTAGTAAAAATATTAAATATTTACCCTTCCTCTTTACATCTATAATTTTTTCATTAATTAAAAAAAATATAAACTCCTTTTTTGAAGCATTTTTGATTAATTTTTCATTTAATACATCTACTTTTAAAATTACCTCATTCACAATTTTTTTATTTAAGTAATTTTTAACTGTTTCAACTTCTGGTAATTCTGGCATTAAAATTCTCTTTTTATTTCACTAACAATCATTCTTTCTTCTTCTTCTTTAAATTCTTCAATTTTTTTAACAATTTTTTTAATTTTAAAGTTATTTATTTTATTTTTTAAAGATGATAAATGTGTTTCTAAAATTAAATTTTGAGCATTTTCAATTCCTTCAGCATTTTTTTTAATGCTTTCTACTAATTGAATACTTTTTTTAATTTGCTGCTCAATATTTTTTATAGAATTATTAAGTATTTCATCTTTCATATTTCTAAAATTATCCATAATTAAGTCTGCATTTTCAAATTGAATATTTTCTCTTTTAATTTTTTGTTCAATATTATATTCTTTTTTAGCAATTTCCATAGCGATATTAATAAATGAAATTAAAAATACTGGTCTCATTAAAAACATATTTTTATATTGTGAAATTTTTTCAATATAAATATTTCTATCAATTTCTAATTCTGACACTAATAAGGCATATTGAGTATTATTGTTTTTGCTATCCTTATCTAATTTAGGGAAATGATGCTCATTTTTTTTCCTGTTTTTATCAATAGATAATTGTGATTCTGTTTTGGCTTCTATTGTTATTATAGGTTTGTCTTTATATGAAACAATGAAATCAGCTTTTGAATTTTCTATTGCTATATTGTCTTTTTTTATCTTAATATCTTCATTAAATGAGAATGATTTTTGAAATTCATCAAAAATTCATTTCTCTAAATCTTCCCCTAAAAGTTTTTGGTTAGAACTTTTTTCCCTAGTTAATTGACTAATTTTATCATTTAGATTTTGTTCCTTTTCTTTCCAAATTTCTATTTCTTCATTTTTTAAATTTATTTCATTTAAATATTTAATATTCAAGTCATTTTTCAATTTTTCATTTGCATTTGCAATTCTTTCTTCTTGCATTTTTTCCATTAATATTTTTTCATTTTTAAGACTATTAATTTCCGAATTAATCTTTTTCTTTTCTATTTCAAATTCTTGCATTTTTTTAAATTCTAATTCTTTTAATTTAAATAATAATTTTTCCTTGGACATTTGCAATTGATTTTTTAATTCATTAATTTCTTCATTTTTTTGATTAATTGCATCATTAATAATTTTTAATTGTTCATTATCTTTTTTGTATAATAAATTTTCATAATTTAATTGAATATTTTTTCTCTCTTCTTCAAATTTCTTTCTCTCTTCTTCAATTTTTAAAATTAATTTTTTATTGAAAAATTCGTCTTTATTTTCATTAATTTTTTGTTCAATTTTTCTAAAATCAATTTTATCATTATCCATTAAATTTATAGTATCGCCTTTTTTTCCGTCTTCTAATAAGGAAAAAATTAACTCTTTATCATTTTCAATTATAACCTTAATTTTTTTGCTCATATTTTAATTATAATATGTTTTATTTTTAATTGTAGTTAAATCCTTAATTTCAGTTATCAATGTTGCTCCTTCTGAAATTAAAAAGCTATTTCCGTCATCACTATCATCGTTTCCAGGAAAGCAAAAAATATCTTTACCATTTTCAAGAAAAGAACTCACTAAATTCATTATTCCACTTTCTTTTTTTGAAGAAAAAATAATTAATGCTCTTGATAAGCCGCTAACTAATCTATTTCTTTCAATCAATCTTTTTTTATTGATATTAACATTATCAGGATATTCACTAATAATTAATTTATTTCTTATATTTTGAATTTTTTGAGCAAAATATGGATTATTTATTCCATTTGCTGAGATAAAAATAATTTCTTTATTATTTTTATCATATTTTTCAACAATTTTTTCATCTAAACCTTTATAAAAATTAGTTACTAAAATATTATTTTTTCAAATTTCATCTAAATTTTGGTCTAAAAATTTATTAATTTTACTATTATTATATTCTCCAGTTAATGCCATTTTATTTTTTCTTAATATAGTTTTATTTCCTTTATAAAATAAAACAAATGGCGGTTTATTTATAAATTTTAATTCTTCTGGATAATCGCTATCAATAATAGTTATTGCATTATGGTTTTGATCATGTATATTTTTTATTTCTTCAATAGGGACAATTTCTTTATTTTTTAATGCCTTATAGATTAAATTAAAATCCCCCTTATATTTAATAGCAAAATAAATTATTATGTTTCTCATTTTTCCTCTTTCTTCACAATTACTAATCTAAAAAAAATAAGTTTTTGTGGAAAAAAGAAAAGAAAATGATTATTTTTGCTATTTTTTAACTTTATATTTATAAATATAGTAAAATTTATAAGATAAATTATTTATATTATTTTCTTTTATTAAATTAAATAAATATAAAATTGAAGTGAATATTAAAAAAAGGATTAATTTTGAAATTACTTAAAGTATTGAGAAAAAAAACAATTATTTATACAATTTTAGCTATTATCACAACATTGGTGCAATCTGTGGAAGCAATTTATGAAGCTCAATTTTCTGCGGATTTGATTAATTCAGCAGTAACTGGGAAAGTTATAAGTCCTTCATCATTATTATTTGGTTGAGAAACGTGAAATATTGCTTTCTTGATTATTGGTTTATCTTTTTTTGGTTTTTTTAATGGATTATTATCTGTTTATTTTTCTGCAAAAGCAGCAACTTTTTATGTTGCAGACTTAAGAAAAGATAGTTTTGCCAAAATTCAGTCTTTTTCATATCAGGATATTGATAATTTTTCAACATCATCATTAGTTACAAGATTAACGACCGACATTCAAACTATATTTTTAGGTTTGGTTTTTGGATTAAGATTTTTTACTAAAGGAATTTGTTTGTTTATTTATGGACTATCTTTATCAATAGTTGACTATCAAGAATTATCAATTATTTATGCTGCTTTAATTCCTGCAATTTTGATAATAATTGGAATAGTTTCTTGAAAAGCTCTTCCGAATTTTATGCAAACAAGAAAAAATATTGATGGTGTTAACAAGATTTCTCGTGAAACTATTTTAGGTATTAGAGTTGTAAAAGCTTTTAATTTAGAGGAAAAAGAAAATGAAGAATTTGGCTATAAAGTAAATGATTTAATGAAATCATCAATTAAAGCCTTTACTTTGATCGGTATTTTGTTACCAATTATTCAAACATTAGTTAATATTGCACTAGTTGTAGTTTTATATATAGGTAGTGTAAATCCTACTAATTTAGGAAATGTTGTTGGATTTGTAAATATTTTAATGCAAGTTTTATTTGGATTTATAGCATTAATTATGGTTTTTGTTCAATTAGCTTCTGCTATACCATCCTTTAAAAGATTAAATGAAATTTTAAATTGGAAGGTATCTATAAATTATAATAACGATTCCCAAAAACAAATAAAAAATGGAAAAATTGAATTTAAAAATGTTTCATATAAGTTTTATCAAGATTCTGCTGAGGTACTTTCAAAAATTAATTTAACTATAAATCCAAATGAAAAAATAGGAATAATAGGAAGAACAGGTTCTGGGAAAACCACCTTTGTTAATTTATTAGCTCGATTATTTGATCCAACAGAGGGAGAAATTTTAATTGATGATATTAATATTAAAGACTATTCATTTTCTGAATTAAATAAAAAAATTTCAATTGCCATGCAAGAGGTGGTTTTATTTTCAGGGACTATTCTTTCTAATATTGCTATGGGATTAGAAGATGATTTAACTGATTCCGAAAAGGAAGAAAAAGTTATTGAAGCTGCAAAAATTGCAGAGGCATGAGAATTTATTAGTAAGAAAGTGGATTTATTAAATTCAGAAGTTGAACAAAGAGGAAAAAATTTTTCTGGTGGCCAAAAACAAAGAATTTCTATAGCAAGAACAATTGCTAAAAAACCCAAAATATTAATATTTGATGATTCAACTTCTGCATTAGATAATTTAACAGAAAAAAAAGTTCAAAAAAATGTTTCTAATTTTTTCAAATCTACAACATTAATTGTTGCACAAAGAATTTCATCAATTGAAAATCTAGATAGAATAATTGTTATTGAAAATGGTGAAATTTCCGGTTATGGAAAACATGAAGATTTATTAATGAATAATGGAATTTATAAAGATATTGCTATTTCACAATGAGGTCAAGATAAATTTGATAAAACCATAAAAGAAATTAATAAAAAAGGAGTAAAAAATGCCTAATTCTTCTGTTAAAAAAATTCCAATTAAAAAAAATATTTTATTTATTTGAACATATATGAAAAATTATAAAATAGAATCTATTTTAATTTTTTTATTCACTTTAATTTTAACAATGATTTTGGCCGGAGGAATAATAGGGCAATATTTTTTTATGAAAAGTCTGCAAGAAGCGTCAATTTCTCAATCAGAGACAATTGCTTACACAATTGGACTTATTTGTGGATATGTGTTTCAATTAATTTTATTTTTATTTCAAACAATAATTATGACTAAAGTTGCCCAAAAAGTTGGTAAAAAAATTAGGGAAGATTTATATTTGAAATTATTAAAATTAAAATTATCTTATTTTGATTCTAATCCTTCTGGAGATGTTATGTCAAAATTAACAAATGATGTAAACAATATTACAGATTCATTAACTCAAAATGTAACACAATTAATGACCAATTTTTTTCAAATGTTTTGAATGTTAATTGTTATGTTTTTATTTTCTCCTATTTTATCATTAATAGTTCTTGTTTTTGCTCCTTTACAATTATTATTTATAATTTGAATGACTAAAAAATCTCAACCATTGTTTTTTGCGAAACAACAAATTTTAGGAGATTTAAATGGATATGTTGAAGAAACTATTTCTGGTCAAAAAGTTATTAATAATTTTGATAAAGTTAAACAAACAATTGATATTTTTCAAATAAAAAATGAAAAGATTAAAGATATTGATAACAAATCCACTATTTATGCCGGCATTACTTCTCCATGAATTCTTTTTACATCCGGATTAACATTAACATCAATTATTATGATTGCTATAGGAATTTCTGGAACTAATTTTGAATTAGGAGGGATAATTTCTACTTTAGATAAAGACGGCAAATTAGATCCGTTATTATTATTTTCATTATTATATGCTTTTACTTTAATGAATAGAAATTTTTCAAATCCAATGTTCCAAATTTTTCAAATGTTAAGCGTTATGCAAGGAGCACTGGCCGGAGCAGAAAGAGTGTTTTCTATTTTTACTGAGAAAAATGAAAATAAAGAAGAAGAAACTATTGATGTTAAAAATTTACAAGGTAATGTTGAAATTAAGAATTTAACATTTTCTTATGACGGAAAAAAAGATGTTTTAAAAAATATAAATATTAGCGCTAAATCAGGTCAAACTATTGGTATTGTTGGTCCTACAGGATCAGGTAAAACAACAATAATTAATTTACTAACTAAATTTTATGATATTGAAAATGGTGACATTTTAATTGATGGAATTTCGGTGAAAAATATGACTAAAAATTCTTTAAGAGAAGAAGTCTCAATTGTATTGCAAGATACTTATATTTTTGGCAAATCTATTTATGAAAATATAAGATATGCTGAACCAAATGCTAGCGATAAAGAAATAGAAAATGCTTGTATTATGGCAAATGCAGATCACTTTATTAGATCATTGAAAGATGGTTATAATACTGTTTTAGAAAATAATGCAGAAGAATTATCACAAGGTGAAAAACAATTATTAGCAATTGCAAGAGCTATTTTGAAAAAAGCATCTATTTTAATTTTAGATGAAGCTACTTCTTCAATTGATACCAAGACAGAAAAAGATATTAGAGAAGGTATGATTTTTGCCGCTAAAAATAAAACTACTTTTATGATTGCTCATCGTCTTTCTACTATCAGACACGCTGATCAAATTATTGTTTTAAAAGATGGAGAAATTATTGAAAATGGCAATCATGAACAATTAATTAAAAATAAAGGTTTTTATCATAATTTGTATACTTCAGGAATTAATACACCAGAAGATTTTAATTAATTTAAAATTTCTTTTGCTAATATTAATATTTTTTGATTTTTGATTGAATTAATTTTATTAATAATTTCTCTTTCATTGTATTCAATGTTTTTTAAATTATCATTTGTAAAAATATTTTCTTGTTTTAATGAATCTTTATTTTTATATAAATTACCTAAAACTATTTCAATTTTAAAGATTTGTAATCCATCTCATTTATTCATTATCATTTTTTTAGCATTTAAATAAATATCTTCAAAACTAGAAATAAATTCATTTTTGAAAATATAGTTATATTTTTTATTTTTATCATAAAAAATTAAATTCATTTTTTGTGCAATTAATTGCTTATTTGCTAATATTACACTTAAATCTAAAGAACATTCTCTAATAATTTCATATATGTATTTTTTTAAATTAACTACTTCTTTTTTAATGACTCTAGATTTTGAAATACTTTTGACAGAATTATCTTGATAATTTATAATGTCATTTCCAATTCCATAAATATTATTAATTATTTTTGAAGTCATATTTTTAAAAATAGGTTTAATCTGATTTATAATTAAATCTTCATTTTGTAATTGACCAATATAATTAATATTCTTTTCTTTTAATTTTGAATAAGACACTCTTCCAATTCCATAATATTGTCCAATTTCTAATGGCCATATTTTTTCTTTAATTTCATCCAAATTTTTAATAATACTAATACCAAAAGGTTTTTCTAAAGAAGTTGCCATTTTTGCTAAAAAACAAGTATATGAAATTCCGATAGAAACAGGTAAGTTTAATTCATCTTTTATTTTTAATTGAATTTTTTTGGCTAAATTTTTAATTTCATTTAAATTTAGAACTTTTTCACTAACATCTAAAAATCATTCATCAATTGACAAGATTTCTATTTTATTAGTGAAATTAAATAAAATTTTATAAATATCTAATGATTGTTTTTGATAGAAAGCAAAATCAGGTTTTAATGAAATTAAATTATTTGATATTTTTCTAGCTTCTTTTAATTTGCACGGAACTTTTAAACCCTTATTTTTCAATGAGTAACTAATTGAAGAAACAACAGAATTAGGATCTCCGTTACAAATTACAATATCACTACCTTCTAATTCTTTTCTTTTTGATATTTCTGCACTTACAAAAAAAGAATCAACATCAATATGAAAAATAACCCTTTTCAATTATTCAAATTCCTTTTTATCAATTCATTTTTCAATAAAAGGTTCTATTGTTTTAAAAGGAGCTTTGGTGTTTAATAATATATAAACTAAATAACCATTTTCCAAAATAGATGTTTTGGCTAAAATAAATTGATTTTTATTGTTTTCCACTAATTTTTTTCCTATTTTATATGATTCCCCTAAATCTGTAAAAATAATCGCTTGATTTATTTTTGGTTTTTTTTCTCAAAATTCATTCATATAATTTAAAATATCATCAAAATTATCATAATCAAGACCAAAACAATGAAAATAGACATTTTCAGTTTTAATATTATTTTTTAACAAAAAATAATCTTTTATATTTTTTGTAAATTCTTTTTGATGGGTGATTAAAATAAATGAAAACATTGTTAAATTAAATTATATTTATTTTTTTTAATTAATTAATGATTTTAATACTATTAACATTTTGTCAAATAAATTAGGAAAATAAAAATATTTTAGAAACTTTTAAAAAAATAAAATTTCATATATAATTAAATCAAAGTTTTTAATATATTTAACTAACTATAAAAGAGGAGAAAAATGTCAAGAATTACAAAATTACATGCAAGAGAAGTGTTAGATTCACGTGGGAATCCAACAGTTCAAGTTGAAGTATTTACAGAAATGGGAGGATTCGGTTCAGCTATTGTTCCTTCAGGAGCTTCTACCGGAACAAGAGAAGCTTTAGAATTAAGAGACCAAAATTCAAAAAAATATAAAGATAATTGATTTGGTGGAAAAGGTGTTATGCAAGCGGTAGATAATGTAAATCAAATTATTGCGCCTGCTGTTGAAGGATTAGACGTATTAGATCAAAGATTTATTGATGAATTAATGATTGATTTAGATGGTACACCAACAAAATCTAAATTAGGAGCCAATGCGATTTTAGGGGTTTCACTTGCTGTTTTAAAAGCTGCTGCAAATGAATTAGATATTCCTTTATATCGTTATATTGGTGGAACTAATGCTAGAAAATTACCTGTTCCTATGTTAAATGTTATAAATGGTGGTGAACATGCTTCAAATACATTAGATTTTCAAGAGTTTATGATTATGCCTTTAGGTGCTAAAAATTTTAGAGAAGCTATGCAGATTGCTAATAAAGTGTTTCATAATTTAGCTAAATTATTACATGATGCAGGCCACGGAACACAAGTTGGTGATGAAGGTGGGTTTGCTCCTAATTTAAAATCACATGAAGAAGCATTAGAATTTTTAGTTCAATCAATAAAAAAAGCCGGATATGAGCCCTCAATTAATGGAGATAAAGCTGTTGCTATTGCTATGGATCCTGCTACATCAGAAATTTATGATGAAAAATCTAAAAAATATATTTTTAAAAAATTAAAAGCTGCAATCCAATCTGGAAAACCAGGTTTTGAAAATATGAAAAATACTAAAGTAGAATTTACTTCATCTGAATTTATTGAATATTATAGAAATTTATTAAAAAAATTCCCAATCATTTCAATAGAAGATGGTTTTGCTGAGCAAGATTGAGATGGATTTAAAGCTATGAATGATACTTTTGGTAAAGATCATCAAATTATGGGAGATGATTTAACAGTTACAAATAAAGCAATTTTAACTGAAGCTGTTAGAAAAAATACTATTAATTCTATTTTAATTAAATTAAACCAAATTGGAACAGTTTCAGAAACTATAGACACTATTGAATTGGCTCATAAATCTGGGATGACAGCAGTCGTTTCACATCGTTCTGGGGAATCTGAAGATACTACGATAGCAGATTTAGCTGTTGGATTAAATACGGGACAAATTAAAACAGGTTCAATGTCAAGAACAGATAGAATTGCTAAATATAATAGATTATTAGCTATTGAAGAAGAGTTAGGTCCTATTGGTATTTATGAAGGAAAAAGAACTTTTCATAATTTAAAATATAATGTTGAAAAATAATATTATATTATTGTATAATTTGTAAAAATTAAAATTTAAAAAAAAAAAAAAAAAGAACTTAAAAGGAGTTAAAAATGGCAAAAGAAAATTTTGATAGAAGTAAAGAGCATGTTAATATTGGAACAATTGGTCACGTTGATCATGGAAAAACAACTTTAACAGCTGCTATAGCATCTACATTAGCAAAAAAAGGATTGGCAGAAGCAAAAAGTTATGCTTCTATTGATAATGCCCCTGAGGAAAAAGCGCGTGGAATAACAATTAATACATCGCATATTGAATATCAAACAGAAAAAAGACACTATGCTCATGTTGATTGTCCTGGCCATGCTGATTATGTTAAAAATATGATTACAGGTGCTGCTCAAATGGATGGTGCAATTTTGGTTGTTGCTGCAACAGATGGACCTATGCCTCAAACTAGAGAACATATTCTTTTATCTAAACAAGTTGGTGTTCCTAAAATAGTTGTTTTCTTAAACAAAATTGATATGTTAGGTTCTCCAGAAGAAGCTGAAGAAATTTTAGAATTAGTTGAAATGGAAGTTAGAGGATTATTATCTGAATATGGTTTTGATGGAGATAATGCTCCTGTTGTTAAAGGGTCTGCCTTACAAGCATTAAATGGTGTTGCAGAATATGAAGCTAAAATTATGGAATTAATGGATGCAGTTGATGCTTATATTGATACTCCAGCTCGTGAAAAAGATAAACCATTTTTAATGGCTATTGAAGATGTTTTTACAATTACAGGACGTGGAACTGTTGCAACAGGTAGAGTTGAACGTGGTGAATTAAAACTTAATGATGAAGTAGAAATTGTTGGTATTAAACCAACTAAAAAAACAGTTGTTACAGGAATTGAGATGTTTAGAAAAAATCTTGATTCAGCAATGGCTGGAGATAATGCTGGATTACTTTTAAGAGGTGTTGCAAGAGAAGATATTGAAAGAGGTCAAGTTTTAGCAAAATCTGGTTCAATTGTTCCTCATACTGAATTTAAAGCAGCAATTTATGCTCTTAAAAAAGAAGAAGGTGGGCGTCATACTCCTTTCTTTAAAAACTATAAACCTCAATTTTATTTTAGAACTACAGATGTAACTGGAGGAATTGAATTACCAGCCGGTAAAGATATGGTTATTCCTGGAGATAATGTTGATTTAACAGTTAAATTAATTTATCCTGTAGCTATTGAAAAAGGAACAAAATTTTCAATTCGTGAAGGTGGAAGAACTGTTGGTGCTGGATCAGTTACTGAAATTATTAAATAATTTATAAAAAAATTATTTTTAAAAAAATATATATCCAAAAAATTTCAATAAATTATATTGGAATTTTTTTATTTTAATTATAATTTATTTTATGAATTCAAAATATATTTATCTTTGTGGACCAACAGTTTATGATGAAGTTCATATTGGGAATTTAAGACCAATAATAACTTTTGATTTCTTTATTAAAGCTAAAAGATATATTAATAATGAAAAAATATTTTTTATTCATAATATTACTGATATTGATGACAAAATTATTAAAAAAGCCATTGAAGAGAATATTAGTGAATTATCAGTTGCTAAAAAATATACTGATTCCTATTTTAATATTTTAGATATTTTTAGAATAACGACTGTTGATGCATTTCCTAAGGTTACTGAAAATATTCCTGAAATTATTAATTTTATTGATGAGTTACAAAAAAAAGATATTGCTTATAAGACTGATAGTGTTTATTTTGATACAAGTAAAGTTTCTAATTATGGATTTTTATCTAATTTAAAAAAAAATGATTCTTGAAATTATAATGATAAGAATAAAAAAAATGAAGCTGATTTTGTTTTGTGAAAGATTAAAAAAGATGGACTTATATTTGATTCAAAATTTGGTAATGGAAGACCTGGTTGACATACTGAATGTGTTACTTTTATTAATAGTTTAACAAATAGCAAGCCTTTATTTATTCATGGTGGAGGAATAGATTTAAAATTTCCACATCATGAGAATGAAAATGCTCAATTTTTTGCTTTAACTGGTAAAAATATTACTGAAAAATGAATACATATTGGTGCCTTAAATTTTCATGGTTCCAAAATGTCCAAATCCACCAAAAATATTTTAAGTACAAGCAAATATTTAAAATTAGATAATAGTAATTTAAATAATCCAGATATTTTAAAATTAATGTTTTTGCAATCTTCCTATAAATCAACATTAGATTTTAATAATGAAATTTTTGAGACGAATAAAAAAAAATTGAACACTTTTATTAAAATAAAAAAATATTTAGAATTAGAAAGAAAACTTAATTTAGATATTGAATTAGATGATGATTTTAACAATATTATCCAGAGTTTTTCATTTTTAAAAAACTCTGATGCTTTTAAAGTAATAAATTCTAAAATAAAACATTTTAATGATACTAAGGATTCATTTATAGGAAATCAAATTATTAAAATTTTTCATATTTTAACATTTAATTTTACATTCACTAAAATAGATGATAAATATTTACACATTTATGATGAATGAAAAAATGAATTAAAATGTAAAAATTATCATAAGGCAGATTTACTTAGAAATGAATTGATAAAAAAAGGATTAATTTAATGGCTAAAAAAATTATATGTGGGAAAAATAGTGTTTTAGATGCAATTGAAAAAAATATTGATATTGATATACTATATCTATCTAAAAATGTTTTTATAGACACTAAAATTCCTAAAAAAATATTGTCTAATCAAGAATTAAATGAAATTACCCCACTAAATCATCAAGGCTATATAGCTATTTTATCTTCATTTGAATATTTTGATTTCAGCCAAATTATAAACAAAAAACCCGAAATTATTCTTGCATTAGATCATATTGAAGATCCTCAAAATTTAGGTGCCATCATTAGAAGCGCTAGTGCATTTAATATAAAACATATCATTATACCAGATAGGAGAGCCGCTTCTATTAACACTACTGTTTCAAAAGTTGCCTCTGGAGGATTAAATAATGTAAATATTTCTAAAGTTAAGTCATTATCATCATCAATTTTAAAATTGAAAAATGACGGTTATTGGATATATTCTTCATTAATTGATGAACATGCAAATGAATTAAATAAAGCTTCATTTAATTTTCCTTTAGTAATTATTATCGGTAATGAATCTAAAGGAGTTTCAAGCACTATTAAAAACTTAAGTGATGAAACAATATATATTAATATGGATGGGGAAACACAATCACTGAATGCTTCTGTAGCAACTGGCATTCTTCTATATAAAATAATAGAAAAAAAAGGACAAAAAACAAATGACAAATTTTCAGAAAAAAACACTTAAATTTTTATATAAAAATTACTACCAAGATTTAATAAAAATTGCAAAAAATATTTTAAAACAAAATTATTATTCGGTGCCATTGGATCCAGATGATTTAGTTTCATATTCTACTTTTGAATTTACATCAAAATGATTGAGTAATTTTAATCCCGCTTTCCAAATTGGTTTTAAAGAATACTTTTTTATCAAAAATAAATTCTTAATGTTAAATTATTGTTCTAAATTTGCATCTAAAAACCATCAAATTTTAAATAATTCCAATACATTTAATGACGATATTTTAGTCAGCGATAAAAACAAAATTTATCTTGATTTTTCTGATTTAAGTGATTTTGAAATGAGAATCATTAATTGTATTTATTATGAAAATAAAAATATTTTGGAAACAGCTAAATACTTAAAAATTTCACCAAGTGATCTAAAAAATAAATTAATTATAATACATCAAAAAATGAGAAAACATTCTTATTCAATTTAAAATAAATAAAATCAATAAGTAAAAATAAAAAAATATGGTGTTATAATTAAAAGATAAAAGTAAAAATACAACTTAAAAATTTGGAGAAAAAATGAAATTTATAGATAAAAGATCAAAATTAATAGGAACAATTGGACCTTCTTCTGAAGATCCAGCTATTTTAAAGGAATTAGTTCTTAACGGACTAACAACAATTAGAACTAATTTTTCACATGGTTCTAGAGAAGAACAACTTGCAAAATTTAAAACTGCGAGAAAAATTTCAAAAGAATTAAATGTACCTATTTCTGTTCTTTTAGATACAAAAGGACCAGAAATAAGAGTAGGAAAAATGACCGGAGGAGCTCAACTTGTTTATGAAAATACTGAAGTAATGGTTCATACTACACAAGATAAGTACCTAAATTTTGAAGGAACTTCTTCTGAAATAACAGTTTCATATGATATGGATAAAGATTTAAAAGTGGGAGATAAGGTTTTATTTGATGATGGTAAATTAGTTACAACTGTTATTAAAGTTGGTAACGGTTTTGTTCAAGTTAAAACAATTAATAGACATATGCTTAAATCAAATAAAAGAATTAATTTACCTGGTGTACCATTTTCTTTACCATTTTTATCTGAAAAAGATAAAGGAGATATTAAATTTGGAATTGAAAATGATATTGACTATATTGCAGCATCATTTGTTAATACTGGTGAAAATGTAAAAGAATTAAGAAAGATTGCAATTGAAGCTGGCGGAAGTAAAGTAAAAATATTTTCAAAAATCGAATCAGATTTAGGTATTAAAAATATTGATTCTATTATTAAAGAATCTGACGGTATTATGATAGCTCGTGGAGATTTAGGATTAGAAATTCCTTATTATGAAGTGCCATATAATCAAAAGAAGATTATTAGAAAATGTCGTGAAGCTGGCAAACCAGTTATTGTTGCAACACAAATGTTGGATTCTATGGAAAAATCGCCTCAACCTACTAGGGCAGAAGTAACTGATGTTTATTGAGCAACAGAATTAGGAGCAGATGCTACTATGTTGTCTGGTGAATCAGCTTCTGGAGATTTTCCTATCGAATCTGTTAAAGTAATGTCAACTATTAATAAAAGAGCTGAAAAAGAATTTTACAATAAACTTTATTACCCAGTACAAATGGAAGAGGTTCACAAAAATTCCTTAAGAGATGAAAGAAATAATATTGCTTATAATATTGCAAAATTAACTCAAACTGGTAAATATAAATATGTTGTTGTTCGTTCAAAAACTGGAGAATTATTAGAAACAATTGCTACTTATCGTCCTAATGCTGCCATTATCGGAATAGTAGAGGATAAAGATATGATTAATAAATTTGGTATTACAAATTCTGTTTTTGTATCAATGGATTCTCCAACATTGTATAAAGAAATTAAAGAAGATTTTTCAAATGCTAAAAAAGCATTAGCTCCTTTTTATCCAAAGCCTGGCGATAAATACTTGGTAGCTGATAGACATAGATCAGAAGAAAAAACATTTTAATATTTAGAGTTTTCTTCAATATTGAAATTGAAATCATAAAAAAAATGTTATAAAATAGTAATCAATTGTATTTTGATTTATTTTTATATTTATGGTACTTGGTATTTTATTCACTATGTTTATTAGTTCATCAAGAAAATAATAGTAATTATTTAGTAATTCTTTAAAAGGAAAAAAAAGAAAATTAATCATATATGAAAAAATAATTATAGGCGAAAAAAATATTGAATAAAATAAAGATAAATAATTAATTTTTTGATTTAAATGAATAATTATTGGACTAGAAATCATAAAAATAATTATTAATTTAAATATTTTATTTCTAGTAATTTTATTCATAAAAATAATTGTAAAACTTATGATAAATGAAAAAATAAAACTTATATTAAAAATTATAAAAGGATTAATTAGCATAAATAATGTTGATATTAATGTTAAAAAAGTTAAATTATCTATTTTATTTTTAAATAAATTTTTGTTTAAAAATATGGCTAAGCTGAATAAATATGCTCTTAATGCTGGAATTGGGAATTTAATTATTAATAAATAAAAAAGAATGATAATAAGAGCAATAAAATTACTTTCTCTATCTTTTATTTTTAAAAATTTTAAAAATTTAGTTATAAAAATAATTATAAAATTAATATGAAAGCCGGAAATTACAATTAAATGTACAATTCCAAGATCCTTTGTTTTTTCATAAACTAAATTAGTATTTTCGTTTTTAATTCCTAATAGTAATAAAGGAACATATTTGATATAGAAGGTGGGTCCTCTTATAAAAAATGATGAAATATTTTCTCATCAATTTTTTTTATTTTCTATTAAATTAAAATTTATTTGTTGATTACATATATAAGTAATATTTTTTGATAATAAATATTTGTGAAAATCATTTTTTAAATTAATTATTTTTTCAATTTTAGCCTCTTTTTTTAGATTAATTAAATCTCCAATATTTGAGTAATTTTTACTTAAAATTATTTTTCTATTTTTTGATTCGATAATAGATGATTTACCTATTTTATCTACTACTTTGTAATTTCCATAAATATAATCAATTTTATTAATATTTTTTAAATTATAAAATCCAAAAAAAGTAAAAATAAAAATAGGAATAATTAATAACATTTTTCATGAATAAATACAAATAATAAAAATACAAAATATTAATGGGATTAATCATTTTTTTTCATCAGTTTTCCACAATAAAAAACTAAAAATAACAATTAAAAAAGAATTGAAAAATGCTATTCCAAAATTAATACTTTTTTTATTTGTTCTAATGCTCTTGGTCCAATTCCTGGAATTAAGTCAATTTCATCTCATGTCGGCACACCTCTATTACTTTCCTTATATTTAAAAATTATTTTTGCAATTTTATTAGGAAGTCCATAATTAATTAATTCAGCTTCATCATTTAGATAAGAATATTTAATTTTAGGTGAAAAGCCGTCTAAAAATGGAATATATATTTCAAAATTTTCATTTTTAATTTCATCTAAATTAATATTTTTTAATTCAGCTTCATATTTTAATTCAGCTTTTGCTAAAATTTCTCTCAAAGTGTCTCCTTTTTTAAATGAGTAGCTACCAGGAAAACTAATTGCTCCTTTTATTTTAGCTACATAATCTTCCGGATTATTAGTGAAAACAATGCTTTTTTTGTCATTACGATTTATTCAATAATAACTGCCAAAAATTAATAATATTAGCAAAATTATTAGTGCTATTAAAAATATTTTATTTTTCATTTCTCCTCCAAATTAATCAAAAAAATATCAAAAAAATCAAAAATAAGACAAAATAATTCTTTTGTTGTCATTTTTTCAATAAAATGTTAATTTTTCAATAAAATGTTAAAAATTTTATATTCTATGAATTTAGTTAAAATATTTAAAATATGTATTATTATTTATAGATAATGATAAACATTAAAAATTTAGTTTTCCGATATAGTGAATCCACATCAAATGCCTTAGATGGCATCACTATTAACATCCCTAAAAATCAGTATATAGCGATTATGGGACATAATGGTTCTGGAAAATCAACTCTTTCAAAATTATTAGTGGGTTTATATAAACCAACAGCCGGGGAAATTTTTATTGGTGATATTAAAATCAGAAAAAATTCACTAAATGATATAAGAAGTAAAATTGGTATTATTTTTCAAAATCCAGATAATCAATTTATCGGCTCTTCAGTTGAGGATGATATTGCTTTCGGTTTAGAAAATAAATTAGTGCCTAGAGAAAAGATAAAATCCCTTATTGAAACTTATGCTAAAAAAGTTGATATGTATGATTATCTTGAAAGAGAGCCACATACACTTTCTGGCGGTCAAAAGCAAAGGGTTGCTATTGCTTCTATTTTGGCTCTAGATCCTGATGTTATTATTTTTGATGAAGTAACATCAATGTTAGATCCTAAGGGTAAAAAAGATGTTTTAAAATTAATAAAAGAAATTCAAAATTCTAGAGAAAAAACACTGATTTCAATAACACATGATATGGATGAAGCAATTCAAGCTGATTTTTGTCTAGTTTTAGCTAAAGGAAAATTAATTGCTTCCGGATCTCCAAAAGATATTTTAAAAAATAAAAAAATAATTGAAGAAGCCAAAATTGATTCACCATTTATTTATAAATTATCTGAAAAAATTAAAGGAGTTAACCCAACTTATAATGAAAATGAGTTATTGGAGGAATTATGAAAATAATTGTATCCGATTTAGTTAAATATTTTGATGATGGAATTAATAAAAAAGTTTTTACATTAGGAAATTTATCATTAGAATTAAACCAAGGGGAATTTGTTGCAATAATTGGACCAACAGGATCAGGGAAAACCACTTTTATTGAGCACTTAAATGTTTTATCTATTCCATCAAGTGGGACTATCGCTTATAAATATGAACAAAAAATATCTAAAAAAAATTATAAAGACATTAGAAAGAATGATAAAAAACTAAAAGTTATTTCTGAGAATGATATTGAGAAAGTTTATCAAAAGGAAATAATTGTTAAAAAAGCCAGAAAAATTAAAGAAACAAAAGAAATTAGAAAAAAAATTGGAATTGTTTTTCAATTTGCAGAATATCAATTATTTGAAGAAACTATTGAAAAAGATATAATGTTTGGACCAATTAATTTAGGTATTCCAAAGCAAGAAGCATATGAAATAGCTAAGAGGGTTATTGTAGAAGTTGGTCTATCTGAAGAATATTTAAAGAAATCTCCTTTTTCTTTATCTGGCGGGCAAAAAAGAAGAATAGCTTTGGCCGGCATTTTAGCAATGAATCCAGATTATTTAATTTTTGATGAACCAACTGCGGGACTAGATCCAGCTGGGGCTAAAGATATACTTAATTTATTTAAAAAATTAAATAACTCCGGTCATACTATAATTATTGTAACTCATGATTTAGATAATGTTTTGAAATGAAGTGATAGAACTATTTTATTTAGTCAAGGTAAGATATTAAGAGACGGAAAAACTATTGATGTTTTAGAAGATATTGATTTTTTATTAAATAATAAAATGGAACCACCTAAATTATTGGCTTTTAGAGATAAACTTTTAAAAAAAGGAATGAAAATTGGTCATGTTAGAACAATTGAAGAACTAGCAAGTGAAATTAATAAAATAAGAAAGGAGCCATCGTGAAAGTAGGAATTGGAAGATATTTAAATGGTAATTCTATTATTCACAAATTAGATGCTAGAGTAAAACTTTTTGCAACAACAGCATTTGTGGTTTTGTTTTTCCTGGCAGATACTTTTTTAATCCAGTTTTTCTTGTTATTGCCTTTATTAATTGCTTTTATTATTACAACAAAAAAACCATTAAAACTTCTTTCGATGTTAAAATCTCCATTATGAATCGGAATTTTCCTTTTTGCAATCAATTGTGTTATTTTAAATATTGGTTCTAATGATATTATTTATGGAAAGTGGTGAATTTTTACTTTATCTAAACAAATAATTTTAACTACTTGCAATGTAACTCTTAGAATTTTTTCAATAATACTAGCAATTACTGTTTTTACCTTATCAACTAAACCAGTTTTATTAACAAAATCATTAGAATTTTATTTTTATCCATTAAAATTAATAAAAATACCTGTTGATATTTTTGTTACTATTATCACTATTTCTTTAAGATTTATTCCCACATTACTTGATGAAGCTAATAGAATTTTAAAGGCTCAGGCTTCACGTGGTGTTGATTTTAAAAATGGTTCTTTAAAATCAAAAACAAAAGCAACTGTGGTGTTGATTGTTCCGTTATTTGTTTCAGCATTTGCAAAAGCGGATGACTTAGCAAATGCAATGGAAACAAGAGGTTATGATCCATATGCTAAAAGAGTTTCATATCGAAAATGATCTCAAACATGATGAGATATTTTATTTTTTCTAATAGTAGTAGGTTTAATAGTAGTAATTGCTCTTATTTATAATGGATTTTTCATTATACCCAATTGATTTATACCTGTGGTTGTTTAAAATTAATATGAAAAAAGAAAAAGAAATTAGAAATGAAATTGAAATATTACGAAAAAAAATTAATCTCTGAAATGAAGAGTATTTTTTAAACAATAATCCAAGTGTTTCTGATAGAGTTTATGATACAAGTTTAAAAAAATTATTAGAACTTGAGAAAAAATATCCTGAATTTTCTGACATTAATTCTCCAACTAATATAATTGGAGATTTTGCTAAAAATAAATTCAAAAAATATATTCATTCAAAAAAAATGCTATCCTTAAATAAGGCATATTCTTTTGAAGAAATTGAAAAATTTATGAATGATGTAAATTCTTTGACTGGTGAAAATAATTATTTTTATTTAGAACCTAAAATAGATGGATTAAGTATTTCCTTAATTTATGAAAATGGTCTTTTAATTCAAGCGACCACAAGGGGTGATGGAACCGTTGGTGAAGATGTTAGTGATAATATTTTTAATATTATTCAAGATATACCCATCAAAATAAAAAGATTAGAAAAAATAGAAATAAGAGGAGAAATTTATATTTCTTTATCTAATTTTCAAAACATTTTAGATCAAGGAGAGCAGTTTGCTAATCCAAGAAATGCTGCCTCTGGAACATTGAGACAATTAGATAAAGAGGTTGTGAAAAAAAGAAATCTATCATGTTTTGTTTATGAAATTACTAATTGACAAGATTTGGGAATTTCATCTTATAAAGATACCATTGATTTTTTATTAGATAATAATTTTAAAATTCAAAAAGATTTTTTTCTTTCAAATAATTTTTCAAAAATATGCGCTTTTATTGCTGAATTCAAAAATAAAAAAAATCAGTTGAACTATGAAATTGATGGTTTAGTTATTAAAATGAATGATTTAACATCAACAAATAAAATAGGATATACTTCTAAATTTCCTAAATATAATATAGCTTTTAAATTTGATGATGAGATAGTAGAAACTATTGTAAGAAATATTTTTATAACTATCGGAAGAACAGGAATGGTAACATATAATGCAAAATTAGAACCAGTCCTTTTAAAAGGAAGTGTTGTATCTGCTGCAACTTTACATAATTATAATTATGTAAAAGAAATTAATTTAAATATTAATGATACTGTTAGAATAAAAAAAGCTGGTGAAATTATTCCAAAAGTTATTGATGTTTCTAAAAAATCTTCAAATGGCATTTTTGAAAAAATAAATAATTGTCCTTTTTGTCAATCATTACTAATTTATAATAATCAGCAAAGCGAAGAATATTGCAAGAATAATTTTTGTGATGAAAAAAATATTAGAAAATTAATTCATTTTGCTTCTAGAGATGCTCTAGATATTAATCATTTAGGAGAGCAATGAATTAGAAATTTTTATAAAGAAGGAATTTTGAGTAAAATTTCAGATATTTTTATTCTAGAACACAATAAAGAAAAAATAATTTCTTTAGATGGTTTTGGAAATAAATCTTATGATAATTTAATATCGTCTATTAATGAATCAAAAAATGTTTCTCTTGAAAAATTAATTTTTGCTCTTGGAATAGAAAGGCTAGGTCAAAGAAATGCTCGCATTTTAGCTAGTGAAATTCAGCAATTTCATAATATTTTATCTTTTGATTTTGATCAATTAATAAATATTAAAGATATTGGCCCACTGACAGTTTTATCACTTAAAGAATATTTTTACAATGAATCAAATAAAGAAGAAATTAAAAAAATAATTTCTTTCGGAATTAATCCTTCAGTAAAAATAATTGAAAAACAATTTTCTGTTTTTAGTAATAAAAAAATAGCAATTACTGGTAGTTTTGAATTACCAAGAAATGAAATAAAAAAAATCCTAGAAAAAAAAGGAGCACTATATTCTTCTTCGATTTCTGCTAAAACTGATTTTTTGTTGTGTGGGGAAAATCCTGGTTCCAAAAAAGACAAAGCATTTGAATTAGGAATAAAAATAATTTCTTTAGAAGATTTATAATTTAAGAAATTTTTTTAATTTCTCTTTTTATTGATTTAATTGCTAGATCAACTGAAGAATCAACATTTAATTTTTTTTCTATTTTGGTTAGTGAAAATAAAATAGTAGAATGATCTCTTCCGTTCATTAATTCTCCTATTTCTTTTAATTTTAATTTCAAAATATCTTTCAAAATTCAAATACACATATCTCTTGCTAGAACAATATTTTTTTCTCTTGATTTTGAAATCATTTTATTTATAGGAATATTATAATATTCACATGTTTTTTTAATAATTCTTTCAGGTGTAATAAGTTCTTTTTTCAATGGGGCACTTTTAAAAATATCCTTCATTTTTTTTTCATCATAATATTCTTTCAAATCTTCATTTTTATCAAAAATTATCTTATTAATAGCACCTTCTATATTTCTAATTGATGTAGAATAATTTCTAATTAAGAATTGAAATGCTTCAGCATCCCAAAATTTTAAATCAAATCCATTCATTTCTAATTTGAATTTAATTATTTTTTCTAAATCAAGTGTTGAAGGATTTTTAATTTCAAAAGTTAATCCCCCTTGAAATCTCGTAATAAAACGATCTTCAAATCCGCCCAATAAATCAGGCTCTCTATCCGCGCAAATAAAAATTTGTTTATTTTTTTCAATAAAATAATTAATGATTGTAAATAATGCTGAAAGTGTAGCAGTCCTAGAAGCATATTGTTGAATATCATCAAATAAGAGAACATCATAATTTTTAAATTCATTAATAAAATCATTAATCATATCTTGATTATTAGTTTTTAATGATTTTACAAAATCATTTGTAAAATCATTTGCAGAAACAAAATTTACAATCATATTTTTTTCATGAAATTTATTTCCGATTGCTTGCAAAAAATGAGTCTTTCCAAAACCAGATTTACCATAAATAAAAACAGGAGAAAAAATAATCTGATTAGAAGCAATGATTTTTTTTGAAGCTTTAACAATATCGGAATTAAAATCACCAATAACATAATTTGAAAAATTAATTTTTGGATTTAAATTTTTACTTTTAGATTTTAAATCTAATGAATTTTCTTTTTTTAATGAAGAATTTTCTTTATTCTCA
Source organism: Metamycoplasmataceae bacterium (assembly GCA_051647165.1). GTDB lineage: Bacteria > Bacillota_I > Bacilli_A > Mycoplasmatales > Metamycoplasmataceae > UBA710. The sequence goes on from JBOFDQ010000005.1 coordinate 43,737, forward strand.
AAAAAAATATTTTCAATTTTTTCATTTAATGATTTAGCAATTATTTCAATTTGAGAAGTATAATATTTTTTAATATATTTTAATGATTCGTTATTGGGGCATAGAACATATAAGTTAGTTTTTGATTCAATAGAAAATTCTAGTTCTTTAAAAAACAATGCAAATAGCATTTGATCATCAATTTTTTTTTCAATTTCTTTGATTAGTGTTTCAAAAAAAATTTTATTTTCTTTATGATTCATTTTCATATATTATTATAATAAAGCAAAAATTAAGAAAAACATAATAAAATTTAAAAAGGACTAAAAATGGCAGGACATTCTAAATGAGCTAATATTAAGCATAGAAAAGGTGCACAAGATGCAGCAAGAGCAAAGATGTTTGCAAAGTTTTCAAAAGAAATTATGGTAGCAGCATCTCAAGGCGGTGGAGATCCAAATGTAAATGCCTCTTTAAGACTTGTCATTTCAAAAGCAAAAGCAAAATCAATGCCTAAAGCCAATATTGATAAAGCAATTCAAAAAGGAATAGGCGCTTCAAAAGAATCATTGAATTATAAAGAAGTTATTTATTCTGGAACTTTAAAAAAAGGGGTGGTTTTTTTAGTTATTTGTTTAACTGATAATTTTAATAGATTATCTTCAGAAATTCAACACTTATTTAGAAAAGCTAATGGCAATATTGGTAAAGCCGGATCTATTCCATATAATTTTGTAAGAAAAGGAATTTTAGAATTTGAAGTTAATTCATCAACAAATATTGAAGAATTAATGTTAGAAATATTAGAATTAAGTTCTAATAATTTAGATATTGCTAATGATGCTAATTTTGTAACAGTTTACACTGATCCGAGTGAATTTAATAAAATCAAAGAAAGTATTGAAAAAATGGGATACACTGATTTTAAAACAGCTGAGGTTAATTATGATTGTGATTCTTTAGTGGAATTGACAAAAGAAGAAACAGAACAAATGTTGGATACAATTGATCGTTTTGAAGATAATGAAGATATTCAAGAAGTTCATCATAATATTGATCTTTCTATTTTAGAAGAAGAATAATCAAAAAAAGATAAAAAAAATGGCAAGGGTGACAGGACTCGAACCCACAACATGCGGGGTTGAAGCCCGCTGTTCTACCATTGAACTACACCCTTACTTTGCAAAAATATTATTTTATTTTTGCATTAACAATATTTAATAAATCAGAAATTGTTTTTATTGAATTTAATTTATCATCTTCAATTTTTATTGAAAAAGTAGTTTCAATTTCCATAACAATTTCAATTAAATCCAAAGAATCTAAATCCAAAGAATCTATTTTTGAAGATTCATCAAAATTCATTTTTACCTTTGATTTAATGATATTAAATATTGTTTTTTTTTGGTCCATAAATATTATTATATTGTATTTTTTAAATTTCTTTATTTCTTTTTTAATTAATATTTCCTTCTAAATTATATATTTTTGTGAAATAATGATTATTTTTTAAAATTAAAAATTCCATTGCTAATAAATTATTTTCCTTTTTTAAAATTTTAAATAAAAATTTATCAGGAGATATTTTAATTCTACTTGCAACATCTTTAATTATTTTTTCAATAATTAAATCACCAATTATAATTTCATTATCTTTATATTCCAAGAGATTATAATAATTTTCTATTTTAATTTCTGGGAAAATATTATTTTCATCAATTTCTTCATTTTTTTTATTATCCTCAATATTAACTACGTTTATTTTTTCTTTTGAATCTACTTTTTTTCAATTTAAAAACATTAATGTTCCTCCTACTATCAAAGATGACAAAAAAATGCTTACAAAAAAATACACTTTATATTTAACTATTTTTTTATAAAAAAAATAAAATTTATTTTTCATTTTTACTCCATTCTTTTATCTCTTCAAGTGAAAAAGAATGATTAATTATTCTAGCAAGATTAGTTTTAGAAATTGAATAATAATTTTCCAAATTCTTCATTTCCATTTTTCCCATTTTATTCACCTTTTCTTCTTTAATTTTTAATTTATATCTTCCAATATAAATTTTTAATAATGGATTCTCAATTCTTATTTTAGATATAAAATTAACAACATATTTTATATTTTCAAATTCTAAAATTAGTTTTGGATATAACTCACCACTGAATTTTGGTGCAATAAGATATCCTCTTTTTGAATTTTTTCCAATACCTATTTTTGTTTTAGAAAGATTATCATTTGGAAAAGTAAAACTTTCAATTTCAAGCGTTTTAGGATTGCAATTTATTTGATTAGATCCTTCGAAATTTAAATCTTGAATAACTGCTTTTTTAATTTTTATATATGAAGTGTTTTTTTCTATATTAAAAATATTTTTATTGTGTCTGGAATTATCTAAATTTGAGTTAATGTTTATTTTTTGGTAAAAATAATTTTTTCAAGTTTGTTGTCCGTTGTTAGTAATTTCTAATTCCAATTGATCCCGATATTTTAGATAGATATTGTCATTAGAAATAATTTCATTTTTATCAATTTTTTCATTTGCTTCAAAATTTATTTTTATTTCCAACATATTACTATAATCTTTTTGTCCTTCAAAAAATTTAAAGTAATTAAAATGAATAGTTTTTAATAAAATAGTTAATTTCCCAACCTCCAAGGCTTTTTTAGGAATTATCTCTGAAATATAAAAATTATTTCCGTTTCTTTTTAAATTAACTATGATTTCTTTGAAATTTTTTTCATTTTTTTCTTGTAAGTATACATGCGCATAAATCTCTAACAAATTATGGGTATTTTGACTTTCTACATCCATTTTTAATCTAAAAACAGTTTCGTTGTGGATATTTTTAGTATTTATTAATTTGATTTTAACTCTTGATTTAGTTCACTTTAATGTTTCATATCTTTCTACTTGATATGTTGTTAATAATGGGTCTATTTCAAAACTATTACTAGAATTTATATGATTATCATCTTCAAAATTGCTTTTAATGAATATTGGAAGTGTTAATTTTTTAGGAATATTTGGTATAGATAATATCATTAATTTTCATATAGATAATTTAAAAAATTATTTATAGTTTTTTCCCTTATTTTATAATATTTTCTTCTAGACCAAAAATCATCACTTCATCCATTTTTATCATTAAAAATAAATTCATGAATAATTATTTCTTTAGCATCACTATCTAGTTTCATCAAGATAGATTCAAATTGTGATAATCTCTCCATTTTGTCATTATTTTTTTCTTTAAATTCGTTTCTTGAAAAAAGAGAAATAATCTTATTAACTGCTAAATCACTATTTTTATGAGATTTAACATAATAATTACACAATTGTTTAATTATCTTTTTCTTCTGAGAAAACATATTTTTTTCATTATTTTTCATTTTAACTCCTTTACAATTTAGAATCAAAATTTTTGCTGTTTTTTGATAATAAAAAAAAGATATATGTATATACATATATTTTTATTCATTTATTTTAAACAAATGTTAATAAAGCAAAAAATTGTTTAAAAAAGCATTTTAACTAAAATGCTTTTTTAAACAAAGATTTGGTCATTGTTGATATGGTGGCTTCTCCAGGAATCGAACCAGGGACACACAGAGCTTCAATCTGTTGCTCTACCAACTGAGCTAAGAAGCCTTTAATGGCGGTCTAGACGGGGATCGAACCCGCGATCTCCTCCGTGACAGGGAGGCGTATTAACCACTTTACCACTAGACCTTTTGGTTGCGGAGATAGGACTCGAACCTATGACCTTCGGATTATGAGCCCGACGAGCTACCACTGCTCTACTCCGCGATGTGATAGTAATTTTAAATTACTATAATTTATTTTAGGGAAACATATTTGTTTATATGGCGGGCAATGAGGGATTCGAACCCCCGCGGGCGGTAAAGCCCCTGCTAGTTTTCAAGACTAGTCCCTTCAGCCAGACTTGGGTAATTGCCCTTTTGGTGGACCCAACAGGACTCGAACCTGTGACCTACCGGTTATGAGCCGGGAGCTCTAACCAACTGAGCTATAGGTCCATTTCCTTTTGTAATAACAAATGAGAATCCGTTTTGGTGGCGCCAATGAGAGTCGAACTCATGACCTTCCGGGTATGAACCGGATGCTCTAACCAACTGAGCTACAGCGCCATATGGTGGAGAGGAAGGGAGTCGAACCCTCTACCTCCTGCGTGCAAGGCAGGCGCTCTAGCCAGGTGAGCTACCCCCCCATAAAACTGGTGAAGAAGACAGGATTCGAACCTGCGACCACTACGTCCCAAACGTAGCGCTCTACCAAGCTGAGCTACTTCTCCGTGATCATTTTATTTATTATATAGCAAAATTTTTATTTTTTCAAAAAACATTGCTTTATAATTAATATTAAAATACTAATGAATTATAAAATTTAGAAAGAAGGTCATTATGAGTAATCATTTTTTTATTCCTGTAAGAAATGAGATAGTTTTTGAAAAAGGAACTATATCAATAGATATAGGAAGAGATATTTCAGTTAACACTATTGAAGTGTTAAGATTTTTAAATATTGATGAAGTTGTTATGATTCCTCAAAAAGATGCTTCTAAAAATCAAATTGAAAGTATAGAAGATTTAAGAAAATATGGAATTTTATGTAAAATTCAACAAATTCAAGAAGGTTCAAATAAAACATTCAAAGTTTCTCTTTTAGGTAAAAATAAAGTAAAAATCAATAAAATTTTATTATCAAGTGAAATTAAAGAACTTGAAAAATTAGATTATGATAAAACAGAATTTTTTTACGGAGAATTTTCTGCTTTAAAAATTACATTTGGCAAAACTGATGATTCTTTAGATTTTTTATGAGAAGAAATTACTAGCATTCTTAAAGAAACTCCAAGAGAATCAAAATTATTTGGAATAGTTAAAAAAGATCAAGATCCTTCTCAAATTACTTCGTTAAAAGTAAGAGTTGAATTATGTAATTTTATGGTAAATTTTTTTGATGTACCTTTTGAAAGTAAATATAAACTTTTTAGTGCTAAAAATGCCAAAGATTATTTTAATGTTTTTTTAGAAATCTTAACTGAATATATTAGTTTAATTGAGATAGATGAAGATATTGATAAGGATGTCCGTAAAAAATTAGATTCTCAACAAAGAGAATTTCTTTTAAGAGAAAGAATGAAAGTTATTAGAAATAAATTAGGTGAAGAATCTGATTCAGAGGATAAATTGGAACAAATTTTAAATTCTGATGAGTTAAAAGAAATGATTCCGGAAGATGTTAAAATAATTATTAAAAACGAAAAATCTAAATTAAAACACATGATGTCTTCTTCTCCAGATGCAAACATCACAAGAACATATATTGAACTTCTTTCTGAATTGCCGTGAAGAAAAGTTGGAAAAGAAACATTAGATATTAAAAAAGCTAAAGGTATTTTAGATGAGTATCATTATGGATTAAAAGAAGTTAAAGAGAGAATTATTGAATTCATTGCTGTTTTGATTAATAATGAAAACAAAAACAAGAGAAATGAAAAAAAAGATTACAAAATTTTATCTGAACAAAATTTTGAATTAGATATGAATTTGTTTAATAAAAAAAATGGTGTTAATGTTTCTTCGATTACTAATCCATCTCCTATTATTACACTATTAGGTCCTCCTGGTACTGGTAAAACATCGCTTGCAAAAGCAATTGCGGAAGCATTAGATAGAAAATTTGTCAAAATTTCATTAGGCGGAGTTAAAGATGAAGCGGAAATTAGAGGACATAGAAGAACCTATATTGGTGCTATGCCTGGTAAAATTATTCGTGCAATAAAAAAATCCGGAGTATCTAACCCTTTAATTTTATTAGATGAAATAGATAAGATGTCTTCAGATCATAAAGGTGATCCAGCTTCAGCTATGCTTGAGGTATTAGATCCTGAACAAAATGCTAATTTTCAAGATCATTATCTTGAAGTAGAATATGATTTATCTAAAGTTATGTTTTTAGCAACAGCTAATTATTTTGAAAATATTCCAACTCCATTACTAGATCGTGTTGAATTAATTGAATTAAATTCTTATACAATTAATGAAAAAATAAATATTGCCAAAAAGCATTTAATTAAAAATGTATTAAAACAACATTCCTTGGAAGAAAAGTTTTTTCAAATAAATGATGAAGATATTGAATATCTAATTAAACACTATACTTTGGAAGCTGGTGTTAGAAATCTAAAAAGAGTTTTTGATAAACTTGCTAGAAAAATAATTGTAAAAATCATTGAAGGAAAAGTTAAAGATGATTTTGTAATTAATAAAAAAGAAATTGAAAAATTATTAGGTCCTATTAAAATTAGTGATGATGAAAATGATAAAGAACCTCAAATTGGTTCAGTTAATGGTCTTGCATACACAGCCTATGGAGGATCTACTTTAGCTATTGAAGTTACATCTTTCAAAGGAAAAGGTGAGTTAAAATTAACTGGTCAATTAAAAGATGTAATGCAAGAATCAGCTCAAATTGCTCTTGCCTATGTTCGTTCTAATGCTCAAAAATATGATATTGATTTTAATTGAGATGAAAATTCTATTCACATTCATGTTCCGGAAGGAGCAGTTCCTAAAGATGGACCAAGTGCAGGGGTTACTTTTACAACTGCCATTATTTCAGCCCTTTCTAAAAAACCAGTTTCTCATCTATATGGGATGACTGGAGAAATTACTTTAAGAGGAAAAGTCTTGGCGATTGGCGGATTAAAGGAAAAATCTTTAGCAGCATATCGTTATGGAATAAAAACTATTTTTATACCTAAAGGTAATAAAAGAAATTTAGTAGATGTTCCAAAAGAAGTAAAGGACAGTATTGAATTTATTCCTGTTTCTCATTATGATGAAATTTACAAATATATTTTTTCAAAAAATAAAAAATAATTATTCTAATATTTTTTTATTTTTATCAAAATAAATATTAAAAATTAACATTAAATATCTTATTAAAACATAAATAATAATAACACTGGAAATTGCTATTTCAATGTATGTAATTATTCTAGTGATGAAATATAAATTATTCATATAAATATTATTTTGAGTCAATGTTTCTAAATATAAGCTTATATTTAATTTTGATCTAGCAGAAATTGCAAGCGGAAATGTTAATGATGCATATGCAGGATTAAAATTAATTTGGAAAATTTTAACTAATAATAAATAAACAATTATAGTGGCTAAAAATGAAAAAAAACCTAAAACAATTACAATATTATTTACAAAATTAATATCATAATAATTGGCAGTAGTTTCATAAATACTATTTTCATTTTTTCTAATAAATGAAATCAAAAATCCTACCATCAATAAATTTGGCGGAGCTGCAAATACACCCATTGTTGGAAGTGTTTTTATATCATTAGAACGATGAAAAATTAATTTATAACTCATATAAGGAAGAATTATAATATATGATACCAAACCAAAAAATCAAATACTTTGGAAAAAATAAATAGGAATAATTTCATCTGGAAAATAACAAGAAACTGTACATGAAATAGTCATACCAACAGATGGAATTACTCATGAAGCATATAAATTATCTTTTTTAATATTATGTTTTCTTAAAATATTCATAATAAAAAAAACAAAAAAAACAATATGTGAAAGAACAGAAAGATAAACAATAATAGCTCCTATAATAGTTAAAAAATTTATTTCTAATTCCCATCCTATTATTTTAGAAATTGATGCAATAAATCCACCAATCATAGATCCGCTCATTGATATAGTTGGTACAAAACTTGCTAAAATAGGATGATTCAATTCTTCTTTAACTATTTTTTTATGTTTTGTATTTCTTAATAGAATTAGGAATAAAAATAATATTGTAAAAAAAATACAAATATATTGAATTATAGAAATAATTGCAAGGGAATTCTTCTCATGTGTTATTTCTTGTAAAAATATTGTTCAAAGAGCGCCAATTCCCGCTAATCCTGTTCCTAAACCAGTTATTCCTATTGGTATGTCTTTTAATTTTTCTAAGAAATTTATTTTCATATTTTTTATTTTTCCTATTTTTCTATTTAATTCAAATATTTTCTTATTAAATATTAATGAAAATGATTTTTTTTATTTCATTTTTCTAAATAATTTTTCTAAATTTTATAAAAATTAAAAATAATATTTATTTTTTATAAAATATTTATAAATCTATTATATAATTAAAAAACATTTAATAAAATGCCGATTTAGCTCAGTGGTAGAGCAGCTGGCTGTTAACCAGTTGGTCACAAGTTCAAATCTTGTAATCGGCGCCAAATGGCCTATTGGTGAAGAGGTTAACACACATGGTTTTCATCCATGGATTCGCGGGTTCGAGCCCCGCATAGGTCACCAAACGGAAGATTAGCTCAGCTGGGAGAGCATCGCCCTTACAAGGCGAGGGTCGTGGGTTCGAGCCCCTCATCTTCTACCATGCCGTCTTAGCTCAGCAGGTAGAGCAACTGACTTGTAATCAGTAGGTCGTAGGTTCGATTCCTATAGACGGCACCAGGAGCGCCCTTAGCTCAGCAGGTAGAGCAAATGGCTTTTAACCATTGGGTCAGAGGTTCGAATCCTCTAGGGCGTACCAATATGTCTTTTAGACCCCAAATTTCTTATATAGTAATAAAATAATTAAGAAAATTTTTATGCGCGAGTGGTGAAATTGGCAGACACGCAAGTTTTAGGCACTTGTGCCTCACGGTGTGAGGGTTCGAGTCCCTCCTCGCGCACCATTTCATTTGTAGTGGCTAATTTTAAAAATAAAAGAGCTTTTTTGAGGGCTCTTTTATTTTTTTTAATATAAAAATATTATTAGATAATATAATATTTTAAATATGTCTCAATATAGCGCAAAAAATATTATCACTTTAAAAGGCTTAGAGGCCGTTAGAAAAAGACCAGGAATGTATATTGGTTCAACAGATGTTAATGGTCTTCATCACTTGCTTTGAGAAATTTTTGATAACTCTGTAGATGAAGCATTAGCTGGTTTTGCAAATGAAATTAAAATCACTCTTAAAAATGATGGATCTGTTTTAGTGGAAGATAATGGTCGAGGTATTCCTATCGACAAACATTCAAATGGGAAAACTGCTGTGGAAGTTATTTTTACTGAACTACACTCTGGTGGTAAATTTAATTCTGATGTTTATAAAACTTCAGGAGGACTTCATGGAGTTGGATCTTCTGTTGTAAATGCTTTATCTACAAAATTAGAAGTAAGTGTTTACAAAGATAAAAAAGAATATTTTACTTCTTTTTTTAATGGGGATGAAATCACTTGTAGAACTAAAGAAATTGGTCCTACTTCGAAAAAAGGGACCAAAATACAATTTTGACCTGATTACAAAATTTTTAAATTTGCTAAATTTTCTTATGAAATAATTAGCGAAAGATTAAGAGAAGCTTCTTTTTTATTGGCCGGAATTACAATTTTATTTAAAGATGAAATTTCCAAAAAAAATGATATTTTTAAATACAATGAAGGAATTAAAGCCTTTGTTGATTTTATTGATTCTAATAAAAATAAATTATCACAAGTTATTTTAATTAGTGATAAAGATAAAGATTTTGAATTAGAAATTGGAATTCAATATTGTGATACATATTCTGAAACAATTATTTCTTTTGTTAATAATGTTAAAACAAGAGAAGGCGGAACCCATGAATCTGCTTTAAAATCGTCATTAACTAAAATAATTAATGATTTTGCTCGTGAAAAAAATTTTTTAAAAGGAAGAGACCCTAATTTTGAAGGAAGTGATATTAGAGAAGGAATGACAGCTATTATTTCTATTAAAGTTCCTGAAAAATATTTAGAATTTGTTGGTCAAACTAAGGATAAATTATCTACTAATGAGGTAAAAAAAATTATTGATAATGCAATGCAAAAACAATTTTATACTTGATTAGTTGAAAATAAAAATATTGCAGAAAAAATATTGCAAAAATCAAAATTATCACGGGAAGCAAGAGAAGCCGCTAAAAAAGCCCGTCTTGATACTAGAGAAGCAAAAAATAAAATTAATAATGTTAAATCATTATCTGGTAAATTAACTCCTGCCCAATCTAGAATTCCGGAAGAGAGAGAATTATTTATTGTAGAAGGTGATTCGGCTGGTGGATCTGCTAAATTAGGAAGAGATAGAAAATACCAAGCAATTCTCCCTTTAAAAGGAAAAATTTTAAATTCAGAAAAAGCAAAATTGATTGATCTTTTAAAAAATGAAGAAATTACTACAATTATTAATGCAATTGGTGCCGGAATTGGAAATGATTTCAAAATAAAAGATTTAAAATATCACAAGATTATTATTATGACTGATGCCGATACAGATGGAGCTCATATTCAAATTTTAATTTTAACATTTTTCTTTAGATATATGAAAGAACTTATTGTAGCTGGGAAAATTTATATTGCACAACCGCCTTTATTTAAATTATCAAAAAAAATCTCTAATAAAGAAAAGGTTATTTATTTATGAAATGAAGAGGAATTAAGGGAGTTTAGTGATAAAAATTCTGGATATGAAATTCAGAGATATAAAGGTCTTGGGGAAATGAATTCTGAACAATTATGAGATACAACAATGAACCCTGAAAATCGCTCACTTATCAAAATAAATATTGAAGATGCCGCCATTATTGAAAGAAGAGTTTCTACCTTAATGGGTGACAATGTTGAGCCTAGAAAAGAATGAATCAATAAAAATGTTGAATTTTCTATGGAAGATGATTATGAAATTTAATAAGGATTATTATGGCAAAAGAAAATAACAAATTAGTTTTAGAAGATAAAAATATTGAATTTAAATCATTAGATTATATTATGTCTGAGCGATTTTCTCGTTATGCTAAATATATTATTTTACAAAGAGCTCTTCCCGATGTTAGAGATGGATTAAAACCGGTGCAAAGAAGAATTTTATACTCAATGTATGATTTAAATTTAAATTACAATAAATCATTTAAAAAATCTGCTAGAGTTGTAGGAGATGTTATTGGTAAGTATCACCCTCATGGTGACTCTTCAATTTATGAAGCCTTAGTAAGAATGGCTCAGGATTGAAAAATGAATATGCCTTTGGTAGAAATGCATGGTAATAAAGGTTCAATTGATGATGATCCAGCAGCAGCTATGAGATATACAGAAACTAGATTATCAAAAATTTCAGAAGAAATGTTAATGGAATTAGATAAAAAAATAGTTCCTTTTTCGCCAAATTTTGATGATTCTGAAAAAGAACCAACTGTTTTACCTGCCTACATTCCTAATTTATTATTAAATGGAGCAAGAGGAATAGCGGCAGGATTTGCAACCGAAATTCCTCCTCATAATTTAATAGAAATAATTGATGCTACAATTGCGAAAATAAAAAATCCTGAACTTAGTTTAAATAATTTAGCTAAATATATTAAAGGGCCAGATTTTCCAACTGGCGGAATTGTTTATGGTAAAAAAGGAATTGAAGAGTCTTTTGAAAGAGGAATTGGAAGAATTTCTATTTCTTCTAAATATGAAATTATTCAAAAACCTAAAGAACATAAGATTATTATTAGTGAAATTCCTTATAGTGTTATTAAATCTAAATTAGTTAAACAAATTGATGATTTAAGAATTAATTCTATTTTAGCTGGAATTAGTGATGTAAGAGATGAATCTGATAGAAATGGTATTTCTATTTGTATTTATTTAGAACAAAATGCAAATGCTGAGGGAATTTTATCATTTTTATTTAAAAAAACAGATTTACAAATTTTCTATTCATATAATATGGTGGCCATTCATGAAAATGCCCCTAAAACTTTAGGTGTTTCTAAAATGATTGATTGTTATATTAATTTTATTAAGAAACTAAAAGTAAAATCAATTCAATATGATTTAAATAGAGCTAAAAACCGTTTAGAAATTGTGGATGGTTTTATTCGTGTTGCTCAAATTATTGATGAAGTTATTAGAGTTATTCGGAAATCAGAAGAATCTAAATCTGGAGTTATAAGAGATTTGATTCAACAGTTAAATTTTAGCGAAATTCAAGCTAAAGCAATTGCTGAGATGCGTCTTTATCGTTTAAATAAAACAGATGTATCTTTTTATTTACAGGAAAAAGAAAAATTGGAAAAAGAAATTCAAAATTGGAATTTACTTTTAAATAATGAAAAAGAATTTGATAACTTTTTAATTTCTCTTTTAAAAAATATTAAAAAAGAATATGGTATTGAAAGAAAAACTATTATTATGGATGAGGAATTAAATCTAAATATTAAATTAGAAGAAATAATTGAAAATGAGACTATTTACTTATCATTAACACAAGATGGATATTTAAAAAGAATTTCTAAAAGAACATATGATTCTAATGTAATTACTACTTTTGGTCTTAAAGAAAATGATAAAATTATTTATTTCTCACAAAGTGAAATTGTAAATAAATTAATTGTTTTTTCTAATAAAGGTAATTACATTTTAATACCAATTCATAAAATCACAGAATCTAAATGGAAAGATTTTGGAGTTCATATTTCTGATTTTGCTTCTTTTGGAAAAGATGAGATTATTATTAATGCTTTTGATGTAAATGATTTTTCAACTAAGGCCTTTGTTATTTCTTTAACAAAATTAGGTATGGGAAAGAAAACATTAATTGAACATTTTGAAACCAGTCGAATTTCTAAACCATTAACTTATATGAAATTAAAATCAAATAAAGATGAAGTAATTGGTGTTAAATTATCTAATGGTCTAGAAGATATTTTAGTTGTTTCTTCAAATCATTATGCTATTAAATTTAGTGAAAATAATGTTCCAAATATTGCTCTTAAATCTTCAGGAAATATTATGATGAAATTAAAAAATAACTATGTTTCATCTTTTGTTATTGCCAATAATAATGACCATATTGTTTTTCTAAATTCTAAAAACAAAATAAAGCAATTACCTTTTAAAATATTAGCTTATAGTAATAAAGCAAATATGGGTCATCAATTATTTGTAAATGAAACTAATAAAGATATTATTGTTGATATTGAATCTACTCAAAATTTATCTTTATTTTATAAAAATAGGGAAAATATTTTGTTCTTAGAAAAATATATTTTTGATAAAAAAAATGATCCCTTAGAAAAAAGTTTTGAAAATATTAAAAAAGCATTAATTTGAGTTAAATTTTTAACTTTTAAAGAAATAAAACCAAATGATTATTTTAATAAAAAAATATCACAATTAGAAGAAAAGCAATTAGTGGATGAATCTATACAAAAAATTGATGAAACTTTTAAAAAAATTGACGAGAAAAAAATTGATGATATTTTAAAGAAATTTAATATCTAATTTCTGGAATATAAATCAAAAATATTTTTGACAATATATATAATATATTAGAACAATGAAAAAAAATAAGAGACTTTTAATTATTATTTCTGAATTATTGGCATTTTTTTCAATTATTATTGCAATAATTTTATTTTTAATATATTCTACAACTGAATGAAATTATGAGATTGTTATTCTTCTATTGGTAACATATATTATAAATTCCATTATTTTTTTATATATTTTTTTACAAAAAAGAACTTATGAATCGAAATTATCTTGAGTTTTTTTAATATTAATTTTTCCAATTATTGGTCATGTTATCTATCTTTGTTTTGGCAATGTTAAATCATATTTAGAATTAAGTAAAAAAGAATATGAAGAAGAAATGAATGAATGTTTTCCAATTTCTAAAAATGATAATATTATTCTTGATGATAATCTTAAAAAAATAGCTACATTAACAAACCGAGAAATTAAAAAAACATCAATTACTTTTTTTGATAAAGGTTATTTAGCTTTTGAACAACTGTTTAAAGATCTTGAAAACGCTAATGAATTTATTTTGATTGAAATGTACATAATTAAACCATCTGAAAATTATGATAAACTTAAAGATATTCTCATCAAAAAAGCTTCAGAAGGAGTGAAGGTTAAAATGATTGTTGATGATTTTGGTAAATGATCTTTATCAAGCGATGATCTTAAAGAATTAGAAAAGATTGAAAATATTACTATTTATGAATATTCACTAATTAAATTTCCTTTTGTCTCAGGTTCACATGTTCTTCGCCTTCATAGAAAATTTATTATTATTGATGGAAAAATTTGTCATGGAGGAGGAATTAATATTTCAGATGAATATTCTAGCTATAGCAAAAAATATGGCTATTGAATTGATTTAAACTATTCTATTAATAATGCTGGTGCAGTTATAGACTATACAAGGGTTTTTTTAATGGATTGATTCAAGTTCACAAAAGAAAAATTAGATATTAATTTTTTTATAAAAAAAGATAATAATTTTTATGAGAATCAAATATTAGTTATTGAAGATGGCCCTAATATTAGTGATCAAATAATTTATCAAAGTATTAATACTCTTTTATCTTCTGCTAAAAAAGAGATTAAAATAATTACTCCTTATTTTGTTCCAAATAAAGAGCTATATAATTTGCTAAAATATCTCTTATTATCAGGAATACAAATTACTTTTTATATTCCTGGAAAAGCAGATAAATCTTCTTTATTAGTAACCACTAAATATTATTTATCAAAGTTAAGTATTTTTGGTGCAAAAATAAAGGTTTTAAATAATATGTTTCTTCATTCTAAAATAATCATTGTGGACAATAAATATTCTATGTTTGGTTCGGTTAATATGGATATGAGATCATTATTTTTAAACTATGAATCATTACTTATTTCTGATTCAGAAAATATTATAAATTCTTTAAATAAAATCATAAAAAATTATGATAATTTTTCCATTAATTTAGTTACTAAAAAAGATTCTAGAATTAAACAATTTTTTAAGAAAATTTTTGTGAAAATTTTCACACCATTATTTTAATTCAATGCCTTTTTTCTTCATTTCAATTCTATGTTTTTCACTTCAATATGATCTTTGGAATTCTCCGATATGATATTTTTCTAAGAAAAATAAAATTAATCTAGATTGACCGATTCCGCCACCAATTGTAAATGGTAATTTATTATTTAGAATATCATTATGATATTTAAATTCTTTTTTAAGATCTCTTCTTGCAATCTCCATTTGCGTTCTTAAAGACTTTTGGTCTACTCTTATCCCCATAGAAGAAATTTCTATAGATTTTTGATGAATTTTGCTATAAAAGAATAAATCACCATTTAAATTTCAATCATCATAATCAGCAGCACGATTATCATGTTTTATATTATTTGAAAGAGTGTGACCAATACCAATTATAAAAAAAGCGCCAACTTCTTTACCAAATTCATTTTCTCTTTCTTTTGCGCTTAATTTAGGATATTTAGCAAGTAATTCTTCACTTGTAATAAAGGTTAATTTATTAGGTAATTTTTTTACTAAAGATGAATATTTGATATTAATCTTTTTTTCTGTTTTAAGAAAAACATTATAAATCTTAGAAACAATCATTTTTAAAAAATCAACATTTCTATCTTCTTCTCTAATAACCATTTCTCAATCAAATTGTTCAACATAAAGTGAATGGAAAGGAGTTTCATCATTTTCATCAGCTCTAATTGCTTTCATGTTAGTTCATATTCCACAATATTCTTTAATTGATAATTCTTTTAATTCATTTCTTTTTCATTTTGCTAAAGATTGAGCGATTTCTAGATTCGCATCTCTAGCTTGAAAAATAACAGGATTCTCAACCCCACTTAAATGATCATTTAATCCAGTATTTTTATTAATAAAAAGTGGTGAACAAATTTTCATTAAATTTAGTTCTTTTTCAAAATATTCAATAAAAGTTTTTTTAATAAAAACAATTGCTTTTTCAGTTTCGATTTTATCTAATTTAGAATTGTACATAGTAATCTTTTATTCCTCCATTGAATTGTCGATTAATTCTTTTGCTTTAGATAATTCTACTGAAAAAAATGAAGTAACTCCTCTTTTTTGCATTGTTGCTCCAAATAAATTATCTACCCTACTCATAGTTCCGTGACGATGAGTAATGACTATAAATTGAGTATCTTTTTTTAATTCTTGTAAGTATTCAGCATAACGAATAACATTTGATTCATCTAGCGCAGCTTCTACTTCATCTAGAATACATAATGGCAATGGTTTGGCTTTAATAATTGCAAATAGTAACGATATGGCAATAAGTGCTTTTTCCCCACCTGAAAATAGTTTAAGATTTTTAACAGATTTACCAGGCGGTTGTGCTTGAATATCAATACCAGATTCTAATGGATCATTTGGATCAAGAAGAAAGATTCTCGCTTCTCCTCCTCCAAACATTTTTTTAAAGACATTGGCAAATTCAATATTAACAATTTCCATTGTAGAATTAATTTTATTAATAATGATTTTATCCATTTCATTAATGGCCTCTAAAATAATATTTTTAGCTTCTTCCAATTCTGATTCATTTTTTGCAATTTCATCATGTCTTTCTTTAATTTCTTCATACATTTGAATTGCTTCTACGTTTACATTTCCTAAACTTTCAATATCAGTTTTTAATTCAGAAACAATTTTTCTGGCCTCCTCAATATCCATTTGTAAAATATATTTTTCTTTGGCAGATTCATATGTTAAATGATATCATTCAGTCAATCTTTTATTTGAAGTTTCAATATAAAATTCAGCCTTAGTTTTTTCATTGATTTTTTCTGAAAAATTTTCATAAATAATTCTTAAAGATTTTTCATAATCTTTTTTATTAATGCTAGAAAAATTGATAGTATCATTTAGTGCGTTTACTTTCTCTCTTTTAGAACGAATTGTTGCTTGAATAATTTTTTTATTAGAGTGTAATTCATCCAATGACATATCTACTTCTTGAATATTATTAGTATCAAATTTAGAATCAGAAATAGTTTCAAAATTTAATTTTAAATCTAAAAATGATTTAGTTAATACTTCATGCTTTTCTATATTTTTAACAAGTTCAATATTTAATTCATTAATAAATGATTGTTTCTCTTCTTTTATATTTTCTAATTTATTAATTTCATTATTTGTATGATTAATTATTTCTTCCAATTTAGGAACAACTTCTTCTAATTGTTTTATTTGGTTATCAATACCTAGTAAATTAATAGAATTTAGTTTTGCTCCACCAGTAATTATTCCACCAACTCTTATTAAGTCCCCATCTAAAGAAACAATCATTATTTTTTTATTTAAAATATGTGATATTTTATTAGCTGATTGAATATCTTCAACTACAATAATATTTCCTAATAAAAAACTTATTAAAACATTAAATTTAGGATCTTTAACGCTAACTAATTTAGATGCTAAAGAAATAAAACCATCTTGACCATTAATGGCCATTAGATATTCTGGTTTAATATCCTTTTCACTAATTGAAGTAAGGGGAACAAAAGTGGCTCTTCCGCCATTATTTTGTTTTAAAAATTCAATTATTTTAATAGCAGTATTAGATTCATCAACAACAATATGTTGTAAAGCATTTTGTAAAACAGCTTCAATAGCTAAAATATATTTTTCTGGTATTTCAATTAAATCTGAGACAGTTCCAAACATTCCTTTAAAAAGTGATTGATTTTCTAAAACAGTTTTAGTTCCTTTAAAAAGATTAGTTTTATTTTCCTTGTGGTCATTTAAAACATCTATTTTTGTTTTAGCTTTTAAATATTTCGCTTTTATAGAATTTACTTTTAATCTATTTTGAGCAATTGACATTTCAATTTCATTTAATTCTTCTCTTCTGTTTTTAATATCATCTTTAGTTTTTGAATCTCAATCATTAGAATATTTAATTTTAGAAGAAAGAATTTCCAATTGTTCTTTCATGATCTTGATTTTTTCGCCTTTACCAACAATTTGAGCACCTTTAATAATCATTTCTCTTTTAGCTTCTTCATTTTGAAAACGAACTTCTAAATTATGTAATTTTTCATTTAATTCATCAAGTTTTTTAGTTTCGTCATTTAATTCTTGCTCAATTTGGAATTTATATTTAGTATTTTCTTCTAAAAGAATTTCTTCTTCTTTAATTTTTCCTTTTAAATCATCTTGTGTTTCTTGGTAACCATCTAACTTTTCTTTAAGTTCTTCTAATTTTTCCTTAAAAAAAGTTAAATCATTAACTAGTAAAGCAATTTCTACTTCTTTTAATTCTTTAGATTTCGCTAAAAAAACTTTTGCTTTTTCTGATTGTTTTTCTAAAGGAATTAATTGTTTTTCTAATTCTCTTAAAACAGTTCTTACTTTATCAAGAGACTCAGTTGTTTTTTCTAATTTTCTTAATGATTCAATTTTTTTAGATTTATATTTAGAAGTTCCAGCAGCATCTTCAATAATTCCTCTTCTTTGTTCTGGAGTTGATTGTGCAATATCTGAAACAGTCCCTTGAGAAATAATGGCTAAAGAGGATTTAGAAATACCTGATTCCAAAGCAATTTCTCTAATATCACGATATTTTACAATAGTGTCATTTATATAATAAGTATTAGTTCCTTTTCCTCTTTCTAAAATACGAGTAATTGTAAATATTTTATGTGGAAGAGAAATGGGGTTTTCAGAATTATCAAACGTTAAACTTACTTCAGCTTTATTTTGTTGTGATTCTGTTTTGGAACCTGCAAAAATAACATCTTCCATATTATCACCACGTAAAGCCTTAGAAGATTGTTCTCCAAGAACTCATTTAATAGCGTCATTAATATTTGATTTACCAGAACCATTAGGACCAACAATTCCAGCTACTCCACCATCAAAATGAAGGTTTACTTCATCAGCAAATGATTTAAAACCCTTAGCTTTTACTTTAATTAATTTCATATTTTCCCCATGTTTATGTGTATAAGATTTATTATTTTATTATATCAATAATACAAAATATATTATATAATTAAGACTACTTAATAAAATATGAGGTAATATGAATAATTCCAAAAATACAAATACCAAGAAAAAACCCAATTGATTTTTAATTATTACTATTTTAGTTATTGTAGGTCTTTTAGTTTGATTTTTGTATAACACTTTTGGAAATCAAATTACAGTTCTTAGTTATTCTGAATTTGAAGAGCAGTTAAAATTAGCAAGTGCTTCTCAAACGGACAATATTTATTTTTCAAGAGTTCAATTTGATAATCAATATAATAAAGCTTATGTTATTTTTAATGATGGCAATAAGACAATTTCTTATGTTGTTTCTTTAACTTCTCAACAATTAAGTGATATTTCAATAGGTAATGAATTAAAATTAGCTTTAGTAAATATTTCAGGAGTAAATGGATCAACTTCTTCAGTAGTTATTGATCCACCTAATATCTTTATTCAATTCTTATTTTCATTTGGTCCTATCATCTTAATCTTATTAGTTTCATTTTTCATGTTTAGATCACAAATGAAAGGTGGCGGAGGCGGATTATTTAATCCCGGCAAAAACCAAGCTCAAAGAATAACATCTAAAAAAACCTTTAAAGATATTGCAGGAAATAAAGAATCAATTGAAGAAGTAAAAGAATTAGTTGATTATTTAAAAAATCCTAAAAAATATCAAGCTGCTGGAGCAAGAATTCCTAAAGGAATTTTATTAGGTGGTCCTCCTGGAACTGGTAAAACACTTTTAGCAAAAGCAACTGCTGGTGAGGCTAATGTACCATTCTTTTTCATTTCAGCTTCTTCATTTGTTGAAATGTTCGTTGGAGTAGGTGCTAAAAGAGTTCGTGAAATGTTTAAGGAAGCAAGACAAAACGCGCCTGCAATTATTTTTATTGATGAATTAGATGCTGTTGGTCGTTCAAGAGGAGCCGGAATGGGCGGCGGAAATGATGAAAGAGAACAAACATTAAACCAATTACTTGTAGAAATGGATGGAATTACTGAAAATGGTGGAATTTTAATTATTGCTGCAACTAACCGTCCTGATGTTTTAGATCCAGCTCTTTTAAGGCCTGGTCGTTTTGATAGAACTATTACAGTTTCTCTTCCAGATATTAAAGAAAGAGAAGAAATTTTAAAATTACATGCTAAAGGTAAAAGAATTGCTAAAGATGTTAGTTTCAATCAAATTGCTAAAAGAACTCCAGGTTATTCTGGTGCTCAATTAGAGAATGTTGTTAATGAAGCTTCATTATTATCAGTTAGAGAAAATTCAGGAGTTATCACATTAGAACAAATTGATGAAGCAATCGATAGAGTAATGTCTGGTCCTGCTAAGAAAAATAGAGTTATTTCAAAAGATGAATTAACTTCAGTTGCATACCATGAAGCAGGTCATGCTGTTGTCGGAATTAAAATACCCGGCGGAAATAAAGTACAAAAAATTACTATTATTCCTCGTGGGGATGCAGGTGGATATAATTTAATGCTTCCAGAAGTTGAAAAATATAATCAATCTAAATCAGAACTTATTGCCATGATTAAATCATTTATGGGAGGACGTGCCGCTGAACAAATTATTTATGGGGCAGGGGAAGTTTCGACTGGTGCTTCTGATGATATTTCTCGTGCAACTTCAATTGCAAGAAGAATGGTTACAGAATGAGGAATGTCTGAATTAGGTCCAATTAAGTATGAAGAACCTGAAGGTTCGCCATTTTTAGGAAGAGATTATGGTAAATCTCGTAGTTTTTCTGATGTTTTAGGACATGAGATTGATATTGAAGTGCGTAAAATAATTTTAGATGCAGAAAAAGAAGCTATTAAAATTATTAAACAAAATATGGAATTATTAGAGTTAATAAAAGATTTATTACTAGAACAAGAAACTATTGTAGCAGAGGAAATTGAATATATTGCTAAAAATATGAAATTACCTCCTAAAAAAGAAAAAGAAGAAAAGCCACAAATGGAAGATATTGATTTAAATAAAATTATTAGTGAAGTGAAAAATGAACCTAAAAAAAATAATTTAAAAATGACTCCAACAAGTGTGAATGAAGATAAAAATAGTAAAACAACTGAAGTTAAATCTAAATCTAAGACTAAAACAACTTTAATTAATGATAAAAATAGCACAACTAAAACAACAGTTATTGATAAACCAAAAACTAAAACAACTTCTTTAAAAAAAGAACAAGAAGATACAAAAGAAGTTGATAAGAAAGAATAAAATATATATTTATGAATACAAAAAAAATATTAATTATTGGATCAGGAGCATTAGGAACAGCCTTTAGTAACATTCTTTTTGATGCTGGTCAAAAAAATATTTTAATTTATGGTATTGATGAAAAAGAATTGCAAGAATTGCAAGAAGGTCATAATACTAAATATTTTTCCAAAGATTCTTTAATTCATAAAGTTAATACTACAAATAATTTAGAAAAAGCAATAGCAAATGTTTCTTATATTGTTTTGGCATTACCTTCTATTGTTATTCCTGAAATTATTAAAAAAATCAATAAATTTTTAGATAATGATGCCATTATTATTTCTGGTTCTAAAGGGTTTTGACCAAATAGTGAAAAACCTTTACATACTGGAATGGTCGATGCTTTAAAAAATAATGAAAATGTTAGAGGTGTAGTATCTATTTTAGGCCCTTCTTATGCTGAAGAAATGGTAAATCGCTCTTTTACCATTGTAAGTGCAGTATCTTCTTCTGATGATTTATGTCAAGAAGTTCAAAAATTATTTTCAAATAATTATTTTCGTGTCTATCGCCAAACAGATGTAACCGGATCTGAAGTAGGAGCAATTTATAAAAATATTTTAGCAATAGGGGCTGGAATTTTAACTCAAAGTGGTTTTAAAATTAACACAATTGCTGCCTTTATTACTAGAGGAATTCATGAAATGAGTGTTTTTAATGATTATTTAGGCGGCTCTATTTCTACCATTATGGGATTAACTGGATTAGGTGATTTAATTTTAACTTCAATGTCTGATTTATCTAGAAATAGAACTTTTGGTAAAAATTTTGTTCTTGATCGCCAAAAAGCTCTTTCTTCTAATACCACTTTAGAAGGATTACACGCTTTAAAGATTGTTGAAAAAATCAGAAAAGAAAAAGGAATTAATCTTCCAATTGTGGAGTGCTTGTATCAAATAATATACAATGATAAAGACATAACAAAATCAATTCCTTATTTGTGAGATCGCGAATTAAAAGCAGAGTAATTAATAATTTTATTTTTTTAATAAAACTTTTAAATATTATATAATTAATAATGGAATTAAATTTTTTATGTTTAATTCCTAAATTTGAAAAATACAATTTATATAATTTTAAAACAAAACATAAAGGAAAAAACATGACAAAAAAATTATTAATAGGATTAGGATCAGTTGCTTTAGTAGCAACTCCATTAGTGGCAGTTATCTCTTGTTCTTCTGGAGAAGCTCAAGTTGCTTACGTTAACCAAACAGCTCTTAATGAAGCTGCAATAAAAGTTGCAGATGCCCAAGGATTAGAAGCTCTAACAAAAACACAAAAATTTGCTTTATTAAATTCAAAAGAAATAATGGTACAAGCTAAAGCAGCAGAAACTAAAACATCAGCTGTTGTAACAGAAGATGATTTAGAAACTATTACTTTTGCAAAAGGTGACAAAAATTTAGATTTAGTTATTACTTTAAAAACAGTAGCTACTAAAGAATTTACAAAACCAACTGATTCAGCTAAAAAAGGTGAATTTATTATTAAAGCAACAGTTGCTAGTTATATAAAAGAATCTGGTTTAACTTTAAATAAAACAAAACTTGAGGAAGAAGCTGCTAAAGTGGCTAATGCCGCTGCTCTTGAAGATTTAACACTTGAAACAAAAAAATTATTTTTAACAGGTGATAAAAATGCTACAGATAAAATTGACACAGTTACAATTGCTGCAAATACAGATGCTAAAAAAGTTGACATAACAGTTCAATTTAAAGATACATATAAAGAATTAGAATTAACATCAACAGAATTAACATTTCAAACTTCTTTATAAAATTATAATTAACAAAATTTTATTTAAAAAAAGTCATTAATTTGACTTTTTTTTTATATTTTTAATATAAATGTTAAAATTAAATATATGAAATATAAAGCATTTTATCGAACTTATCGACCAACTATTTTTGATGAAGTTAAAGGTCAAGAAAATATAATAAAAACTCTTACTAATACTATTAGCATGAATAAAATTTCACATGCATATTTATTTTGTGGTCCCAGAGGAACAGGAAAAACATCAGTTGCTAAAATTTTTGCCAATGTTATTAATTGTTCTCATTCTATTGATAAAACAAAAGCTTGTGAAATTTGTTTAAAAAATATTAACAATTCTATGGACGTTATTGAAATTGATGCAGCTTCTAATAATGGCGTTAATGAAATAAGAGAATTAAGGGAAAAAATTAAATATCTGCCTACTCAATCCAAATATAAAATTTATATTATTGATGAGGTTCACATGTTAACTAAAGGAGCTTTTAATGCTTTATTAAAGACGTTAGAAGAGCCGCCAGCACATGCTATTTTTATTTTTGCAACTACTGATCCAGATAAATTACCTTTGACAATTTTATCAAGAGTTCAAAGATATAATTTTTCAAGAATTTCTAAAAAAGTATTAATGAAACAAATTAAAGTAATTTTAGATAGGGAAAACATTCTTTATGAAGAGAATGTTTTATCATTGGTAGCCGATTTAGCGAACGGCTCTTTAAGAGATGCTCTTTCAATTATTGATCAAGCAAATGCTTATTCTAATTCAAATATTAAAACAAGTGATATTAATCAAATTTTTGGATTAGTTTCTAATCAAAAACAAATTGATATTTTAAATGCATTAGTTGTTAAAAATATCAATCAATCAATCAATCTTTTAAATGACTTAATTGATAGGGGTATTGATATTAAAAGATTTATCATTTCATTAATTTCATTAATTAAAAATTACATTTTATATAAGAAAACATTATCTAATGAAATTATTGATTTTGAAAATATTGATTTATTAAATGAAATTAATTTAAATAGTGATAAAGCTTATTTTATACTTGAAATTTTAATTGATTTATTAAAAAACATTAAGTATAGTGAAAATCCTAAGGAATTAGTAGAATTGGCTTTTATTAAAATTTGTTCTTTAGATGAAACATTAAAAGAATTTGATTATCATCAAGTAGAAAATAATTTTATAAATAAATCTAAAATTGATAAAATTCCAACAAAAGAAATTAAAAAAAGCGAAACTAAAGTAATTACAGATGATTTTGAATTAATGACTAGTCATAAAAAAAATGACAATTTTAAAAATGAAACATTAGAAGAAGATTTTGAGGATGATGAAGATTTATACTTTAATAATGAAGAAAAACAAGAAAAAGAATTTTTAGATTTAGAAAATAAAGAAGTTTCTGTTGAAGAAGATAAAGAAAAAGATGATGTTGTAATTAAAAATAAAATTTCAACAGATGAATTTTTAAATCGTGCAACATCTATTTTAAATATCTCAAATGAAGAAGAAGGTATGAATCAAGACTTAAATGAAGATTTATTAAATGATGAAAAAACCAATAATGATGAGGTTTTATATGATACTAATGAAATTTCATTAGAAGAGATGATACAAGAAGAAGAAATTAAAAAAACAAACTCTTTTAATGTATCTAAAGAACATAGTTATACAAATGAAATTAAAACCAAATCACCTTCTATTACAAAAGAGATTACTAAAGTTTTAACTCAGCCTGAAATTATTAATTTATTTTTATTAGCAAATCAAAATGAAATGAAAATAACTAAAGATCAATTTCAAAAATCAAAAATTTTTAAAGACATTATTTTTGAAGATTTTATTGATTTATTAGATGGTCTTAATGTTATTGCAGCATCCCATGATTTTATTTTATTTGCAAGTGAGAAAACTTATCTTGTTAATGAAATTAATGATTTAAAAAATAGTTTAAATTTTAAAAAATATATCATAAAAGCTTTTGGAGTAAATAAGCATATTTTTATTATTAATAAGAGAACTTTTTTAGATTCTAAAGATTTATGGCAAGAATTAAAGGCCGCAAATAAAATGCCTTTACCTGTTCAATTACCGCCATTAGAAAATATTGATAGTGAAGAAAATTCAAAAAATGATTTATTTTTAAAGAAAGGAAATGAACTTTTTGGTAAGATTTTTAAAAAAAAGATGAAATAAAAATTAACCAAAACAAGAAAAGAGGAAAATATGAATATGAATAAAATTTTAGAACAAGCAAAAAAAATGCAAGTCGAATTACAAAAACAAGAAGAACAATTAAAAGCAAAAATTTTTGAAACCGAAAAACAAGGAATTATTGTAAAAATGAATGGAGCTAGAAAAGTGGTTTCCATAGAAATTAATGAAATATTAATTGATCCAGATGATAAGGAAATGCTACAAGATTTATTATCTATTGCTATTAATGAAGTTTTAGAACAAATTGATAAGGAATATGAAAAAATATCTCCTAAAGCACCTCAAGGGTTTAATTTTTAATAATGAATGAAATTCAAGAAATAGAAAATATAATTCAAATCTTATCTTCTATTAAAGGTATTTCGAAAGGCCAAGCAATAAAAATTGCTAATAATATAGCTGAAATGAGCATTGAAAAATTCACTGATTTTCAGAAAGAAATGTTTTTAAATAAATCAAAAATAAAAAATTGTTCTTTATGTTCTCTTTTTTCTAATAAGGAAATATGTTCAAGATGTTCATCAAATGATAATAGCACTTTATTAATTGTAGAATCAAGAAATGAAATAAAAAAAATTTTAGATTTAGAGATTTACAGTGGAAAATTTTTTGTAGTACCCTTTTTATATTCCAATAAACTTACAAAATTATTTTCTTTTGATTTTTCTTTTTTAAAAGAATATATAAAAAAATTTGATGAAATTATTATTGGTATTTCTCAAATTCCAGAAGGTATTTTAACCGTTAATGAACTTTTAAATAATTTATCACATCCTAATATCACACAATTGGCAATCGGAATGCCGATTGGTATTCCAATAGAATATGTAGATAAATTATCTTTAAATATTGCTCTTAAAGATAGAAAAGTTGTGAAATAATGTTCATTACTTTCGAGGGATTAGACGGAAGCGGCAAAACAACTTTAATTAATGCAGTTTTTCAATATTTTCATAATAATTATCCAAATTTAAAAATGATTTTAACTCGTGAACCGGGAGGAACTAATTTACAAGAGGCAGAGCAAATTAGATCATTTATTCTAGATAAAGAAAATGATATTGATGCCATGTCAGAAGCGCTATTATATTTAGCTTCTCGCAAGATTCATTTAGAAAAAATAATTTGGCCTGCACTTAAAGATAATAAAATTGTTCTTTGTGATCGATTTATTGATTCTTCACTAGCGTATCAAGGTAATGCTCGGAAATTAGGAATTGATAAAATTAAAACTTTAAATGAAATTGTGACAAATTATACAAAACCAGATTTAACATTTTTTATTGATTTAAAACCAAAAGATTCCCTAGAAAGAATGAAGAACCAACGTAATGAATTTGATCGTCTTGAAAAAGAATCCATTATTTTTTTTCAAGATGTTTATGATGGTTATTTAAAAATAATTGCTCAAGAAAAAGATCGTTTTTTTATTTTAGATGGCCATTTATCAAAAGAGGAAATGCTCCAAAAAACAATTATTAAAATAAAGAGTCTTTTAAATATTTAATTATCAAAATTTTTGCTTATTTCCAAAATCACTTCATATGGTTCTAAAAACATTTTCTTAGAAATAAATAATTTATTATTATTAGATTGTAATATTATTTTGCTATTTTTATTTTTCTTAATCCTAATTCACTTGTCACTCATATTAATATTGATAGTCAAAAAAGATTTATCCTTAAAATATTTAATTCTAATAATTGATTTTTTAACTAATTGAATTTTATAATAATCATAATTATTAAAGAAAAAAACATATTCAGTTTTTTTAATAAAATTAATCAATTTTTTATAGTAACTTAAAACAGAATTTTCATCTTCAAATTGAGAAAATACGTTAATATCTTTATTTTTTTTAGTTAATTTTCATTGTAAATTTTTTAAGGATTCATCATTTGTAAAACCTAAATTTTTATTGTTATTTCATTGGAAGTAATTATTATTATTGATAGGAGATAAGGTTTTATTGGCTTTAAAAAAATCCTTTTCTTTGAAACCATTAGATTGATATTCTCTTTTTCTTTCATAAATATAGACATCATTAAAATCTTCGTAATTATCAATATCTAAATTAATCATTCCAATTTCATCACCATAGTAAATAAGGGATGAAGAAGGAGAAGTTAGTAAAAATGTTCCAATTGCTTTTGCGGAATTTTGATACATCACTCCTTCTTTTCCTCATCTTGAATTGATTCTTCCACTTTTATTTGTGGAAAAAGCTAAAACATTTCTATTTTCAAAATTCTTAATATTTTCAAAATGATTTTGATAGTGTTTAAATAATTTTTTTATTTTAAATTTTTCTAATTTGTTAATTCCATATTTTGGAGATATACCATAACTATTTAGAGAAGTATTAATAAAAAAATCACATATCTTATCTTCTAATAATTGTCTTTCAATTTCGCTTGAGATTAGTTCTGATTTTAAACCAACTTTTTCAATATTTTCATTTAATTTTATAATATTATAAATTTGTTTTATTTGATTAATGCTTTGAGCTGAAATGATCTCATTGGCATTAAATAAGTATTCAAAATTAGTAATAATATAATTATTAATTCCTAATTTATTTAATTGATCTAACAAATGTTTTAGTGCTTGCAAATTCTCTTTTTCATCTCAATTTTTATGATGATTATTTTCGAAATTATGATCTAGATAAAAATCTTTTTTACTATTTTCCTTGGGTGAATTTTTATTTAAAGATAATAGTCAAGAATCTTGGATATTTTTCAAATTAATTTCATATGCAAAAGAAATATTGTATTGGTTCAATTTTTGAATTATTAATTGTAATTCTTCTAAAGTGCCATATTTTTTTTCTATTTGAATATAATTTTTTAAATTTAATTCTTTAATGTTATTGAAAATATCTGGAAAAATTATGCAATCAATCCCTAAAAAACTAAAATAATCAATTTTTTTTAAAAAACCTTTAAAGTCTCCAAAGCCATCTCCGTTTTCATCCTTAAAAAAAAGAGGATTAATTTCATAATAAATTGTCTTTTTATCTTTAATCATTTAATTAATTATATTATTTAAATTTAGATAATCTCAAAATAAAAATAGTTCTATTTTAAATATTGCAATAAGAGAAATTCAAAACCAATTTTATCATCAATTATTCCTGATTTAATATCACTATCTAAATTAGCTAATTTATTAATTAAATTATGAATATTTTCAATTCCTAATTTGGTTAATAATTTGTTACCGTTTTCTATTCTAAATTTATGAATATTTAAATCCTTAGAAATTTCATCTAATGATTTTTTATTTTTTTTATAGGAATAAATTAATGAAGATAAGAGTAATAAATTAGCTACTTGAGAAATAAAATTAGCAATTGGTTCACCATTATTATATTTTTCATAATATGATTTAAAAACTAAATATGTATCTTTTTCATTTAGAGCATTAATAAATTCAAAAACATTTTTAGATTGATATTTAGAAATAGATTCATCAATATTTTCTTTAGTTATTTCATTATGATTATGAATTAATTTATCAATTTCATTTATTATTAGCATTAAATCATTAGGCATTTTTGTAGATAAATAAATAGCATTAATTTTAGAAATAATTCCGCCTTTTGATTTAACAATATCTTCAATAATATATGGCAAATTTTTATCCTCATTTTTTTTAACTTCAATAACTTTGGCATTTTTAATTAAGAATTTTGCAAATGATGTTTTAAGTTCTATTTTAGTCTCATTATAAATAGTAAAAATAATAATTTGATTTGATGTTTCATTTTTTAATATTTTAATAAAAGCTTCAGCTTTTTCTTTTTGTTCTTTTTTTAATAGAAAAAAATTATCAATAACAATAATTTTATTTGGTTCAAAAATAGAATAGTTTAAAATAGTTTCACATATTTCAGAATAGGAATCTTCTTCATCAAATTTTATTATTTTAAAACCATTATTTTGCTTAAAAATTTTATTAATTTCTTTTTTAATATAAAAATACTCATTACCATAAATAAAAAACATACTATTATTATATTATTTATTAATAATATTTGTAATTTTTAGTATTTAAAGCCTTCCTTTTTAATTTTCATAGTGGTTCATATTTTTGAACTAGTTTTCAAAAATTAGTAGAATGTGGACCTATTTTATTATGTGCTAATTCATGAACAATAACATAATTAATAATTTCTTTAGAAAATGAACATAGATATAAAGAATAATTTATTTTCTTTTTTTCAATATAGTTAGTGCCTCAAGCAGATTTTTTATCTAAAATACTTATACTATGTCTTTCTATTTCCATTAATCTTTCAAAATAATTTTGAGTATCAACAAGATAATTTAATAAATATTTTTTATATATTTTTTTAATTGTTTTTTCAAGATTATTTTGACTAATTTTTATTTTTTGATCATTAAAATAAAAATAATTATTGGTTACTTGAAAAAATATTTTGTTTCCAAAAAAATAAAAATAATTTTCATGAAGATTATAGAAATTATTACTTTGCGATTTCTCTTTTAAGTAAGCAAATTTATTTAAATGTGTTTCAATAAATTTTTCTAAAATATTATTTTTAATATTTTTAGGGGCTGAAACAATGATTTCATTTTTTTTGTTTAGTTTAATATAAATATTTTTAATATCTTTAAAAAATATTAAAACCTCAATTTCTCTACCATCAAAAAGAATGTATGTTTGTTTAATTGTTTTTTTCATTATTAAAATAAGATTTAAATAAATTTTTATCTTCTTTAGTATTAGTAGAAGCTTCTTTTAATAAATTAAAAATATTGTAAATTTCATTATTATTTAATTTTGGGAGTAGAGATTTATTAATTTCATCTAAAGTTGCTTCCAAGTCTGAAAATTTAATAACTATCACATGAGATGGTTTGTTGCTAATATTAATATCATTTGTTCTTTCATCATCAAAAATAATAAGTGATAGCATTGGAACCTTTGTTTTAGTAATTTTTAAAATATGAGCAATATGTTTTTCATTTTGAATAATTGGATTTTTAATTTCATGTCTATTATTTCCCATCACTTTAAACCATTTATCTTCAAGAGCATTACCTTCAATTTTTCCGTTAATAGCTTTTACCTCAATACAAATTAAAGCCCTTGTTGTAATTAAAATTCCATCTACTTCAAATAAAATATTTCCATTATATTTATAAAGAGAATCTTCAAGATATTTTCCATTATTCCCAATTGCTCATTTTTTTAAAAGTTTATTAACCTTATTTTCTGAAGCATTTCCAATTTTTTTATTAACATTTTCAATTTTTCTATTTTTAAAATAAAAAAATAATAATAAACCAAGAATGGAAATAAGAAAAATAGTACCTATAATTATTCCAATTAAAAAACCAATCTCGTTAGAAGCCATATAAAAAATTTTATCAAAATATACCTTTAAAAAAATATAAATGTAGAATATTAAGATTTTTTTTAATTTATAAGATATTCTATTAAATTTTTCTTTGATATAATTTTTTAATAAAAACAAAAATATCAAGGGATAAAAATGAAGAAAATTGGAAAAAAAAATAAAAAAATAGAAGAAAAAGAAAAAATAGTTTCTTACAACACAATTGTTATTGGTGCCGGATTAACTGGATTAACTATTGCAAAAAAACTTTCATTAAATAATTCTGATGTTTTACTTATTGATAGACATGAGCCTGGTGTTAAATCTTCGTTGAACATTAAAATTTTTTCACAAATGGCAAAAGAAGCCAAAAAAATGTCTTCTGATCCTAATTCATTTTTTTCTTCATTACCAATTAGAATAAATTCTATGAATAAAAAATTAAATGAAGATAATAATCTTTTTACTCTTAAAAAAGAAGGGATTAATTTTATTCAAGGTAATCCTGAAATAATTGATGAACAACATTTAATTTTAAATGGCAAAGAAATTTGGTTTAAAAATTTAGTTTTTGCAACCGGATCTTATTCGGATGAAAGTAAGTATCAAAACATTCCTTCTAATTTCTTTTTAAATTCTGATGAAATTAATAAAATTAATCAAAAATATGAATCTATTGCAATTTATGGAACTAATGCAGTTTCTTTAGAATTAGCACAAGCATTTTCAAATTTAGGGACCAAGGTTTATTTAGTGGATAAAAATGTTAATCCTTTTAATGATTTTGATGATGAAATAGAAGCTGTTTTGAAAAAAGAATATACCAAGAAAACAAACAATAATATTGAATGATGCTTGGAATTTGAACCTAAAGAATATTTAGTAGTATCTGATAATAGTATTAGAATTACCTTAAAAAATGATCGTGAAGAAAAAAATATTGAAGTTAATAAAATATTTTTAACAGAAAATAGAGTACCTAATACAAAATCAATTAACTTTAAAAAACCATTTTTTTTAAATGATAAAAATGCATTTATTATTGATGCTAATTTTAGGTTAAAGGGATATTCTAATTTTTATGCAATTGGAGATGTTAATGGTATTCATATGCTGCCAAATCAAGGATACTATCATGCCAATCTTCTTGCAGAATCTTTATTAAGAAAAATTAAAAGTAAAATTGATTTATATAATTATAGTTGATCTATTGATGTTGATCCAGCTATCTCTTTCTTCGGAATGAGTAAAAAACAAATTGAATATGCCAAAATTCCTTTCTATGAATTTATCTATGATTTTAAGGGAAATTATAAATCAAACTTTAATGATGATTTAGGAAGATTTAAAATTTTTACTAATCATAAACATGAAATTTTAGGTGTTATTTTAATAGGTAATGAATTAGGTGATTTTGTTCCATTATTTTCATTGATGCAACAAACAAAAACTAAATTTCATAAATTAATTAATTTCAATGTTCCTTTTTTTACTAAATCAGAAGCATTAAGAAGCGCTGCTGAAATTTATCAAAAAGAATTCGTTGTTTTAAAATCGAAAAAAAATAAAAATTAATATATAATATGTAGAAACAATCATTAAGGTTTTTCGCGGTTTTGGAAAATGCTGCCTTAAATCTGTTTATGGAGGAAAAATGGTTACAAAACAAAGAAAATTAGAACTAACTAAAGAATTTGGAAAAAATGAAAAAGATTCTGGTGCTATTGAAGTTCAAATTGCGATTTTAACAGAAGATATCGAAAATCTAAAACCACACTTTTTAAAAAACAAAAAAGATTTACATTCTAAAAGAGGTTTTATTGCTAAAATTAACAAACGTAAAAAGTATCTTTCTTATCTAAAAGAAAATAATTTTGATTCATACCAAAATGTAATTAAAAAATTAGATCTTAGAAAATAATAAAACAGAGGACAATTTAGTCCTTTTTTTATTGCTTTTTTTACAAAAATAAAAAAAAATAAAAAAAAATAAAAAAAATAATTATTTTTGTGTATTATTAAAAGTACCCAAAGTTTTAAAATCAAACTATTTAAGTATATTAAATGTTTATTTATAAAAAATTGGGAAATAGAAATAGTTCTTTGAAAACTGGATATTAAAGTAAATTACAATGTTAATGTCAATTTTTTTTTGAGAGTTTGATCCTGGCTCAGGATGAACGCTAGCTGTGTGCTTAATACATGCATGTCGAACGAGGTACTTGTACCTAGTGGCGAATGGGTGAGTAACACGTACTTAACCTACCTTTTAGATTGGGATAACTACTGGAAACAGTTGCTAATACCGGATATGTATTTAAATCGCATGATTTTTATATGAAAGAGGCGTTTGCCTCGCTAAGAAATGGGAGTGCGGCATATTAGATAGTTGGTGGGGTAAAGGCCTACCAAGTCGATGATATGTAGCCGAGTTGAGAAGCTGATCGGCCACACTGGGACTGAGATACGGCCCAGACTCCTACGGGAGGCAGCAGTAGGGAATCTTCCGCAATGAGCGAAAGCTTGACGGAGCAATACAGCGTGAAGGATGAAGGTCTTCGGATTGTAAACTTCTGTTATAAGGGAAGAAACACTTAGAGAGGAAATGCTCTAAGCTTGACGGTACCTTATTAGAAAGTGACGGCTAACTATGTGCCAGCAGCCGCGGTAATACATAGGTCACGAGCGTTATCCGGAATTATTGGGCGTAAAGCGTTCGTAGGCGGTTTATTAAGTCTGGAGTTAAATCCTGGGGCTCAACCCCAGTCCGCTCTGGATACTGGTAGACTAGAGTTACATAGAGGTAAGTGGAATTCTTAGTGAAGCGGTGGAATGCGTAGATATTAGGAAGAACACCAATGGCGAAGGCAGCTTACTGGATGTACACTGACGCTCAGGGACGAAAGCGTGGGGAGCAAACAGGATTAGATACCCTGGTAGTCCATGCTGTAAACGATGATCATTAGCCGGTAGGAAATCTTACTGGCGCAGCTAACGCATTAAATGATCCGCCTGAGTAGTATGCTCGCAAGAGTGAAACTTAAAGGAATTGACGGGGACCCGCACAAGCGGTGGAGCATGTGGTTTAATTTGAAGATACGCGTAGAACCTTACCCACTCTTGACATCTTCCGCAATATTATGGAGACATAATGGAGGTTAACGGAATGACAGATGGTGCATGGTTGTCGTCAGCTCGTGCCGTGAGGTGTTAGGTTAAGTCCTGCAACGAGCGCAACCCTTGTCTTTAGTTACTAACATTAAGTTGAGGACTCTAGAGAGACTGCCTGGGTAACCAGGAGGAAGGTGGGGACGACGTCAAATCATCATGCCTCTTACGAGTGGGGCAACACACGTGCTACAATGGCCGGTACAAAGAGAAGCAATATGGTGACATGGAGCAAACCTATAAAAACCGGTCTCAGTTCGGATTGAAGTCTGCAACTCGACTTCATGAAGTTGGAATCGCTAGTAATCGTAGATCAGCTACGCTACGGTGAATACGTTCTCGGGTCTTGTACACACCGCCCGTCACACCATGGGAGTTGGTAATGCCCGAAGATGGTTAGTTAACTTCGGAGACGACTATCTAAGGCAGGATTGATAACTGGGGTGAAGTCGTAACAAGGTATCCCTACGAGAACGTGGGGATGGATCACCTCCTTTCTTACGGAGTACAAAAGATAATTTAATTTTTTAAATTATGAAACATCATTTTTTTTTGGATTCATTTTTTTGTTAAAAAAAGATCACACACAATTAATTTAACATTTGTCTTTATATCCAGTTTTGAGAGTTTTATTCTCTCTATTATGTTCTTTGAAAACTGAATAGTAACAACGCGATATTATTAAAATATTTTTAATAATGTAGCCGAGTAAATAAAAACAATTTTTTTTGTCTTTATTTTTCAAATTAGATACAAATAATACAATAGGTGAATAATTTAAATAAGTAAGAGTTTATGGTGGATGCCTTGGGTCTAGAAGTCGAAGAAGGACGTGATAACCTGCGATAAGCCACGTGGAGCTGGACATATGCTATGATACGTGGATTTCCGAATGGGGGAACCCAATTGGATTAAAACCCAATTATCCTACACTGAATACATAGGTGTAGCGAAGAGATACGTTGTGAATTGAAACATCTTAGTAACAACAGGAAGAGAAAATAAATAATGATTCTGTCAGTAGCGGCGAGCGAACGCGGAAGAGCCCAAACCAGTTTACTGGGGTTGTAGGACATTCTACATAGAGTTACAAAATTAGTGTATAGAAGAACAAACTGGGAAGTTTGACCATAGAAGGTGATAGTCCTGTATTTGAAATGCACTAATCTCTTGAATGTATCCTGAGTAGGGCGGGGCACGTGTAACCCTGTCTGAATCTGCCGGGACCACCCGGTAAGGCTAAATACTAACTAGACACCGATAGTGAACAAGTACCGTGAGGGAAAGGTGAAAAGAACCCCGGGAGGGGAGTGAAATAGATTCTGAAACCATTTACTTACAAGTAGTTAGAGCCCGTTAATGGGTGATAGCGCACATCTTGCAGTATGGACCGGCGAGTTATGTTAGCATGCAAGGTTAAGTGGAAAAAAGCGGAGCCGAAGAGAAATCGAGTCTTAATAGGGCGAATTAGTATGTTGATATAAACCCGAAACCAGGTGATCTATTCATGAGCAGGCTGAAGCTTAGGTAAAACTAAGTGGAGGGCCGAACCGTAGTACGCTAAAAAGTGCCCGGATGACTTGTGAATAGCGGTGAAATTCCAATCGAACCTGGAGATAGCTGGTTCTCCTCGAAATAGCTTTAGGGCTAGCCTGTAGTTTTAAGTTTTGGGGGTAGAGCACTGAATGTGGAATGGCGGCACCTAGCCGTACTGACTACAATCAAACTCCGAATACCATTATGTATAACTATGGAGTCGGAATGTGGGAGATAAGTTCCATGTTCGCGAGGGAAACAACCCAGATCGTCAGCTAAGGTCCCAAAACCATGTTAAGTGAGAAAGGTTGTGAGATTTCATAAACAACTAGGATGTTGGCTTAGAAGCAGCCATCATTTAAAGAGTGCGTAATAGCTCACTAGTCAAGAGATCTTGCGCCAATAATGTAACGGGACTAAACATGGTACCGAAGCTACGGGTACATTTATGTACGTTAGAGGAGCGTTCTAAGGAGCAATGAAGCTAGACCGTGAGGACTGGTGGAGCGCTTAGAAGTGAGAATGCCGGTATGAGTAACGATTCAGGGTGAGAATCCCTGACGCCTATTGGGAAAGGTTTCCTGGGGAAGGTTCGTCCGCCCAGGGTTAGTCGGGACCTAAGGTCAGGCCGAAAGGCGTAGCCGATGGACAACAGGTTAATATTCCTGTACTAATCTATGAAAGCAATGGAATGACGAAGAATGATAGTGTAGACCTCTTAATGGATTGAGGT
Organism: Metamycoplasmataceae bacterium; assembly: GCA_051647165.1. Taxonomy (GTDB): domain Bacteria; phylum Bacillota_I; class Bacilli_A; order Mycoplasmatales; family Metamycoplasmataceae; genus UBA710. The sequence continues at coordinate 79,681 of JBOFDQ010000005.1, forward strand.
GTAAGTATTGAAGATGTCATGTTGGCAAATCCGCATGAGGAATTCAAAATACAATGCATAGGGAAAGCTTTTGCAAGTACTGAATTATATGATTTATTCTTCCAAGAAAAGTTTCTAGTATTAAATTTCATAGATACCCGTACCGAGAACGGACACACGTTCCCAAGATGAGTATTCTAAGGCGAGCGAGAAAACTAATGTTAAGGAACTCTGCAAAATAGCTCCGTAACTTCGGAAGAAGGAGCGCTCTTTTTTTAAAAGAGCCGCAGTAAAATGAGGGGGGCAACTGTTTATCAAAAACACAGCTATCTGCTAAGTCGTAAGACGATGTATAGGTGGTGACGCCTGCCCAGTGCCCGAAGGTTAAGTTGATGTGTTAGCTTATGCGAAGCATTGATATGAAGCCCGGGTGAACGGCGGCCGTAACTATAACGGTCCTAAGGTAGCGAAATTCCTTGTCGGCTAATTACCGACCTGCACGAAAGGCGTAATGATCTCTCTACTGTCTCAACATTAGACTCGGTGAAATTATGGTACCGGGGAAAGCGCCGGTTACCCGCATCAAGACGAAAAGACCCCGTGGAGCTTTACTATAGCTTCGTATTGAAAATTGATTTAACATGTGTAGGATAGGTGGGAGACTTTGAAGTAGGAACGCTAGTTTCTATGGAGTCATCCTTGAAATACCACCCTTGTTACGTTGATTTTCTAACTTGCTGTCATTATCAGGCAGGAGGACAGTGCGTGGTGGGTAGTTTGACTGGGGCGGTCGCCTCCTAAAGAGTAACGGAGGCGTTCAAAGTTACACTCAATATGGTCAGAAACCATATGTAGAGCATAAAGGTATAAGTGTAATTGACTGTGAGACGTACATGTCGAGCAGGTGTGAAAGCAGGACTTAGTGATCCGGCAGTTCATTGTGGAATGGCTGTCGCTCAACGGATAAAAGTTACCCCGGGGATAACAGAGTTATCTTCCCCAAGAGATCACATCGACGGGAAGGTTTGCTACCTCGATGTCGGCTCATCGCATCCTGGAGCTGAAGTCGGTTCCAAGGGTTTGGCTGTTCGCCAATTAAAGCGGTACGCGAGCTGGGTTCAGAACGTCGTGAGACAGTTTGGTCCCTATCTGATGTGGGCGTTGGAATATTGATGAGAGCTGTTCTTAGTACGAGAGGACCGGAATGGACATATCACTGGTGCTCCAGTTGTTTCGCCAGAAGCATAGCTGGGTAGCTAAATATGGAAAGGATAACCGCTGAAAGCATCTAAGCGGGAAGCCTCCTCAGAGATGAATATTCCCTTGAAATTCCTTATAGACCATGAGGTTGATAGGTTGGAAGTGTACGTGTAGTGATACATTTAGCTGACCAATACTAATAAATTGATCGATTTAAATTTCATTTAATTTCTAATTAATTTCAATAAGATTACTATTCAGTTTTGAGAGAAACATAATTTAAAAAAAGTATGACTTAAAATAGGTCATTTTTTTTTTTTTTTTTATCTTTTTTTTGTAATTATGTTATAATTAAAAGACTTATGGTTTCGACAAAAAAAGTATCAAAAAACTACGAATTTACAAATAAAGCAAAATATTTTTTAAATAAAATAAAACCTAAAAATTCACAAGAATTTTTATCAAAACTTTCTAAATCATTAATGATTCCGATCGCTATTTTGCCAATTGCTGGATTATTTTTAGCAATAGGAGCAACAATTAGTTCACAAGTTAGTGTTTTGGAAAATGCTCCTTTATATTTTTTTGCTAAATTTTTATCTGATACTGGTGATATTGTTTTTGGTAATTTACAAACATTATTTTGTGTATCAATAGCGATTACATTTGCAAAAAATGAACCCTTTGCTGGATTAGTGGCTTTTTTAATGATTTTGGTTTTTAATGTTACCCAAAGGGTCTTTATTTTTTCTAATAATGATAGTTTTTCTATTTTTTGATATCAAGATGTTCAATCTTCACAATTAACTTCTAATCTAGGAATTTTTTCATTACAAACTTCTGTTTTTGGCGGGATTGTTATTGGTTTTATTACTGCTTGAGTTTATAATAAATTTAAAAATATTCAAATGCCTTCTTTTTTAGGATTTTTTTCTGGAATTAGATTTGTTTTAATTTTAGGATTTTTAATGGGAATTCCAATTGCCATTATCTTTTTAATGGTTTGACCACTTATTGGTGAATGGATCGCAATGATGGGGCAAGGTCTTTCTTCAGCTCCAGCAGGATTAAATTCTTTAGCATTTGGAACATTAAATAGAATGTTAATCCCTTTTGGGTTACACCATATTTTAAATACTACTTTTTGATTTACAAATGTTGGAGGAAGTATTACAGAAACAATGATCAATGCTCAAGCAATAGTAGGTGGAGTAGATCTTGGAAAAACTTGAGGAGAATTAGGATTAACTTTATCTGATGGTAATATTAACACTTTTGTAAATGGTCTTTTACCTGTTGTTGGTCAAAAAATTAATGGTATTACTTTAACATTTGAAAATGTTTCACAAGCTTTAAATGCTATTAACCCTTCTAATTCCTTAGGAGTTGTAGGTGCTTATACTTCTGGTGCATATATTTATACAATGTTTGGTTTACCAGCTGCTGCTGCCGCTATGGTTATGGCAGCCCCTAAAGAAAATAGAAAAATGTCTCTTTCAATTGTTGGTTCAGCGGCAGTTACTGCTTTTGTTACAGGAATTACTGAACCTATTGAATTTACTTTTTTATTTTTAGTTCCTTGATTATATTATGGTTTTCATGCCATTATTGGTGGGATTTGTTATTGAGTAGCTAACTTATTAGGAGCTCATGTTGCTTTTGGATTTTCATCTGGATTAATTGATTTAACAATTTATGGATTTATTACTGATGCAATTGGGGCACAATCAAATTCTTGAATTTTAATTCTTTCAGGATTAGTAATTGCTCCATTATATTATTTTGTCTTTTATTTTGCAATTAAAAAGTTTGATTTAAAAACTCCGGGGCGAGGAGGAAATGATAAATTATTTTCAAAAGAAGATTATAAAAAACAAAAATCACAAGATCCTAATTCTAAAGAAGCTATTAAAGAAGCATTTGAAATCATTAATGCTTATGGTGGATTATCAAATATGAAAGAAATTGATGCATGTATTACTAGATTAAGAATTGTAACTAATGATGCTTCTAAAGTAGATAAGGATAAATTGTTATCATTAGGAGCAATTGGTTTTGGTAATTCTTCTCCTAATTCAGTACACGCTATTTTTGGAACTAAAGCAGATGGGATTAAAAATAATATTTTAAATATTAAAAATAATAATTTAAAATATGAAGATTATCAAGATGTGCAAATTAATTCTCATGAAGAACATGCTAATAAAGTATCTATTGAAAATAATGAGTTAAATCAAGAAATTAAAGTGCTAGCTCCTTTTTCTGGGAAAATAATTCCTTTAAATGAGGTTCCTGATGAAACTTTTGCTAATGGAATTGTTGGACAAGGAATTGCACTTAAACCATCAACCAAAATTTTATATTCACCCCTTAAACGAGCTAAATTAAATTTTGTTTTTCCAGGCGGACATGCTTATAATTTTGAAACAAAAGATAAAACTAATTTTTTAGTTCATATCGGAATTGATTCAGTTAATGCTAAGGAACACAATATTTTTGATAATAAATTCCAAGATAGTTCTCAATTTATTGATAATGAACTAAAAATTACTAATATTGATTTAGAAAAATTAAATCAATATGCTAAGTCATCTATTACTCCTATTTTAGTTTTAAATGAATCTTTAAATGGTCGAGAAATTATTTTTAATAAAACTAGTGGAGATATTAAAAAAGGTGAATTATTGTTTACAATAAAAGGAAAATAACAAATGAAATTAACTTATAAAAACTTCAAAAAAATTATTACTATCTCAACTACTTCCACTATTTTAATAGGGGTAGTAGGAGGGGCCTTAATGGCTTCATCTTATCCTTCTTTTAATCAACAAAATTTTTTAAATTCTTTAGATCAAAAAAATATAGACACTAATTTAGCAACATTAGAACCTATTAAAAATGCTAAAGATGAAAATGATTATACTGTAGATGAAAAAAATGATTTTGATATCATGATATCAGTTGCCGAGATTATTTTAAAAACTAATCCCAATACTTGGCAAGAAGATATTAAAGTTTTGGCTAACAAAAAAACAGTTAATAATAAAAGCATTACTTCAATAGATGCTTATAATTTTCTATTAAAAACCAAAGGAAATGATGCTTTTAAAAACAATAAAGAAATAGAGTATATTTTTAAAAATATCAATTATGTTTCCGCTTCTAACGAAAGTTTTTTTGCTTCAGTAGCTCTATTATCAACAACAGCTTTTTTATTAGTTGGTTTAACCACTCTTATTTTAGTTAACAAATATTCTTGAAAACTAAAAAAAGAAGAATAATATTTTCGCTAAAAGTAAATTAGTATAATATAATTTGATTAATTATGCAAAAATCAATGGAAAAATCACTTTTTGAGATCAAAAATAAATATGATGAATTAATTCTTGAACTTCAAAAAGATAATATTTTACAAGATATTAAAAGATATACAAAAATAAATAAAGAAGTTAATAATATCAAAGATATTGTTAATGCTTTTAATAATTATTTAAAGCATTTAAAAAATATTGAGGAATCAAAAATTCTTTTAGAAGAAAAAAATGATGAAATCATTGAAATGGCAAAATATGAAATTCAAAATAGCGAAAAAGAAATTCTTTTAATAGAAGAAGAATTAAAGATATTGCTTCTTCCTAAAGATGAAAATGATAATAAAAATGTCATTATGGAAATAAGAGGAGCCGCTGGCGGGGATGAAGCTAATATTTTTGCTGGAGATTTATTTAAAATTTATTCTAAATGATGTGAATCTAAAAAAATGAAAATAACTCTTATGGATTCTTCATCTTCATCTTCTGGCGGATTTACTCAATTAATTTTTTCTATCTCTGGAGAAAAAGCTTATTCAAAATTAAAATTTGAAACAGGGGTTCATCGTGTTCAAAGAATTCCGCAAACTGAAACACAAGGAAGAATTCATACCTCTACAGCAACAGTGACTGTTATGCCTGAAGTTGATGATGATGTGGAAATTGAATTAAAAGATGCTGATTTAAAAATTGATACTTATCGTTCTTCAGGAAGTGGAGGACAATCTGTTAATACAACTGATTCTGCAGTTAGAATAACTCATCTTCCAACCGGAATAGTAGCTTCATGTCAAGATGGTAAATCCCAAATTTCCAATAAAGATATGGCACTAAAAGTTTTAAAATCACGTCTTTATGATTTAGAAATTCAAAAGCAAAAAGAAAAAGAAGGTGCTTTTAGAAAATTAGCAGGTTCTGGAGCAAGAAGTGAAAAAATTAGAACATATAATTACCCACAAGATCGGGTAACTGATCATCGTATTTCTTTTTCTTGTTCTTTAAAATCAATTATTGATGGTAAATTAGATATTATCATTAATCCGCTTCTTTCTGAAGAACAAGCTGAAAAAATTAAAAATGCAAACATTGGATAAAAAAGTTATAGCTGAATTTCAAAGGGAAAAAAGAAAATATTTTTTAGAACCTGAAATTACTAAAAAAGAAATTAGAAAATTAAAAAAAAATATTCCCTTTCAAAAAATTATTGGTTTTATTGAAATGGCTGATATAAAAATTGATTTATCTCAGAAAGTCTTAATTCCTCGTTATGAAACTGAAGAATTAATTTTTTTAGCTAAGTCTCTTCTTCTTAAAAATAGTTCCTTTAAAAAAGTCTTAGATATTGGAACAGGTTCTGGCTTTATTGCGCTAGCCTTAAAAAAAGCCTTACCATTTTTAGAAATAGATGCTAGCGATATTTCTTTTCGTGCTCAAAAGCAATGTTTAATTAATCAAAAAATTAATCATTTAAAAATTAATTTTATTCATTCCAATCTTTTTAATAATATTTCCAAAAAATATGATGTTATTATCTCCAATCCCCCTTATCTTTCTTTAGAAGAATATAAAACATTAGATAAATCTGTACAAAAATACGATCCCAAAAGGGCTCTTGTTTCAAGAGATCCTTTATTTTTTTATCAAGAGATAATTAAAAATACAAAAAAACATCTTAATAAAGATGGTCTTTTAATATTTGAAATTAATCCTAATTTTGCTTCTTTTTTTATTGAAAATAATTTTAGTATTGTAAAAGATATTAATCAAAAAGAGCGCTTTGCCTATAAAATATTTAATTAATTTCCTGAATTTCATTAGGAATAGCATTTTTTATAACATCATTAAATTTAGCATAAAAATCATTACTTGCTTCAAAAGTTAAATTCATATTAATAACTCTTAATAACCATAAAAAATTATTGGCATTTTCAATTGCATAAGCAATAATTTTCTTTTCTTTTTTATCTACAATAATATAAGAGCCAATATTTCAATAGTGCTCAAATTTAGAAGTAAATTCACCATATTGATAATTTTGGAATAAATCATATTCTTCTTTTTGAACTTTGTTGTAAAAAGCCAACATCGGAGTTGGTCTTAATCCTTCTAAGTACTTAAATTTTATTGTCTTAGCATCCATCTATTTTCTCACACGAGAAGAAATAAATGGAATTAGCGCCATAAAACGAGCACGTTTAATAGCAGTTGATAAAAGTCTTTGGTGTCTTGCACAAGTTCCAGTAATTCTTGATGCTAAAATTTTTGAATGAGAATTAATGAATTTTTGAATAATTTCCATATCCTTATAATCAATATATTCCATTTTTTCTGAACAAAAAAAGCATGGTCTTTTTTTAAATTTTTTATTTTTATCTTTGCTACTTGTAAAAGTTTTTTTCATATTTTGTTTTCCTTATCTTAATTTTAATTAAAGATCTAATTCTCAAGGAGAATCATCTTTTTCTTCTTCAATTTCTTCGCTAAAAGAAGCCTTTTGATTGTTATTATTATTTTTGTTTTCATAAATAGCTGTTTTTTCAAAATCATCATTTGAAGTTTGACCTTTATTTAATTTTCTTTGTGAAGTTACTGATCTAGGTTCTAATGATTTAATATTTTGAACAACAACAGAAATAGATTCTACTATTGCCCCTTTATCATTTTTATAATTAGAAGCACTTAAAGAACCTTCTACTAAAACTAAATCCCCTTTTGAAAAATAAGTATTTATAAAAGTAGAAGTATTACTAAAAGCTACTAAAGGAATAAAATCTGATTCATCTTTATTATTATCTCTAGTAACTGCAATTCTACATCTAGTGTATTTGGTCAAATTTTTAGAATCAAAAACTTGTGGATCACTCGCTAATCTTCCAACTAAAATAATTTTATTCATTAACTATCTTTTCTTCTTTTTTAGTTTTTGAAAACTCTCTAGGCTCTCTTGGGGCTCTAGGAGCTCTTTCTTCGCCTTCCATAACTGGTCTTGGTTTTCTAATAAAAACTTTTTTAACTCTTTTTGGAGCCGCTTTACGATTTAAGCCTTTTTCAGTATCTAAATTAATTGATAAATTTCTTCAAATTTCTTTAGAAATATTACATTTTCTATTAAATTCATTAATTTCATCACCACTTGCATTGATATTAATTAAGATATATTTACCTGTTTTTGATTTATTGATTTGATATGCAAGTTCAATATTTTTTAATTCCTCAATAGTTGCATTACTTTCTTTAAAAGTTGCTTTAACTAGTGATTGAACTAATTCAATATTTGAGCTTGGATCTAAAATCAACATAATTTCATATTTTGACATGTTGACCTCCTTATGGTCTTTTGTTTTTGGACTATATAATAGCCAAGGAGAAAATCCTCAAAATAATTATATATTTTTTTATTTTTAATTAGACATATTTATTTATATCTTTTGTAATATAATTTACTTAAAGAAAATTTAAAGGAATAGTTATGAAAAATAAAGTATTAGTAATTCTCTCTTCTTGTAGTCCAAATGGTTCAATTTCCTCAAAAGCAGCCATGGTATTTTTAGATGAGTATAAAAAAAATAATCCGCAAGATGAAATAGTTATTTTGGATTTAAATACAAATAAAAAGGTTTTAAATGTATTGAATTCTAAAAATTTTTCCACTTTTTTTAATGCAGAAAGCGATGCTTTTATTGAGCAATTCAAATCTTCAAATAAGATTATTATTGCAGCAAGTATGATTAATTTTAATATTCCTACTGCACTAAAATCATATTTAGACAATATTCTTCAACCTAAAAAAACTTTTGATTATAAATATTTAGCTAAAGGAAAAAATATTGGATTAGTTAATAATGAAATTAAGGTTCAGTTAATTTTGGCACAAGGTTCTGAAATAAATCAATATCCTTTTGCTCTTTTTGATGAATATTTAGAAGGTACTCTAAATTTTATGGGTTTAACTAAAATTGATAAAATAATTTTTGCAGGAACAAAAACTCAAAGTGATTATTTAAATAGTGAAACTTACCGACAAAACATGGAAAAGATTTTAAAAAGCGCTAAATCTTTTTAAAATAAAAATATTTTAAAAAATAAATTAGAATTATTTTAATAAATTATTTTTAATTATTATATAATAAGAATAAATTTACACATTTTTATTTTTTACAAAGGAGAAAAAACATGGCTATAGTTCCAAAGCGTAAGACTTCGAAACAGAGAAAGCATAAAAGAAGAACTCATGATGCTTTAACTTTACCTAATTTAGTAGTTTGTAAAAATTGTTCTGAAAAAATTGAACAACATCGTGCATGTAAATTTTGTGGTTTTTATAAAGGTAAAAAAGTTGAAGGATACGTTGCAAAGAACGATCGTTAAAATTTTGTATTATATATAATTTAATAATATGAAAGACTCTTAAAATAAAAAGAGTCTTTTTTATTTTTTTAATTTTCTATTCATTTTTTTATAAAATAACTCTCAAATATAGATAACTTTCATTTATATATTAACTTTTTTCTTTTTTTCTTACTTTTCTCAAAAATATTTTTCTAAAAAACAATAATTTTTTGAAATAAATATATATAATATGGGAGATAGTGGAAAGGAGTGGAATGTTTTTAGGGACTTACTCAAGATTGATTGATGATAAAAATAGAGTCATTATTCCTCCAAAAATGAGGGATCAATTAGGTAGTTCCTTTTATATAACAATATCGAGTGAAAAAAATTTAGAATTACGTAGTAAAGAAGAATTTCAAAAATTTTTAAATAAAATTGAAGAGAATAACTCTCTTGATCCTTTAGTTAAAAAATTTAAGAGATTAATTCTAGGTAATACTTTAGAAATTGAGCTTGATAAAATTGGAAGATTTACTTTCAATGAATTGCATTTCAAAACCGCCGCTATCAAAAAAGAAGTTGTATTTGTAGGAGTTGGATCCATAATTGAATTATGGTCTAAAGAAAACTATGATACATACTATGCTCAATTTGAACAAGAAGATTCTCTGTCAGACCTTAGTGCTGAAATGTTCAAAAAAGGGATTAAACTCTAATGGAACATATTCCGGTTTTATTAACTGAAGTTATTGAAAACCTTGAAATTAAAAAAGACGGAATATATCTTGATTTGACATTAGGTAGAGGTGGACATACACAAGAGATATTAAAAAGACTTAATAAAGATGCTCTTATGGTTGGATTTGATAAAGATTTAGAAGCAATTGAAAAAACAAGAGCAAATCTTAGCAAATACACCAATTTGAAGTTAATTCATTCTGATTTTAAAAATTTAGAGAATGAATTAAGTAAACTTCAAATCAAGAGTGTTGATGGAATTTTAATAGATTTAGGAGTTTCTTCCCCCCAAATTGATCAACAAAATCGAGGTTTTTCGTATCGATATGATGCTTATTTGGATATGAGAATGGACCAAAGACAAACTTTAGATGCTTTTTATGTTGTTAATAATTATGATGTAAACAAATTAGGCGAACTTTTTAGAAATAACGCAGATGTTAAAGAATGAAAAATCATTTCGAATGCCATTGTTAAAAACCGCCCTATTAAAACCACATTTGAATTAAATAATGTCATAAAAGAATCCTTGCCAGCTTTTATTTTAAGAAAGAAAAATCCTTCTAAAGCGATTTTTCAAGCAATTAGAATGGAAGTCAACAATGAAGTGGAATCTTTAAAAGAAGTTCTTGTGCAATCTATCAAGTATCTTAAAAAAGATGGAAAGTTATTAGTAATCAGTTTCCATTCTGTAGAAGATAAAATTGTTAAAAATTTTTTTGGTAATCTTACAAAACAAAAGCTAGATCCAAAAATGCCTCTTCAAGAAGAAAAAGTTTGATGTGTTAAAACTATTAATGTTAGCGAAAAAGAAAAAGTAATAAATAAACGTGCTAGAAGTGCGAAATTAAGAATCTTAAAGAAAGTTGGTGATTATGAATAATCTCAAAAAAATAATTGTTTCAGTTAGATTTATGGATAAAAAAATATCAATAAGTGCTAGTGAAACTATTAATTCCGATATGGTTAATGTATTTTATGATGAAAAAATATATAAGAAAGATGATAATTGCATTCCATTTATTAAAAGTTCAATTAAAAAAATTGAAGTTAATAATAATGTAAAAATCAGTGAAACTTATGTAATTATTGATCAAACTAAATATTTTGAAATTTCACAAGAAATTATTTCGCAATCACTTTCTTATCGAAATGATATTAAATTAACACATAGCACTTTTTTAGAAATAGAGAAAAAAGCCAAAGAATATCAAAGAAATATTGATAAAAAAGGTGTCCCTATTTTATTTTCTCCTTTTAAATTTTCAATTGAAAATAAAGAGGGAGCAAGAGATTATAATCAATTTCCTAATTTTTTAAAAGTTAATAAAATTTCTGCTTTTTTTTCAGTAACTACAATTAAAAAAGAATCATTTGAAAAAATCTTACAAATTTTTTCAGAAGTTGGTGTTAAAGTAAGAAATATTTTGACATCATCAAATTTAATTCCTTTCGAATTAGATGCTAAAAAAAATGAAGATAATTTTACTATTGAAATTCAAAATAGTTTTAGTTGTTTATATTTTGTAAAAAACAATGTTGTTGTTTTTTCAAAAAATCTTAATTATTCTTTTTCAAGTTTAGTTAAAAAAATTGCTGAAAATTTAGAGATTTCAGAAAAAAATAGTAAATTTATTTTAAATGATAATTTTAAAATTAATTTAGAAAAAAATAACGAAGAGACCATTTTTATTAATAGTAATAAAATTGTAAAAAAAGAAAAAATAAATGACGCTATTAAAAGTTTTGTCAAAACTTTATTATTAGAAGCAAATGAAATTATTAAATCTAAAATACCTCAAAACTCTAATGAATTAAAAATTAATTTAGTTGGAAAAATTGAAGAAATCGAAAATATTGAACAGTATGTTAAAACCATTTTAAAAGGACAATTATTTGTCAATAAAAAAATGTATACATATCACTCTTTAAACAGAGAAAATTATATTAATATTTTAATTGATAAATTTAATAAATTTAGTAGCACTCTTATAACAAGAGAAATTAAAAATTATCCAGAAATAAGTAAAAAAATTCTAAATAGATCTCAAAATAAATATGCATTTGCATAAGAAAAGGAATAAATATGTTTAAAACAGGACAAAAATCTTTTTTAGATATAAAGATTATGGGCGTTGGAGGATGTGGTAATAATTCTATAAAAGAAATGTTAGCTACAAAATCTGAATTCCATGATATTGATTTCCTTATTGCAAATACTGATCTTCAAGTTCTTAATGATATTGAAGTTGATCGAAAAATTATTTTAGGTAAAGAAGGAATTGGAGCAGGTGCTGATCCACAAAAAGGTGAAGATGCCGCTCTTGAATCTATTGAGGAAATTAAACAAAGTCTTGTTGGTGCTAAAATGCTAATTATAACAGCTGGCTTAGGTGGAGGAACCGGAACAGGAGCAGGACCAATTATTGCTAAAGTAGCAAGAGATATGGGAATCCTTGTTGTGGCTCTTGTGACACTACCATTTAATTTTGAAGGATCTAAACGGATGAATTATGCCAATGTAGGATTAGAAAAATTTAGAAAAAATGTTGATTCATTAATTGTAATTTCAAATGATATGTTATTAGAAAATTTTAGCTCTTTTAATATTAAGGACTCTTTTAAATATTCTAATAAAATCTTAAAACAAACTATTAAAGCCATTACAGACATTATCTTAAAACCATCTATTATTAACTTAGATTTTGCAGATTTATGTAATATTATGAAAAATAAAGGTAATGCCTTTGTAGGTTTTGGTCAGGCTTGTGGAAAAGAAAAATCAAAAAAAGCATTAGAGAAGGTATTTAATTCTAAATTAATTGATCTTGATTTAAAAACAATAAATAATGTGATCTTATTTATTAATTCTTCGCCAGATTTCTCTCTTTTAGATATTAATTTAATTGTAGAAGAAATTAAGCAAAAAACCAATCAAGATATCAATTTATTATTTGGTCAAGCTATTGATGATAATTTAAGAAATGAAGTGCAAATTTCATTTATTGCAACTACTAATAAAAGTGATGGTAAAAATCAAGAAACTATTTTCGAAAAAGATCTTGAATTATACTCTTCAACAATTAGAAATGGAATCCTCCTTCAACAAGAGGAATTTGAAAAAACAATCGAACAATCTTTTCCATTAAATATAGATAATCAAGATGAAAATTCAGATGATGATTTTATTATCGAAACCCAAAATCAAGATGAAGATGATGACATCCCATTTTTTATGAAATCAAATTAATAATCGAAGTTCCGAAGAATATTAATTTATCTTTTAAGAAAAATAGGATTCATCCTCTTTTTTAAAGTCCCCTTATTTTAAGGGGATTTTTTTTATTTCTTTTTACTTAGAATATAATTAATAAGAAATGTTAAAAAATGAGTACTTAAATAATCTTTTATCTCCTAAAACATTAGAGGATTTTGTAGGACATGCAGAACTTTTTGGTAAAGATGGTCTTATTAAAAAAATGCTTGAAAAGAAAAAACCCTTTTCATTGGTTTTTTATGGACCGCCCGGAATTGGTAAAACATCTCTAGCCACTATTATTGCCAAGGAATTAAAATACTCTTTTTTAAAAATAGATCCTACTAAAGATACTAAGGCAGATTTATTAAATGGGATTAGAACCCATCTTAAATTAAATAATAAATTAATAGTATTAATTGATGAAATTCATCGTCTTAATCGTGATAAACAAGATATTTTGCTTTCTTTATTAGAAAAAAATGAAATCATTCTTTTTGCAACTACTACAGAAAATCCATTTTTTACTATTAATCCCGCCATTCGCTCTAGAATGCATATCATTAGTTTGAAACCCCTTTCTTCTTCTGATATTGAAGATGCCTTGGTGAAAATTTTATCTAAAGAAAAAAAAGATCTTAATAAAGAAGTAATTACCAAAATAGCATTAGTTTCAGGCGGAGATTTAAGATATGCTGTTAATAGTCTTGATTTACTTTTATCTTTATATAATTCTTCTGAAATAACTATTACTTTGGTTGAAAAGCTTTTTCCTCATACTAATTCTTTTGTGGCAAAATATGGTGATGAATTTCATGATTTAAAATCTGCCCTACATAAATCAATTCGGGGAAGTGATCCAGATGCTGCTATTTATTATTTAGCTCGTTTATTAAAATCAAATGACTTAGTATCAATTACAAGAAGAATTATTGCTTCCGCTTATGAAGATATTGGTCTTGCTAATCCGAATGTTTTGCAAAGAGTTATTTTAGCAACAGAAGCTGCCATTAAAATGGGTATGCCAGAGGCAAAACAAATTTTAGCTACCACAGTTATTGAATTGGCGCTAAGTCCTAAATCGAATTCTGCTTATTTAGCTATTTCCAAAGCTTTGAATGATTTAGATCAAGGTAAAATTTATAATATTCCTTTACATATTAAAGATCAATCTTATCGTTCAGCTTCTAAATTAGGAATTAAAGGTTATAAATATCCTCATGATTATGGCGGATATATAAAACAACAATATTTACCAAATGAATTAGTTAATCAAAAATATTATGAACCGCTAAAAAATTCAAAAGCAGAAATTAAAATTAATGAATGAAAAAATAATCAATAAAATATTTTATATTTGTTTACAATATAATTAAATATAAAATTATAGATTATTACATATAAAAGGATAATTAAAAATGAATCAAGAAAAAACTTTAAGGACGAAAATAAATGATGTACGATTTTATTTTTTTAAATTATTATTTTTAAAAAAAACTAAGGATAGAAAAATAAATTATGTTTTCTATTTATATAATCTTTTTATTTCCTTACTTCCTATTTTTGGAATGATCCCAATTTTAATTTCGGTAATTGATCCAGGTTCAGCGGCCGGGGGAGAATTAAATCCTTTTTCTCAACAAGTACTTAATCAATATTATTTAATTATTTTCTCTTGTTCTATTATTTTGTTATTTGATTATTTTTTTAGACTTATTTTTATTGATTTTTGATATCAAAAAAAATATTGACAAAGTTTTCGAAAAAATCTTTTTAATCTTTCTTTTTTATACCAATTAGTTTCTTCTTTAACTATTATTGTTTTAACTTTTGTTTTTGGTACTTTTGTCAAAAATGGAGTTCATTTTTCACAGGATAATTTTTTTAATGACAATATTGCCCAAGTAACTTTAACCATTTTATTAGTTTTTAATTTAATTGGATTTTTACCCCGTTTTATTTTTCAAAAAATAAATCCTCAAAAAATCAAGGTTTTAAAAAAAATTATTAAAGGGAAAAGAAAAACCTTTATTACTTTAGTTTTAATTTTAGTTTTAATTTTAATTTTCTTTGGATTTGTAATTTATAAATTAGAAACTGATTATTGAACTAATTGATTGGCCCAAAATCCTGGGGTTGATTATCCGATATCTAATCGTATTGATAATATTTGAATTGCTATGTGGTATTCATTTATTACTATTACCACCATTGGTTATGGTGATTATGTTCCTGTTTTTTATGGAACTAAGATTGTTTCTATTTTATTATCAATTATTGGAATTTCTTACTACGGGCTTGTAGGGGGGATTTTAATTAATCTTTATTCAGATTATTCTAAGACAAGACAAGATATGATTGATTCAACCAATAAAATTAAAGAACAACAAGAATATATGACTAATTTACATAATGAAATTAAAAAAACTATGCAAGAAGTATTGCTAGAACAAAATTTAATTACTGCCATTAAAGAAACAAAAATAGATTCTAAAAAAGATGAGGATTTAGTTCAACAAAAATATCCTAAGGAATTTATTTTAGAAAATCTTCATTTTGATCAATTAAATGATGTTTTAAAAATTGGTGATTCTCGATTATCAAATATTATTGAAAATTATGAAAATATTAAAATGAATTATCTTGTGATTGAAGATGAAAAAGAAAAAGCACATTCTCACACTATTTTGCTTAATATTACTAATAAAAGAATTAAGAAGATTATTTGAGAGAGAAATCCGGTTTTATTTATTAAGCAAACAGAATCAGATAATATTAATAAATTCTTTATTTTTAAAAAGAATGATTCTAAAAAAATAATTTGTGAATTACAAATTTTAGGCCAAGTTACTATGAATAAAAATGAGGCTTGAAAAAAATGAGGAAATTTTTCAGACTTAACTAAAAGCGAATTCCGAGTTAATTTTATGAAAGAGCAAACTATTTCAGTGTTTTTCATTGAAAACATTATTATTTATAATGATTATCTTACAATTAAAAATCTAGGTATTAATAAATTACCAACTAATAAAAATCTTTTTTACTTAAAAAAATCTTAGAAATCTTTTAATCCTTTCGAATTGGTCGATAGCTAAAACGATGAATTTTTTTAATTGGTCCATATTTTTGAATTGCTTCTCTATGAAATTTAGTTAAATAACCCTTATTTTTTTCAAATTGATAATTAGGAAATTTTTTACCAAGTTCTTTCATTAAATTATCACGATATACTTTCGCTATAATAGAAGCCGCTGCAATAGAAAGAGATTTTTGATCGCCTTTAACAATAGATTTATGAGGAATTAAAGTATTTAAAGCCTCATAATCTACTAAACAATAATCTGGTTTTGTTTTTATTTGCTCAAGACATTGTAACATCCCTTGTTGCGAAGCTCTTTTAGGATTTATTTTATCTACTATTTCGCTACTAATAATTTGAATATTATAATCAATTGCAATATTCATAATTTCTTGTGCTAAAACTTCCCTTTTTTGAGCAGTTAATAATTTAGAATCATTAATTTCTAAATTATTATAATCTTTGGGCAAAATAACTATTGCACAAACTAAAGGTCCGGCAATAGAACCTCTTCCAACTTCATCTAAACCACCAATTAATTGATAATTTTGTTGATAAGCTTTTTCTTCATAACGTTTCATTACTATGATTATATTAAATACATTATAATAACTAGTAAGTTTTATGTAAATTAATTATTATCCTTAATAACATACTCACAAATATATTCAATAAGTGCTTTTGTTCTTTTTTCAATACCATCAAAAGTCCATGATTCCTTTTTAGAAACATCAATCTTAGGATCATGATTATTATAAAGTGGCGAAGTATTTTGTTTGTAAATTTCTTTTTTATTTAAAAAAGTATAATTACTTGCTTGTGAATTTTTAGATCTATTAATAACAAAATAATTACCTATTTTTTCAAGCATTATTGGAAAATCTATTTCAAAATTTTTTTCTTTTTTAAGATCATTTATTCATTTAGTATTATCTTGAGGCATAATATGTTCCAAAGATGGATTACTATAAATTATTGGTTGTCCAGAATTTAAATAATCACTCATTTCTCATTCGGTTAAAACTAATAATCAAGTAATTGCTTCTCTTGACTTTGTGTTATTTATTAATGCTAATTTAAAATCACTATCATTACTTATTTTATTTTTAATAATTTCTTCTTTTAATAATTTAGTTATTTCTGGTATCGTGATTTTATTGTTATTAAAAATTTCTTTTCTTAAATTAAAAATAGAGGCTAAAATATTCCTTTTAAATGAAGAATCTCCTTGAACAGTAACTACTGAATGTTTAGTCATGGCTTTCATTAAAACAAGGAATAATTCCTTAATTTCTTTTTTAGTTTTTGTATCTAATTTAGTATATAAATCACATCTCAAATATTCAATAATTAAAAAGGTTAATCCTACAAATAAATTCTTTTTCTTCTTATTTCCACATAATTTTATTATTTCATTAACACCTAATCATTCACCAATTTTCTTTCCACTTTCTTCAAAAATATCATAAAAAATAGTTACATATTTTTGCATATTTTTTAAAAATTCTTTGTATTTTTCAAGTGATTTAATTTCTTCTTTTTCTTTAATATTAAATAATTTATGAATTGTTTCTTTTAAATTATTAAATTGCATTTGTCTATTGTTAGAAGATTCAGATCCTTTATTATATTCAATTAATGTCTTAAAAAAATCTTCAATTAATGTTGTTTTTTTATTCCCCAATTCATTTAATACAAATGAATTATAATTTTGTGCTATTTCATTATGTTCATATTTTTCCAATATTTCCTCAGAACATAAATTAAAAATAAAATTTTTAATTAAATCACTTAATTCTAATTCTTTACCTTTAGAATTTAAATTTTCAAATATTTCCATTTCTTTTTTATTTGAAATATTTTCATAATCAAAAGATATGGTTCCTAATTCAAATTTGGTTAAAAATGTATTTGTAAAATTTCGTAATTCTTCTCGTGCTCATTGTTTTTCATTAATTAATTCTTTAAATTTTAAATAATTTAAATAATATCTATTTTTTATATCAATATTATTAAAATCGCCTTTTAAAATTTTCCGAAATGTATCATTATTTTCTGAAGTTCCTCCTGGATTATAAAAATAATTTTCAATATTTTTTGTCAAAATTTTTGATAATAATTTTTCATCATTTGTGTTAATTTTTCATTTTTCAAACATAATGTCTCTTATTGCACAAATAAATAAAAAGGAAGTGGTTAAACGTTGTTGCCCATCAATAATTTTGATTTTAGTTTTTTCACCTATTAATGAGGTTGCTTTAACTTGTTTTCCTGCAATTACTCCAAAATAGTGAACAGAATCATCTTCGAATCTATTAACTATATCATTAAATAACGTTTCAATTTGTTCTTCTGTTCATGTATATCCTCTTTGATACAAAGGGATTGTTATTATACTTTTATCGCTATTAATCATTCAACTAATTAATTGAGTTTTTTTAATTTCAATATCACTGTTTTTAAGAGGCTTATAATTACTGTTTTCATCATTAATGATACTTTTGGTTTTATTAGGATTTTCTCCATTATTAAAATATATTTCTTCATCAAATTCTTCTAATTTTTCTTGACCTCCAAAACAATACCAAATAATTTCTCTAGTAGATTTAAGACCAACTATTATTTCACTTAACATATTTTTTTTATTAATGTCATGAACTTCATTATTTCCTCATTTTCTAATGATATGACAAGCATCCAATATTTCAGAGCTAAATGAACCTCCAAATTCATTTTCAATTTCTCTTATCAAATCATATAATTTTTTATTTTTTGTTGAAATACTTTCCTTTTCTAAAAAAATTTTCAAAATTGCTTCTACTATTCTTCTTAATTTAATTAAGCAATCACTTAAATCATTTTCTTTTATAGATTTATGTACATTTTGTATTATTTCAATTATTTTGTCTTTGTTTTCAAAATCCACACCTTCTCTTATTAAAAAGTTAAAATTTTTATTTATTGGTTTATTCATTTTTTTCTCCTCATATTACTAGTAATATTTTTTTTAATTTTTCATCTTTTATTATTGTTTTTTCGAATTTACCTATTTCTGCTTCAATAATTTTTTGATCAACATCTCTAGTGTTACTTCTTAAAGTAATGTTTTTCAAAATTTCTGGTGCAATTATTTGTGTTAATTTTATTAAAATGGTATCTCGATATATATTTATATTGTCATTATCTGAATGAACAAATAACATGGATTTAATATATTCATAAAAATCAAATTCATTCATATCATCTTGCATTTTTATTAATATATTATTTTTTTTATTAAAAAGACCTAATCCAACCCAACAATCAATATTTTGCCTAAAAGTTGCATCACTATTAAAAGAAAGAATTGTAATTCCTCGATGTATTAATGAATAATTATTTTTATCTATCTCAATTTTTTCTTGTTTGGATATATTGACAAAATATGTTAAATAGTTATTTATATATTTTTGGGGATTAGTACCAATAATTGAAAATTTATCACCTATTTTTTTCATTTTATTCTCCTATCATTATTTAATTCCTGAATTTTTTTTAAAACAGCCGTTATTGCATAAACAGCTATTGAGTTCCCGGCTTGTTGATAAAGTTTTTCTTTTCTAATATTTTGTTTTCTAGTTTGTTCATAGTCTTTTTCATCAAAACCCATTAATAAATAGGCTTCTCGAGTAGTAATAAAGCGATAATTAGCTTTTATTCCGTCGTAAGTTTCTAAAGATGTGTTTTTTAAATCAATAACACCGGCATTAGGATGGCGGTCTTGTCTAGTAGTTACTGTTCTTGAATGGTGATATTTTGTAAAATCATTTAATTTATAATTTGAATCGAACATTCTTTTTCTTGAAGGGGTTTTATTTGGCCTTGCTTCAATTGCTTCTTCTTTATAATTTTCTTTTGAATAGTCTTCTTTTATAACTTCTTTTAATTTCTTACTTAAATTAGGAATTGGCTTTAATTTATCGGGAAAAAAATTATTATTGATTATTTCATAATCATCATCAACTTTTAAATTATCTAGAATAGAAATAGCATAAACTCTTTTTCGATTTTGTGGTAGTCCATAGTCTCTAGCGTTAATTATGTATGTTTTGGTTTTATAACCTAATTTATGTAAGGCTTTTTTTCAAGCAATATAATCTTTAATATGTCTTTTACTTATCATACTTGGAACATTTTCTAAAAGTAAAAATTTAGGTAATTTTTTAATTTTTTTAAGTTCCTTTAAAATTCTTCCAATCTCTCATACTAATCCAGAACGAGTTCGAGATCCTTTAGCCATTCCCTTATTAAAACCATGAAAAGAACCGGCTACAGATAAATCTTGACAAGGAAAAGAGTAGGTAATTAAATCAATATCACCAATATTTTGATTTAATTCGTTTCCCTTAATTTTTAAAATACTTCCCATATTTTTAGAATATTTATGAGCCTTATAATATTTCATTTTTCTTTCTAATGGCATTTGAAGAACTTTTGTTAAATTTGCTAAATCTTTTCCATTGAAAGAATGATCAAATTGACTTAAATACTTATTTATTTCTTCTTCGCTTGGAGAAACAATTTCTTTTTCAAATTTTGGATAATGGATAGCTGCATAAGCAATTTGAGCATCAATATCTCATTCACTAATACCAACTATTTTATAATCTGTTCCTTCCTTTTTTTTAAGAATTTCTAATGCCTTATGTTGGGCACCAATACCAGAAAAAGTTTCAAAAACTTTTAGTGTTTTCAAATAATTGTTATTATTTCTGATAATTTGATTGAAATTCTTATAAATTTAGTGTGTTTTTATAAAAAATCACTAAAAAATCACTAAAAATAGTATTATTTTATTAATTTATATGAATGTTCAAAGTAAAAAAAGGGGAAATAATAACAATTAAATAATATATTTTTAAATTTTCATCAAATAGGAAAATTTATAAGCAAATAATTAGTTTATTTCAAAAAAGTAAAAAAACATTATTATTTTGTCCTTTTCCTCTAAAATCATCATTTTTTTTAGATTAATTGGAGGATGAAAAAATGAAAAAAGAAAAAATAAATGAAAAAGAATATAAAAAAATCTTCCACACGCTTAGTAAAAAAGAATATGCTATAATAAATTTTGAAGAAGAAAGTAAACAAATTACTTTGCAAATTAGTGGTGTAATAAAGGAAGAAATGGCTAGCAAAAATCGATTAACAAAAGAAGATTTAGAAGCGATTGGTCTTTTACTTAAGCCGATTTATGAAAAACTTGATGAACATACTAAAATTTTAAATGAACATTCTAAACGATTAGATAATATTGATCAAAAACTTAATATCATGGATCAAAAAATTAATTTAATTTTAGCAACACCAACAGTAGCTAAAGAAATAGATAAACAAAAATTAAATGAACTTTAAAGAAGTTTTAAAATAGTGAAAATGATAAAAAATAACCAATTTTTATCATTTTTTTATTAATTCTTATTTTAATTAGATTACCCATTAGGAGGCTCTAATGAAAAAAGAAAAAATAAGTGAAAAAGAATATAAAAAAATCTATCAACTGCTTCGCCAAAAAGAATATGCTATAATTAATTTTGAAGAAGCAACTAAACATATTACTTTGCAAATTAGTGGAACAATAAAGGAAGAAATGGCTAGCAAAAATCGATTAACAAAAGAAGATTTAGAAGCGATTGGTAGCTTAATTGATTATAAATTATCTCATGCTCTTCAACCCATTTATGAAAAACTTGGTGAACATACTAAAAGATTAGATAATATCGATCAAAAACTTAATATCATGGATCAAAAAATTAATTTAATTTTAGCAACACCAACAGTAGCTAAAGAAATAGATAAACAAAAATTAAATGAACTTTATAAAGAAGTTTAAAAATATTGAAAATGATAAAAATAACACTCTTTTGAGTGTTTTTATTTAAATAAATATTATTCAATTTATAGTAAAATAACATATTTAGAAAGTATTATGAACAAAAAAGTAAAGCAATTAATTTTATTTTCCTCAATATCAAGTGCTATAATCATTGTTAGTTCATTATTAATTTGTAGTTATATTAAATATTTAAATGACAACAAAAGATATGAAAATTTAAAATATCAATTTAATGATTGATACAATAATTTAACTATAGCAGATTGAAATAAAGATGATGAAAATAATTTTATTAATTATCATTCAAATTCTGAACAACAATCAATAGGCTTATATTCATGATGTAGTGGTTCTTTTTGAAATGAACCTTTACATAGAGGTTATGAACCTGTTAATGTAAAATTAAAACTAATAAATAATAATTTAGATTCTAAAAATGCATATGAAATTCGTGGAAGTGATTACAAATATATAGAATCAGCGCTTTTAAAAGCTAATTACCCTATTGATGATATTCTTTGACATGGGGTTGAATATATGGAAACTGAATTCTATGAGCAATTAGAAAAATATATTATAAAAACCAATTATGGATATGATTATTCAGGAGTTGTTGGACAAGTTATAACATCTAATGGATTTTTATCATCTTCTCTTTCTAAAAAAGTAGCAACTGATTTTTTTGGGTGAAGACCAAATTATGAATGACCTACAGATTTAATAGAAAATAATCCATTAAAAGAGCCAGTTGTTTTTAAAATTAATATCAAAAGAGGTTATAATGGAGCAGCATTCCTTTCTAATTTTGATTTTGCAGGATTTGGCAATGGTTCAAAAGAGCAACAAGTTTTGATAAATAGAGGAGCTAAATTAAAGATTAATAGTGTTTGATCAGAAAAAAATTTTTCAGGACAAAAATTTACTATTTTTGATGTTGATTTATTATAAATTATTGTTTACGATTAAAACGTAATTACCAATCTGCTAAAAAAGAATTAGGTGTTATTAATATTTTATTTTCATTTAAATCAAAACCTGATTTATATAGATCAATTTCTATTTTAGGACCATCTACAATTATAAGATTGGGAGAATATAAATTAGCTTCATCATTTAATTGGATATTAGAAACAAAGTAAAGGGCATAATCTTTTTGATATTCCTTATAAAATTCAAATTCATTTCTTGAAATATAAAAAGAAGTTAATTTATAACTAGTAGTGGATTTAACTTCAATATATTTAGTTTTATTATTTAACTTAATTTCAAAATCATGATTTTCATATTTATTTATTCTAGAAACTCATTTGACATTTTCACTTCCATATTGTTTTATTAATTGTTTATAAACTAATTCTTCACCACAAGTGCCTATTATTTCTAGTTTATTCTTATCAACATCAAGATTATTATTTTTATATGAATCATACATTTTTAAATTATTTTTTAAAAAATTAATATCTAAAATGTTCAATTCTTTTTGTTCAATAATTTTTTTAAGTTCTCTTTGATATGCTTCTTCACTAGTATTTAGTAAAGAAGCATAATAAGTATTTCATTCTGCTAATACATCACCATATTTAACTATATCCATAGTATTTAAAATGGTGTTGATATAATTATCAATTACTTTCCGTACTTTTTCATGTGAATATTTTTCTAATTGTTTTTTAATCTCTTTATTAGCAGAACCAAAACCTAATAATTGTTTTAGTGCATTAATGTCCATATTTTTGGAGTTTTTATAATCTTTCTTTTTGTTTTTATTTATTATTCTTGTTTGAGTTAAATAATATTCATTAATATCATTAGCATTATTTTTCATAAAAAAGAAATCTAAAATAACATCTGTATAAAAATAGGCATCAATTCTACATCTGTCCTTTCTTCATCCTTTTTCACTAAAATAAGCATTTGCTTTTTTAAAATTATTTTTTAAAAGTAATAATATTTCTTGGCTTTCATTCATAAAAAACAGTATAGCGGATAAAATTTAATTATTTTTACTTTTTCTTATTCTATTTTTTAAAAAAAGTTCTAATTTTTTATCTTCACAAAAAATAAAAACACCTTTAGTTCCTCTTGTTAGATTAACAAATAATCTATTCAAAAAATATTTTTTATTTAGTTCAATTTTTTTAAATTTTTCTTCTACATTTTTAATATTTTTAACTGATCAAATTTGAGAATGCATTTCACTGTTTATTAAAAGAGATAAATCTACATCAATTTTTTTATCTATTTCATTTCAAAAAAATAATTTAGGAATGTGAACAAAAATATAATCAAATTCAGATCCTTGTGTGGTGTTAAAGTATCCAATATATTCATATCCCTTTTTGTCACTATTAAAATTTTTAATATTACATAAGTCATTTAGATTTTTTGTAATTTTAATATTAGGATTATTTTTCTTTAATTTAGTTAATCATTGTCAATTGGGATTTCATGCATAAAAAGAATTTCCTATTTTAATGTTTTTAATTGGAAGATCATTTTCAAGTTTTTCGATATTTCAATTTTGGGTTCAAAATGATAATAATCTGACATTAAATTTTTCATAAAAATCCATATATTTATCATTAAATTCTTTTTCATTTAAAATATCAAAACTAAAAAAATTTTGAACAAATTCTTCTTGTCCATTATCTTCATTTTTTATCCAATTTTTTAATCATTCAATATATGTAGAATCGCCGCCGTTTCTAAAATATTCTTGTAAATTTAAATGACTAACAGCAAAATTATTTTTAATGGCTATATCTTCTAATTCATCTCTAGTAATTCCTTTTTTATTAATAACTTGCATATCATCAATTAAAGCAATTATAAAATTTGTTTTTTTAATAATAATTTCATAAAAAGCTTTAGATGTACCATTTCCAGTAGCCTTATGTGCTTCATCAATTATTAGATAATTGTATCTAGAATTTATATCTGCTCCACCGATAAATTCTGAAATTGTATTATCTCCAAATTTTTTTTGAACAGCTTGTCTGAATTCTGGTCCCGGCATCATTAATTTAATATCTAATCCCATTTTTAAAATAAACCCCAAAATTTTAAAGGCAATGACTGTTTTTCCTGATCCAGCTGAGCCGGAAACAGTTATCAAAGTTTTCTTTTGGGTTTTTTGGAATAATGTTAATACTTTAGTAATTTTTTCAAAAGCCAATCTTTGAGAATCTATTAATTCAATAGATTCAAATTGATTAGAAATATGATCTAAAAATGATTTGGATGGCTTATATTCAAGTTTATTTATTTTTTGAAGTTCTGTAAAATCTATGGCAGTATTAAATAATTTTTTTAGATATTCAACAAAATTATTTTCTGTAGTTTTTGTATATGTTTTAACTAAATTAATTATTTCATTATATTTGGTGTTTTCTAAAGGATTATCTATTCCTGGTATAAAATTAGGGAGAAAAGCAGAAGTGCTTATTTTAAATTCCTTTTTTAAATCAGAAAATCTATCATCTAAAATTTTTTTATAATCATATGCTTCAAATGCTG
The DNA here is from genome assembly GCA_051647165.1 of Metamycoplasmataceae bacterium. Taxonomy (GTDB): domain Bacteria; phylum Bacillota_I; class Bacilli_A; order Mycoplasmatales; family Metamycoplasmataceae; genus UBA710. The sequence goes on from JBOFDQ010000005.1 coordinate 104,967, forward strand.
GATGTATTGATTCCCTATAGCTAGTGTTTATTTTTAATAAATTAGAATTATTATCTAATTGAACCTGGCTTCAACCTTTTAATTCAATAATCATTAAATTTTTTGTATTACCATTTTTACCAACCAAAATAATATCTATTCTTTTTTTAGATTTTGGCACTTTAAATTCTAAAAGAATATATTGCTCTTCAATCGGATTTAGTTTAGCAAATAATCTAGAAGTATTGCAAAGTGTTGTTTTTCATGAATTTTTTTCTTTTTCAGAAACAGAATAACCAATTTTTTCTTTCATGTTTGCCACAATTTTAGCAACCAAAATTTCATTTCTATAACTATCTTCAATAAAACCTTTAATACTATTTTTATAAATAATCATAAATAACAGTATCGCAGATTTATTTAACATTTTTTTTAAAAAAATAAAAATTTTGTCATAAATATGATCTAATTTATATAAATCAAAATTATAAGTATTAAGGATTTTTATGAAAAAAACAATAAATTTTAATAATGTTAAATTATTATCCATTTTTAATGAATATTCAAGGAATAATAATTCTTTTATTTCAGGTTGTGACTCCGATTTTTCAAAAAAAATAGGATTTTTAGCATATTCTATATTAAATGACCAAGATGGTTCCGAAATAGATTCTGATATTTCTGAAATGATCATATATGATGAAAATGAACCAATAGATCTTATTTGAACTGATATAAATAAAGAATCTAGAAAAAATATTGTGTTTTTAAGATGAATAGAAAACGATATCAAAAACATTGAACCATTTTTTGATGAAATAGACCATTTTTGTGAAAATGTTAATTATCATATAAGCAATTTCAATGATAAAAATATTAATTACATTGAAAAAAATCATAAAATTAATGCAATACTTGAGCAAATTTTTATGGAAGCACATTCTTCTGAATTAACTGAATTTGATGAAATAAATAAATTTTTTATTTATATTGCAATAAAAGGTTCTATAAAATATCAAAAAAAGGATAAAGCAAACATTTTAAAAATTATCAAACAACGTAATAATGCTATTATGAAGAATAAAAAAATTGAAATTAAATTATTTTTTGAGGATGATATTATTGAATTTGCAACTGAAAAAAACGAATTCAAAATTTGTATTGATTATCACAAGGTTGAATTTGATGAAAATAGTAATATTTTAAAATTTGATGAAAATAGTAACATTAAAGCAATTGTTTGCAATATGAACGCTTCATCTATAAATAAATTATGAAAAATATATTCAAACAATTTACTTGGATTAAATCTAAGATTGCATATCACAAATAAGGCAATTGATCGAAATTTAGAGGAATCAATGAAACCATCAAATAATGAATTATTTTGATTTAAAAATAATGGATTAGTAATTATTTGTGAAAAATATAAAATAACAAATAATGAATTAGAACTATTTAATTTCTCAATAGTAAATGGTGGGCAAACAACATATAGTATTGGTCAATTAGATGAATCATTTTTTTATGAAAATGATTTCTTTGTTTTAACAAAAATTATAGCTATTCCTAATATGGGCCTAAAACCTTCGAAAGAAGTTTATGAATTATCGAATTCAATTGCTGAGGCAACAAACCAACAAAAACCAATTCAAAATGTTGATTTAATATCAAATTTACCAATAGTTAAAGATGTAAAAAGAATGTTTCAACAAGAAGCGAAAATAAAATTTTTTATAGAAACAAGAAGAGGAGAAAAATTAGCAAAAATTGATGATAAAAAATTCATATCTATAAAGGCAGAACAATTATTACAAATTCAAAATGGTTTTTCTAGAATTATTCCCGGAACATGTGTTAATGGTAAAAATAAATTATATAGTGAGCCTAAAAAAATTGAAGATTCTTTTGATGAAATAAGAAATAATATTCATCTTTATGAAGAATTGATTTGTTTATATAAAACACATTCTGAATTAAAAAAAGTTAAAAAATTAGAACAATTTTTTAGAGATGATGTTATGGGAAAAAAATTTATAAAACATGGGCAATATTTCATGATTGCTTCAATAAAATTAATTTTTATTATTCATAATGATTCGGCAAAAATAAATGAATTACAAATAAAAATGGATAAATGAAAAATGGACTCTTTAGCTTCAACAAGGGCAAGAATTCAATTTCAAGACAAAATTGCAAAATGAATTGAAGATGAATTTAGAAAACTAAATATTACAAGAATATTGAAACAACCATTGTCAATGGATAATTTAGATTGAATAGAACTGGGCTATATTACAATAATAAAAGATGAATTTTCACATTTGTTAGATTTTGCTTTTAGTTCATGAAATTCACGAGACGATAAATTAATTTCAAATTTTGTTAAACAAAACACAACATTTTATGATTTTTTTATAAAACATTTATTTAAGATAAGAAATGATGAGCGGTCATGAAATAATTTTTCAAAATTCTTTAATCTAGGTGATAAAAAATAATGTCTTTTGTAATCTATAAACACAATAATTCTAATGATTATGGAATTGCAACTAGTAGAAATATATCAAGTGGAAACATTAAAAATTTAGAAAAATATCAATGAATAAGATATGCAAATCCAATTAAATTAAACGATGATGAAAATATTTATCATTCTATAGTATTTAATAATTTAAATGAAGAATATGTAAAAAAAATTAAAGAATTATTTGAAATTGAGTACAAAAAAGATAGTTCTTTAACGCTTGAGGAAATAGTTTTAAAATTATCTAATGCTTTTAGAAAAATAAGAGAGAAAAATAATTTAACAAAATATCTTGGTTTAATGGGTGAATTACTTTTTATTAAAAAATGTGAACAAATAAGGTTTGATGTTAAAGACTTCTATTCATATGGATCTGTTGATGTATTTGATTTTCATTTCAACAATTATGATGTTGAAATAAAATATGGAAATAAGGAAAATAGGTCTTTTTTTATTAATTTTAAACAATTGAATGAATTGAGAAAAAATAATACAAATGAATTAATTGTTGTTTTAACTCATTTTGATACTCAGAATGGATTAGATTTATTAGAGTTATATCAATCTATTGCTAATAATGATCATAAAAATTTAGTAGTTGCCTATGAATTAATAAATGAATTACAAAATGAATCTAATGAACTATTTTTAGAATATAAAGTAATTCCGGAAAAATCAGATTATGTATTTATTGATAAGACATATTTACCAAGCATCAATATTAAAGAAAACAATTGTTTGATTTCAGCAAAATTTAAATTGTTTATCTCTGAAAACATGGAACGAAAATTTGAAGATAAAATTGGAGCTATTATTAATGGAAGATAAAATATTAATTTCAAATGATAAATCTCCATTTGATGAAGGTAAAAAAAGAATTATTGACGATATTACTTTTAAAAATTTTTTACAATTAAATAAAAATTCTGATGAGATAAATTATTTTAATAATTTTTTATCCAATAAAAGAGACAAGCTAAGAAGCCTTTCTTTAAATAATTCCCTTATTGATGATGATATTTTTAACTTGGAAAAAACTATTAATAATGTAGAAGCAAAAATCCCTGAAGGTCAAAATATTAATAATTCTAAGTTGCTTATTATTGGAGATGTTCAATCAGGAAAAACTGATTTTATGCTCGGTCTAACTTCTAAATTATTTGATAGATCAAAATACAAATGTAATTTAATTTTTGTTATAACAACCGCTAATAAAAATTTGTTAATTCAAACATCCGACAGATTTAAAACTTTTTTTCAAAAATTAAGTTCTAAAATTAATTTTTATTTATATGATGATTTAAAAAATATGAAATTTCAAAATTTTAATCAATTCGAAAAAAACGTCAATAATAATATTAAAACAATTGTATTTTTGCAAAAACAAAAGGAAAATTTGGAATTGGGAATCAATCTTTTGGAACAAATAAATTTATGAGATAAAAAAATAGGGAATATTGTTATATTTGATGATGAAGGTGATTCATATTCATTTAATAATAAATGGGAAAATGGTGAACAATCTACTATTAATAGTTACTTAGATATTCTTAATGAATGGAGTTCAAAATTTGGTTCTTCATTTATTTCAATTACAGCAACACCATTTGCTCATATAATGGTTGATTCAACAAATAATATGAAACCAGAATATGCTTATATTTTGAAACCAGGAAATAGTTATTTAGGCCTTAAATACTTTAGTGAAATGGCTAATAAAAAAGATTCAAATGTTATTAAAAGAATAAGTAAAGAAATAGATAATTTTTCCGATTTTTCAATTCTTACCAATAATGATGCAAAAATAGCTATAGCACATTATTTTATTCAATGCTGTATTTTTGTAACTTCTGATAAATATAAAGGTAGAAAACCTAGAATGATGTTTAATATTTCTAGAGAAAAAGAGTCCCATTTTGAAATAAAATCAAATATAGAACAATGACTCAATATTATTGTAAAAACACCAGATACATTAGAGGAATCCTTTATTGAAATTAAAGATGATTATAAAAATTTAATTAAAATAAATGATTTTGGTGAAAATAATCATATGATGGAATTTGTTATCAATAATATTATTCCTTATATTAAAATAAAAGTAATAAATAGTGATGAAAAAGCCAATAATGACATTAATCTAGATTCACATAATAGAGAAAATTTTGAAATAATAATTGGTTCTGATAAACTATCCAGAGGACTAACATTTATTGATTTAACGACAGCCTTTGTTTTAAGAAGATCTAAAATTAAAAGTAATGCTGATACTGTTTTACAATTAGCAAGATGATTTGGTTATAGAGCAGACTACAAAGAATTATTAAAAATATTTTTATCCTATGATTTAATTGATGATTATAATATAACAAATTATGCAGTTAATGATTTATTTCAATTAATTAAAGAATTTGAAAAAAATAATAAGTCATTACTAGAATTTCCACAAATGTTTCCAACTGAAAAAATGAAAAATGATTATGGAGCTGTTAGAAAAAGTGTTGTAGAAACTTATTGACAAAATGGTTTCAAATTATCATACATGAATAATAAGTATGAAATTATGGGGTCAAATGCAATTAATAAAGCAAATCAAAATTTTTTTAAGAAATTTCTAATACATTTTAATAACAATAAAAAAACAATAGATAAATATTCTTATCCAATAATTTCATTTGAGAATTTTAATGAATTTAATAATTTCTTTTTTAACTGTAATATTAATAACAGAAAATTGCTTTATAGGGAATATAATAATTTATTTGGGATTCCCGTAGAACAAATAGATTGACTTACAAAGAGAAATATGATTGATAAATTATTTGATAATGAAGAGATTAATAAAATAGTAGTTAGATTAATTAATAAAATTAGTAATGATAAAATGGAAATCATCGATTATAAATATAAAGAAAGAAAATTAAACTATTCACCAAATGAAAATGCGGAGTTTTATTCATTTGGTCAAGGTAATTATTCAGGTGAGGAAATTCCAGTTGAAAATTCTCAAAATAATATTTTATATATTGATATTATACCAATCAAGGTTTGGCATGATGATAATTGGAAAATAGATATTAATAATAATGAAATCAAGAGAGCAAGAATTTTTATTCCTAAAAATATGATTAATAAAAAATTAGGATTAGTAGCTAAAACATAAAAGTATTTTGCAATTTGAATATTAAATATATATTTTTTTAAAATATGCGATAATTTATTATTAATTATGAAAAAGATAGAAAATAATAATAAAAAATTTATTAATTTATTAGGAGATATAGAAGAAGGAAATTTATTTATTCCCAATTTTCAAAGAGAATATATTTGAAGTAAGAATAAAATTGTTCAATTCTTAAATTCCATTATTAATACTGAACCATTTGGATGTCTTTTAATTTGATCTCCTAAAGATAAACAAATTAAAATTGAAACTAGAAATAAAATTTTTGAATCTATTTTAAAAAAAGAAGGCGAAGATAAAAAAGACTATTTAATAGATGGACAACAGAGAATAACTTCTTTATTAAGTATAAAAAAAGCAAAACAATTAATAAAAAAATGAGAAAAAGAAAAAAACAAACCAACTGGTTGAAATAATGGAAAAATCATTTTTTTTGATTATATAAACAAAGAATTTACATTAGATAAGACTATTGAAAATAAAATTTCATTAATAGATTTTTTTAAAGTGAAAAATCATTCAGCTAAAAAGGAATTATTATTTAATTTTGAATCATTGAATGAAGAAGAAATTAATGAGTATATAGATAATTTTGAAAATGCCAAAAACACAATTGATAATCTAGAAATTCCAACTATTAAATTAATTAATCATAGTTTAGATGAAGTAATCCAAATTTTTTCTAACATTAATACAAAAGGAGCTAAATTAACTAATTTCGATTTAATTCATGCTAAATGATCTAATTTAAAACAACGAGAAAACGATAAGGAAGTTATTTTTGATTTTGAAGGAAGCTTAAAAGATCAAATTTCTAAATTTGATTTTGGTTATGATAAGCTTGAGAGAGAAATTTTTGTTGATTCTTTATATTTAATTCTAGATGATGAAAACCCTATGTATTCTTCAGAAGAAAAAATTAATTTTATGATTAATAGTGATAATTCTGATCAATATATTAAAAAGTTCAATGAAAATTTATTGGCTACAAAAAAAGTATTCGAATTTTTAAAAGGTAAAAATATGCAATATAAATTTTTGCCTTCAAAAATAATTTTTAAATGATTAACTTATTTTTATGTTAAAAAAGGATCAAAGATAATCCACGGCAAATGATCTGATATTATTATGCAATATATTAAATATTCTGCTATCAATGATCGTTATAGATCAGGGACTTTAGAAAAATTAAAAAAGGATATTAAATTTGTTGATGAAGTTTTATTGAAAGATGATGTTGAAAAAAGTTGAGCCATTTGACAAGAACAAACTTTGAAAGAATATTTTGAAAAACAAGAACTTATTTTGGAGAATTTAAAACATGTCTCTTATAAGACAAGTTCTATTATTGCAAACTATATAAAATTTCTATTATCATCTACCACAGAATCTTTTATTGAAAATAAAGTTTGTGCTAGTGATGATAACATTGATATACATCATATTTTTCCTAAAAATTCTATTATTGCGAAAGAAAATCCTTCTTGAAAAAATGATATAGATTCAATTATTAATACTACTCCATTAACTAAAGATGAAAATAAATATATTTCTAATAAAAATCCTTCTAAATATATTTTTGATTTAGAAAAAAAATCTGGGGAACGTTTTAATAAAATTTTACTGGAACATGGAATTGATAAAAATCACTTAGAATATGATGATTTTGTTAGCTTTTTTAATGATAGAGCAAACTGATTATTAAAAAAAATTAATGAGAGTTTTTAGATAGTAAATAATAATTTAAAATATAGTAAAATTCTTACAAACATTTTTTTATTTGAATTAAATCAAAATAACAATTTTTATATTTTTAGTTTTTGTTATAATTTATTTAATTTAAAATTTAACTTAAATTTTGTAGAGAGGAGGAAGTGATATATGCATGAAAATGATATCAAAACTTTAAAAGATTTTAAAGTTTTAAATAAGAAAGAATTAAAACTTATGATTACTAATTTTATTTTAGTATTTTCAATATTAATTTCTAGTTTAGCTTTAATTCATATTCCTTATGCTGGTCCAGTTATTGCACTTATTTTAACAATTGGATCTGGGATTTGAGCTTTTGTTAATTTTATTTTATGAATTATTCTTAAAGTAAAACAATTTGGTGTTTACAATGAGTTCTCAGAAGAATTTAAGGAAAAAAATCCAAGTTTAATGATTTTTTTAGTTCTTTCAATTTTCTTTGCTCTAATTTTTGTTTTTGTAATTAAATATACTTTACCAAAAGAAAATGCTGCAGAAACTAAAATGACAGAAAGTAGTAGTAATGAAAGCGAAACTTTTGAAACATTAGCTGTTAAGGAAGAAAAACCTAAAACAAATTCTAATTCTAATAATAAAAAATATGAAGAATTAAAGATGTTAAAGGAATTGTTAGATTCTGGAATTATTACTCAACAAGAATTTGATGATAAAAAAAGTAAAATACTAGAAACTTTATAATATAAAAGATATAAAGAAGAATTATTTTATCAACAAAAAAGAACTCATAAGGGTTCTTTTTTTGCTATTAAAGTTTAATAGTTGTTCAAACTAAACGATGATCTGAAGAAATTTCTTTACTATTACCATATTGTCCAATTCTAGAATCATTAAAAAGTAATCTTCCTTTTTCAGTTTCACCAGCTCAATAGATTCCACTATTCAGTATTTCTAAATTAGCAGAAGGTAATGTTCAATCTACTCTTAAACCAAAAACGCTAGTTCTTGTTTCTGGTTTAGGATGATTATTTTTATTTGCTTCTTCTTTAGCGCCAGCACTAATTGGTTCAAATTTTCCATTAACATTTTCTTGGTTAATAAGGGGAGAATTAACTAAACCAATTATTCCTTCTTCTTTATTAGAATTACCAGCTAAATTATCTGCATTTAAATCCCCTAAAATGATAAATTTTTCTTTTTGACCGCCTAATCCACCCTTTTTACCATTATCATCATATAAAGTAGAGTTATTTTCAACATATTCTTTCCAAAATTTTATTTCTGCCATGTTTCTTTTTAAATTAACTTTGGTTCCACCAATTTCAAAAGCGGGCGGAGTTGGATGGGACAATAACAAGTGAATTGTTTCTACTTTATTATTAACATTAATTTTAATAGGAACATCAACATGATTTTTAGATGAAAGACGATAATTATTTCATTCTTCATCTGTAAATCAATTATCTCCAACATTCATTCCTTTTGGAATTTTCTTGCTTTTAACTTCAATTTTAGGAATTTCAGCTCCAGGTAAATCTTTTCATTTGAAATTTTGGAAAGTTCTTGTATTATTTTTATCAATTTCATATTTTGACATTAAAGCAAAAGCATAATGTCCATGATAATAACCAAAACCAAAATTATCATTAGGACTAGAATTAATTTTTCCATCATTATCTAAATCCATATTAGAATTTAATCCAGTATTAGTAGCATATGTTTCATAAAAAGGATATTCAATAGGTTCTTGAAGATCTCCGCCATCAATACTATTTAAACTTTGACCAATAGATAAATAATTTTCTTGAAATAATTTTATAATTTCATTATTTTGATTAGTTCCATCATTATTAAATTCATTTAATAATAAAACATCTGGTCTATTTTTTTGAATAATAGCTGCCACATTTCTTATTTGAACAATTCTTTCTGCTAATGATTTTTCATTGTTGTTTTCAAAATTATTATTTTTTAATTTTTGGATTAATTCATTTTGTTTTACTATTTTAATTGATAAATAATCATATCATCTCTTAAAATTTTCAGTAGGATCATTATCAGTTGCAAAAGAAATATTAAAAGTAGCAACTTTAAGATTTTTTGCCATTGTGTCATTTTCCATATTGTTTTCTCCTTGAGCACAAGAAACAACAACTAATAAAGGCATACTTAAAAATGATAATGTTAGTAATGAGTTTTTTATTAATTTATGTAGTTTCATAATTTGAATTATAGAAATTAGTTGCCATTATTATTTAATAAAATAGTTATATTTTTTATTTGAAAATAATTCTTTAATAATATCCTAATTTTTTTTAAAATAATATATAATTTTTGAGCAATCATAAATATGATGCACCTCTCTAGCGGTTGTGGAAGGAATTTTATTCCGACTGACCACATGAGATCAGAATTAAATTATTAAGGAGAAAAGCATATGGCTAAAGAAATAGTTCGTATCGCTAAATTGGAATTTAATGCTGGTCAAGCTAAACCAGGTCCAGAACTTGCTGGTCTTGGAATTGTTATGCCAGAATTTACAAAACAATTTAACGATTTAACAAAAGATAGAGGCAGTGAACCTGTTCCTGTGGAAATAACAATTTTTAATGATAAATCATTTACATTTAAATTATTTACTTCACCTGCAGCATATAAATTATTACAAGTTGCAAACATTCAAAAAGGTTCAGCAAATGCGAAAACTACAAAAGTAGCAACCATCACTAAAGAACAATTAAAAGAAATAGCAGAATATAAATTAGTGGATTTAAATACTGATGATATTAATCAAGGTATGAAAATCATTGCTGGAACTGCTAAAAATATGGGAATTGTTATTGAAGGTTTTGATGACATTAATAAAGTTATGGAAGAAGCTAAAAAAGCTAAATTAGCAGAAGCTAAAGCAAAAGCAATTGAAGCTAAATTAGCAGAAGATGAAAAAGCTAATTTAGAATCAAAAGATGCAAGTGTAGAAGTAGAAGTAATTGGTAAACATGAAGATACTGAAGAAGGAGCAAAATAATGGCTAAAAAAATTAGTAAAAAATTTCAAGAAGCTCTTACTAAGTTTGATCAAAGTAAAACTTATTCATTATTAGAAGCAATTGAAATTATCAAAAATATTTCTTTTACAAAATTTGATGCTTCAGTTGATATTTCATTAAATTTAAATCTTGATACTAGAAAAGCAGAGCAACAATTAAGAGGAGCTGTTTTATTACCTCATGGTACTGGGAAAAATATTCGTGTTTTAGTGGCAACTGATGATGCTAAAATGCAAGAAGATGCCAAAAAAGTTGGGGCTGATATTGTTGTTAATAAAATGCAATTAGAAGAAATTTTGAAAAAAGCTCAATTTGATTTTGATGTTATGGTAGCTGAGCCTAAAATGATGATTACTCTTGGTAAATATGGAAAAGTTTTAGGGCCTAAAGGATTAATGCCTAACCCTAAAACAGGAACAGTAACTCCTAATCCTGCTAAAGCGGTAGAAGAATTAAAAAAAGGGAAAGCTAATTATCGTGCCGATAAGGCCGGAATTGTTAATTCATCAATTGGTAAAGTTTCAATGGAAGCAAAAGCATTGGTAGAAAATGCAGAAACTTTAATTTCATTAATTAAAAAATTAAAACCAACAACAGTGAAAGGAACTTATATTTATACTATTACTTTAAGTTCATCAATGTCACCTGGTGTTAGAATAAAATTAGATTAATTTTATATATTAAATAAAATCATTTTAAATAATCAATATTTATTTGAATATTGATTATTTTTAATTTTTTTTTAAAAAATAGTATCATTTAAATATGGCAAATTTTAAAATTTTAGCAAGAAGTATAGCGGGAGGAGCAGCACTTTTATCAGTTGTTGTTTTATCTGTTCCTATAATAATAGAATCAACTAAAAATAATCAAGAACTAAATAAACTTGAAATTATTAATGGAATTAGCGCCAAAACTAATCCTAGTGATGTTTTAGAAAGTGACACTGCTAATACCCCAACTTTATCTATAGTGCAAAAAGCTTTTGATGGAGTTAATGAAGAAAACTTTGCTAACTTAGAAGCTTCTTGAAAAGACGGAACTAATAGCACTAAAATTATTGAATTAAAAACTAAAACTGGTTATGTTTTTGAAGATCAAAGCACCACAAAAAAATCGAAAGAAATAAAAATTACCAAAATTATTAATGGAATTAGTGCCAAAACTAATCCTAGTGATGTTTTAGAAAGTGAAGTTGCTAATACCCCAACTTTATCTGTAGTGCAAAAAGCTTTTGATGGAGTTAATTCTTCAAATTTTATTAACTTAGAAGCTTCTTGAAAAGATGGAACTAATAGCACTAAAATTATTGATTTAAAAACTAAAAGTGGTTTTGTTTTCGAAGATCAAAGCACTTTAAAAGAATCTAAAGAAATAAAAGTAACTAAAATTATTAATGGAATTAGCGCCAAAACTAATCCTAGTGATGTTTTAGAAAGTGAAGTTGCTAATACCCCAACTTTATCTGTAGTGCAAAAAGCTTTTGATGGAGTTAATTCTTCAAATTTTATTAACTTAGAAGCTTCTTGAAAAGACGGAACTAATAGCACTAAAATTATTGAATTAAAAACTAAAACTGGTTTTGTTTTTGAAGATCAAAGCACCACAAAAAATTCTAATGAAATAAGAATCACCAAAATCATTAGTGGAATAAGTGCTAAAAATAATCCTAGTGAAGTTTATGACACAGATTTATCCAACCCTCCAACTTTATCTATAGTTCAAAAAGCTTTTGATGGAGTTAATTCTTCAAATTTTATTAACTTAGAAGCTTCTTGAAAAGATGGAACTAATAGCACTAAAATTATTGAATTAAAAACTAAAACTGGTTTTGTTTTTGAAGATCAAAACACCATAAAAAATTCTATTAGCATATATGTTACATTATTCATTAAAAATATTACTATCAAAGAAAATCCTGATCCTATATTAGAATCTGATTTAGCGGAAATACCTAGTTTTTCAGTTGTTCAAAAAGCCTTTAATGGAATTACCTAAGGAAATTTTAAAAATATGACTGCTTCTTGAAAAAATGTGGAAAACAATAGAAAAATTATCACCATTATTGGTAATTTTAATCATGTTTTTGAAAATGGAGAATCATTTAAATATTCAAATGAGATGGTGTTTAATATAGTGGATATTAGTGCTAAAAATAATCCTGAAAATTTACCTACATCTATTTTAGACAATCCTCCAACCTTTTCTTTAGTTCAAAAAGCTTTTGATGGAGTTACTGAAAATAATTTTACTAATTTTAATGCTTCTTGAGTAGAAGGACAAAACAATAAAAAGACAATAAAACTTACAGCTAAAACTGGTTATATCTTTAATACCAATTTGACCTCAATTTTTTCACAAGAGATTAGTTTTGAACCTACAATAACCATTTCAGGAATTGTAGCAAAAAATGATGTTAGCTCAATGCATCTATCTGATTTAGATAATCCTCCAACCTTTTCTTTAGTTCAAAAAGCTTTTGATGGAGTTACTGAAAATAATTTTACTAATTTTAATGCTTCTTGAGTAGAAGGACAAAACAATAAAAAGACAATAAAACTTACAGCTAAAAATGGATATACTTTTTCTTCTACAAATAAAAGTTCTTTAGAAAAAATATCTAATGAAATTGAAATTATTAATTTGAGATTAATTAAGGGAGTTTCTTATAGAAATTCTTCTAAAAATGTAACTGATGTTGAAATTGGTAATGTTGTTCCGACTTTTTTAACATTAAAAAGAATTTTTAAAGGGATGGATGAAATAAAATATTCACAAATTAATGCTGAATGAATTAAGGAAAACGAATCATTTAAAATAGTATTAAAACCTAAGAATGGTTATATTTTTGAGTCAATAGAAAATAATGTTATTGAATCAGGAATTTTAAAAAATGAATTAGTGGGCTTAACACAAGAAATAGTTAAGGAAAATTTTGCAAGTGGTGGAATTTGAGAAAATATGTCTTTTATTAGTGAAAGTGAATTATTGTCATATAATGCTATAAATTTTAATGCATTTCGCAATTCTAATATAGAAGGAATTGAATTTCCATCAAACATTTTAACGCTTGGAGAAAGCGCCTTTCAATATTCATCAATAAAATCCATTCATATTCCAAAAACTCTTTCTAAAATTGATCAATATGCCTTTTCTATTTGCTTAGAATTAGAAACGGTAACTTTCGAAGAGGGAGTGGAAACTATTGCTAAAAGTATGTTTGAAGGATCTAATAAAATTAAAAAAATATATATACCAAAAAGTGTTACATCAATTAAAAGGCATGCTTTTTTAAATACAAAATTTGATTTAATTGAAGCACCTATATCTATGAAAGATAAAATTACACTTGATTCTGGATTAACTTCTAGTGAAATTGAAAAAATTAAATATTATTAATTTTTAATCAAAAAGATTATTATTTATTATATATGAATAAAATTGTTAATAAAAAAATTTTATCAAAAGATAAAATATCTAAAGCTATTTTAGAAATGATTGGTGGGGCTGTTGTTGCTAAAAAAGATGTTCTTGAAGGAATTGAAAATGCAAGAAATGGCAAATTTGAAGATGCTAAAAAAAATCTTTGTGATGCTGAGAAAAAGTTAATTGAAGCTGAAAAAGTACATTTTTGTTTAATTCAAAAAGAAATGTCAGGGACATATATAGAACATAGTCTACTTTTAATTCATGCTGAAAATGAATTTTCTAATGTGAGAACTTTATTGCGTTTTGCTTCAGAAATGGTTTTGTTATATAAAAAAATTTTGGCAAAAGAAAATAAAAAATAATTTAGATTATGTATTTTGTTATAAAAGAATATATAAATATTGTTTTTTTATATTAAAATAATTGTAATATGTTTTTTAAAATAAAAAAAGAAGAGAAAAAAAATTATGGTATTAAGTTTAAATCATCAGAATTAAGATTTGCTGAATCTATTTTAAAAAAAATTAATTATTTAGAGCGGTCAATAAAAAATTTAACAGATGATCAATTAAAAAATAAAACTAGAGTTTTTCGCCAAAGATTAAAAAATGGAGAATCTTTAAATGATATTAGGGCAGAGGTTTTTGCCGTTTGTCGTGAAGCTACCCTTCGTGTTTTAGGGAAAAGACCTTATGATGTTCAAATGTTAGGTGGTTTAATTTTAGATTTAGGTTCTGTTGCAGAAATGAAAACTGGAGAAGGTAAAACTATTACCTCTATTGCACCTATTTATTTAAATGCCCTTGAAGGAAAAGGAGTTATTGTTTCTACAGTTAATGAATATTTAGCAGAAAGAGATGCTAATGAGATGGGAGAAGTATTTAAATGATTAGGACTGAGTGTCGGAATTAATAAATCCAATGCTCCAAAGGCTATAAAAAGAGAAGCTTATGCTTCTGATATTACTTATTCTATTCATTCTGAACTAGGTTTTGATTATTTACGTGATAATATGGTTCTTTCTAAAGAAGAAAAAGTTCAAAGAGGATTAAATTATGCCTTAATTGATGAAGTTGATTCAATTTTAATTGATGAAGCTAAAACTCCATTAATTATTTCAGGTGGTGAAAATAATGAATCTAATTTATATAAAATTGCAGATGCTTTTGTACAAACTCTTACAACAGAAGATTATGATATTGATCATGAATCACAAGCTATTTCTTTAAATTACAATGGAGTTGATAAAGCAAACAAATTCTATAATTTTAATAATCTTTATGATATTCAAAATTCTGAAATTGTTCACCGAATTCAAAACGCCTTAAGAGCCCATTATATTATGAAAAAAGATGTTGAATATGTTGTTATCAATGAAAAAATTGAATTAGTTGACGCCTTTACAGGAAGAATTATGGAAGGGCGTGCTTATTCTGAAGGTTTACAACAAGCTATTCAAGCAAAAGAGAAAATTCAGATTGAGCCCGAAACTAAAACACTAGCTACTATTACTTATCAAAATTTTTTCCGTATGTTTAAAAAATTATCTGGAATGACTGGAACAGCTAAAACTGAAGAACAAGAATTTTTGGATATTTATAATATGAGAGTAAATTCTATTGCGACTAATAAACCAATTATTAGAATTGACCATCAAGACGAAATTTATTTAACAATGAGTGCAAAATATAAGGCCATTGTTAATGCAATTAAAATTATTCATCAAAAAGGACAACCTATTTTAGTAGGAACTGCTCAAGTTGAAGAATCAGAACTTTTACATAAATTACTATTAAAAAACAATATTCCCCACCAAGTTTTAAATGCTAAACAAGATGAGGCAGAGGCTGAAATTATTTCTAAGGCTGGTCAATTAGGTTCTATTACTATTGCAACCAACATGGCCGGAAGAGGAACTGATATTAAATTAGGGCAAGGAGTACGTGAAGTAGGTGGTCTTTATGTTATTGGCACTAATAAAGCTGAAGCTAGAAGAATTGATAATCAATTAAAAGGCCGTTCAGGCCGGCAAGGAGATATTGGAGAATCAAAATTCTATCTTTCTGTTGAAGATCAATTAATTCAAAGATTTTCAATGCAAGATAAATGAAAAGATCTTTTTAAAGAATATGGCGAAAATAAAATTGAAGGGAAAGCAATTTTAAATGCTTTTTCAAGAGCACAAAAAAAGATTGAAGGATTTAATTATGATTCCCGTAAATCAGTACTTAATTATGACGATGTTATAAGAAGACAAAGAGATTTACTTTATCGTCAAAGAAATATTATTCTAGAAAGAAATGATATTTTTGATATCATCAAAAAAATGATTGCTACCACTGCTAATCAAATTCTTTTTATTGATGGAGTAGTTT
Source organism: Metamycoplasmataceae bacterium (assembly GCA_051647165.1). Taxonomy (GTDB): domain Bacteria; phylum Bacillota_I; class Bacilli_A; order Mycoplasmatales; family Metamycoplasmataceae; genus UBA710. The sequence goes on from JBOFDQ010000005.1 coordinate 121,220, forward strand.
CTCAATCGGGTCTTATTAATTATGAAATTTTAGTCAATAAGATTAATGAAATTTTTTTATCAGAGCTTGATTTTAAATTTGAAGTTAATGACTTTGTTCATTTAACAACCGAAACAATCCCTTTATTTTTTGAACAAATTTTAATTGAAACATATTCAAAATCTCGTAGTCTTTCTATTAATAATTCCTCATTAGAGTGAATTCAAGCAAATGAAAGAACAACAATTTTAAATACTCTTGATTACCAATGACAATTTCATATTGATATTATGGATAAATTAAGATCATCTACTAATATTGTGCAATATTCTCAAAAAAATCCTTATCAAGTTTATGCTGAAGAAGGGACATTAAAATTTAAAGAAATGATTAATGAAATTGCTTTTAATTCTGTTTCTTCTCTTTTAAAAAATATTAATTTAATTCCTAAAAAAGAAACAGAATTTTTAACAGTAAATGGCATTACTGTTAGTGTTCCTAAAAACGCTCCTCAAATTTTTAAAGATGTTATTAAAAGAAAATTACAACAAGATTCTAGAAAAACTAAAATTGATTTTAATGAAGAATTTTCAATTGAAATTGAAGGTCCATTACAAAAAGAATTATTTATATTAGATTCAATGTTATAAAAAATTTTTTTTAAATTATAATTTAAAAATGAATTCAGAAATAAATGATAAAAGATTTACTAAAATTTTATTTACTCAAAAAGAAATTGAGGATAAAATTTATGAATTGTCACAATGAGTTAATAATGAATATAAAAATTCCAATAATTTATTATTAGTTTCCATTTTAAAAGGTTCTATTCCCTTTCTTGCTCAATTAATTAAAAATGTCACAGTAGATCATGCTATTGATTTTATGACTGTTTCTAGTTACAAAGGTCAACAACAATCAATAGGTAATATTAAAATAGTTATGGACTTAGCTTGTGATATTAGTGGTAAAGATGTTTTAATTGTAGAAGATATTGTAGATAGTGGTATTTCCCTTGAAAAAATTAAAGAAAATCTAAAAGGTAGAAAACCAAAATCTATTAAAATTTTAACTCTCTTAAATAAACCAGAAGGCAGAAAAATTGATTTAGAAGTTGATAAATATGGTTTTATTGTTCCAAATGAATTTTTAGCTGGATTTGGTTTAGATGTTAAAGATAAATTAAGAAATTTACCATATATTGGAATTTTTAATAAAAAATATTTTGACGAAATATAAATTTTATAATTGCTTTTGTTTATAATTAATAAGAAAATTATATTTTTGCATAAAAGGAGTTTTACATGAATGTTAATAATAATTTCCCAGTTTTTTATGGAACACCAAATAACCAACAACAATCTAATAGTTATCAAATAGTTTCTCAATCACAACCGGGGTTCCAACCTACTTATTTTGTTCCTCAATCTCAAGTAAGTACTTATCAACCTAATTATGGAAATATTCCATCGCAAAATTATATTTATAATCAATTTCAAACAAATGGCGGTTCTATAGTTTCTGGAACCATTAAACCTCCAAAACCAATGCCTACTCCACCGCCAATGCCTCAATTTATCCCTCCACAAATGAGTAAAAAAAATAAGGAAGAAAAAGCTTCTATTAATTTTATTCCTGAAATAAAAGAATTAATTGAAATCATTAAAGAACAAGGAACCATTATTAAAAAAATGAATGAAAAAAATCAAAAAATGATTCCACTTAATAATTCTTTAAAGTAAGGATAAATTATTAAAAAGATAGTTATTATTGGGGCAGGAATTTCAGGAGCAACTCTTGCTAGAGTTTTGGCTGAAAATAATTTTGAAGTTGAAATTCATGAAAAGAGAAGTGAAGTTGGTGGACATATTTATGATTATCAAAATGAAAATATTTTGATTCAAAAATATGGTCCTCATATTTTTCACACTTCTAAAAAAAATGTAATTGATTTTATTGATAAATTTTGAGAATTAAATGAATATAAAAATGTAGTTAAAGGATATGTTAAAAATAATTTAATTCCAATCCCATTTAATTTTGAATCTATTGATATATGTTTTCAAGAAGAAGCTGATGAGATTAAAAAAATTTTATTGGAAGAATATCCTAATAGGCCAAGTGTTCCTATTTTAGAATTAGAAAATAATAAAAATCCTTTAATAAAAAAAGTTTCCAGTTTTATTTATGAAAATATTTTCCAAAATTATACTACCAAAATGTGAGGGTTAAAACCAAATGAAATTGATCGTTCTGTAACTGCAAGAATACCAGTTATTTTGTCTTATTATAATCGTTATTTTACTGATACTTATGAAGGAGTTCCAAAAGAAGGTTTTACACAAAGTGTGAAAAACATTTTAAATCATAAAAATATTAAATTAATTACTAATTCTGATGCTAATAAATTTATTAGTTTTAGTTCAGATAAAGTTATTTTTAATGGGCAAGAAAATGTTTTGGTAGTATATACTGGTCCTATTGATGTTTTATTTAATAATAAATATGGTATTCTAGATTATCGTTCATTGAAAATAGAAATTTCAAAGTTAGACCAAGAAAATTTTCAAGAATGTGCAGTTATCAATTATCCAGCCCATCCTACTATGACTAGAATTACTGAATTTAAAAATTTCTATCCAGAAAAACCACCTTTAAGTTATACTTTTATTTCAAAAGAATTTCCAGGTACTTATCATCCAAATGATATAAATTTTAATGAACCTTATTATCCTTTAGCAACAGATGAGGCTAGAAAAAAATATCAAAAGTATTTAACGGATGCTCAAAAATATACTAATCTTTTTATGCTTGGAAGATTAGCTAAATTTAAATATATAAACATGGATCAAGCAATTGATGAAGCTTTAGAAGAAGCTAAAAGAATAAAGGATTTATTAAAATAATGATCGGTGTTGATATTACAACAATTTCTAGATTTAAAGAAAAAGATGAAAATTTTGCTAGAAAAATACTTTCTGAAAATGAATTTCAAGAATTTTTAGAGATTGAAAATAAATCCTATTATTTAGCAACAAGATGAGCCATTAAAGAGGCGATTTTTAAAGCAGATAATTCTTTTGCTTCATTTAATAAAATAGACATTCATAAAAACAATAATAAATATTTTTTTCAAAATTTTCACATTAGCACTTCTCACGAAGGAGATTTTTTAATTGCTTTTGTCTTAAAAGAAAACATTTTAAAATAACTAATTTTCTTGTTTTGATTTAAAATTTAGATAGTTTAAATTTTTAGAAAGGAATTAAATATGATTATTACAACTACTGAAAATATTCCAGGAAAAAAATATCAAATCATTGGTTTTATAAATGCTAATAGAACTATGAGCATTTTTTCCAAAACCGAAATTGAAAAAGCACATAATAAATTAAAAGAAAATGCAAGAGAAATTGGAGCAGATGCTGTTGTGTCTGTGAGAATTTTTACAACTCCTAATGGGAGCACTTCTATTTATGGGACTGCAGTTAAATATATATAAATATAAAATATTAAGAATATGCATTTCCATTTGCTTTTGTTATAATTATTAAACATATGAAAAAAAACTATAATGCAATTTTATGAAAACCATGATTTGATTCAAGAGCTAGAAAATGTAAAAGAATCACATTAAAATCAAGAGCCGATAAAGAACGTTATCCTCTTCAATGAAGAAATGATTATTTAGTAAAAAAAATAGCCCATATGCTAAAAATTTTAAAAGTGGAAATTAGTGTTAAGGGTTTTGAAAATTTAGGAACTAATGGACCGGCAATTTTAATGGGTAATCATCAAGATTATTCTGATCCATTAGTTTTAGCAATTGCTTTAGCCAAACAAACTGAAGAAAAAGATGATAAGAATAAAATTATTACTTTTTTAGCAAAAGAAGAATTAAAATATCATCCTGGGACTAGATGACCTTTAGAAATGATTGATGTTTTTTTTCTTGAGCGAGATCAACCAAGAAAATCATTAGAAACCTATAATAATTTCGGTAAATTTGTAAAACAAAATAAAACATATGGAGCTATTTTTCCAGAGGGAACAAGAAATAAAGTAGGTGGTATTTCTGCTTTTAAACCTGCAGCTATGAAAGTTGCCCAAAAAGAATTTATCCCAATTATTCCTTTTACTATTAATAATTCTGTAACAGGATTTGATTGAAAAAGAAATAAAAAATTAAAAGTAGAAATAATTTTTCATAAAAAATTATCACCATCTTCTTTTATTAATCAAAGTTCCTCAGCTTTAGCTCAAAGAGTAGAAGATATTGTTCGTTCTTCTTTTGTAAAACCAGAATATGAGTTTAGAAATAGTACTAATGAAAAAAAAGAAAAAAAATTTTTAAAAGCTAAAGCAAAATATGAAAAAGAAGAAAATAAAAAGCAAGCTAAAATTTTTAAAGAAAATAAGAAAATAAAAGATCAAGAGAGAAAAATTGCTGAGCAAGAAGAAAAAGAAATTAAAAAATATTTGGAAAAAGAGGAAAAGAAAAAACAAAAATAATTTTTTTTATATTATTATTTAAATTAATATGAAAAAATATTTTACTTCTGAATCTGTTGGTAAAGGACATCCGGATAAAATTTGTGATCAAATATCTGATTCTATTTTAGATAAGGTTTTATCACAAGATCCTAATGCTAAAGTTGCAATTGAAGTTATGGCTTCTAATCGCTTAATTATCATTGGTGGAGAATTAACTACTAGCTCTTATGTGGATGTAGTAGCTACTGCTTGGGATGTTTTAAGTGAATTAGGTTATAATGAAAATGATTTTTCAATTTTATCAAATGTTAATAAACAATCTATTGAAATAGCAAAAAGTGTTGATATTGATTCCACACACATTGGAGCCGGAGATCAAGGAATTATTTTTGGATATGCCACTAATGAAACTAAAGAATATATGCCACTTGCCATTACAATTGCTCATAAATTAGTTAAAAAGGCTGAAGAATTAAGGATTAAGAAAATTCTTCCTTTAATTAAAGCTGATATGAAATCACAAGTTACATTAGTTTATGATGCTGATAATAATCCTCAAATTGATACAGTTTTAATGTCGGTTCAACATGATGAAGCTTACTTACAAAAACAATTAAAAGATGATTTAACTATCCATGTTATTAAACCAATTATTCAAGAATATTTTAATAATGACAATTATCGTATTATTATAAATCCTTCTGGTAAATTTACTATAGGAGGACCCATTGGAGATACAGGTCTTACTGGAAGAAAAATAATTGTTGATACTTATGGTGGCAGTGCCCATCATGGTGGAGGAGCTTTTAGTGGAAAGGATCCTACAAAAGTAGATCGTTCTGCCGCTTATGCAGCTCGTTGAGTTGCTAAAAATTTAGTAGCTGCCAAAGTTGCTGATAAATTAGAGATTCAAATTTCATATGCTATTGGGATGGTAGATCCTATTTCTATTGAAATAGAAGCTTTTGGAAGTGAAAAGATTCCACTTAATCAGATCAAAAAAATTATTGAAAATGTTTTTGATTTAAGTCCTTTTGGAATTATTAGCTCTTTGAATTTAAAAAGACCAATTTATTTACCGACAGCCACTTATGGTCATTTTGGTCGTGATGATTTAGATTTACCTTGAGAACAATTAAATAAAGTTGATGAAATTAAGGGATATTTATAATTATTTTTTATAATTTATAAGTACTATGGAAATGGATAAAAAATATAATCACCAGATTGTTGAATTAAATAAGAACCAAAAATGAATTAATAAGGAATATTTTTCAATACATGATAAAAAGAAAAAACCTTTTTCTATTATTTTACCACCACCTAATGTTACTGGTAAATTACATTTAGGTCATGCTTGAGACGGATATATTCAAGATACTATTATTCGTTATAAAAAATTGCAAGGATATGATGTTTTATTTTTGCCTGCTATGGATCATGCCGGAATTGCCACTCAATCTAAAATTGAAGAAAAACTTTTTCATGAAGGTATTGATAAATTTAAATTAGGTCGAGAAAAATTTCTAGAAAAATCTTTTGAATGAAAAAATGAATATGCTAGTATTATCAAAAAACAGTGATTTAAATTAGGTTTAGCACTTGATTATTCTAATGAACGTTTTACTTTAGACTCTAAAGCAAATGAGGCTGTTAATGAGGTTTTTATTAATCTTTATAATAAAGGTCTAATTTACAAAGGTAAAAAGGCTATTAATTGAGATGTAAAATTAAAAACTGCTATTTCCAATATTGAAGTTGAAAATCAAGAAACTAAATCTAAAATGTATTATTTAAAATATTTTTTAGAAGATAAAAAAAATTATATTATTATAGCCACAACAAGACCTGAAACAATTTTTTCAGATGTTGCTGTTGCTTTTAATCCTGAAGATAGAGATAAAAAAATATTTTTAAATCAAAAAGTTATTAATCCTTTAACTAGTGAATTAATTCCTATTATTAGTGATAATTATATAAAAAAAGATTTTGCCTCAGGTTTTATGAAAGTATCAGCTCATGCCATTAATGACATTGATATTATTTTAAAAAATAATTTAATTATTAAAGAGTGTATTAATGAAGATGGTAAAATGAATGAATTAGCCCTAAATTTTCAAGGATTAGATCGTTTTGAAGCGCGCGAAAAAATTATTGATTATTTAAAGAAACATAATTTTGTTGAAAGAGAAGAAGAAATTGAAAATTCTATTGGAATTTCTCAAAGAAGTTCAACAGTAGTAGAAGTGCTTGTTAAAGAACAATGATTTTTAAAAATGAAGCATTTTTCTAAATTAGTATTATCTTCTTTAAAAGACCATGATAAAGTAAAATTTTATCCTAATAGATTTGAAAAAATATTACAAAAATGAATGGAAGATGCTCATGACTGAACTTTATCAAGACAATTATGATGAGGACACCGTATTCCTGTCTGATATTACAAAGATGAAATTAAAGTGCAAATTGATTCTCCAGGAATTAAGTGAAAACAAGATGAAGACGTTTTAGATACCTGATTCTCTTCAGGTTTAGCCCCCTTTTCTTTTTTAGGTTGACCAAATAATAATGAATTATTAAATAGATTTTTTCCAACTTCATTATTAGTAACAGGTTATGATATTATTTTCTTTTGAGTAGCTCGAATGTATTTTTTTTCTTTAGAATTTAAAAATAATATTCCTTTTCAAAATGTTTTAATTCATGGACTTATTCGAGATGAAAATGGTAAAAAAATGTCTAAATCTTTAGGGAACGGAATTGATCCAATGGATGTTATTGATGAATTTGGCTCTGATGCATTACGCTGATTTTTATTGACCAATTCCACACCTGGCCAAGATATTAATTTTAATAGAGAAAAAATAAGTATGGCTTGAGCTTTATGTAATAAATTATGAAATATTACTCGATTTATTTTATCTATGGAAGAAGATAATAATCACGAGATGAGTGTTGTTGATAAATGAATATCTAATAAATTATTTGAATTAGAAAAATCTATTGAAAAAAATATTGAAAAATATGAATTTACTATTATTGGAAAAGATATTTATAAATTTATTTATCTTGATTTTTCTTCCTGATATATTGAATTTTCTAAAGCAAGATCAAATAAAAAAAATGCCATTCAAATTTTATCTAAATTATTAATTATGATTCATCCCTTTCTACCATTTTTAAGTGATGAATTATATTGAAAAATTAATCAAAAAGAACTTCTTGAAGAAACAAAAAATTCATTTAAATTTTATCCTAATACTGCTCATATTGATGAAGCTATTAATATTATTACTTTAATTAGAAAATATCGTGAAGATAAAAATATTGGTAAAAATATTATTATTAATTATTATCTTGAAAATTATAGTGATCAAAATTTAATAGTTGAAATAGTTAATAAACTAGCAAATGCAAAATTACAAAAGAAAGATTTTGATAGCAATATCAAAATGTTAAGTGAAAATTTTTATATTTTTTATTCAAAAGAGGACTTGCAAGAAGAAATTTTAAAATTGGAAAAAGAAATTAACATCTTAAAACTAGAAGTAGCAAGGTCTGAAAAAATTATTAAAAATGAAAATTTCTTAAAAAAAGCTACTGCTGAAAAAATTGCTATGGAAGAAGATAAATATTCAAATTATAAAATGCAATTAGCATTAAAAGAAAAAGAGCTAACCAAAATAAAATAACCTATTTTAAACAATTAGATTATTTTATTTTCTTGAGAAAATTTTCTGAATTGTATAAAAATCGTAATTTCAAATACCATTTTTGTTTTTCTTGGCTTGATTTTCAGCTCTTAATAATTTATGATAATACTCTTCATTATAATAATAGTAATCATCTTTATTATTAGAAATAAATTCCACTCTTGCAAGACCTGATTGGATTAATTTTTCCCCAATATCTTCATTATTAAAATAAGCTTCAATTAAATTTCTTTTGTAATAATCTTTTTTGAAATAATTAATTTTTATGATTTTTTTATAAATTAAATTAAATAAAAAATTTTTAGCTTCAAAAGCATAAAAATTTCTTAGATAATTATTAGAGTTATTTTTGATTTCAGGTGCATTTACTCCTATTAAACGATAAGAATTTTTTTCATTATCATAAAAAGTATCCCCATCATAAATATTATCAATTAAAATAGTTTTTTGATTTTTATCATATTGTGATTGAGTATAAAAATTACAAGAATTAAAAACAAAACCAATACTTAAAAAAGTAAATAATATAAAAATTTTTTTTAATGAAAATTTATTTTTTATTTTCAGATCCTAATTCTTTTATTTTTTCAATTACAGTTTTACGCATTGCTTCAATTCCTGGAGCATATAATTTTCTTGGATCAAAGTTTTTACCTTTATCAATTTCACCAGAGATAACAAATTTTTTAATTCCAGCAGCATTTGATTGTTGCAATTCTGTATTAATATTAATTTTTGATATTCCTAGAGAAATAGCTTTAGTAATTTGTTTTTTAGGAATACCTGATCCACCATGCAATACCATTCCAATTCCTACAGTTTGTGATAAGTTTTTAAGAGCATCAAAATTTAGAGTTTTTCATGTAGAAGGGTATGGTCCATGAATATTTCCAATTCCAGCAGCTAGAAAATCAATACCTAATTCTTTCATTTTTAAAGCTTCATCTGCACTTGCAATTTCCCCTTCACCAATGATTCCGTCTTCTTCTCCACCAATAGAACCTACTTCAGCTTCTACAGATGCATTATATTTTTTAGCTAATTCCACTACTTCTTGAGTATTTTTATAATTAACATCAAATTTTTCATGAGAACCATCGTACATAACAGATGTATAACCAGCTTCTAAAGCTTTAATTGCACCTTCTTTTGATCCATGATCTAAATGTAAAACAACTGGAACAGTTATTTTTAAATCTTTAATTAATCCAGTTACCATTCCATAAACAACATGGTATCCACCCATATATTTTACAGCACCTTCAGAAGTACCTAAAATAATTGGTGATTTCATTTCTTCAGCAGCTAATAAAACTGTTTTTGTTCATTCTAAATTATTAATATTAATATGAGGAACAGCATATTTTCCTTCATAAGCCTTTTTAACTATTTCTTTTGCATTTACTAAACCATTATTTTTTGTTGTCATAGTCATAGTTTTAAATTTATCTAATATTCCCATTTTTTTTCTCCATTTTTTTATTTCTTATCAAATAATTATATATGAAAAAGCTTAATTAAATATTATTTTTTAGGTAATGTATTATTTTTTCAACATTAAAACCCTTCTTTTTATAAAGGATTTCTCCATCCATAGATTTACCAAATTCAAATGCGCCAATATGAAGATTTTTTTGTCCTTTTCTATTTAATAACAGTCATTTATAATCTGCGGTTGCTTCCATAGTTAATAGTGCTTTTTTAGCATTAAATAAATTTTCTTTTTCTATTTCATTTAAATTATTTATTTTTTCTAAACAAGGCACAGATATAACTTTAGTATTTGGTATTTCCTCAGCTATTTTCAAAGCAATTTGTACTTCAGAACCATTAGCTGCAATAACAAAATCAGGATTTTCAACATCTTTTAAGACATATAAACCATTTTTTTTCAAACCATCAATATTTCTATCAAGTTTATATGAAGGAATAGGTTGTCTTGTTAATATGATGATATGGGTTTTATCTTTTGAATTAAATGCTTCAATTATAGCTTGTCTAAATTCTACTTCATCACATGGTCTATGAACAAAAACGTTTTCAATTGCTCTTAGCATTGGTATTTGATCATATGGTTGATGGGTAGGACCATCTCCACCTACTTGATAAGAATCGTGAGTGAAGAAGAAAATATTTGGGATTTTCATCATTGCCCCTAATCTAATTGCGCTTTTTAAATAATCTGCAAAAACTAAAAAAGTTCCAGAAATAACTTTTAATCCACCATGTAAATTAATACCATTAGAAATTGCTCCCATTGCAAATTCCCTAATTCCAACATAAAAAGAATTACCTTCTTCTTCAAAACTTTTATCACCTATTAATAAATTACAAGAAGAAGCAACATCCGCTGATAAAGAAATAATATTTGGAATTTCTTTATCTATATTTTCAATAAAATCTTTTAAATAAACTCTAGTTGCTTGATTGCTTTTTTTAATTTTATCTATATTAAAATATTTTTCATAATCTTCATTATTTTCAATTCATTTTTGAATTTTATTAAATTCTTCTAAATTTTGCATTTGGTAATTTTTACATTCTTTAATTCAATTATTAAATTCAAATAAACCACGATTGTTAACATTAGTTCTAAAATAGGTATAAATTTCTTCATCTATTTTTCAATCTTTAAAATCAGTTTTAAAATGGTTATTGAATTTTTCTAATTCTATATCGGTGATAATTCCGTGATGACCTTTATTGGAATTTTGAATATCTAAAGATTCTGCAATAATCGTATCGACTTCAATAAAGGAAGGCAAATTAGAATCATGAGCATTTTTAATAGCTCTTTCAATATCATGTGGTTTATTAGAAGTTTTTTGGTAAAATCAATTAACAGATTCAAAACGTTTTTTTAAATCTTCATTTGAAACTTTAGCTACTGAAGAATCTAATTGATATTTATTAGAATCATGTAAAACTATTAACTTATTTAATTGATGTTTACCAGCAATAGCTGCGGCTTCATAAGTTATCCCTTCTTGTAAATCACCATCTCCTACTACAACATAAGTGTAGTGATTAAATATTTTTGGGAATTTTTTTTTAGTTTTATTAGATAAATGTTTTTCAGCAATCGCCATTCCTACACCCATAGCAAATCCTTGCCCTAGAGGCCCAGTTGAAGCATCAATAAAATTATCTATTTTATTTTCATATTCAGGATGACCTGGTGTTTTAGAATTTTCTTTTTTAAAATTTTTTAATTCATCCAGATTCATTAAGCCAGCTAAATGAAAAATAGGATAAACACTCATAGAACCATGACCTCCAGAAAGAATAAAACGATCACGATTTATTCATTTTCCATTATTAGAATTAATGCTAATAAATTTAGTAAAAAGAGTAAAGGTAATTGGTGATGCTGATATTGTCATTCCAACATGACCACCACCTGCAGCTTGGATAGATTTAAGGCCTAAATATCTTATAGCATTAATACATTTTTCTTCAATATTCATATTATCTCCACCTAAATCATTTTTAAATATGTCAATATATATTATATATATATTAATTTTTATTTTTATTTAAAAAAAATTCCCAAATATTCTTTAAAATAATCATTTATATTTTATATAATATTATTTCAATACTATGAAAAGAAAAGAAAGGGCGTGAGATGTCAAAACCAATAATTGAATTAAAAAATATAGTTAAAGAATTTGAGGACAAAGTTGTTTTGAATGATATTAATTTATCAATTCAAAAAGGAGAATTTATTACCCTTCTTGGTCCTTCAGGTTCTGGGAAAACAACAATATTACGATTAATTGGCGGTTTTGAATGAGCTACTAGGGGCGAGATTAAATTTAATAATGTAGATATTAAAGATTTACCTGCCCATTTAAGAGAAACATCTACTATCTTTCAAGATTATGCTTTATTTCCCCATCTTTCAGTTGAAAATAATATTAAGTATGGTTTAAAGTTAAGAAGATTTGCAAAATCAAAAGATGAAATTGATGAAAAAATTTGAAAAATTTATGACTTAAAAAAGAAAAAATGAGATAAAAAAGCAAAAATAGAAATGAAAAAATTGGATAAAATCCAAGAACAATATATTAAAGATTTAACCAAAAAACGTCTTCATAAAAAAACTAGAAAAAAAATTCAAAATTGATTGGATGATTCTGATTTTAAATATTCTTATTGAGAAACTTATAAATCACAAGAAATGGCTAAATTTGAAAAACATTATTTAACAAGAAAAATTACAAAAGAAGAGTTGAATAAATTTATGTTTGAAGCCCTTTCCTTAGTGGAATTAGAAGGGTATGAAAAAAAATCAATTGATGTTTTATCTGGAGGACAAAAACAAAGAGTTGCTTTGGCAAGAGCTATTGCTGTAGAACCCGAAATTCTTTTATTGGATGAGCCTTTATCAGCCTTAGATGCTAATATAAGAAAAAAAATGCAATTATTATTAATAGAAATCCAAAAAAAATTAAATATTACTTTTATTTTTGTAACACATGATCGAGAAGAAGCTTTAGAATTATCAGATAAAATAGCTATTATTAAAGATGGAAAAGTAGAGCAATTTGCAGCACCTAGAGAAATTTATGATTATCCTAAAAATAAATGAATAGCCAAATTTATTGGTGATTGTAATTTATTTGAATCTGTTTTAATATCTGAAAATGAAATCATGCTTTTTAATAAAAAGTTAAAAATATGAGATGAAAAATATCGCTTCAATGTTGGAGATGCAGTTGATATTTTAATTCGACCTGAAGATATTGAAATTCATAAATCAAAAGGGATCATAAGTGGGATATTATTAAATTCTATTTATAAAGGGAGTTATTATATGTGTAGTATTGAGACTAAATTTGGAATTATTTATGCTGAGACTTCAAGAAATTATAAAGAAAATGAAAAAATTTATTTAACATGAGATGTTGAGTCTATGCATTTAATGCCTAAAGAGGAATTAATAAAGGAGGAAGAAACTAATGAACAAAATTAATAATATTTTTTCTAATAAAAGATTACTATTATTTTTACCATATTTAGTATTTTTTATTGTATTTATTTTAGCTCCATTAACTTTAATCATTGTTACATCTTTTGTTCCAATAGAATCATCTTCAGGTGATTATGATTCTAATGAGATTTTGAAAGATGTTAGTTTTTGAGGAATATTTTTTAAATCTATCGGAATAGCGCTTATTACTTCGTTAATATGTTTTTTAATTTCTATGCCCTATGTTTACATATTATCTCAAACAAGAAATAAAGCAATTAGAAGCGTTTTTTTATCACTAATTTTAGCTCCATTATTTATGTTTACATTAGTTAAAATATTAGCTTTAAAAGGTTTTTTTACTTTTATTTTTGATGAGCGCTCACTTGATAATTCTTTTTTTCTGATAAGCGGTTTAGTTTACTTAAATTTACCATTTATGATTATCCCCTTATATAATGTTTTTTCTAATATGCCAAAAAACATTATTCATGCTTCTGAGGATTTGGGTTATACTAAAGTTCAAACTTTTATTAAAGTGATTATTCCTTATGGATTAAAAGCAATTTGTTCTGGAATAACCATTGTTTTTTTGCTTTCTGTAATGTCAGTTGCAGTTTCTGATAAATTATTAATTAATTCTGAACAAAATCAAATGATTGGTAATATTATTAATGATTTAGCCAATCCTTCTAATCCTTTTGATATGCATAAAGCATCTACTATTATTTTAATTTCTCTTTTAGTGATAGGATCTATTTATTTTTTAATTAATTTGATTCCACTAATTTATCGGAAAATAAAAGGAGGAATTGATGAATAAGATTAGTGAATTTTTTAAAAAAGGTTATATTTTAATAATATTATTATTATTTTATTTACCCTTATTTTTTATGTTTATTTTTTCTTTTAACGCTTCTTCTTCAAAAGGATATATTAATTTTAGTTCATGAAATGGATTTAGTTGAGATGCTTATCGTGATCTTTTTTCTTCTGAGATTATGTTCTCTTTTATGAATTCTACTATTTTAGCAATTGTGGTTTCTTTTATTGTTATTATTTTATCTTTATTAACAGTTTTTAGTATTTGAAAACAAAAAAACAAAACTATTAAAGTTGTTAAAAATATTTCATCAAATATTTCTATGGTTTTACCCGATATTATTATCGGAATTTCTTTAGTAAGTTTTTTTGGTTTAGCTTTTGGTTCATTAACTTCTAATGAAGAAGGGTTTTGGAATGCAGTTATCTCTCATGTGGTTATGATTTTACCATATGGGGTTTTAATTATGTATCCTAAAAGCGAAAAATTTAAAAAAACTATGTTTGAAGCTAGTTATGATTTAGGATATCCCGTTATTAAAACTTGATTTAAAACTTACTTTGTTTATATGTTATCTTCTATTAACTTTACCTTAATTATTTCTATTATTTTATCTTTTGATGATTTTATTATTACAAGAATTGTATCTAATATGGAAACTGTTGGAACAGAATTATATCAGGGTAATTTTAAGTCATGAGCATTAGCATTAGGATCTATTTTTATTGTCATAATTTTTATTGGAAACATTGTTTATTTTATTAAGAAAAATAAGCAAGAAAGAAAAAGAATTTAATATGAAAAATTTATTTAAAATTCTTATTTTACCATTTATAATTGTTGTAATTTTTGTAGTAACAATATCTTTTAAAATGGCTAATCCTTATAAACCGGCAATTTATAATTATGCTCAATATGTAAATCCGATTCAAATTTCTAAAATTCAAAAAAATTATTCTTATAAAGAATATAAATCTGTGGAAGATTTTGAATATGCTATTGAAAATAATAAAGCTATTGGAGGAGTAACTTCAGATTATGCTATTGTTAATTTAATCAAGAACAATACTATCCAAAAAATTGATTTTAAAAATAATTTTGATATTGAAGATCCTAGAGATTTTTATACAAAAGTTGTTAATGATCAATTATCATATTATGATCAATTTCTTAAAGGGGTAGATAATGATCATGATGGAAAAGATGATAAAATGTATGAATATGTAATTCCTTATTTTATTAATAATAAAGTTTTTGCTTATAACACTAATAAAATTCAAAAAGAAGAAATTGATTTTAGTACAACTCCGTTAACCCATGAAAATATCCTTAAAATTTTTCAAGAAAATAAGGCAAAAATTTTTTCATGAACTAATAATAAAATTGAAAATGCTATTGTCGGTTTTGAAAAGGAACAAAATATTTCTACCCAAATTACAAATAATAATTACAAAACTCTAGTTAATAATTTTGCAAACATTTTAAAACAAGGAACATCATATAATATTAATGATTCTCAACATAATATTTTCGAAACTGATTCAGATGTATTATTGCAAAATGTTATTAATCCAGATAATTCTATTCAAGTAGCTTATCTTTATAATGGAGACGCGCTAGATGCATATTATTCAGAGGATAATTTTTCTACAGTTACTCAAGGAACTATTAAAATGATAAGACCAACTAATTCTCTTTCTATTTTAGATGCTTTTGTGGTTTCAAACTCTATTTCTAAAGAAGATAAAAATAATTTAATAAAAGATGTAAAAACTTCATTATTTGATGGTAAATTTAATACTAAAGAAGAATTAGTAGATTTATTAACAACTGATTTAGATGAATTTGATTATGATAAAGTAGCAAGTATGGCTAATTTTGATTATGTGAATTATACCCCTACTTCTAAAGGTGAGTATGATTTTATCGAAGAATTTTATTTTTTAGATGAAGAAACTAATCTTCCAGATGAAATTGCTTTGAATTTTTATAAAATAGAAAAAGCAAATCCTATTGCCCCTATTTCTAAAGAAGTTGTTTCAGCACTTAGAATATATTTTAAAAATATTCTAATGTAATAAAAATTAGATTTTTTTAGCTATTTCTTGAATGATTTTAGCTTTTTCTAATCATCATTTAATTTCAGATATTTCATAAATAATATATCCTCTTGATTCAATAAATTCTTTGTTATCAAAAGTTGCTAATGGATTTACATTATTATTATTTCAATTTTCAAAACAAATACCAATTTTAATGTTTTTCTTTTTTAAATCAAAAATAGCAATATCTAGAATTTTAGAGCCAATTTTAAAATTAGTAATTATTTTATAATTATTATTTTTTTGAATTAATTTATCTATTTCAGAATAAATTTCTTTTTCAAAATTCTTTTCAAAATTCATAGTCTCATCGATTTCTTTATTTTTTGTCATTGCTAAATCACAATAATTAATAAATTCTTTAAAACATTGGGCATTTTCATTACTCATACTTGGAGCCATTTCTATGGCCATAAAAGATTTGATAACAACCATTTTAGTTTTAGCTCTTGTAAGAGCAACATTTAATCTATTTTTACCACCTTCCATATTTAGAGGTCCAAAAGAATTTCTTAATTTATAAGTTTCTGGATTTTTAGCATATGAAATAGAAATAATTACTAAGTCCCCTTCATTTCCTTGAACATTTTCTAAATTAGTAACTACTAATAAATTATCACTTAGTTTTTTTCTAATATTAGCATTTTTATTTTTATCTAGTTGGGATTTAATATATAAACTTTGTGGGATATTGAATGTAATAACCAATATCTTATGATATTTATCTATATTTTCTTCCAGAACATTAATTACCTTTTCAGCCTCCACTTTATTAATTCCATTTTCAAAAAAACCTTCTACATTAATTACTTCTAAAGGAATAGCATCAAGATCTTTATTAATA
Source organism: Metamycoplasmataceae bacterium (assembly GCA_051647165.1). Taxonomy (GTDB): domain Bacteria; phylum Bacillota_I; class Bacilli_A; order Mycoplasmatales; family Metamycoplasmataceae; genus UBA710. The sequence continues at coordinate 138,150 of JBOFDQ010000005.1, forward strand.
CTTGCAATATTTAATTTTCCATCATAAATAAATAAATTAGAAAATTCTATTAAATCTTGTGAAACAGAACGATAATGATTATTTAATAATATCTCATTTCAACCAGACATAACAGCTCTTGTTAAAAGTGAATTTGCATTATTAAAATCAATTTCAAAAATATCATCTTCATCTTCATTTTCTTCCTCGTCAACTCTTGAGACAAAAAATGATGATGGTTTTAATTGTTTTTCATCTCCGGCTACAATTTTAATTTTGGTTCGATATAAAATTGGAAAAGCTCTTTCTAAAAACATTTGAGAAGCTTCATCAAAAATTCCATAATCAAAAATTCCTTCTTCACATTCCAATACATCAGCTACATCTTCTGGTTTAGAGATTCAAATAGGGAAAAGTTCCATTAAGGATTTAAAATGTTTTCTAATAAAAGGTTTAATTTTAGGATATCTTTTTAAATTAGAAATTCTAAATATTTCCATGATATCTTCTTTTAAAATACTTTCATCAATTTTTTTAGTTCATTTATTTAGTTGTAATTGATAAATATTTTCATTAATTAATTTTCAATCGATCTTTTTGTGTTGATCAATTTCATTTTTTAAATCTAAATATTTTTGCAATAAATTTTGATTTTCAGGACTTAATATTTTTGTTTCAAAAAGATGAATTTTATTTGATATTTCAATTTGATCAAATTCAATTTTATACTTAGAAATTATTATAGGTAAATTAATTCCAAATTTAATTCAGTCATTTTCAATAAAAGTAGTTACATATTTTTCAAATAAAAAATTATTCAAATAAAATAAGACATTAATTGGTTTTAAAACATTTATATTTTGTAAATAAATTTCAAATATTTCATTATAAATAAAATGTAGTTCCTGACTTTTTTGAAAAATAGAATCAATTTTTTTTCAATCATCAACTGTTTTTTGAAAGGCTTTTGGAGCGCCAATTTCATTATTTAATAATCACCTACTTATTATTTTATTGCGAGATATAAAACTATGTTGTTTCAATTCATTGTCTAATTTAATAAAGGAATTATTAGAAAAAAGTTGATTAATGTATTTTTCATCAATATTAATATTTCTAGCAAATGTTTTTAATTCGTTATATTTTTCCAAATTATTTTCAAAATAGAAGAGATCTTCTTGAAAAATTTCGTTAAAACCATGATGTTTTTTAAACAAAAAATCGATATCTGGTTGGGCATTTTCAATCTCTTTTATTTCTAAAATAGATAATCATTTTATGTCAAATTTAGTTCAATATTTGTTAATATATTCTAAATTTTTATAAAATTTCTTGTATTTTTCTTCCATTTGTGTATGGAAATTAGTGTACTCATTCTTGTTTAAGAGATTATTATTTTGAAGAAAATTAATTAAAGATTTAATTGAAAAAAAATCTTTTTTAGTTAATTTATAAATTTCATTATTAATAATTTCATGGTATACATCAAGATTTAGATTTTTGTTTTTCCAATATAAATAATCATTATAGTCAAAATTTTCAATCCTTCAATCCTTCATCTGATTTAAAATTTTTCAAGCATCCATTATTTTTTGATGTTTAACATTTATTTCTTTAAAAATATTACTATGATATTGATAATCAATATCATAATTATTTTTATTTTCTTTATAAATTTTTTCTAATTTTTGAATTGTTCCAAAAAATATTTTTTTATCTTGTGAATGAGTAGAATCCTGGAAAAAAATTCCAAAATCACGTAAAGGACCTAAACGGTCAATAAGCACATCTAAAGCAGCTTTTTTCTCAGAAACCATTAAAGCAGTTTTATTTTGAGTCAAAATGTTTGCTAAAATATTAGCAATTGTTTCAGATTTTCCAGTTCCTGGAGGTCCATGAATAATAGTGTTAGTTTCTAAAGAACCATAAAGAGCTAATAATTGCGAAAAATTTAATGGGGAAATTTGAATTATTTCTTTATTTTCATCTAGTAATAATTCTTCTACTAAAATATCTTCTTTTTTAGCAAAATCGTCAAAAATATCGACATCTAATTCAATAATATTACTTAAATCTTGTTTTAATTTTCCACCACTAGGTATTATTAAGCCTAAAATAAAACTATCTTCTATTATGAGATTATTTTTTAATCTATTTTTAATTTCAATGACATCTTCATTTATAAAATCAATAATCTTATTTTCAATATTTAATTTTAAATCAAATTCCTTGTTTAGAAAAATTAAAGCCTCATTAATATTTTCAATTTCATTTCATTTAGCTAATAGTTTTGTTTTTTTATTTTCTGATTTGATTAAATGAACAATTAATTTTTCATTAATTTTTCATTCCTCATTTTCTTTAATTTCCAATTCCTTCTTTTTATTATTATAAAAAACTGGTTGAAAAAATAATGGAGCCTTAATAATTTCTTTTGAATTTGGTAATGATCCAACTAAAAAATATCTACATAAATAAAAAAATCATTCTCCAGAATCAAATTCTTTTGCTTTTGCTAGATTGTTAATTTTTTCCATTCTTATATCAATTTTTGAATATTTTTCATTTAAATAGGTTATGGCATTTTTTTGATTTGCTGCAAAATTTCTAATTAAGGAATTAATTTTAATTTTAGGTAAAAATAAATTTCGCTCATCTAATTTATTTTGAAAACTTCTATAAGAGCTACATTTTTCTAATTCTTTTTGTGTATTAAGTCAATTATTTTCACTTATTGGAACAGCTTTTTGTTTTTCAAATAAATTTTTTAAATCCAATTCTTGGAAATAAGAGAGTGGATTAATTACTTCATTAGAATTTAATTTAGTAACAATTGCTCTATCTTTACTATTAAATGTAACTAAATTTAGCATTTTTTGCTTTAAGTGTTTATTTTCCATAAATACCTCTTTAAAATCTTTATTTATTTAATATTATTAAAATATATTATTTAATTATAAAATATAATTTAATAATATTATGAATAAAACATCACTCTTTTTAAACGTTCAAGCTTATAAATATGATGGGACACTATATCGCCAATGAAATGGTGCCAAGAAAATTTTAGAAAACGATAGCTATACAGTTTTATTGTTGTACAAAACTAAGGTAAAAGAAATTACAAAGCAAAAATGAATTATTTCCAGTCCAACCTTGTGATTTTTTTCTAAGAAATTTTTTTTTAACTATACTTTAAACTTAAAGGAAGATGGATACCATTATTATGTAAATATGGCTTCTCCATTTATTTTAGAAGATGATACTATTAAATATATTGATTTTGATTTAGATATTAAAAAATATCCAAATAAATTTTTTAGTATTGTTGATCATAATGAATTTTATGAAAATGCCAAAAAATGATATTCAAAAGAAATTGAAGACATTATTTATGAAAATGTTGCTATTTTAGGAGAAATTATTGTCAAAGAAAATCATTTCTTTGACAAAAATGAGGTAGAAAAAATTATTAAATTTTTAAAAGATAATAAAGATATTGATAAAAATGAATTTAGTTTTAAAACTAAAAAAGAGTAATTTCTTGAAAAATGGTAATAAAAATTATATGGCGCGCCCGGAAGGACTTGAACCCTCAACCTCTTGGGCCGTAACCAAACACTCTATCCAATTGAGCTACGGGCGCACTGGAGGTACCAACCGGATTCGAACCGGTAATCAGGGTGTTGCAGACCCATGCCTTGGCCGTTTGGCTATGGTACCATTTTAATAATATTATAAATTATAATCATTTTTTGTAAAAGCACCATTTAAAACTTTTGATAAACCACCTTTTTTATTTTTAACACCAATATGAGTAGCAATTTTTTTAAGATGTTTTGAGGCATTGCCCATAGCAATAAGGGCACCAAGAAAAGATAAAGTAGAAGAATCATTTAAAGAATCTCCAATATGTATTGATTTAGAAGCATCTAAATTTAATAAATTACATAAAAAATCAGCCGCAATACCCTTACTTGCATCTTCATGTGTTATTTCAATAATGTAATCTCTTCCAGATATTGAATAAGATAGATTAGGTATTTCTTCTTTGATTTCATTATAATATTTAAATATTTTTTTTCTAAAAGGACCAGCTAAAACAATTTTATGAATTTTTTGTCCGAAATTAAAATCACTATATTTTTTATATTTTGTCTTATTAAATAATCTTGCTAAAAATAAAATTTTCCTTCTAGAATAAAGTTTATATTCAGAATTGACCAACATTACTAAGTTATTTTTTTTAGCAAATTTCCAAATTTCTTCCACTTCTTCTTTTTCAATATAAATGTCTAAAATTTTTTTCTCATTGTTTTCAATGTCAATAATATAAGCTCCATTTTGACAAATCGCATATTTTAAATCTAGTAAAAGCATTAATTCTTTTACTTTTTTATTATATGATCTACCCGTCGATATAACTATTAATGAATTTTTAGAAGCTTCTCTTATTGCTTGAATATTTTCTTTTGAAATACCGTGTTTTTTAAGATCAAGAGTTGTTCCGTCTAAATCAAGAAAAATAGCATCTGGGTGAATTAGTTTATTATTTATTGAAATTTTCAATTATTTCAACTCAATTCTCATATGGGAAATAACCAACTTCTGTTGCAACTAATTTATTTTTTTTATAAATTTTAATAGTAGGTGTGGCTTGTATGTCGTGTTTTTCACTTAATTCACGATTTTCTTGAATATCAACTATAAATAAGTTTATTTTTTTGTCATTGGCTACATCTATTAAAACTGGTTCTAACATTAAACATGGCCCACATGTTTTAGAACTAAATGTAACAAAAGAAAAATTACTTTTTTCTATCATTTGTTCCAAGTTTTCATTTTTTTTAAGATAATGTATCATATTAAACTTCCTTTTTTTAACTATTATTAATTATACCATTTACATTAATATGATTTTGCAAAAATTACAATTCTTTTAGTTTTGTTATTAGAAAATAGGCAATTTCCTTCAATTTTATTTTCATTTAAAATACATCTAGAAGTAGCGCCAGTTTCTTCTTTAATTTTATTTTCAAAATTATCATCATCACTTAAAAAAATTTTTATGAATTTTTTTTGTTCAATTTGCTTTTTGAATTCATCATATGTTTTAACTTCAATAGTGTTTTCAATAATTCTATTTTTTGAATTTTCATATAATTCATTATGAATTTCATTTAGTTTAAAATTAACAATTTTATTTATATCATCTTCAATTGCAATAAAATCTTTTAGTAAATCATTTCTTTTTACAATAGTAATTTTTCCGTTTTCTAAATCTCTTTTCCCAATTTCAATTCTAATCGGAATTCCTTCAATTTCTGATTGAGCAATTTTATATCCATATGATTTATCACTATTATCAATTTTGACTCTTAAATTAGCTAGGCTATTTTTTAAAGTATTAGAAAGATGTTCTATTTTTTGATTTACTATTTCATCATTAGAATATATATTTAAAATTATTACTTGAATAGGAGCAATTTTAGGTGGAATAATAATTCCTCTATTATCACCATGATTCATAATAATGGCCCCAATTAATCTTGTTGAAATTCCTCATGAACTTTGAAAAACAAATTCTTTTTGATTATTTTCGTTTTTAAAATCAATTTCATATATTTTAGAAAAATTTTGACCGAAATAATGTGAAGTTCCACATTGTAAGGCTTTGCCATCTTTCATCATTGCTTCTATAGTATAAGTCATTTCTGCACCAGAAAATTTTTCTAAGTTTGTTTTTATTCCATCCACAACATGTATTGCTAAAAATTCCTTTAAAAAAGTTTTATAAACATTTAACATTTTTTTAGTGAATTCAATTGCTTCATCTGAAGTTTTATGGCATGTGTGACCTTCTTGTCATAAAAATTCTGAATTTCTTAAAAAAGGATTAGTAGTTTTTTCTCAACGAAGAACATTAGCTCATTGATTATTTAAAATTGGCAAATCTTTGTAAGAATCAATTATTTTTTTAAAATAATTTGCAAAAAGAACTTCAGATGTAGGTCTAATGTAAATATCTTCTGATAATTCCTTTTTACCAACTTTTGTAATAGTAGCTAATTCAGGAGCAAAACCTTCAACATGTTCTTTTTCTTTTTCAAAAAGTGAAGAAGGAATTAACATTGGTAAATACACATTTTCAATATTTAATTTTTTAAAAATTTGGTTTAAATTTAATTGAATATTTTCTCAAATACCATATGAATTTGGTCTAAAAATAATTGTCCCTTTTACAGGTCCATATTCAATTAATTTACCATTTAAAATAACATCAGTATATCATTTGGCAAAATCTTGTTCAATTGGAGTAATTTTATTTATTTCTTTCATAATGTTAATTAATTATATTATAAGAATAAATAATCTTATTTTTTTATTTTACTAGTTACATTAATATAGTACAAAATCATTTCAATATCTGAAGGATTAATTCCAGATATTCTAAGCGCTTGTCCTAAAGTAGAGGGTTGGTACTTTTTAAGTTTAATTCTAGCTTCTGTTGCTAAATTAGCTATTGCATCATAATCTAATGAAGTAGGTAATAAAAAAGATTCTAATTTAATCATTTTGTTTGCTTGAGTTTCTTGTTTTTTAATATAACCTTCTAATCTAATTTTAATAATTAATTCTTCTTGAAAGCGAAAATTAGGAATAAAATCATTAGGATCAACTTCGGGCCTTGCTAGTATTGAAAAAAAATCTTTACCATTAGTGATATTGTATTTTTTTGATAAAGGATCATTAGAAGATAAAAAAGTATTTTTTAATTCTATAATTTTATTGTCTATTTCTTGATATTTTTGTTGTACTTCTTTAAATCTTTGTTCAGAAATTAAACCAGCTTCTAATCCATATTTAGCCATTCGTATATCAGCATTATCATTTCTTAATAATAATCTAAATTCAGCCCTTGAAGTTAACATTCTATATGGCTCATTTGTTCCTTTAATAGTTAAATCATCAATTAAAACGCCAATATAAGAATCAGATCTTAATAAAAAAATTCCTTCTTTCATTTTTAATTTTTGAGCCGCATTAATTCCGGCAATTAGTCCTTGCCCAGCAGCTTCTTCATAACCACTAGTTCCATTTATTTGTCCAGCAAAAAAAAGACCATCAATTAATTTTGATTCTAATGTTTTTTTAATTTGTAAAGAGTCAATGGCATCATATTCAATGGCATAGCCCCATTTTTGTATTCGAGCATTTTTTAAACATGGAATAGATTTAATGAACTTCTCTTGTATTTCAATAGGCATAGAAGTAGAAAGACCATTTAAATAAAAAATATCTCCTTTAGCTGTTTCAGGTTCTAAAAATATTTGATGTCTATTCTTATCTTTAAAACGCACAATTTTATCCTCAATAGAAGGACAATATCTTGGACCTACTCCATTAATTAGTCCTGAGTACATTGATGATTTTTCTAAATTATCCAAAATTATTTGATGAGTTTCTAAATTTGTATATGTTAGTCAACAATGTATTTGTTTTTTTAATTTATTTTTATTTGCAAAAGAAAAGGTAATGGTTTCATCTTTTAAAATTTCTTCTTCAGCTTGTGAAAAATCGATAGAATCACTATAAACTCTAGCTGGAGTACCGGTTTTTAATCTTATTAATTTATGACCTATTTTTTGAAGATTTTTAGATAAATCAGAAGTTGTTTTTTCGTTATCAGGACCAGAAATTTTTACATTATCTCCAATTAAGATTTTTGCATCCATATAAGTTCCGGTTGTCATAATAACAACATTTGCAAAATAAGAAATTTGTTTTTCACTAAAAACTCCAATTACTCTTTTATCATCTAGAATAAAATCAATTATGACATCTTCTATTAAAGTAATATTAGGATTTTTATCAATTTCTTTTTTTACAAGTTTGGAATATTCATCTTTATCAATTTGGGCTCTAATAGCTTTAACTGCAGGGCCTTTTGAATCATTTAACATTTTTATTTGAATCATAGTTTTATCTGATAAATAACCTTGCATTCCTCCAAGGGCATCTATTTCTCTTGTGATAATTCCTTTGGCCGGTCCTCCAATAGAAGGGTTGCAAGGCATCATTGCTAATTTGTTTTTATTTAATGATATTAACGCTACTTTAAAATTCTGTTTAGCAAGTGCAAAAACAGCTTCAATACCAGCGTGACCCCCGCCAACTACAATTGCATCATAATTCATAGAATTATTATATTACTTAATATATTAATATATAATTATTTTATTTATTATGGAAAAGAAAAAAAGAATTGTTTCAGGTATTACAGCAACCGGCTCATTAACTATTGGAAATTATTTGGGCGCAATTAAAAATTTTGTAGAACTTCAAAAAGATAATGAGTTATTTATTTTTGTTGCTGATTTACATGCTATTACTATTGATATTTCTAAGGAAGAACTTATCAAAAACAAAAGAGATATTTTTGCCCTTTATTTAGCTTCTGGCTTAAATCCAGAAAAAACAACTATTTTTTTTCAATCACATAATCATAATCATCTATTATTCAATTGAATAACAACATGTAATTCTAATATTGGGGAACTTCAAAGAATGACTCAATTTAAGGATAAAATTCAGAAGATTGAAATTGAGGCAAACGGCACTCAAAGAATTCCAACCGGTTTATTTTTATATCCTACATTAATGGTTGCAGACATACTTTTATATAATCCAGATCTTATTCCTGTTGGCATTGATCAAAAACAACATATAGAATTGACAGAGAAAATAGCAATTAGATTAAATAATAAATATAATTTATCTCTTAAAACTCCTAAAGCATATTTTTCTAAAATTGGCACTAAAATTATGTCTTTAAAAAATCCTGAGAAAAAAATGTCAAAATCAGATTCTGATAAAAATGCTTCTATATTTTTATTAGATGATCCAGAATTAGCTTATAAAAAAATTCAAAAAGCCGTTACTGATAATGAAAATAAGATATACATCGCTGAACATAAAAAAGGGATTTTAAATTTACTAACAATTTATTCTTCCTTAAATAATATTTCCTTAGAAGAAGCGGCTGAAAAATTTAAAAATAATACCTATAAAGAATTTAAAAATGAAGTTGGAGATAGTGTTAAAGAATTTCTTGTTTCAATTCAAGAAAAATATCATTTTTATATTAATCAAGTTGATGAAATCTCGCAAAAAGGTTCTACAAAAGCAATTATAGAATCTAATAAATTTATTAAAGAAATTTATGAAAAAGTAGGTTTGTAAAAATTATTTATTTTTTTTTGATAATAAAATATTTTTTAACAGTTATTGAAAAATAAATTCAATAAAAAGGTCTTAAATAAAAAGGTCATCAACCAAAATTAAATTTTCTATTTACTGTAATTTTGATTTCTTTTTCTTTTAAAATTTTGTTGAAATTTTTTTGATGTAGAACAAATGCAACTATTTCTTGAGCATCATTTTCAATCGTTTTTAATAATGCAAAATATTGAGCATCAAAACGTTTTTGGTCTCATGTTTGAGATGTTGAATTATCTTCTCTATTAAAATAATATAATCCAATCCCTTTTTTTTGTGTAACAATATTTTTTGATTTTTGCATTAATTGAGAAATATAATCAGTATCTTGATATGCTATCCCTTCTTTTAGCGATTTTAAAGAATAAAATACTTCTTTTTTAGTAAAAACATTTAACGGCAAACAAACAGGAGTTTTCATTTGAAATTTATTATTAAATTGATTTTTAAATAAAAATCAAAATGGGTATATCTTTTGTTTCTTTTTATTATTTTTGCCATCTCAAAATCAAAATGGAGATGTTAAGAAATCATTATCTTTTGAAATTTTATTTAATATATTGAAAGCTTCTGGTAGTAATTGATCGTCTGAATCTAATACAGAGATATAATCATTATTTACTAATTTATTTTTAACTACATAATTAATAACAGAACCCCAATTACCATTTTCCTTTTTAAAATATTTAATGAAAGGATTTGTTTTAATTATTTCTTTTACCATTTCACCAGTTTTATCAGTAGATCCATCATCAACTACAATTACTTCCACTTTATCTTTAGGATAATTTAAATTGATTAAAGAATTTAAGCAAGAATTAATGAATTTTTCAGAATTAAATGCCGGAATAATTACACTAAAAGATTTCATATTAATATAATATTATCATATTTTCTTATGTTTTTTAAAGAAGGGTTAATAAAAAAATGTTCTTTTAAAAGAACATTTTTAATTTATTTTTCATTTTTAAAATTAATCAACGATTACTTCAGCACCGGCTTCAATTAATTTTGCTTTTAATTCTTCAGCTTCTTCTTTTTTAACGTTTTCTTTAATTTTGCATGGAGCAGATTCTACTAATTTTTTTGCTTCCATTAATCCAAGTCCTGTTAAGTCTTTTACCACTTTAATAACTTGAACTTTTTTACCACCATCTGATTTAAGTGTAACTGTAAATTCTGTTTTTTCTTCTACAACTGCTGCAGGACCAGCTGCTACTGCAACTGCTGAAGGGTCAATACCGAATTCTTCTTTCATTGCTTCTACTAAATCCATAACTTCTTTAATAGACATTTCTTTTAATGATGCTATAAAACTTTCTTTTGTTAATTTTGCCATTTTTTACTCCTTTATTTTTTATTTTTTAATAAATAGCTTTTATATATTTTTTATTTAATATGATTTTCATCAACTAATAATTTAAGACCAATTGATAATTGTTTCAATCCACCTTGAAGAGAATTGGCAAGAATTGTCAATGCTTCTTCATATGAAGGAAGTGTTGAAATTTCAATAACTTTTTGATTATCAATTACTTCATTTTCAAAGATTCCAACTCCTAATTCTAATGCTTTATTTTTCTTAGCAAATTCTGCAAGAACTTTTGCAGCAGAAATAGAATCAGATTTTGAAAATGCATATAAATTAGGTCCTACTAAATCATTTGAAATTGATTCATAATTAGAACCTTCAACAGATTTTTTTACTAATCTATTTTTATAAATTTTAATAAAAACATCTTTTTCTTTTGCCATTTTTCTAAGTTCTTGAATTTGTTTAACACTAAGACCTTGGTATTTAGCAACAATCATTGATTGAGAATTATTAATATTTTCTAAAATTTCTTCAGAAACTCTTCTTTTTTCTTTTTGAAATTTATTCATGTATTGCACCTCCTTTTTATATAACTATATGCAATACATTATTTAAATACACTCGGTAGCAAATTAAGATTTGTTTCAGCTACTGTCTTTATGTATTGCTAAATTATTATATCAAATTTTTGAGAATTAAAAAAATATCCTAAATTTATATATAATATTTTTTTTACATTAAAATAAATATTATTACTTTCAAAATTATAAGGGATGGTATTATGAAAAAAGCAATAAAACAAAAACTATTAAATTTAATTACAATTAATCCAATAGATTATTGTATAAAAACAACATTATCAGCAAGACATATTGATATTTTAAAATATGTAAAGAAGGAATCTTTTCTTTCTTTTATCAATAAAGAAGTATCACAATTAGAAATTTCAACTGCTTCAGGTGTTGCTTTTTTTGAGGAAGAATTAGGAAATAGTAGTAATGTAGAGCAATTTGAAGAAATTATTAATAACAATGGTTTTTTTATGACTGACACAATGATTAATAATTTAAAAACTAATTTTGAATTAAATAAAAAAAAGATAATGAATCATTTTATTTTAGAAATGAAAACATCTAAAAAAATCTTTATTGGATTAAATCGTGTTGCAAAACAATTTTACAATGATTCGGCAATATGGCCATTACATGTTTCTTACCAATTTTTAAAAGGTAAAATTGGTAATAATGTTGCTATTAAAGCTCCTTTAATTATTCAAAAAGTGGAAATTATTGAAGAAGGATCAAAACTTTTTTTAAGAAGAATTGATGATGAAATTATTGTTAATGAAAAATTACAAGTTGTTTTAAATAAAGAGTATCCAACTGATCTTAATTCTAATGAACTTTTAAAACCTCTTTCATTGGAAGAAAATATTGCTAGATTTGAAAATATGATTGGTTATTCAATAGCATATAACAATGATCTTCAAAATTTTATAAAAGAAGATAGTAAAAATATTATTGATAATTATCCAACTTTAAGAGTAGAAGCTTCTACTGTTTTAGGTATTTTTGAACCTGGTGGTTCAGCTTTAAAGCAAGATTTAGAAAAAATTATTGAGTTAAATGCTGATCCTTTTGAATCACAGATGGAAGGTAATTTTAAATCAATTAAATATTATGAAGATAAAATTATTAAAGAATCTGATATTTTAGAAATTAATCGTCCATTAAATATTTTTCAAAAATATGCTGTTGCTTCTTCATTACAACAGTCTACTTTAATTTATGGTCCTCCTGGGACAGGAAAATCAGAAGTGATTGCCAATATTATTTCAAATGCTTTAATAAAGGGTAAAAATGTTTTAATGGTTTCAGAAAAAAAAGCTGCTTTAGATGTTTTAACTAGTAGAATTAATTCTCTTTCACAATTTGCACTTTATCTTTGTGATAATAGAAATATTGAATCTTTTTATAAAAAAATTGATTCATTAAATAATATTTTAGGAACTCAATGATATCGTGAACCTTCTAAATACTCAAGAAATGCTTCTATTGAACCTTTGAAAATGGACAAAAATGAATTAATGTTTTTTGGCAACTATCAAGATTGATATACTGAATTGCTGATTTTAGTTAAAAAACATTGAGATATCGAAGATTATAATGACAATATTTTTAACCTAGATTATTCTAAATATCAAGAACTAAAAAATGATTTAGGTGATCAAATATGTAATGAATGATTAAATCCTATTTTCATAGAAGGATTTGATAAAAATATTAATATTTATCAGATAATGAAAGAATTTATGTTAGAGTATAACATTACTAAAATTGAAGACTTTTTTGATGAATATTTAAAATATAAAAAATTTATTAAAAAATATAAATTAGACGAAGAATTTTCATCTAATGAAATGGTTAAATATATTAAGAAAATTAAACAAAAAATTACTTTTAATAATAAATTAGTAGAAGCATATTTATTGGGCGGAAAAAAACTTATTACTATGTTTAATAATTATTTTCTATTTAAAGAAAAATATGAACATAATAGTGAATTTGAAGATTTTAATTTAAAATCTACAAAACAAAAATGAGACTTTTTGGAAAGAATTGAGGACTATTTATCATTTACCAAAAAACTATATTCTAAAAAACCAGAACTAAAAGAAATTAGTAAAGATGAAATGGTTAAAATGTCTTCGCTATGTGAAGAATTTAAAGAAAAATATAAAAAAGAAATTAGTAAATATAATTGATTATCTTTCTTTGAAGAAAATGGAAGAAAAATTGAGAAATTCTTAGAATATTTTAATGAAGCTCAAGATGATATTTCTAAATCAGAAATTATTTTTGCTGAATTTGTTACTAACCAAAAAGTTATTAATAATATTGAGAATTGTGATTTACCTCTAAAAGCTGTTAAAAATATTTCAAAAAATATGGATGACATTATTAGAATGTTTAATGATTTTGTTCAAAATATTGATATTTTAGAATCAGAATTTGTTGAAGATTTTATTTTGTTCCGTGATTTTTTTGCTTTCGATAGTCAATTTTTAATTGAATTACACAAAATTAAAGATATTTTCAATAATATTAACCAATTAATATTAAGAGAATGAACTTGACTATCTCTTCCATATATTAAAGTTTTATATTTAGAAAATTTCACTTTATTCGAACTTGATCTAGTTGGAAAAATTATGCAAAATATTACAGCTCCTATTAATCAAGAACAATTTAATAAATTAAAAATGATTTCATTATGAAATGACTTAATAAAAGAAATTCCAATGTTCTTAGAAATTAAAGGGATTCATTTACAAGATATTATTACTCAGTTAAGAAAAGAAGCTATTCGTTCTTCATCACTTGTTGAGGAATTGATTTTCAAAAAATATATTAATTCTTTAAGAAATTATTTAATTAAATTATCTAAAGATGAAAAAGATGAAATTGCCAATGTTTTACGGATTGCTTCATCTGGCCAATATCCGCCAATTACTCAATTTGTTAAAAGATACTATTCTTCTTTAAAAAAATTATTCCCAGTTTGAGTTGCTCGTCCTGATAATGTTGCTGATATGATTCCTTTAAATGAAGAAGAATTTGATTATGGAATTTTTGATGAAGCTTCTCAAATGTCAATTGAAAGATCATATCCATTAGTTTATAGAACAAAAATTAAAATTGTCTCAGGGGATGATAAACAATTAAAACCTTCTTCATTCTTTATGTCAAAAGGATTAGAAGAAAACTTTGATTTAGATGATTTTGATGCTGCAGAGTCACTATTAGAAAGAGCTAAAGTTTCTTGGTGAAATGAATTCCATCTAAAAAATCATTACCGTTCAGATTCTAAAGAATTAATTGAATTTTCAAATAAATTTATTTACCATAATAATTTAGAAGTAGCTACAAAATGTGGTGTTTTTGAAAAAGGAATTGATGTTTATAATGTTAATGGAATTTGAAATCAAGTAAATAAAGAAGAAGCTGATAAAGTTATTGAATTATTAATTCAATATCATGAAAACTATGAGAAAATTTTAGTTGTTACTTTTAACTCAAAACAATCTCAATTAATAGAAAGTATGTTAATTGAAAAAAATTCAACCTTTCCAGAATTGTTAAAAGAAAAATTGGAAAATAATAATATTATTATTACTAATTTAGAAAATGTTCAAGGAAATGAAGGTGATTTAGTAATTCTATCAATTTCGTATGGAAAAAATTTAGATGGAACAATCAGAAATAATTTTGGACCATTAAATGCTAAGGGTGGTTCTAATAGATTAAACGTTGCAATTACAAGAGCAAAATCAAAAATGATTGTTATTAAATCATTAAATGGAGATGATATTAAAATTGCTAATGTTAATAATAAAAATGCTATTATTTTCAAAAAATTCATCGAATATTTAGATATTATCAATGCAAATCAAAGTATTGAAAAAGTAAATGAAGAAATGGAAGATGTTAACAGTATTAATGGAAACACTTTAGAAATTAGTTTATTGAATAAAAATGAAGAGAAAAATGATGAGTTAGAATTTTCATCTTCAATTGTTAAAAATATTTATGGAGATTTAATTAAAAATCTTTCAAGTAAATATGAAATTAAAAATAATTTAAAAGTAGGAACTAAACAAATTGATTTAATAATTATTCATAAAAAAACTAAAAAAATTGTGAAAGCTTTATTAATTGAGGAATGAAAAAATAATCGTTCTGTTAAAGAAATGATTGAAGAAATTGATCGTCAATACTTTTTAGAAGATCGTGGATATAGCACTTTTAAAGTTAAAGAATATGAGTGAAATATTGACAAAAATAAATTAATTGAAAAAATTAAATTATCTTTAAATAATGAACCTGGTCAATTAGATTATATTATTTGACAATCAGAAAAATAATATGCAATTAGTTGTTTGTCTAATAGCTTTTGGGGATGCTGAAACTTTTCATTATCGCTTCAAAAATTTTTTCGACAACCCTAAAATAAATTATATTATTCATTATAATAAAAGAGATTATCAAGAATTTTTAAAATTAAAAGAAAGAGAAATATTTAATCAAAAAAATATTTATTTTTTTAGTGAAATAGAAGTTTTTTGAGGAGATATTTCTATTTTGGATGCTCAATTATTATGCATTAAAAAAGCAAATCAAATATTTAATGATTATACAAATTTAATTATTTTAGACAATAAATCTTTACCATGCAGAAATTGAGACTATATTATAGATAAAATTGAAAATTTTAATGGTAATTGATTCAATTACAACAAAAAAATTTATCCTAAAAATTATTATGATGGCTATAAATGAATTTTACAAGATGAATTATTCACAAATATTACCTTTAATTTTGATAGACCTTCTGATTGTAAAAAAGGAAGTTGGTGAATTACTAAATTTTTAAAAGAAAATTTCAAATACAATTTAAAAATAAATGAAAAATCTTTTTTGAAACGGATTTATTTTTTAACTATTATTAACTTTAGTAAAAATATTTTATTTAATAAAATCTTATCTCAAAAGACTAGTTATTTTATGTCTAATAAAGATATAGGTTATGAATGAAAAAAATACAATTATTTTAATATTATTGGTCCAAATATTATTTTAAAAAAAGATCAATTATCTTTTTTGTTAGAATCAGATGATGATTTACAATTATACAATCACCTTAATAAAAAACATGCTCCTGAAGAAATTTATTTTAGTTATCTTTTTGAACAAAATAATTCTAAGCAAGAAATTAAAAATTCTAAAAATGCTTTTTTAAGTTTAAATAATTTCACTTCTAAACTTAATTTTATTAACAAAAAAAGAATTCTAAAATTGCTTAAAAATGAGGAAGATTTATTGTTTCTAAGAAGATATGCAACCACTAAAGAAATAAGATGATTTAAAAAAAATATTTTAAATATGTAGTAATTTATTTTTTATTTTTTAAATATTTCTTTAAATCATCAGGAGTTCCAACACCATGCATTTTTTCTTCGCTAATAATAATTGCTTTTGCTTTTTTTCCTTGTTTAATTAAATAATTAAAAGTAGCTTCTAAATAATATTCTCCATTTGCTTTATCTTGATTAATTATTTGCATAATTCCACTTCTTAAAAAATCCTTAGATTTAGAAAAACAATGTCAACCAACTACAGCTCATTTTGTATATGGGATTTTAGATTTAACACTCTTAATAAATTTATCATTGTCAAAATCCATATATGATCATCTTGCTGATTTTTCTTTTTCTTCAAAAGCTAAAAGGGAACCATCTATTTTAGTCATAAAGTGCTCATCTAAGTAATCATCAAAATTCATATCCACAATTTGATCACAATTTGCAATTAATAATGTATCATTATTATTTAATTTATCATACAAAAATAATGAAGTAGCAGTTGGTCCTTCTGTAATTAAATTAATATAATTAAATTTAACATCATAATTTTTCTCAAGGTATTTTATTTCGTTTCCATAGTGAAGTTTTAAATTTTCATTAACAATAATATCAATTTTAACATCATATTTTTTGGATTTAAATCCCAAAATAACTCATTCAAACATTGTTTTATTATTAAAAATAATAAATGGTTTTAAATTTAAAAATTCTGTACCTTGAAAACGGGTACCTAAACCTGCTGCAGGAATCACAACTTGAATTTTCTTCATGGTTAAAAATATTATAACAAATTTTTAACTTGAAATATGTTAAAATCAAATAATTAAATAATATGATAATTCGAAAGGAGGTGTTTATGAAAAGTAAATTAAAATTAAGAACATTTATTATTCCTTTAGTAACATTATTTATTTATTATATGTTAGTTGTGATTTTTAATGTTGTAACTAAAAATAATTTATCAGATTTAATGGCAATAAGTGTCTTTGTTATTTTTGTTATTTTCATGGTTTTATTAATTTCTTTTGGTATTAAAATGATTATTAGTAGCTTCAAAACATTAAAATTTAAAAATTTAGGAGGCTTTAGTAAGGTTATAAGATTAATTTTATCAATTTCATTAATAGCAATTAGTATCATCTTTTTTATATTATTAATTGTTTTAATTAGTCTTGTATTTGGCAAATTTGGTGAATTAAATATGAGTATTTTAGATGAAATTAAATTTATTGGTTTAGGAATTGTGTCTGAAACTGTTGGAGAACATGGAACAGGAGCAATTGAAGGCTTAGGACCTATTTTTTGAATTATGTTTGCTCTAATGCTTGTATGATCTAGTGTTGGAATAGTTACTGCTATTTTAACAAGACCTAAAAAAGAAGCAAAAGAAAAAAAGGCAGAATAAAATAAATTTTTATTTAAAATATTTAAAAATAATTACTTTTAGTTGAAAGTAATTATTTTTTTAATTTATCTTACTATTTTAGTTAAAAAATAATATCAAAACATTCAAAAGCATTTTGGATATTTTAATTTTCTTTTCTCTATTTCTTTAAATCTATTTTTTAAATCTTTTTTTTCAATCTTATTAACATTAGATTGAAAAAAAATATATGTATGTAAAATAGAACGATAAAAAGCAAGTTGATTATTTATATAAATTGGATAATTATTATTGAAAATCTTATCTAAATTTTTTACTAATCCTAAGTATTGTTCAATAGAGCCATTTATTTTTTCAAAACTCATTTTTCTTTCTTTAGATAAAGAGTTTTTTACAAAAACATAATGATAACCAGGTTTATTGATAACACTAACTTTTTTGCTAAGCGCAATTCAATAATTTAGTGTTCCACAATCTTCAAAAAAAGGATATACTTCATTAAATGATAGGTTATTATTTTTTATAAAATCAGTTTTATATAGAATATTTCATGCAAAAATTGCATTAGAAGCAAGATATTCTTCTTTGGTAAAATTTTTTTTAAATTTACCACAAACATATCAAAGTTTACTTTTATTATTTTTATTTAAAAAACAAGTATTCAGGATAAGATCACTATCAGGATTAATATTTAACTCATCTACAAAATTTTGGATTAATGTCTCATCAATAAAATCATCTGAATCTAAAAAAAAGAAATATTCATTTTTTGCATTTTCAATTAAAATATTTCTTGTTTTAGTAAGGCCTTTGTTTTCTTGATTTATTAATTTAATATTATTATTTTTATTCATCATTTCTTCAATAATTTTTTGTGATGAATCAGTTGAACCATCATTTACAACAATAATTTCTAAGTTAGTATAAGTTTGTTTAAGTACAGAGTTTAAACATTTTTTGATTGTTTTCTCTCCATTATAACAAGGGATTAAAATTGAAATTTTTTTAAGCATTAAAAAATTATATTATAATAATTCCTAAAAACCAAAAATATCATTTAACTTTTATTTTTTTGAAAATTAAACTAATATATAATTTAAAAATGAAAATTCTAATTTTAACAGAACACACTCATAATAGAATGGGTGGGATTGAAACATATACTAGATTAATTGCTGAATATTTTCATTCTCAAAATTTTGAAATATTTGAATATTCTTTAAATTTTCAAAATAACAATATTGTTCAACCTGAAAAAAAGTATATTACCCAACTAAATAAGATTCAATGAAAAAATAATCCTCAGTCTCTTTTTGCTAATAGAATGGAAATTGAAAAAATCTATAATGATTTTGATTTAGTAATTAATCAAATAAACAATTTTCCTTGATCAAAAAAAATTTATAAATCTAAGAAATGAATTTTTGTTCAACACTTTTCTCCAAAATTTTATAAACAGCATTTTATAATGGGTAAATTTTTTGCTCCCATTATTTATTTTTTAATGTGAATTTTTAAATTTAAAAACCCGTTTAAAAATTTCCAAAATTTGATTGTTTTTAGTAATGAAGATAAGAAATCTTTAGGAATTAAAAAAAACAAAAATGTTTTTATTATTCCAAATTGTAAATATAAAATCGAAGAAATTAACCAATTTGAATTAAAAAAAACCAACAATAATAAATTTATTTATTTAGGTAGAATTAATAATCATCAAAAAAGAGTAAATTTTATTCAGAAAACAGTGGGCAAAAAACATAAGATAGATTTTTATGGAGAAGGTAATGTAAGTTTAATTCATGAAGATGCCAATATTAAATATATGGGAGCCCTAAATTCTAATGAAGTTTCTTCATTGCTCTTTCAATATAAGTGAATGGTTTTATTATCTCGTTTTGAAGGATTTCCATTTACATTAGTAGAATCTTTATCATGTGGCGTTCCTATTTTAATTTCTAATTCTTTTGAATCTGCTAAATTTTTAGTTGGTGATCATTCTTTTTTAGTTAAAAATAGTAAAAAAAATATTGATAAAGCATTAGAACAAATGAATAAATTAAGTCTTGAAGAATATAATAAATTGAGTAAAAAATGTTTTGAATTTGCTAAAAAAGAATTAAGCCTAGAAAGTTTTTATAAAAATTGAAATAATGTTATAAAAAAATTATTAACTTCCATTAAAAAATAATTCTTTTTTGTATAATAATTTTATATGAAATCTTTTTCAATTATTATCCCTTCTTTTAATTCTGAACAATATATTAAATCTTGTTTGGATTCATTAATTAACTTAGATTATCCTAAAGATAAAGTGGAAGTTTTAGTAATTGATGATGGCTCTACTGATAATACCGGCCAAATTGTAAAAGAAATAATTAAGAGCAATTCTTTTATTAAGTATTTTAAAAAAGATAATAGACATTGAGGATCTGTTATTAATTATGTTGTAGAAAATAAATTAGCTAATAATGATTATGTTTCAATATTAGATTCAGATGATCAATTACTTCCAAATGCTTTTAATATATTAAATAAAATTTCTAAAAATAATGATATGTTGGCAGCATCTTTTTATAAATGAAATGGCACTCGAAAAACTCAAAAAATATCTCCATATTGATTTTTATTTAAAAAAGAATTAAATAATAAAAAACAAATGAATACTCCTTTTTGCTTGCCATTAACTTTTTTTTCTAAAAAAGAAATTTTTTACTCTTTAAAAAAAATTAAAGAAGGAATAGCGTATCAAGATCCTGATTATCTTTCACAATTAATTAATTTATCAAAAACCATGGCTATTTCTAAAAAAACAATTGGATTATATTATTTTAATCGTGCTGGTAATTCTATGTCGCAAAAATGAGATATTAATAGATTTAATGCAGAATATAATGCCTGTCAAAAAGCTATTAAAAATGATGCTCAAGAAATTGTAGCATATCGTTTAAATCAAAAAGGCTTTAAAGAAATGATGAAAAAAGATTCTACTAAAAAATTTATCGTTAAAAGAAAATTTAGTTTTAAATGGTTTCCATGATATCTAAGAGGCTTTTTTATTCTTATTTTCAACATTTCATTGAAAAAATATTTTATTTTTGATTTATAAAATAAATTTTAATATATTAAAGAATTAATAATTTATATATAATTTTAAAATGAAATTCATTGATGAAATTAAATTAGATATTAAAGCCGGAAATGGTGGGAACGGAATTATTTCTTTCCGTCGAGAAGCAAGAGTTGAAAAAGGTGGACCTGATGGCGGTGATGGCGGCTATGGAGGAAATATTTATTTTCAAGGTGATACTGGAATAAATACTTTGTTTCATCTTTATAATATGAAAAAAATTATTGGACAAGATGGTGAAAATGGAATGTCCAAAAATATGTATGGAGCTAAAGGAAAGGATACTGTAATTAAAGTTCCGCTTGGGACACTAGTGTATGATGAAAATTCTTCCTTGATTTGTGATGTTATTGATGATAATAAATATTTAATTGCAAAAGGGGGAAAAGGGGGATTTGGAAATACTAAATTTAAATCTTCTAAAAATACTGTTCCTAAAGTTTGTGAAAATGGTGAACTTGGAGAGAAAAAAAGAATTACTTTAAAACTTAAAATCATTTCTGATTTAGGTTTAGTCGGAAAACCGTCTGCCGGGAAATCCACTTTAATTTCATTAATTACTAATGCTAAAGCTAAAGTTGGTGATTATGATTTTACAACTTTAACTCCTCAATTAGGATTAATTAATTATTTTGATAATGATTTTGTTATCGCAGATATTCCTGGACTAATTGAAAATTCAGCTGAAGGTAAAGGGCTTGGAATTAGATTCATTAAACATATTGAAAGATGTAAAGCACTAGTTTATGTGATTGATTTTGGTGATGAAAATAAAAATCCAATTCAAGATTATGAAATTTTAAAGAATGAACTTTGCAAATATAATCCTAATCTTTTAAATAAAAATCATATTATTATTGCTAATAAAAAAGATTTACCTCATTTTAAAAAACACCTAAAAATGTTTCAAAAAAAATACCCAGATATTATTATTGTTGAAAATTCTTTTTTAGAAGATGATTTTAATCATATTAAAAAAGCATTGTTTCAATTATATAAACGCTCTTACAATTATTCTATTGAAGAAGAAAAAACTGAAATTTATATTAATTTTGAAGATGATATGAAAGTTGAAAAAGTTTTTGAAGGTTTTTATGAAGTAAGTGGAACAAAAATTATTGATTTATATAATAAAATTCCATTAATTACACATGAAAATGTGATAAGATTTAATAAAAAAGTTAAAGATTTAGGATTATGAGATCTTTTATTTGAAAAAGGTATTCAAAAAGGTGATACTGTTCGAATTGAAGACTATCAATTTACATGAGAGGAAGAAAATTAATGAAATCTAAAATATTATTATTAGCTCCAATGCTTTTTATTGCTCCCATTGCTATTTCTTCATGTTCTAGTGCTGGACCGCAAATAAAAATTATTATTCCAAAAATTAATATTGAAGAGATTAAAAAAGCTATTAATCCAGACGGTAATATTACCATTGAAGCGCTTGATGCTTGATTCAATTTAAATAAAGATAAAACTAAAGATGAAATTTTGGATTTAAAATGAATAACTGGTGGTAGTGTTTCAAAAGAAACTATTAGCTCTATTAATTTTTCTCATACTAGTGGCACTAATAAAATTTCTTTTACTCTTACTGCTTCTTTAGAAAAAATTGATAATGTTTATTATAAATTCCAAAACAATGAAACAACTCAAATTATTAACCATAGTTTTTCATCTACACTAGATTTTTAATTTTTCAATACCTTTTGTAATTAAAAGAGCACATTCTAATCTATTCATTTGTTTTTTGACATTTTTAAAAATTAATAACTCTCCCAAAATTTCCTTTTCTTTATCAGAAATATTTTCTTCATTCATTAACATTTTTTGATAAATTAACACCATTTTATCAAGACTGATATTATTTTTATGATAATTAGAAATGAAAATATCTGCCGAAGATATATAAATAGCACAGCCATTACCTTGAAATCAAAGTTTTTCATTTTTTTGAAAAAGACTTAAATCATCAGCACAAGAATCGGAATGGCAATATGATTTTTTATCAAAAATCTTATCAGTGTTTTCTATTCTATTTTCAGGATTTAAATAGTGCTTCATAATGATTTTTCTTTTTTCATCATCGCTATAGGAAATCAATAAAATCACCGCCTTTTTTTAATAATGAACATAATTTATCAATATCTTTATTATTATTATATATTTCTAATGATATTCTTAAATAATCAATCTTGTTGTTAAAAGCAATAATGGAATTACAAAAATGACCACTTCTTAAATAAACTCCTCGATGTCCTAAAAAAGAAGCCACTTCTTGTGAGGCTACATTTTGAATATTAAAAATAATAATATTATTTCCTGGCTTAGAATAAATTTTTATATTAGGAATTTCTTGCAATTTTTTATGAGTATACTTTGATAAAGTTTTTAAATAATGATTTTTCTCTTTTAAATCTAAGGAATCAAAATATTTTAAGGCAGCACTAAAACCATATATTCCAGCCAAATTAGGAGTTCCAGGCTCATGTGCTAAAGTAGTTTCCTTAGTTTTTCAATCACCATTTGGATCTATATAATCAATTGCCCCACCACCAAATTTTTTTGGTTTAAGTTTTTTTAATAAATTTTCTTTGATAATTAGGGCTCCCATTCCAGTTGGCCCGTATATTTTATTGGAACTAAAAGCAATAACATCACATAATTTTAATGAAACTTTTTCAGAATTAATAGCTTGTGCAGCATCATTTACTAAAATAATATTTTTATCTTGAATATATTTTTTAATTTTATTTATTTTATTATCATCTTCAAAAGAATTAGATTTTTGAGATAAAGCAATAATTTTAGTTTTGGTACTTATGTCATTTAAAATATCGTCACTGTAGATAATTCTGGCCTTTTTTCTTTTAGCAATTTCTAATCATGGCACAATATTAGAACTATGATTTAATCTAGATAAAATAATTTCATCTTGTTCTAGCAATAAATCTTCTAGCATTAAAGCTAAATAATTCAGTGAATCAGTAGTGCCGCTAGTTAGAATTACTTCATTTTTTTTAGCATCAGTTAATTTGGCAATTTGCTCTTTTAATTCATTATATTTATTTTTTAATTCAATCGCTAATGGTGTATCGCTTGTTCTTGGAGAAATAGAAATTTCATTATAATAATAATTGATAGCATCAATGACTATTTTCGGTTTTAAAACGAGAGCGCCCGAGTCTAAATAAGTAATTTTATTGATAGTTGGGAAATCTTTTCTAAATTTATTCATAGTGTTATTTTATTATTTTTTTTTAAATAAAGCAAGATATTCAATATTTTTTGCTTTATTTCCTTTTATAGGTGATTCAATAATGCCAATAAAATCAAAATCATTTTTGCTATATTCAATAAGGTTATCAATTATTTGAGGATGATATTCTTGTTTAACTATTCCACCTATTTCAACCTTATTTTTGGAAGCTTCAAATTGTGGTTTAATTAGAGCAATAAAAAAATGATTCCTTTTTAAAACATTTTTTATAACATCAAAAACTCTTCGCAGTGAAATAAAAGAGACATCGCAACAAATAAAATCAATTTCTTCTTCAAACATACCGGGATTAATAGTTTTTAAATTAGTTTTTTCAATTGATA
Source organism: Metamycoplasmataceae bacterium (assembly GCA_051647165.1). GTDB lineage: Bacteria > Bacillota_I > Bacilli_A > Mycoplasmatales > Metamycoplasmataceae > UBA710. Next base: position 162,766 of record JBOFDQ010000005.1, read on the forward strand.
AAATTTTAGGATTAATTCTAAGACTATAGTCTAATTGATTAGTTCCAACATCTAAAGCATAAATTTTTTTTGCCCCTTTTTCTAATAAAATTTGAGTAAAGCCTCCTGTTGAAGAACCAATATCTAAACATATTAAATCCTGAATTGAAATATTAAATTTTTCAATTGCTTCTAGTAGTTTATATGCGCCTCTTGAAATATAATTTTTTTCTTTTTCAAATTCTAATTTATCATTTTCATCAATTTTTAAATTTAAATTTAAAACTATTTCATTTTTGTAAAAAATACTTTTTGCTAAAAATAATGATTCAATTTTTTTATCATCCAATTGATATGTAGTTTTTAAAAGCTCTTTAATAGTTTTTTTCATAAAACATTATTTATTAATATATGGAATTAATATTTTTACATATAAAAAACCAGATATTATTGATAGTAAGGATGCGATAAATAAAGGAATGTTTAAATAATAATTGTTTATTTCTAGTTCTTTTATTGAAAAAAATGGACTTATAAATAAAATTACTACAATTCCTATTGTTTGAAAAACAGTTTTTAATTTACCAAAAATGGAAGCCTCAATTTTAAGATTATTTTTAGCAGCCAAATTTCTAAATCCATCTACTATTAAATCTCTTATTAAAAAGATTAAAAAAATATAGAAGAAACTCATATTAAATAAAACAAGAAACAACATAGTGGTACTTGTAATGATTTTATCTGATAAAGGATCTAATAATTTGCCAAATGTTGTTACCTGATTTTTTTTTCTAGCAATATATCCATCTAAAAAATCACTTATCATAGCAATTATAAATATAATTGATGCTACAATAAAAAAAATCATACCTAAATTATTAGTATTTAAATGATTGTAATTTAAATTATTATTTAGTTCAAATTTAGAATAGTAATATGAAAGTGAGAAAAAAACTATTAACGGGATTACCAATATTATTCTAAATAAAGTTATTTTATTTGGTAGATTCAATTTCATTAAACCTCTTATCAACAATTTCTTTTTCTTTTGTTAAGATGTCATTATATTCTGGAAATTTTTGAAATTCTTTTTCAAGATTAAAAAAATAATTAATTTCATTTTGGCATTTCTTTTCTCAAAGATTTGATTTTGTTTCTATTAAAACATCTAGAGAATCAACAAAAACTTTATTTGATTGTTCTTTTAAATAAATTAATTTAAACATTTTTGATTCTTTAATTTCTTTAAGCATTTTACGAGTTAAAAAGTTAATATCTTTCATTTTAATATTTCCAATAGAAGGAATAAAATTTTGAACTTCTTGATTATTTTTTTCAATAATTATTTTAATTTTAACAGCTAATTCTTTTGATGTTTTTTCTGTTGCTTTTTTTAATTCAATTTTTTTTCTAAAAATTTCTTTATTTTTTTTCTTATCTTTTATAAAAGAAAATAACATAAAAACAATTAAACCAACTATTAAAATCCCAAAAATAACTCAAACTATTCAATCATTCATATTTGACTATTATAAATTAAAATTAAATTTCTATTTTAATAAGTCAAAAACATCATCACCAATTTTTGATAATTCAATATTAAAATTTTTAGCAACTACATTACCTAATGTGGCTAAAGAATTTAATTCTCCTAATTTATGGGGTTTATTTTTAAATGATTTAGAATAAATGATTGCTGGAAGATTTTCTCTAGTATGATCACTTCCTGGAAAAGTAGGATCATTTCCATGATCTGCTGTAATAATTAGTAAATCATCATTTTGCATAGCATTTAAAACTTTAGCTAGTTTTATATCAAAACGGTTTAAATTTTCTGCATATCCTTCTGGATTTCTTCTATGACCATAATGGGAATCAAATTGAACTAGATTTAAAAAAATAAATTTATTTTTACTTTTTTCACATAACAAATCAATGGCAATATCCATTCCATCATCATCACCATTAGAATGAAGATTTTTAGCAACTCCTGAACCATTAAAAATATCATAAATTTTTCCAATTCCAATTGTTTCAATATTTTTTTTCATCAATTTATTTAAAACCGTTTCCTCACTTGGAGAAATAGAATAATCTCTTCTATTAAATGTTCTTATGAATTTATTTTCTTTTTGAATATATGGTCTTGCAATAATTCGGGCAACATTTCACTCTTTTTTAGAAGAGCAAATTTCGCGCGCTTTCTCGCAATATCTATATAAATTATCCAGACCCATTGTATCTTCATTGCCACAAATTTGTAACACAGAATCAACTGATGTGTAAATAATTATTTTATTATTATTTAATTCTTCATTTGCATATTTATCAATTATATCTGTTCCACTAGCGGCACAATTTCCAATTACTTTTCTTCCGTCAAAGTGTTTTTCTAATTCAGTAATTAATTCTGGTGGAAAACCAGTATTAGTAAAAACTTGAAAAGGAATTTCAGTATATATTCCCATCATTTCTCAATGTCCTGTTAAAGTGTCTTTGCCATTAGACAATTCATTAATTCTTGCTGTGTAAGCAATTTGATTTGTATTTTTTCCTTTATTTTTGATTTTAGCAATAGATTCTATACCCATTTTTTTAAGTGTAGGTATTTCTAATAAATTTGTTTCAGAAACATGTAATAATGTATTGGCCCCTAAATCACCAAATTCCTTAGCTCTTTTATCTTCTCCGATTCCAAAAGAATCTAGCACAATCATTAATATTCTGTTATATTTCAATTACATGCCCCCTAATTTTTGATCATTTCTGATTTGGTGCCGCTTACAAGAATTGAACTTGTGACCCCTTCCTTACCATGGAAGTGCTCTGCCCCTGAGCTAAAACGGCATTTTAAATAATTAATCATTATTTATTTTGACAACATAAATTATAATATTTTTTTATATATAATATAATTAATTAAAATATTTTAAAAACAAGTTTATTAATTTAAAATATAATTATAAAGTTACAATAAAAGGGAGTAATATGTCAAAATTCGAGAAATATGGAAGTACAAGGAATTTAAATTTGTACCCACAACAACCACAACAACAATTTAATCATTCTAATCAAAAAATGGTGGTTATGCAAAATCCACAACAACCACAGATGATGGGTATGCCTAATAATAATCCTTTCAATACTAATCAAATAAATGTTGCTCCACAAATGCAATATGTTCCGCATCAAAGTACAACACAATTTAGTGTTATTCCTCAACACCAAAATCACCAAAATTTTAATCCTTTTAATACAGGACAAGTTATGGTTGGCGCTCCAGTTCAACAACAATTTATGCCTCAACCTCAACAATTATATGGTTATAATACTAATCAACTACAATTAGCACATCAACATCAAAATCATCCTAATAAATTATTGAATAACTATCATCAACAACAAAATACTGGCCAAATATTAATACCAGTTAATCAACAAACTACAAGACAAATATTAATACCAACTCAATCTTTTGCTGTTCCACAACAACAAAACACAATGATGATTCAACCAAATAATAATTTTAATAATGGAATGTCTAATAATGTGGCTTTATTACCAAATTATGATGGTAGAATAACTGAAGAAATTTCATTTTTAAAAAATAAAAATACATTAAATGACAATAATGCTTCATTAATTGAAACTAAATTAAGAAAATTAGAAAAATTATATAAATTAAGATATATAACAAGAGAAGAATATTCAAGAAAAAAAAGAGAAGTTATTAGAAAAATTATAGATAATTTATAATAATTAAAAAACACTATGACAAAGGACATGCAGGAAATTATTGCTCATTTAAAAACATATGGTTTTGTTTTTCAATCTAGCGAAATTTATGGCGGTTTAGCAAATACTTGAGATTATGGGCCCCTTGGAACTTTATTAGCTAAAAATATAAAAGATAATTGATGAAAGAATTTTATTACTTTAGAAGAAAATAATGTAGGAATTGATTCTAAAATTTTATTAAATCCTAAAGTTTGAGAAGCTTCTGGACATATAGCTAATTTTTCAGATTTTTTAATTGAAAACAAAATTAATCATAAACGTTATAGAGCCGATCATATTTATGAGGAATTAGAAAAAAAAAGTGCAGGGAAATTATCTAAAGAAGAACTAGAAGATTATTTAATTTCTAATGTAAAATTTTATGATAATAGCAAAACTGATTGATCAAAAATCCAAAATTTTAATTTACTTTTTGAAACAGGACAAGGAATTGTTGAAGAGAAAAAGATCAAAATTTATTTAAGGCCAGAAACATCACAAGGTATTTTTATAAATTTTGCAAATGTACAAAGATCTCAAAGATTAAAAATTCCTTTTGGAATTGGTCAAATTGGAAAATCATTTAGAAATGAGGTAACTCCAGGAAATTTCATTTTTAGAACAAGAGAGTTTGAACAAATGGAATTAGAATTTTTTACTTCAGCCAAAGAAGCAGAGAAATGATATAAATTTTATTCACAAAAAAGTTTTGACTTTATTTTATCTTTAGGAATAAAAAAAGAGTTTTTAAGATTAAGAGAACACGAACAAGATGAATTATCTCATTATTCTAGTGCCACTTGTGATGTTGAATTTTTATTTCCTTTTGGTTGAGGAGAAATTATGGGTATTGCAAATAGGGGAGATTATGATTTACAATCTCATAACTCATTATCAAACCAAAAACAATTTTATTTAGATCCTCATACTAACGAAAAATATGTTCCTCATGTTATTGAGCCTTCTGTTGGTTTAGATAGACTTTTACTTGTGATTTTGGTAAATGGTTATTCTAAAGAAAAAGATCTTGAAAATGATGAAGAAAGAATTGTTTTAAAAATTCAAAAAGATTTATGTCCATATAAAGTTGCTGTTCTTCCTTTAGTAAAAAAATTATCCAATGAAGCAAAAATTATTTATAAAACTTTATTAAGTAAAAACATTAGTTCTACTTTTGATGAAACTGGTTCAATTGGAAAAAGATACCGAAGACAAGATGCTATAGGTACTTTTTGGTGTTTAACATTTGATTTTGATTCTTTAAATGATCACAAAGTAACTCTAAGAAATAGAGATGATATGTCTCAAATAAGAGTAGATATTGCAGATCTTGAAAAATATTTATAAATTCCATTAAAATAAAAATACAATTACAATAAAAAGAGGTAAATTTTTGGCAAGCATTAAGGAAATTTTAAATAAAGTAGATATCATTGAAATTATTGAAGATTTTTCACAATTAACAAGTAGTGGAAAAAATTTCAAAATTCTTTGTAAAGTCCATAATGATACTAATCCCTCAGTTGTAATTTCACAAGAGAAACAAATTTTTAAATGTTTTTCTTGTGGTATTGGAGGAGATGCTTTAGTTTATTTACAAAAATTTGAAAATAAAACCCTATTAGAATCTTTAAAATATTTAAGCCAAAAATATCATTTAGATTTAAATTTAGAGGCTTTTTCAGATGATAAAAAATATAATGAAGAGCAAAAAAAGCTTCTTGCAATTTTTAAAGATGCTGCCAATTTTTTTTCATATAATTTATTAATTTATAAAGAAAATAATTTATTATTAAAAAATTTTTTAACAAAAAGGAAATTAGATCAAAAATTAATTGAGCATTTTAATTTAGGTTTTGTTCCTCTAGAGGAGGAGAGTGATTATGTGATTTTTTTAGAGAAAAAAAATCATGATATTGCAACTTTAATTAATTCTTCTCTTATTAATGAAAAAGAAAAAAAAGTTTTATCACAAAAAATTATTTTTCCAATTAAAAATGAATTTGGAGATATTGTTGCCTTTTCGGCAAGACAACTTATTAATAATGAACATGAAAGTAAATATCTTAATTCTAAAGATTCACAAATTTTTAAAAAAAGTGAAATATTTTATAATTATGACCAAGCTAAAGATTATGAAGAATTAATTATTTGTGAAGGTTTTATGGATGTTATTTCTTTATTTAAAGTAAATATTAAAAATTCTATTGCTCTTATGGGTACAGCCCTGAGTCAAAACCATATTAAAAAATTAAAAAATCATAAAATAATTTTATTTTTAGATGGTGATAATGCTGGAATTGAAGCGACTATGAAATCTTTAGAAATTTTGATTAAAAATTCTATTGAAACTTCGGTTGTAATAAATGAATTAAAAAAAGATCCAGATGAAATTATTAATAATTATGGTCAAGAAAAAATATCTGAAATGCTTCAAAACAAAATATCTTCTTTTAAATATATTTATAATGTTTTATTAAATAAAATAGATATTAAAAATGAAAATAATATTGAAGTTTTTTTGGCAACCTTTTGAAATTATTTAAAATTTGCCTCACAAATAGTAATTGGTAAATTCACTAAAATAATTTCTCAAGATTTAAATATTGATGAAAATGATTTAAATAAAATTTGAAAATTAAATAAGGTAGCTATAAAAACTTCTGAAAATGAAAATAATTTAGTAGAAATTTTAGAAATTAATACTTTATATAGTGAACGATTAGTACTTAGCGTTTTAAATAATGAAGAATTATTTAATGTGTATTTAAAAAAACGACCTAAATTATTTGATATTAATACTAGAGAAGCATTAAATTTTATTGAAAAAAAAATGAATAACCCTGATGAATATTTAGATAATGAAAATGAAATGAAAAAATACTTTAATTATTTAAAAACTAAGCATAAAATTTTTCCAAAAACATTAGAAGAATTTTTAGAAAACATTCAAAATATAGTAAAATATGATAAAAAGAATATAAATACTTATAGAAATAAAGAAATGCTTGAAAAAAACAGTAAATATTTAAAAGAAATTATAGAAAATGAATCAAAAAATAAAAAGGAAATAATTAATGAAAGACAACACAAAAAATAAAAAAATAAATAATAAAAAATTAAATGACTATGTTTCAGGAATTGATTTTGATTCATTAGTTAAAAATAATAAAGTAAATGATAAAAAAGAAACTAAAAAAGTTGAAAAGGATAAAACAATTAAAACTGCTAAAGTAAAATCAGAAAAAAAAACTATAACTAAAAGTGCTAAAAATATTACAAAGCAAGATACTCCTGTTAAAACTGAGACCAAAGATTCAAAAGAAAAAATAACTAAAAATAAAAAAGAAACTAAAATTAAAGATGAACCAATTTTAGTAAATGAAAATAAAAAATTTTCTGCTGCAATTGATTTTTTATCTACTAAATTAAAAAAAGAAAAAGATAAAAAAGTTTTTTCTCAAGAAGAAGTTTTTGAAATATTAGAAAATAAAAAATGATCTATTGAAGAAGAAGATTTAGATGATTTTTTTAGTGTTTTAATTCAAAAAGGTTTATGCAATAATGAATTAAGTTTAGATGAAGATGAAGATATTGATAAAGAAGATTTTATCGATTTATTAGATAATATTGATATTATCGATTTTGATGATGAAGATTCTTTAATAGATTTAGATTTAGAATTAAATACTAGTGAAGTTCGTGTTAGAAAAACTAGAGAAGATATGGAAAATAATTTAGCTGAAACAAATGATATTGTTAAATGATACATGAGATGAATTGGTAAATATGGTAAATTATTAACAGCTGAAGAAGAAATTGAATTAGCTAAAAAAATAAAAAAAGGTGGAAGAGAAGGAAAAAAAGCTCGTGATACTTTAATTAAAAGAAATTTAAGATTAGTTATTAATAATGCTAAAAAATATAAAAATAGAGGTCTTTCATTTATCGATTTAATTTCAGAAGGAAATTCAGGAATCATTAAAGCTGTTCAAAAATATGATTATAAAAAAGGTTTTAAATTTTCTACATATGCAACGTGATGAATTAGACAGGCTATTACTCGTGCTGTAGCTGATCAAGCAAGAACTATTAGGGTTCCAGTGCATATGGTAGAAACAATCAATAAAATAACTAAAATTAAAAGAGAATTACAACAAGAATTAGGAGAAACTCCTACCGATCAACAAATAGCTGATGTTTATGGTAATGATTTTACAGCTGAAAAAGTTCGATACATTAGAAGAATTAATATTGATCCTATTTCATTAGATAAAACAGTCGGAAAAGAAGAAGATTCTTTATATTCAGACTTTATTGCTGATGAATCAATTGATTCACCAATAGATTATGCTTCTAAAGAAGAACTGCAAGAAATATTAACCGAAATGATTGAGCAATATTTAGAAGAAGATGAAAAAGAAATTATTAAAATGAGATATGGTGTAGGTTTTGATAAAAATGGAGAAAGAATTAAAGTTCATTCTTTAGATCAAATTGCTCAAATAAAGGGATTATCTAAGGAAAAAATTAGACAATGAGAAACTAAGATAATTCGTAAATTAAAACACCCTTCTAGAAAAAAAAGATTAAAGGAATTTAAGAAAAATGATTATTAATAATGAAGAGGATTTAATTTCATTAATTGAAAAAAAATTCCCCTTAACTAGCGCTGAACAATGAGATTTTTCTGGTTTTAGTTATAAATCTAAAAGGCCTAAAAATGATGTTAAAATTTTACTTTGTCTAGATGTTACTGAAGAAATCGTTTTAACAGCTATTAAAGAAGATTATTCTATTATTATTTCTCACCACCCTTTTATTTTTGCAAGCAATGAAGAAGAATACTTTAAAAAATTTCCGCATCAAAAGCATCTTTTTGATCTTATTCAAGAAAATAATATTTCTTTATATGCAATTCATACGAATTTTGATAATCATCCTAAAGGGACAGCTATGAATATTTTAAAAAGAATTGGAATTGGTGAAGAAAAAATAAAAGAGCAAATTAATTCAGCTGCCATTTTTATTTTTGATGGAAAAATTAAAAAAATTTCTCAAATGATTAAAAAATCCTTTAGTTTTTCTTATCTAGAAACTAATTGTCCTAAAAATAAAAAAATTTCTCAAATTGCTATTTTTCCAGGCTCTGGGGATTTAAATGAAATTATTCATTTAGCTTCCGAAAAAGAAATTGATCTTTTTATTACATCTGATTTAAAATGAAATGAAAAAATTGAATTAGATAATAAAGATATTAATTATTTAATAGTTTCCCACAAAATTGAAGAAGTTTTTATTGATGCTATGAAACAATTCTTTTTTGAAAATAAAATAAAAAATACCATCAAAAAATACCATATTAGAAATAAAATGAGACATATTTAAAATGAAAATAAAATTAGGATCACATGTTAGTTTTTCTTCTCCAGAATATTTAAAAAAATCAATAGAAGATTCTATTGCTTTTGGATCTAATACTTGTATGATTTTTCTAGGTGCTCCTCAAAATTCTAAAAGAATTAGTATTGAAAAATATAATTTAGATTTTTATCTTCAAAATTATCAAAATATTATCAAAAAAGAAGATATTGTTGTTCATGCCCCTTATATTATTAATTTAGCTAATAAAGCAAAAAAAGAATTTAACATTGATTTTATGGTTCAAGAAATAGAAAGAATGAATTATCTAGGTTCTAGATTGTTAGTGATTCATCCAGGTTCTAAAAAAGATGATACATTAGAAAATGCTTTAGATCAATGTGCTTTTGCAATTTCAGAAATTATTAAAAGAACAAAAGATGTCATTATTTGTATTGAAACTATGTCTGGTAAAGGAAATGAAATTTGCTCTACGCTTGAAGAAATTAGTTATATTGTAAAAAAAGTAAATCATGATAGATTGGGGATATGTTTAGACACATGTCATTTGTGAGATGCTGGTTATAATATTAAAGATGATTTTGAGATTTTTATAAATCAACTAAAAAAATTAAATTTATTAGAAAAAATTAAAGTGGTGCATTTAAATGATTCTAAAAATGAAATAAATTCTCATAAAGATCGTCATGAAAATATAGATCAAGGTTTTATTGGTTTAAAGGCATTAAAAAATATTTTATTTTCTAAAGATTTAGAAGGAATACCTTTTATTTTAGAAACTCCATGAGTAGAAAATAAACCAATTTATAAAAAAGAAATCAAATTACTTTTAGAATAATTCGAATATAAATTATAATAATATAACCAAACTATAAATATAAGGGAGGAATTTATGTCAAAAAATAAGTTGGAATTTGGAACTGCTGGAATTAGAGGAATTCTAGGTCCTGGTGAAGAAAATTTAAATATTGGCCATGTTGCAAGAATTGCTGATGGTTTTGCTAGATATTTATTAGAAAAATATCCTAATATTAAAGCTCGCGGGATTGTAATTGGAAGAGATAATCGAAAACTTTCTTCTACATTTGCTCAAGTATGTGCGGCTATTTTTGACTCTTATGAGATTAAAGTGTATTTTCATAAAGATATTGCCCCTACTCCTTTTATTAGTTATACTATTCGTTATCATGGAGCTTGTGGTGGTATTAATATTACAGCTTCTCATAATCCAAAGGAGTATAACGGAGTTAAACTTTATGATTATACTGGTTGTCAAATTTTACCTGAAGAAACTAATGAATTATTAGAATTTTTCCATGATTACGCGACATATTCTGATTTTAAATATAAATTTAAAGTAGGAGAAAATATTGAATATATTAGTGGAGATGATTCTAAAAAATACCTTAAAGAAGTTTTAAAAATTGGTAATGAAGAACAAAAAGATTTATCTAATATCAAAATTGCCTATTCGCCACAACATGGAACTGGGGCTAAAATATGCAAAAAAATTTTTGATGAACTTAAAGTAAATGCTTTTTATGAAGAAAGAGAAATGATTGAAGATGAAAATTTTACTTTTGTTAAAAATCCTAATCCTGAAGATCCTTCTGCTTATAAAAATGTAGCTAAAATTGCAAGTAAAAATGATTGTGATTTAATTTTAATAACAGATCCTGATTCTGATAGAGTAGGAGCAGCTGTTAAAAATAAGGAAAAATCATTCCAAATCCTGACCGGAAATGAAACGGCAATTTTAATTATGGATTATTTAATTGCTCAAAATAAGGAGAAAATTAAAAAAGAACAGTTTTACATAGTTTATTCTTTTGTTTCTTCTTCTTTACCAGCTAAAATGGCAGCGGAAAATAATATTAAAGCATATAAAGTAGCCACTGGTTTTAAATGAATTGGTAATTTAATAAAAGAAAAAGAAAATTCTTATGAAAAATTTCTTTTTGGTTTTGAAGAATCATATGGATCTTTAATTGATGAAGATCTTTCAAGAGATAAAGATGCCATTCAATCAATTGTTATTTTATCTAAAATGGTTTCCTATTATAAAAATAATAATTTAACGTTATTAGATGTTTTAGATCAAATATATCAAAAATATGGTTATGTAAAAAGTAAAACTATTTCCTTAAAATTAAAAGATAAAAAGCATCTGGCCCAATTAAAAGAAATCTTTTCAAAAATTAATTTTGAAGATTCCCTTTTTACTGATTATCAAAATGGAGTTGACCAAATTGCTCCTAGTGATATGTTAAGTTATGAATTTCAAAACAATTCTTGAATATCATTAAGACCTTCTGGAACCGAACCAAAAGTAAAAATTTATTTATTCTTTATTAAAAAAACACAGGAAGAAGTAAATCAAGTTTTTGAGAAAAATTTAAACATTTTAAAAGAAAAATTAGAAATTTTATAAATAATTTCTTATTAAAATAAGAATATAAAGTTAAAAAATTATTGATTTTAATCATTTTTTTATTAGATTCCTCTTTTTATTAGATTAATTAGAGGACTAAAAAATGAAAAAAGAAAAAATAAGCGAAAAAAGAATATAAAAAAATCCATCACTTACTTAGTAAAAAAGAATATGCTATAATTAATTTTGAAGAAGAAACTAAGCAAATTACTTTGCAAATTAGTGGAATAATAAAGGAAGAGATGGCTAGCAAAAATCGATTAACAAAAGAAGATTTAGAAGCGATTGGTAGCTTGATTGATATTAAACTTCAACCTATTTATGAAAAACTAGATGAACATTCTAAAAGATTAGACAATATGGATCAAAAACTTAATTTAATTTTAGCAACACCAACAGTAGCTAAAGAAATAGATAAACAAAAATTAAATGAACTTTAAAGAAGTT
>JBOFDQ010000006.1:0-44640 GCA_051647165.1 Metamycoplasmataceae bacterium
ATTATTATTAAAAAATAGATTAAAACTATATAATTTTGATATAATTTTATTAAACTAGAGGAAATATCATGAAAAATAAAGAAATATATGAAAAATATCAAAATATTATTTATGACATAATAATTAAAAATAGAGTGTATTTATCAAAATCATCTTTCGATAATAAAAATATTGAACAATTGATTAAATTACTGGCAACTAATGGACAAAATGATTTATCGGAATTATTAAATGATAAATATTTAAAACAAAATATTAATAATGTATTATCCAAAATGTATTTAGAAAATAAACTTTTCCGAATTCAAAAAGGAACTTATTCTTTTTCGTCTAATATTATTGATTTTAAAATGAAATTAGATGAATCATTAGATAAATTTTTAATAAAAGATAGGGTTTTTGAAAAAATGACTATAAATAGTGAAGCCTCTTTTCTAGATCATGAAGTTTATATACCTAAAAAAATAGTAGATGATAATTTTATTGGAGATGAAAAAGATAAAAAGATTTTTTTAAAAAAATTTAAGCAATATAAAATAATTAATTTACCTGAAAATTATTATAATTTTATTCATTTAATTTCATTATTGAAGTTTTATAGAAAAAATAATATAAATGCTTTGGAATATATAAAAACTTCTAAATTAATTCTAAAAAATGAAAACTTTAATTCAGAAGAATTTTTAAATTACATTTTAAAATTAAATACTAAAGAAGATTTTTTAAAATACAATAATGTTAAAAAATTTATGAAAGCATTAAGTAAGGAATATTAATATAAATGCATAATGATAATTTAAATGATCAAATAAAGAAAATTTTACTTTCATATCCTAAATTAAAAAAGGAAATGATTTTAAAGGATATTTATTTATCAGAAATAATTGAGCATATAGTTAAAAAATTTAATAATCAAAAATGAAGACAAAATTATTTTATTTGTGGAGGAACATCATTATCAAAATGTTTTAAGACATCTGATAGACTTTCTGAAGATATTGATATATCTATTTTTGGATATACTAAAAATAAAGGAAAAAATATAATTAAAGATGTTTCGCTTTTTATTGATAATGAAATTGAGGAACTAAAAAATAAAAATATTAATATTATTGTTAAAAAACAAAATAATAAAATTTGAAAAGAACCAAGAAATTATTTAAAATTTTCTTTCATATATAAAGAAGAAACATTTAGTGTTGATATCAAAGCAATAAAAACAAAAATTGATTATGAAAAAGATTTGGAATTCAAAACTTTATTTAATATTTTAGATAAAGAAAATTCTGAAAAAGAAAATAAATTAAAAATACCAATCATTAATTTGCATTGTATTGTGGCTGAAAAATTACTAGTTTTTGGAAAAAAATATAATAATTTAACAGAAAATAGTGATTATGAAAATGTAAAAAGATTATTTAGACATATTTATGATGTTTATATGATTTTTGATAAAAAAATAATAGAATTATCATTAGAAAATTTAACTAAAATCAAAAATTGATATCAAGAAATAGCTAAATATGAAAAAGTTTCCATTAACAACATAGAACAAATAAATGTTTTTCAGGATGATTTTTTTAATAAATCAAATTTATCTAATTTAAAACTAATTATTGATAACGAATGCTATGAAAAAGTACAGGTTAAAAAAATAATATTATTTTTTAAAAATTTAAAAATGCATTTATCAAAATAATCAATCATTAATCATTACTATCATGATAAACTATAAAATAGGAGTTATTTAAATATGGAAAAAACTTTTTTAATGATTAAACCAAATGCAGTTAAGAGACACTTAATTGGAAAAGTAATTACTAAAATAGAAGAAAAAGGTTTAAATATTGTTTCTATTAAATATTTAAGTATTAATAATGAACAAGCAAAAGCTCATTATGATGTTCATGAAGGTAAGCCTTTTTATGATTCATTAATAAAAAATATTCAATCTGGTCCAGTAGTTGCCATTGCTTTAAAAGGTAAAGATGCAGTTGCTATTACTAGAGCTTTAGCTGGCGCTACAGATCCTATTAAAGCTAATCCTGGGACAATTAGAGGAGATTATTCCAATGATATGTTAAATAATATTGTTCATACAAGCGATTCTATTGAAAGAGCTTTGTATGAATTAAGTATTTATTTTACAAATGAAGAATTAAATTAATTCTTGAATATCTAATAAAATTATTTTAGTTTATTATATAAATCCAATATTTCTATTGGTGATAAATCTTGTGATCGAACATCTTCTTTTATATGATTATCTTTTAATCAAGATAAAACTAAATTAGGATCATAAAAAATTTTTAAATTATTAACTAATGTTTTACGCCGAAAAGCAAAACATTTTTTAACAAATTCTAATAATTCTTTATTAATAATTTGTTCATCAATATTATTTTTTCTAATTAATTGAATAACACTAGAAGTTACTTTAGGAGCTGGAAAAAAACTCTCTTTTGGAACATCAAAGAGAATTTTTGATTCATAAAAATAAGAAATAGAAACAGCTAATTTAGAATAATTATTCATAGATTTTTGAGCAATAATTCTTTCAGCTACTTCTTTTTGAACCATCAAAGTAGCGCTTTTAATATGATGATGATTTTCAATTATTTTAAACAAAATAGGAGCTGTAATATTATAAGGAATATTAGCTACAATATTAATGTTTTCAAAAGAAGAAAGATCTTCTTTTAAAAAATCTGTATTTTTCAAACTAAAATTAGCACACAAAATATTATTTTTTAAAAAATCAGATAAGTTATAGTCAATTTCATAGGCATAAAGATGCTTTGCCACTTTTACTAATTCAAAACTAAGAGCTCCTTTTCCAGGCCCTATTTCAATAACTTCTTGATTATCAATATTAGCCATTAAAATAATTCTTTGGATAATTTTAGAATCTTGTAAAAAATTTTGACCAAATTGTTTTTTAAAATATTTTTTATCCATTATTTTATTTCCTTAAAAACTTTTTTTAAATTTTTATTCACTTGATCTACCAATGTTTGACTACTAATCCCTTTAAGTGAAGCAATAAAATCAGCTACATAAATGGCATAATGAGGATAATTGGTTTTACCGCGATGAGGAGCGGGAGTTAAATATGGAGTGTCAGTTTCATAAAAAAGTGCTTCTAAAGGAGTTTTAAGGGCGCTTTCTTGCATCTCCTTAGCATTTTTAAAGGTTACTATTCCAGAATAAGAAAAATAGCAACCTATTGCCAAAAATTTTTCCATTCATACTAATCCATAAGAATATGAATGAAGAATAATTGGAAGTTGAGGATAATTAGTTTTATAATTTTTTAAAATTTCGTAAGTATCTTTGGCTGCTTCTCTACTATGAACAATAAGGGCTAAATTATATTTTAATGCCATTTCTATTTGGCTTTTAAAGAAAAATATTTGGTCTTCTTTAGAAGGAGAATCATCATAATGATAATCAAGACCTACTTCACCAATGCCTACAATTTTTTGCGAATCTAAATTTTCAATAATCATTTTTTCTAATGCAATTAAATCTTGTTTGTTTTTAGCATCATTAGGATGAATTCCTAAAATGGCATAAGTATAGTTTTTTAATTTTGATAAAGAAATAGCTTCTTGACAATTATTTAAATCAGTCCCTACTAAAAACATTTTATCAAGACCTTGATTAAAGGAATCTTCAATAATTTGAATTGGTTCTTCAAAATATTCACGAAAAGGATGGCAATGTAAATCAATATATTTTTTCATAATTATTTTCCTAAACAAAAATTCTTAAAAATAGAATCTAGTAAGTCCTCTTTATCAGCTACTCCCACAATATTTCGAAGCGCTTCTCAAGCTTCGTAAATATCAACAATTAAAACTTCAAAACCATAAGATTTTTTCTTAGAATTAAGTGCATTTTGAACAGCTAAAGAAGCTTTTTTTAATAATGATAATTCTCTTTGATTAAAAAATCATTCTTTATCACTATTTAAATTGACTTCCTTTTGAAAAAATGTTTCTAAGTGTTCTTTTAATGAAATTAAATCCTTATTTTTGGCAGAAATATAAATATTTCCTTGTTTAATTTTTTCACTAGGAATTAAATCTTTTTTATTAAAAATTTTAAAATAAAATTTTCCTTGTGATTTTTTTTCAATTAAAATATCATCTTCATTTTCTTTTTTAGTTCCATCTATTAAATGAAAAATTAATTGAGAATTTTCAATTTCTTTTAAAGATTTTTTGATTCCAATTTTTTCAATTTTATCATTAGATTTTCTAATTCCAGCTGTATCTGAAAATTTTAAAATAATATTATTAAAAACTAATTCTCCTTCTACAATATCCCTTGTAGTTCCTTTGATATTAGTTACAATTGATTTTTCTTCATTTAATAAAGCATTTAATAAAGCGCTCTTGCCTGAATTTGGTTTACCTACAATAGCTATTTTTATTGGATTAGAATAGAGTTGGTTTTGCTCTCCAATTTTGATTATTTCATCCATTTTTGCAAGAAATTCAAGCATTATTTTTTCCATCTTAATTTCATCCATTTTTTCCACATCATTATATTCAGGATAATCAATATTAACCTCACAAATCCCGATCAACATTTCTACTTCTTGAATTAATGATTTAATTAAATCTGAAGTATTATTATTGAATTTTTTCATTGCAATTTTAGTTTGCATAATTGTTTTTGCATGAATTAAATCATTAATAGCTTCTGCTTTAATGATATCTATTTTTCCGTTTAAAAAAGCTCTTCTAGAAAATTCACCATTTTCTGCTCTTCTAGCTCCGTTTACAATTAATAATTCTAAAACTTGATTTGTAACAATAATTCCGCCATGACACATAATTTCGATTGTATCTTCACCAACAAAATTACTATTACCTTTAAAAAAACTAACTAAAACTTCATCAATTTTTTCTTTTTTATCATTAACAATAAAACCATAACTAATTGTTTTATCGCTACCTATTTTCCCATTAAAAATTTTTTTGATAATATCAAAAGCATCATTACCAGACATTCTAATAATGGAAATGGCTTGATTAATATTGCCAGAAGCAATGGCTGCAATGGTATCGAACATACCTTTAATTATATAAAATGAATAATATTAATTTTATTTATAAGCAATTTTTTCTAAAAATACACTATTATTAAGTTCTAAAATTACTTGTTCTATTAAATCAATAGTCGCTATAATATCTCTTAAATCACAAGCCCCTAATGGTGAATGAAGGTATCTTTGTGGGATAGAAAAAGTAATAGTAGCTACTCCGGTAGCACCATATTGTAATTCAGCCGCATCAGTTCCACCACCTTGAGCTACATATTTATAAGCTTTAATATTATTTTTATTAGCGACTTCCATAATTCAATCAATTAATTTAGGATCCATTAATGTGCTTCCATCTTTAATTCTTAAAGCAACACCTTCACCTAAAGCTTGAATTCCTTTTATTGCTCCAAAAGTATCATGTGCAGCACAAGTATCAATTGCAATTGCAATATTAGGATTAATAGCTTTAACAGAAGTTTTAGCACCACGAGTACCTACTTCTTCTTGAGTAGAACCGACAATAAATAATTGCGAATCTAATTTACGACCACCAATTCTTTTTAATAATTGATCAATTACAACAACGCCTGCCCGATTATCAATCGCTTTTCCAACTGCCACATTTTCATTCATTAAAAATGGAGAACCTGTTAAATAAACACAATTACCAATTTCAACATTATTTTTAATTGCTTCTTTTTTATCTTTAAAACCTAAATCAACATAAAGATCTTTTAATTCAGGTACTTTATTTCTTTTTTCAGCTTCTAAAATGTGAATTGATGTATGACCAAAAACTCCAGATAATCTTTCGTTTTTGGAATTTATTAAAATAGCTTTAGTTCCAATAACTGTTAGTGGTCATATTCCGCCAATCATTGATAAAATTACTTGACCATTATCCAAAATATCTTGAACAATAAAACCAACTTCATCCATATGAGCTACTACTGCAATTTTCACAGCATCTTTTGGTTTATTTTTTTGAGAAAAAATTATTGATCCTAATCCATCTCTTTTATATTCAAATGATTCTCCAGCATTTTCTTTTAATTTTTTAACAACTGGCTCTTCAAATCTAGACATTGCCTCTAAATTAACATATTCAACTAATTTGTTATATATTTCTTTTTTCATAATTTTCTCCAATATTTAATTAAATTATTTACTTTATGATTATATAATTTTTAATTATATTTTCATTACTTTATATTTATAAAACATAAAAAAATGCTAAAAAATAATTAATTTTTATCATTTTTTTATTAAATCTTCTTTTTATTAGATTACCTATTAAGGAGGATAATGAAAAAAGAAAAAATAAGCGAAAAAGAATATAAAAAAATCTACCCTTCTCTTTGTAAAAAAGAATATGCTATAATTAATTTTGAAGAATCAACTAAGCGAATTACTTTGCAAATTAGTGGTGCAATAAAGGGAGAAATGGCTAGCAAAAATCGATTAACAAAAGAAGATTTAGAAGCGATTGGCTTTTTACTTAAACCGATTTATGAAAAACTAGATGAACATTCTAAAAAATTTGAACTAGTCTTTGAAAAACTAGATGAACACACTAAAAGATTAGATAATATAGATCAAAAAATTAATATCATGGATCAAAAAATTAATTTAATTTTAGCAACACCAACAGTAGCTAAAGAAATAGATAAACAAAAATTAAATAAACTTAAATAAAAGAATAATTGAGCTATAAAAATATAAATTATTACTTAATCTAAATCAAGTAAAATTATAAAATGAAAATAATAAAGTTATATTGAGAGGAAATAAATCACTTACTTCTAGTAAATGTGAAATAATTTAATATGTCTATAGCAATAATTGCAGAATATAATCCTTTTCATAATGGACACATTTATCAATTAATGAAAACAAAAGAATTATTTCCTAACGAAAAAATTATTATTATTTTGAGTGGAAAATATACACAAAGAGGAGAAATAGCAGTTGCTTCTTTTAAAAAAAGAAAAAAAATAGCATTAAAATATGGAGCCGATAAAGTAATACAATTACCTTTTAAGTATGCAACACAGGCTGCTCACATTTTTGCAAAAGGAGCAGTTGAAATAATTAATAAAAATAAAATTGATAAATTAATTTTTGGGAGTGAAACTGATGAAATTGAAATTTTTTATCAAATTGCTAAAAGTATTTATAATGATGAAAATGGCTATTATCAAAAAGTAAAAATGAAAATGAAAAATGGTATCTCTTTTCCAAAAGCTTCTGCAATAGTTTTAGAAGAATTAAATGGAATTAGTTTTCAAATGCCAAATGATATTTTAGGTTTAGAATATGTAAAAGAAATTGTTAAAAATGATTATCCCATTAAAGCTTATTGTATTAAGCGAACAATCAATTTTCATTCAGAAGAGATTAATGATAATTTTGCTTCTGCTTCATTAATAAGAAAAATGTTAGATCAAAAACAAGATATTTCTTTATATTCACCTATGAGAATAAAAAAAGTAAAAAAAATTGAAGATTATTATCCAAAATTTCAAAAAATTGTCCAAAATACTCCTAGTGAAAAACTTGCTAAAATTAAATTGCTTTCTGAAGGGATGGAAAATTTATTTAAAAAAAATATTGATGCCAAAACTTATGAGGAATTTGTTAATCGTACCAATTCTAAAAGATACACTTCTAGCCGTATTAAAAGAGCAATGCTTTATGTTCTTTTAAAAAAATATTAATTCTCAAATAATTATTCTCTTTTCATTTTCATTTCATCAACTAATAATTTAATAATAAATAAAATACCAAAAATAGTTCCACACATAATAAAAACATCAGCAAAATTAAATGTGCCACTTAAAAAATTAAAAGTTCTTAATCATGGAATGTATAAAATATCTCTTACCATTCCGCCATAAACAACTCGATCAAAAAAATTACCAAAATTTCCACCAAACATAAAAGCTAAGCAAATGGTTAATAATAAAGAATTACTATAAAAACAAACAACTAAAGTGAAAATAAAAATAATAATAGAAATCAAATGAATAACTCAAAGAAAATAAGTTATATCTCCTTTAATAAATGTAACTCCATAATGAGTTACAGAACGAATACCAAAAAGAGCATTTTCATGTGTAAAACCACCATTTTGATTAATTCCAGTAAAACGCCCATCTTCCATAGGACCAAATTTAAAAAGAAATTCTTTGGTTAATAAATCAATTAATATAGATATGATGGCAATAGAAAAAAAAATAATATAATTAAAAATTATTTTATTACGATCGTTTTTCCATTTGTTAATAGTAAAAAGTTTTAATCTCTGAAAGTAGTTTTGGCTTTTCATAATTATTATTGTATAATTTAAATTAACATTTTATTAACAAATTTAAAAATTAATTTTCAAAAAGCTAGATTAATTTCAAAATGATTATTGCAAAAAAGGGGTAATGTAATGAAATATGATAAATATGCTGCTAAATATTTTTTTATAGCTAGAGATATTATTAATAAAAATATGCCAAATAAAATAGTAACTATGCAGTTTTTCCAAAGACATGATAATGTAAAATTATGTGGCATAAAAGAAGTTATTAAATTTTTAAAGGAAAATACTGAATTTGATAAATATGAGGTTTTTGCATTAGAAGAAGGAGCAATTATCAACTCTTTAGAGTCGGTTCTAGTAATTAGAGGATTATATAAATATTTTGGCGTTTATGAAGGAGTAATTGATGGAATTTTAGCTCGTAATACTTCCATCGCTACTAATGCTTATCATTGTATTAAAGCAGCTAATGGTAAAAAAGTTATCTATATGGGCGATCGTGCTGATCACTATATTAATCAAGAAATGGATGGTTATGCAGTAGAAGTAGGCGGAATTAAAGGCCACTCTACTTTGGCAGGTTCTAGAGGTAATGAGGAAGTTGTTTTTGGTTCTATTCCACATGTTTTAATTCAACATTTTGAAGGTAATTTAAAAGAAGTAATGAAAGCCTATCATCAACTTTTTCCGAAAGAAAAAGAATTAATAGCACTTGTGGATTTTAATAACGATGTAATTAAGGATTCTTTAAGTGTTTTAGAAGAATTTGGTTCAAAACTTTTTGGTGTTAGAGTGGATACCTCTGCAAATATGGTTGATCATATGTTCGATCATGATACTCCGAGAAATGGTGTTAATGTTGAGCAAATTAAACGTTTAAGAAAAGCATTAGATGATAATGGTGGAAAGCACGTTAAAATTATTGTTTCCTCAGGATTTAATCCAACCAAAATTGCTGAATTTGAATCAGAAAATGCTCCAGTGGATTCTTATGGAGTAGGTGAATATATTTTGAATATTGGAATTCATTTTAGTGCTGATGCTGTTTTATTAGATGGTAAAAAAATTGCTAAAGAGGGTCGTTTTTATATCGAAAACAAAAAATTAAAAAAAGTAAATTAAAACATATTATTTTAATAATTTTTCAATAGTTGCTAGAGATAAATTATTATATAAATATGTTCCGCAAACTAAGATATTTGCTCCAGCTTCAAAACATAATGAAGCATTTTTTTCATTAATTCCACCATCTACTTCAATAAGAGTAGGAAGTTTATTTTCTTGAAGATATTTTTTTAACATTTTTATTTTATCAAGTGATTCTTCTATAAAAGTTTGACCACCAAAACCTGGCTCGACAGACATAATGACAATAACATCAAAATAATGAATAATATTTTTTATTTCTTCAAAAGTAGTTTTTGGTTTAATGGCTAATCCAACTCAATTTTCATTAGCAAAAGTATTTGCAAAATTAATTATTTGATTTTCATCAAATACCTCATAATGAATTGTTAAACATGTAGCATTTTCAGAAATTTTTTGAGCATATTCATAAGGAGTGTTAACCATTAAATGTGCCTCAGAAATATGCTTTTTATTATTTTTTATAATGTTATTAAATTCCCCAATTTCAATTGCACTATTAGGCACAAAAATATTATCCATAAAATCATAATGAATTCATTTAATTCCTAAAGATAAATATTCTTTAACTACTTCATTTCTTTTTTCTTTTGGAATATTTAAAATTGATGGAGCAATGTTTTTTTCTAAATTATTCATATAATTAAATTTT
Source organism: Metamycoplasmataceae bacterium (assembly GCA_051647165.1). Classification (GTDB taxonomy): domain Bacteria; phylum Bacillota_I; class Bacilli_A; order Mycoplasmatales; family Metamycoplasmataceae; genus UBA710. The sequence continues at coordinate 10,165 of JBOFDQ010000006.1, forward strand.
AATATATTTATTAAAATAAATTTTATATTGCTAATAATTTTAAATAATTTTCATATCTTTTAGGAAGAATTTTCCCATTGTGAACATTTTTTTTAATTTCACAATTTATTTCATTAAAATGAAGGCAATCACTAAATTGACATTTTTGAGAATAGAAATTAAAATCATGAAATGCTTTAGAAATTTGGTTTTTAGTTAGATTTATTTCTAAAGAAGAAAAACCAGGAGTATCAATAATTTCAATATTTTCAAAAGAAAAAATTTCAGTTACACGAGTTGTATGAACTCCTCTTTTTAAAGACTTAGAAATTTTAGTAGTAGCTTCATTTAAATTAAATAAATTATTTAATAATGTAGTTTTGCCAACACCAGATTGACCTGAGAAAACATTTAATTTATTTTCTAATTGTTTCTTAAGTAAAAGCATTTGTTCATCAATTTGATTATTATCTATTAAAAAACAACTATATCCTTGAGAGAGATAATCATAATAAGGTTGATTATCACCTAAATCTTTTTTAGTAAAAATAATAATAACATCGATTTTTTGAAATTCAATGATCATAAGAAATTTATCCAATAAAAAAGCATTAAAATGAGGATTATTTAAAGATATGATTGCACAAACTGTGTCAACATTGGCAACTCTTGGTCTAAGAAGAAAATTTTTCCGCTCTTGAATAGAAAGTAATTGTCCTTCTTTATTAAAATTAGCAATATCTCCTACTAAGGGGGTAATATTTTTTTCTCTTAAATTACCTTTTCCTCTTGTTCGATGAATAATATGATTTTGATCTTTAATATCATAATATCCTGCAATAATTTTTACAATTTTACCACTTAAACTAATAAAAAACTCCTAGCTATAATACCACAACTAAAATAACAATTAAAATAATTAATAATAGTGATGCTCCAGCCGCAATTAAAAACACTTTGGAATTAATAATTTCTCAAATAGTTTTTTTGTTTTTTTTATTTTCATCAAAATCAACTTTTTTAGTTAAGAACTTTTCTTGACTTAAAGATTTAGATAAAGCATTAGATAATTGTCTCATTGACTCATAACGATTATCAGGATTTTTTGCTGTTGCTTTAGCAACAACATTAGCTAGAGCTTGAGGAATTTGAGGAAATATTTCATTAACTGCTTTCATTTTTTCTGTTTTATGTTTTAAAGCAGTATCTAAAGCATCTTTACCGTTAAAAGGCGGTTCACCAATCAACATTTCATATAAAACAATTCCCAGTGCATAAATATCAGATTTAATAGAAGGTTCTTCTTGTGAAACAATCTCTGGAGCCATATAATGAACAGAACCAATTACTTTTCCTGTGGCAGTAAAACGTGCTGAATCTGGAGCAATTGCAATTCCGAAATCAATAATTTTTACTTCACCTAAATTAGTGATCATAACATTTGAAGATTTTAAATCACGGTGAATAATATCTTGAGCATGAATAGAAGCAAATCCTTTAGCCATTTGAACTCCAAAATCAACAACCTCATCAACTGTTAGACGACCTCTTTCCTCAATATAATCTTTTAAAATTTTGCCATCAACATATTCCATAACAATATATTGAGTGTCTTTATCATAACGACCTTCATAAAATTTTACAACATAAGGTGATTTGATATTTTCTGCCAATCTCATCTCTTCCTTAAAACGATTTTTATTAGTAGAAACAGTTTTGGCATCAGCTAAAAGAGTTTTTATAGCAACTTTTTTGCCATTTGTTTTATCCTCAGCTAAATAAACTTTAGCCATTCCTCCAGAACCTATTTCTGAAAGGATTTTATATTTTTCAGGAAGTTTAGGAATAATTGCCATTATTTTACCTCCAAAATTATTATTGATAAATTATCAGTAGATCCACCTTTTATGGCAGCATTAATTAGCATTTCTGATTTTTCTTCTAAAGATAAATTTTTCTTTGCAAGAATCATTTCAAAATTTGGTTTTGTAATATAGTCATGAATACCATCTGATGTTAAAACTAAAAGAGGATTTTGAGAAGAAGAATTATTAATTGTAAAAGCTTCAATATTAGTTTTTTTAGTAGGCCCTAGTGCAGAAGTTAGTGCTGTTGCGCCCGGAATTTTAGAGGCTTCAAATTCACTCATTCCTTCATTAATAATATAATAGTTCATTAAATTATGATCTCTTGTAATTTGATGTAATAATCCATCATAAATATAAGTTCTTGAATCTCCAATATTAAAAATAAAAATTTCTTTTGTTTCTTTAAAAACAATAGCAGTAGTAACTGTTGTTCCCATGTCCTTTTTATGAACATCATCACCAGCTTCAGCAATCATATTTTGTTTAGCTTTTTTAATAGTTTCTTTAAATCATTCTCAAATCAAATTTTTATCATTAGGAGCAGATAAAATTGCTTTTTCAAAAGATTGAATTGTAATAGAAGAAGCTACTGAACCTCCAAAATGACCCCCCATTCCATCACATAAAAGAGCTATTACTAAAAAATCATTTTCAATAACTGCTGCTCTGTCTTGGTTTTCTTCTCTTACTACTCCAATATTTGTATTAATTGTATAAATCACACTACACCCCATTATTCTTTATAATTTGCTTGATTTCATCAATAGATTTATTAATTTTATCATTTATTACACAAAACATAAATTTATTTGTTTCTTTTAACTCTATTTTAGCTTTTTCCATCCTATTTTTAATGGATGATAAATCCTCAGTATTTCTTTCTAAAATTCTTTTTTCAAGTTCTTCTAATGATGGAGGAGCAATAAAAATAGAAATTAATTTATCAAGTTGATTTTTACTTTTATATTTTTCAATAATATTAATTGCTCCAATAGTATCAACTTCAATCAAGACATTATATCCATCACTAATTTTATTATTTACTTCCTCATATAAAGTTCCATAATAATTATCAAAATGTTGAGATCATTCAATAAATGCTTCACTATCTATTTTTTTAATAAATTCTTCTTCTGATATAAAAAAATAGTGTTTTTTATCAATTTCGCCAGCTCTTTTAGGACGTGTAGTAGCTGAAATAGAAAAAGCTAGTTTTAAGGATTTATCTTTAAACAATTCTTTTTCAATTGTTCCTTTGCCTACTCCACTTGGCCCTGCAATAATTATTATTTTAGACATATATAATTCTCCATTTTAATTTTGATATTTTGTTTCTATTGTTAAGTTTTTTGCCCACTTAATTTTATGATACATGATTTCATATGTAATTACTTTAAGAACATCAAAAACAAAAAAGATAGAATAAGCTGCAGGAAAAGGAATTTGAAATTGGGGCACCATAACAAAAGATAAAAGAGAAATTCAAAGAATTTGATTTATACTCATAACAAAATTTGTTGTAGAGGTAATATTGGTTCTACCACCTGAAGAAATACAACGGCTTCTTGTAATAAATCAAACTCAAACCGGAATATAAAGTCCTAGTGGTCAAATAACATATTTAAGTTGATCTAAATAATAAAAAACAGCACTATCAATTTGACTTGGTGTTAAAGAAGTATCATTTTGCAATTGAATCCTATAACCTTCCGCAATAAAATTCATATACGGAATTACAAAAGATAGTGAAAATAATGTCAGTCCTAAAACAAAAGCTAAAGTCATATTAAAGCCTCATAAACGATTTGCATTATCTTTTGCTTTAGGAATATCATTTTTACCTAATTCTTGTGAAACAAAAATAATGGCATTAGTATTTATAGATTCAAAAGTGGATCAAAAAACATTAAAAATAGCATTTGCTATCCCTAAAAAGGTGGCAGCAGATAATAAAAATTGAGGATTGCCGATGGATGAAGGCGGATAAGCAATATTCCAAAAAATAAAACGAATAGAAACACAAATAGATCCAATAGCTAAAAATAAAAAAGATATTATTCTTCTAAAAACTTGTTTGTAAATTTCTTTAGATATATTAAAAAGTTTTAATGGATTGGTAATTAAAAGTTTATTTTTAAAATAAATAAATAAGACATTAAACCCAGTTGATAAAATTTGAGAAATAATTGTAGAAATTGCCAGGAAATAAAGCGGTAAATTTAAAGCATAAATTAATATTGAATTTAAAATAATATTAACTGTAATGGAAATAATAGAGGAAATTAAAGAAGCGTTTCCATGTCCTGCTTCTCTCATAATCATTGCTGAAGTAAAACCTCAGGCAGACATAATTCAGGTTATAGAAATAATTCGTAAGTACAGAGAAGCGTCTGCCATAATTTTAGGATCAATAATTTGATTAGTTGCAAAACTTCCTGAAATAAAATTAATCATTTCTTCCGGAAAAATGATAGCAGGTAAAAAAAATAAAAAAGCTATTCCTAATGCAAATAACATCCTAAATCTTAAGGTGTATCTAATATTAATAAGATCTTTGGAACCAAAATACTGCCCAAAAATAGCAGAACCTATTATTGTGGTAGCTGTTATTATCCCAGAAACTAAAGTAGTTCAAGTATTAGCATAAGAAAGAGAGTCAAGTCCCCCTTCAATAGTAAATGACATAAAATTATCAATAACTCCATTTAACGAAAAAACTAAGGAAGCTAAAATAATCGGAATGGATGTTTTTAAAAAAAGCATTCATTTGCTTTTAGAATCTGGAAAATAATTTAATAATTTATTTAGCATGTATTTAAAATTATAAATCAATACTAAATATTCTTTTATATATAATTTAAAAATGGATAAAATTAAATTAGTAGGTACTTTTATAAAGCATATTTATAAATCTGAAAATTCTAAATTCTCAGTTATCTTGTTTTTGCCATATAAAAATAAAAGCGATATAGAGATGTATCAAAAAATAATAAAAAATAAATATTTATCAATTGTTAATAATAATCATGAAATTGAAATTAAAAAGGAATATGAAATTATAATCACTAGACAAGAACATAGTAAATATGATAATAGTTTTATTTTAAATGAAATTGCTGAAATTGTTGTTGATAAAAAAGAAGTTGCAATATCTTTTTTATCTTCTAAAAAATTTAAAGGAATTACTGCTGTAGATGCAAAAAAAATTATTGAAAAATATGGAGATGATTTTATTTGAAATTATGAAAAATATAGTGAATCTGCTAAAAGCATTATTTCCAAAGCAAAACTAGAAACAATTATTTATACTTTAAAACAAGAAAATGATTTTGCAAAAATATATTTTGATTTTGCCAATAATGGTTTAAATATTAAATTACTCTATCAATTAATAGAAGATATGGATATAAAAAAATTATTATCAATTATCAATGATAATGCTTATAAATTATTGAAAGAAAATATAGAATTAAATTTTTATGATATTGATAATATTGCAAAAATATTTAATAAAGAAGAGTCTTCTTCATCTAGAAATAAAAATTTTATTAATTGAGCACTAATTAATTTATCTAATAATTCAGGCTCTACAATTATTGATTTAAAATTTTTATTTAACGAAAGAATTAAAAATGATCTTGATATTTCAAAAGAAGAATATTTAAAAAACATAAAAGAATTAATTGATGAAAAAGAAATTATTTTTATTGATAAAAATAATATTAGTTCATCATATTTTTATGAAAAAGAAAAAGAAATTTGTGAAAAAATTAATAAATTAATTACTACCAAAAAAATATTCGATGAAAAAGATGAAGAAAAATACATTATTTCAAAAAAAATAGATGAAAAACAAAAAAAAGCAATTATTTATTCGCTAGCTAATAGTATTTCAATAATAAGTGGTCCGCCAGGGACTGGTAAAACAACACTAGTAAATGAAATTTGTTTTAATTTAAAAGAAAATAATCAAAGTTTTGCTATTTTAGCCCCCACCGGAAAGGCTGCTTATCAATTAAGCAAAAAAACAGAAATGAACGCTAAAACTATTCATTCTTTTTTAGAAATGTCTAAAGATGGAAAATATTTTAATGTTAATAGTAAAAAACCTTCTAAAGAAACAATCATAATTATTGATGAATTCTCAATGGTAAACATTAATTTATTTCATTCATTACTAACATCATTACCTAAATTGGAAAAATTAATTTTAATTGGAGATATGAATCAGTTGCCATCTATTGGAGCAGGTTATTTGTTAAATGATTTTATTGAAAGTAAAAGAATAAAAACATTTTTCTTAAATAAAAATTATCGTCAAAAAACTGGCTCAAAAATTATTGATAATGCTCAATTAATTAATCAAGCACAAGAGCCAATTTTTAATGAGAATGATTTTCAAATGATAACTTTAAAAGATAATGAAATTAATGATTTTCTTTTTAAAAATAATGTTTGTAAAACTTTTTTAAAAAGTGGTTGAAATAACCATCAAATTTTATCTCCTTCCTACTTAGGAAGTGCAGGCATTGATTCAATTAATGATTTTATTCAAAATCATTATGCTCAAAAGGAAAAACGATCAGGTTTCCAAATCAATAAGAAAATGTTTTATCAAAATGATAAGATAATTCAAATTTCTAATGAAAATGAATTAGGAGTTTTTAATGGAGAAATTGGTCTTATAAAGGATTTTGAAATGATTGATGATGATGTTAAAAAAATCATAATTGAATTTGAAGGTAAAAAAATTATTGAATATACAAAACTACTTTTTACAAAATCAATTAATTTAGCTTATGCTATTTCTGTTCATAAATTTCAAGGAAGTGAATGTGATAATATTATTTTGATTATGAGTGAAGCACATCATTTTGTTCAATCAAAAAAACTTTTTTATACAGCTATAACAAGAGCAAAAAATAAATTATTAATTTTAGGAACAACTAAAGCAATTAAAAATTCTATTGATAAAGATGAAGATTCGCAAAGAAATTGCAACATTAAATTTTTATTATCAATATAATATTATATTATGAAATTAATAGTAGGTTTAGGAAATATAGGCCCAGAATATGAATCAACAAGACATAATGTTGGTTTTATGGTTGTGGATAAATTTGTTGAAAAATTAGATGTAAATTGAAGTAAATCAAAATTTGCAGGAGAGGTTTATATTAATGAGGATTTTATTTTAGCAAAACCTCATACATTTATGAATTTGTCTGGTAAATTCATAAATGAATTAATCAAATATTACAAAATAAATATTGATGATATTTTAATAGTTTATGATGATATTTATACTGATTTAGGAAAAGTGAAAGTTAAAACAAAAGGCTCTTCTGGTGGACATAATGGTATTAATAGTATTATTACTGAATTAAAAAGTGAAGAATTTAAAAGAATAAAGATTGGAATAGGAAAGCCTGCTAATCCAAAAATGGATCTTTCTTCATATGTTTTAGGTAAATTTACAAAAGCAGAAATTACTATTATGAATAAAATTATTGAAAAAACAATTGATACAATAACCACATTCATTTATAATGACATAAAAATAATTACTAGTGGTTTTTATGTTGATAAAAAATAAAAAAATCCTACTAGCAATTAGTGGCGGTCCTGATTCAATGCTTTTATTGTACAAATATATAAAAAAAAATATAGTTGTTGCTCATGTAAATTATAATTTAAGACCAGAATCAATTTTGGAAGAAAATCTAATAAGAGATTATTGTCAAAAATTTCAAATTCCTTTTTATATATTAAATTTAGATGAAAGTCATAAGAACAATTTCCAAAATTGAGCTCGCAAAAAAAGATATCATTTTTTTAGTGAAATTTACAAAAAAGAAAATTGCAAAAAATTACTAACGGCCCATCATAAAGATGATTTTATTGAAAGTGCTATTTGACAAAAAAATCAAAAAAGGAATCCTTATTTTTGAGGTATCAAAAAAAAGCAAGAAAACTATGGAATGAAAATTGAAAGACCTTTTATTGATAAATATTTTAAAAATGACATTTATTTTTTAAATAGAAAATATGGAATTGATTTTTTTGAAGATTCATCTAACTCTATTCCAAAATATGAAAGAAATAAAATAAGAATTACATTACAAAAATGGTCAAAAAAAGAAAAAGAAAATTTTATTAAAAAAATCATGAAAGAAAATAAGAATAAAAAGAAAATAGAAAACAAGATTAAAAAAAGCTACTTTATTTGAAGTAATAATAATTTTTCAATAGATTTTTTAAAAAATAATGAAAAAATTCAAAGCAATTTAATATTTGAATTTCTAATTCAAAATTATCCTGATATTGAAATAACTACCAATAAAATAAATAATATTCTAGAATTTATTTTTTCAAAAAATGAAGCTAAAAAAATAAAACTAAATAATAGAGAATTCCTTTACAAAAATAAAAAAAATATCTATAATTTAAAAAATGAAAAAGCAAATTAATTTCCTCATTAAAAATAATTATGATTTTAAATTTGAAAAAGAATTTAATAAAATATTCAAAATTTTTAAAGAATATAACGATATAGGAAAAAAAAGATATGTTGATATTTTAATAACTAACAATAAAGAAATTAAAAAAATTTCTAATATGTATCGTGATATTAATTCAGAAACTGATATTCTTTCTTTTCCTTTTCAAGATGATTTTGGAATTTTTGAAAAAGAACAAGAATTTCCGCTTGGAGAAATTGTTTTATCTTTTGAAAAAATTGAAAAACAAGCTCTTGAATTTAATCATTCTTTAAAAAGAGAATTTTGTTTTTTATTTGCTCATGGTTTAATACATTTAAGTGGTTTGGATCATAAAACTTCTCAAGATGAAAAAATATTTAATGAAAAAGTATATAAAATTATGGAAAAAATAAAAATTAGTAGATAATATAATATTATGATTAATCACTTGAACAAATTATCCGAAAAGGCTTATTGCCCTTACTCCAATTTTAAAGTTGCTTGTATTTTAGAAACAAAAGATAAACAATTAATTGAGGGAGTTAATGTCGAAAATGTTTCGTACCCTAATTCTATGTGTGCCGAAAAAGGTGCTATTGCCAATGCAATTTTAAATAATTTAAATTTTAAAAATGTTATTAAAGTACATATTTTTTCTCCTAATTCTGATGAGTTTTTAAGTCCATGTGGTTCTTGTAGGCAAAATTTAGTAGAACATCTAAACTATGATGTAGAAATTTTGATGTATTCTAAAAATGGTAAATTTATTTCAAAAAAATTATCAGAACTTATTCCATTTAAAGTCGATTTAGAAATGTTGAAAGTAAAAAATGGAAACTAAAATTTGTTTTATTTCTATCATAGGAAGACCTAATGTTGGTAAATCTACTTTATTAAATAATATTCTTAATTATAATTTAGCAATTATTTCACCAAAAGCTCAAACAACTAGAGATCAAATTATTGGTGTCTATACACATGAAAATATTCAACTAATTTTTACAGATACTCCCGGAATTCATAAATCACAAGATGAATTTGGGGAAGTATTAAATCAAAAATCATATAATTCCATTACAGAAAATGATTTGATTTTATTTTTGCAACCGGCAAATGAAAACATTTCTAAAGGCGATAATTTAATAATTGAAAAAATTAAGAATATTAAAAAACCAAAAATTGCTTTATTGACTAAAATTGATTTAATTGAAAATCCTGAAATCATAAACGAAAAAACTGAATATTTTAAATCAAATAATTTTAATGAAGTTTTATCATGTACAAACAAAAATCCAAATTCTATTACTTCCTTACTAAATGAACTATCTAAATATACCTATAAATCTAATTTCTTTTATAGTGACGAAGATATAACAGATAAATCCTTAACATTTATCGCAAAAGAAATAATAAGAGAAGCAGCAATTTCTTTTTTAAGAGAAGAAATACCGCATTCTATTGTAATTGAAATTTCTGATTTTAAAGAAGATGATGAAAAAATTTTAATTGAAGCTAAAATAATTTGCCAAAAAGAATCCCAAAAAGGAATTATAATTGGTAAAAATGGTCAAATGATTAAAAATATTGGAACTAGAGCAAGGAAAAATCTGGAATTGCAATTTGATAAAAAAATCGTTTTAAATAATAAAGTTTTTGTTGATAAAAATTGAAAAAAAGATAATATTAAAATTAAAAAATATGGTTATTAATATTTTCCAACTCTAATTGCTCCACCATCATTAATTTCTTCATAATAGTAATCTTCTTCATCTAGAATTTCTATGACACTTATTTTAATAGCACCAGTACCTTTTCCACAAATGATAATTAATTCATCTTCATAATCTTGTTCTTCAAAAGAAAATAAGGCAGAAACAACTCTTGAAGTGGCTTCTACAACACTTAATCCATGTAAATCTAATTCCATGAATTTTTCTTAGTTATTTTTAATAATAAAATCAATGAATTTTTTATTTAGAATTTGTGGTTTTATTTTTTCTTTCGGAACCATTTTCTTAATATCTTTTAATTGTTCAGGCTTCATTCCTTGATGTTTTAAAATTAATTTATATTGTTCATCATAATCATTTTCGGAAATTTCAAATTTTTGGTCTTTTGTAATTTTTAAAAAGACAAAATATTGTTTCACCATATCTTCAGCTTGATCAATAAACTGTTTTTGTAAATCTTTTTCTTCTTTTCCAATCATTGATAAATAATCTTTTTTACTAATTCCATATTGTTTAATATTTTTTTCAAAAGAATCAATTAATTTTTGAAATTCTTTTAATATTAAAGTTTTAGGCACTTCAAATTTATTTTCATCTATGATTTTTTTCATAAAATCACTTACAAATTTTGTTTCAGCTTTTTCTTTATCTTCTCTAATTGTTAAATCTTCTAAATAATCATGCAATTGTTTTACAGTTTCAACTTTATCAATTTTTAAATTTTTAACAAAATCATCATTAATTTCTTGTTTTTCTTGGAATTTTATTTCTTTAATATTTATTTTAAAATCTGCATCTTTTCCGGCTAAATTTTCAACATAATAATCTTTAGGAAAAGTAACTTTAATAATAGATTTTTCATTTAATTTTTTACCAATTAATTTTTCTTCAAATCCTGGAATAAATTGTTTTGAACCAACCTCTAATTCAAAATCTTCAGCTTTTCCACCTTCAAATTCTTCACCATTAACACTTCCATCAAAATCAAAGACAATTTTATCACCATTAGCAACTTTAGCATCTTTTTCTTCTTTCGGAATTCAAAGTGATGATCTTGATGAATATTTATCCATTTGCTCTTTAACACTTTTTTCTATTTCTGATTTATTTAAAAGTTTATAATCAATTTTTAAATTTTTATAGTTCTTAATTTCTAAATCAACAAATATAGGATAAACAAAAATAATTTCACATTCTGAATCAGAAATTTTTTCAACTTTATATGTCGGTGAATCTAAAATCTCATCTTCTTCTTTAATTTCTTTAGCAGCTATTTTAACTGATGAATTTAAAATAGATTCCACGGCACTTTCTCAAATTTGTTGAGGTGATAAATATTTTTTAGCATGTATAGCAGGAACATGACCTTTTCTAAAACCTTTAATTTTTAATTCAGATGATAATTTTGTAAAAGCTTTTTCTTGAGCATTTTTCCAAATTTCTTTTTCTACATTAACTGTAATTTTTAATTCAGAATTTTTTTTATCCATTTCTCTTTTAGTTTTGTTTGACATAATTTCTCCTTTATCTTTAATTATTTGTTATCAAATCTAATATTTTTTTAGACAATAAACTTATATTTTGTCCATCATTTTTTCCTAATAAAATATTTGAAACTTCTAATATTTCCTTAGAAATATCTTCAAATTTTAAATCAATATTATGAGGAAAAAGTGAAGAAATATAAATTAAAAGTGTTTCAATTGAAATTCTTTTTACAATTTGATCTTTACTAAAATCTGGAGATTCTAGAATTGCTATGTTTTTGTTACAAAAATCAGAAGCAAATATGGATTTTATTTTTTTGGGATTAATAATCTTGTTTTCAATTTTGAAATCATAATCTATTTTTTGTTCAATAAGATTTTCTAAAAAAATAGTTTTAAAATTATTTTTGATTTTGGCAGATGAAAATACTTTTTGAATTTCATTTTCAAAACCAACTCAAGAAAATTCTGATATTTTATTTATTAAAAATAATTTTTTCCCATCATTTTTATCACTAAAAAGTGATTCAATAATTTCTTCTCTTGAAGCTGTTAAATTTTTTTGATCATTTGTTTGCTCAAATTTTTTTAAAAGAGAAATCATTTCATTTTCATATTGCTCAGGTATATACGGCATTGATAATTCTTTTTTTAAAATTAAAATAGCCTGCTGCTTGTCGCTTTTTTCTATTTCCTTTATTTGTTCAATAATTTCATCATAATAATTTTTTTCATTCATAATAAAGAATATTTTATATTACTTTTGACATAATCATTAAAAAAAGATAAAAAAAATGGCGATCACGGGAGGATTCGAACCTCCGACCACACGCTTAGAAGGCGCGTGCTCTATCCTCTGAGCTACGCGACCATTTTTTATTATTATAATTTAAAAAAAATATTTTGCTAATATTTTAAATAGAAAAAAATTTTACACAAATTATTTTTCATATATAATATATATTAAACTTAAAAAAAATGCGAGTGTAGTTTAATGGCAGAACTTCAGCCTTCCAAGCTGACTATGAGGGTTCGATTCCCTTCACTCGCTCCAAATCATTAACTTGACCATAACAACTTTTATATAATAAAAATAATTGTTTTATTTTTTATTTAAATCACTAGTTTTTAAAACAGCTAAAAAAGCTTCTTGAGGAACTTCTACTTTTCCAAATGCTTTTGCTCTTTTCTTACCGGCTTTTTGTTTTTTTAATAGTTTTTGACGCCGAGTAACATCACCACCATATAATTTAGCAGTTACATCTTTACGAAAAGCTTTTATTGTTTCTCTTGAAATAACTTTAGAACCAATAACTGCTTGAACCGGAATTTCAAAATTATGACGCGGAATAACTTCTTTTAATTTTTTTACCAATTCTCTTGATCTAGTGTAAGTAAAATCTTTATGAATAATACTACTAAAGGCATCAATTTTTTCTCCATTTAATAAAATATCTACCTTTTCTAAATTAGATCTTTGAGGTTCTATAATCTCATAATCAAAAGAAGCATATCCTTTTGAAAGAGATTTTAATCGGTCAAAAAAATCAAAAATTATTTCAACTAATGGAATTTCATAAATTAATTTACGGCGTTTATTATCAATATATTCCAAATTGACGTACTTTCCTCTTTTATTTTGACACAATTCCATAATAGAACCAATATAATCCTCCACAACTAAAATTTGAGCTCTAACAAATGGTTCTTCAATAAAATCAATAGTGGATGGTTCTGGAAAATTAGTTGGATTAGAAATTATCTCAACTTCTTTATTAGTTTTATGAACTATAAATTCTACTGATGGAGCAGTAGCAATTAAATCAAGATCAAATTCACGACTTAATCTCTCTTGCAAAATTTCCATATGTAGCATACCTAAAAAACCAATTCTAAAACCAAATCCAAGTGCTTTTGATGATTCTGGTTCATAGGTAATTGAAGAATCAGATAAAGAAATTTTTTCTAATGATTCTTTAAGATGATCATAATCTTTACCATCTATTGGGTAAAAACCTGTAAAAACTACAGGTTTTAATTTTTTATAACCTTGAATAACTTCTTTAGTGGGATTGTTTTTAAGAGTTATAGTATCACCAATTGCCACTAATTTAGCATCTCTAATAGAAGCTGCTATTCAACCTACTTCTCCGGAAACTAATTTATCTTTTTTAATTTCTTGCGGTTTTTTTACACCTAATTCAGTCACATGAAAAATATTTTCTTTATTTGTGGTGAAAAAAAACTCGTCGCCAACTCTAATTTGACCATTAAATAATCTAGTTAATAAAATAACACCACGAAATGGATCAAAATAAGAATCAAAAACCAAAGCTTTTAATGGTTTATTATCATCTGCATCTTGTGGAGGAGGAATATGTTTTATAATAGCTTCAAAAACTTGTTCAACATTTTTACCAGTTTTAGCACTAATTAAAACAGCTTCATCAGCCGAAATACCAATCGTTTCTTCAATTTCTTTTTTAACTGCTTCTACATCTGCAGAAGGCAAATCAATTTTATTAATAACAGGAATAATTTCTAAGTTATTATCAATTGCCAAATAAACATTAGCTAATGTTTGAGCTTCAATTCCTTGAGTAGCATCAACTAATAAAATAACCCCTTCTACTGCAGAAAGTGAGCGAGAAACTTCATAAGCAAAATCAACATGGCCTGGAGTATCTATTAAATGGAATAAATAATCTTTATATTTAATTTGGGCAGCATTTAATTTAATAGTAATACCACGTTCTTTTTCTAAATCCATGGTGTCTAAGTGTTGAGCATTTAATTCTCTAGAAGAAATAGTTTCTGATATTTCTAATAATCGATCAGCTAGTGTAGATTTACCATGATCAATATGGGCAATAATTGCAAAATTTCGATAATTTGATTTTTCCATAATATTATTTTAGTGTAGATTTTAAAAAAGCCGAAAATAAAGGATGTTCTTTTCTTGGATTAGCATTAAATTCAGGGTGATATTGAGTTCCTAAATAAAATTTATGATTTTTTAATTCACATGTTTCAATTAAATTTGATTTAGAATCAAATCCCGAAAACACAAAGCCATTTTTTTCTATTTTATTTTTATATTCTTTCATAACTTCATAACGATGTCTATGTCTTTCATCAGCTGTTTTAGAATTGTAAACTTTATTAAATAAACTATTAGGTTTAAAAATTATTTTATACTCACCTAAACGCAAAGTTCCACCTATTTCATCTTTATTTTTATCATCAATTAAATTAAAAATATAATTATCTTTTTTTCTTTTATTGGCAAACTCAAATGAAGTGGCATTTTCAATTCCTAAATCACGAGCATGACTAATGGTCATTGCTTGCATTCCTAAGCAAATACCTAAAGTAGGTATATTATTGTCTTTAGTATATTTAGCAGAAATAACTTTACCTTCAAATCCTCTAGAACCAAAACCTGGCAAAATAACCACACCATCACAATTTTTTAATAAATCTTTAATATTTTTTTTAGTAATATTATCAGCTAAAATTCATTTAAATTTAACATCTACGCTATTATAAATGGCAGAAATATTAAAAGCTTCTTTAATAGAATTATAAGCATCTTCTCCATTTATATATTTACCAATCATTGCAATTCTAACAGAGTGTTTTTTTGGTAAGTCTATTTTCTCTACAAATTCATTCCAAGCTTGATCAACATTTTGTTTTGGTTCTAAATTAAAATGTTTTAGAATTTTTTCAGAAACTTTTTGCTCTTCTAATAATTTTGGAACTTTATAAACAGAATTAAGATTAGGTAAAGAAATAATATTTTCTTCTTCTAAAAAAGATGACATAGAAATTTTATGAATAATGTTTTTAGAAATTTCTTTTTCTGTTCTTAAAAAAATCATATTTGCTTTTATTCCAATAGAGTTTAATTCTTGAATAGAAAATTGTGTAGGTTTAGTTTTAAATTCTTTACTTACATTTAAAAAAGGAATGTAGGTAGTATGAACATAATAAGTATTTTCAGGATTAATAAAACCCATTTCTGAAATAGCTCTTAAAAATGAAATGGATTCCATATCTCCGACAGTTCCTCCAATTTCAACGATAAAAAAATCAGGATTTTTGCTTCTAATTATAGTTTCTTTAATAACTGCAATAATTTCATTAGTAAAATGAGGAAAAATTTGAACAGTTTTTCCTTGATAAAAACCTTTTCTTTCTTTTTCATTAACTTTTAAAAATATTTTCCCAGAAGTAAAATTGGAATATCTAGATAATTTTTCATTAATAAATCTTTCATAATGACCTAAATCTAAATCTGTTTCACCACCATCATAAGTTACAAAAACCTCACCATGTTCAAATGGAGAAAGGACTCCAGGATCATAATTTAGATAAGGATCTAATTTTTGCATAGAAACTGTAAATCCTTTTGATTTTAAAATATTTCCAATAGAAGAAGCAACAATCCCTTTACCTATTCCAGAAATAACACCACCAGTTACAAAAACAATTTTAGTCTTTGAATTTATTTTTTTATTATTTATCTTTTTATTCATATTTATATAATTTTAATCAAAAAATAATTTTAAATTTAATTAATTTCTTAAATTTTATTAAAAACAGCTAAATAATATAAAATGATTAGCGTAAAAATGATAATAGCCACTAAAATAGAAGTGATTTTATAGAATCTTGTAAATAATCTCATTCCTTTTTTATGAGATATCAGATGATTATCTAATAATCTTTTTGTTTTTTCATATTTATCTATTCTTCATTCTCCAATTAATGTTATAAAAAGATAAATAGCAGAAATAATTATTGGAATAATAGTAAAAGTAATTCTAGTTAAAATATTGAAAGCTTCAGTTCCACTAAAAACGACTCCATCAATAATAATTTGATCATTATTAAATAAAGGACTAAATAATTTATTCATTAATCAATCACTAGTACCTAATCCTCCAGGTGTTATTGAGAAAGAGTTCGCTAATCCGATCATATTATTAATTACTAAAAATTCTCAATAAAATTCTAAGTCAGTTAATTGTGGATTTTTTAAATTAGTAAAAATCCCGAAAATAGCACCTACATTTAAAAATATTAATATTAGACGATATAAAATTATTTCTGCTAAAAAGTATCATTTATTGAAAATTTGCTTGACGCCATTATTAATAGTTGTTGTTTCATATTGAAAATTACCACCAATTTTTTGGGCATCTCTTGAAATTATAAATGGGCATCATTCAATAAAATTAACAATTAAATTAGAAGCTCAAATTTTAAATTTTTTACTTAGAGTAATTGTTAACATAAAAACAGTAGCTATCAAATTGAAAATTAATCCTAATAAAATTGCAATTATAATAATATTGCTTTCTACATTGCCAAAATCAAATAATATATCATTGTACTTAATAAGTCCATATGGAATAAAAATAGCGCAAGTAATAATCATAGAAACTTGATGGAATAATGCAGAAACTAAAACATTTACAAAAAGAGGCCCTTTAGGATATCCTTTTCGACGTAAATATCAATATACAATTAAATCTCCTCCAACTACTAAAGGTGTAATATTAGAAATAACAATTCCCATTAAAGATGTTGCAAAAAGATATCGAACTTTTACTTTATATCCTTGAAAATGCATTAAACGTGCTAAAAATAAAGAATATGTAAACATTGGAATTAAAATTGAAAAAAATATCATAGGAAAAACAATTTTAAATAAATTATTTTTCTCAAAAACTAACTTTATTAGCAAAATAGAATTATTAACATCCTGATATATAAATGTAAAAATAACATAAATAATTAGAGAAAATAAAATAATGAATGTTGAATATTTAATAATAGATTTAGGAGTTAATTTTTTTACTTTAAATTCTTCTTTGAATTCAGAAATGTAATTTAAAATTATTTTTTCTTTCATTATAATTTTATAAATTTCTTGTTCATTATAATTTGCACTTTTTTCTATGATAGAAGTAAAAGTAAATAATTTAGATTCTCTTCATTTATATTTAAAACTTAAAAATGTCTTATCCTCTAATTTAATATTCAAAATTCTATCACCATTAAATAAAACAAAATCATCTTTTTTGATAATTTTAAGATCATTTATTTTTTCTTTTTCTTTTAATAATTCAAAAAATGTGTATGCTCTTTCGTAATTTATATTTTCACTAAAATTAGAATTTCGCTCAAATTCATATTTTTTAAACATTTCTTTTTGAGCATCTTCTAAGGTTTTGTTTTGTTCTTGAAAATAATTAAACATTTCTGCAAAAATAATTAAATTATTAATATTTGAATGAATAAAATTAATATTAAAACTAGTAGCAAAATAATTATTACCATTAGTTGCTAAAAGTATGTCCTTAATATCATGTTTATTTAATTCCTCATTTAAATCATTAGTTTCAATTACTTTTATTTTATATTTTTGAGCAATGCTATTTAATAATTTAGAAGAGTTGGCTGTTTTGATAATATATTTTTGATTATCAATTCTTTTGTTTTTAATTAAAAATTCTAAATAAAGAGGAGCAATATTATTAAGAGTATAAAATTTAAATTTTTTCTGGAATTTAGCAATTATTTCCATTTTGTTTGAATTATCACTAAAATTAAAACAAAGAGTTGATTTGGAAAATAAGGAATTTGATACAGCTTTTACATCATTTAAATATCCATTATTTTTTTTAATTTTAGAATAATTAAATTGTACATTTGTTTTTTTTTCTATTTCTTGAAAAACACTTTCACTAATACCTAAATAATTATTTAAATTGATTTTTAAATTATTTAAATGTATAGAATCTAAATTTATTTGAGGTGAAATAACATTTAAATCATTATCGTTTTTTTTAATAATTTTAGATTCTGTTTTTGTTAAAATTGATTCTCTTTTAGGAAGAAGTAATAATTTATTAAAAAGTTCTGAATACTCATCACTCATTAATAAACCTTTTGAGTTATAAAATTTTATTTTAATATTTTTTTTTTTAACATCAAAAAAAATGAAATAAGAACATTCATTATCCATATAAGAAAATGAATTTGCTAAATTATTATCAATTTTATTTTCTAAATGATATACATTTGTTTTTAAATTGTTCAATTTAGAAGAAAAATTAAGCATTAAAATTTTAGCCTCATCATTATCATTAGATGAAACAATAATTTTTGTCTTTTCTTTTTTTAATTTTTTTAAAAAATTATAAAAAGTTTGTGCAATATGAATAATATTTAGGGAGTTAATTTCATTTTCATGATTTCCTATTTTGTTGATTATTTGTCCTTGAATAATTGAAAAAAAATTATATGCTTTTTGTTCAACATTAATTATATTTGTTTCAAGTTGATTTTCTCTTTCCAAAGTTAAAGAATTTGTTTCATTTAATAACATAATTAAATTTTAACAAATTTAACAAATTTGTTTTTTTATATTGTTATCTATTTTTCTTTTTGAATTTATCAAATCAATTAATAATTTTGGTAGAAATTAATCATTTTTTTGAAGCAATTCTTTCAGAATAAAAAATTTTATAATATGAAGAATTTATAATTAATCCGGCATAAAGAAAATATGAAAAAATTAAAACAAAAACTATGGAGTATAAAAAGGTACCAATTGGACCAAATTTATCATAGTCAATAAAAGAACTAATATAACCAAAACTCATTGTGAAAATAACTGTTGGAATTAATGTAATTAAAATGCCAGGAGTAATATGTGTAAATTTAATATCGAAAAGTGGAGAAAATCTAAACAATAATCCCAATCCTGCATATGATCAAAGACATAGAAAAAAAAAGGTTGAAAAATAAAATAATGTTTCATATGAAGGAGTGCTGGTTCCAAAATTATTTTTTAACAAAATTATTAATGGAACATAGGTAAATAATGAGACAGTCACAAAAATTGAAACAGCAATAACCATCCAAATGGCTCTAAATCTTTTAATAATAAAATTAGTATTAACGCTATGCTCATAAATATTTGATTCAGAATCTATAAATTTCATAAATCCTTTTGAAGAAAATCAAATAAGAGTAACTAAAAAAATTATAACTGTTGTATTTTCTAATATTGAACTAGTATCAAATTTAATTATTAAACTACTAAATCCTGGAATAATTCTTTGTAAAATATCTTCTGTTAACACTTTTTCTCATTCTGGTTTGATAGAAAAAATAGACATAACAATAATTGATATAGGAATAAGAGAGAAAAATAAATATAACCCAAGTCCGGCAGGTATAAAGGAAAATCCTGGTGTTGATAATTTATCATAAGTTAAATCTATAATTTTTTTTCTTTTAATTGGATTATTTAATTTTTTATTTTTTATCGAAATAAAAAGTGAAATAAAAATTAAAAATTTAACTATTTTTTCAAATAAAGTATTTTCTCTTGTGGTTTTATGAATATATTTTAATAGTCAAGAATTTTTGTTTCTTTTTTTATTTTCTTGTTTAGATTCAATGGCATCCCAACTATATTTAACCTTGTTTTTTCTAAAGCGCATTTTTCTCCAAAAGCTCAATTACAATTGTTTTGGCTTTTATAGGGTCAACATTGCCTTTCATAATTTTCATTAATTGACCTAAAACAAATTTTAAGCAACGATCTTTATTGCTTAAATAATCTATTTTTAAATTTTCATAATTATTAATAATATTAATAATTTCAGTTCTAATTAATTCAGAATCATCAACAATTTTTAAATTATTTTCCTCAATAATTGCTTCAATATCTTTTTTGTTATTAATTAAAAGAGGGATTAATGTTTTTAATTGTTTTCTATTAATTTTATTCTCTAAATAATAGTTAATTGTTTTGGTTAATAAGTCCTTATTAATATTTAAATTATTTAAATTTTGATTTTGATTTTTAGCTAGTGGAACTATCTCAGCAAAAAATATTTTCGATCATTCTTCATTATTATTAGTATGAATAGAAGAAAAATACTCTCTTTGTTCAGAATCAATCAGAAAATTGTTAATATATTGTTCAGGAATATTTAAATTTTTCATTCTTTCAATCATTTGATTAGGTAATTCCTCAATTGTTATTGAATCAATAAAGTTTTGTTCTAGTAAAATAACAGGGATGTTGGGATCTGGAAAATATTTATAATCAATATTATTGTCTTTAATTCTCATTGTAATAACATCTTGTTTTTCCTCAGAAAATCTTTTTGTCTCTTGCACAATATTTTTATTTTCCATTATTTGTTGAATTTGTTTTTTAGTTTCTAATTCAATTGCAGTTTTAATATTATTAATGGAATTTAAATTTTTAATTTCAACTTTTGTTCCTAAATCTTTTTGACCTTTTAATCTTGTAGAAAGATTAATGTCAACTCTTAAAGAACCTTTTGCCATAATAGAATCTGAAATATTTAAAAATTTTGCAATAAGGGCAATATTATTAACATAATTAACTGCTTCAATTGAGCTTTTAATTTCAGCTTCTGAAACTATTTCAATAAGAGGAACGCCTGCTCTATTGTAGTTTAAATAGGTATTTTCATCTTTATGAATTTGTCTAGCGGTATCTTCTTCAATATGGATGCGATTTATATTTATAATTTTGTCTTTATTATAAGAATCTTTTATAACTATCGTTCCTTTTGTTCCGATTGGTCTAAATTGTTGTGTAATTTGATATCCTTTTGGTAAATCAGTATAAAAATAATTCTTTCTATCAAAATGTAGTTCATTATCAATTTTCATATTTAAAGCTTTTGCTAATTTAATTGCTTTTACAACTGCTTCTTTATTAAGTTGTGGCAATGTTCCTGGGAGTGCTAAGTCTATTGGAGAGACACAAGTATTGGGCAAAGCTTCAAAATCATTAGGAGCTGAGGAAAATAATTTTGTTTTGGTATTTAATTCTAGATGAATTTCAATTCCAATAATAATCTCTAAATTAGATAACATTTTTCGCTTCCTTTCACATTTTTTCTAGAAATAAAGAAAATGAAAATAATTTCTCATCTTCATATATTTTAGAATCAACACTAATATTAAAGGGCATATCATTGATTTTCCCTAACAAAAAATTTAATGAAGGATTCCCAACTAAATTGGAAGCTGTTAGAATTGATTTCATAAAATTATTTTCTAAATCATCTAAATTAGATAATAATGGAGCAACATTGGGAGTGGAAGGGTAAATTAAAATATCATATTTTTCATGAATTTCAGTAAATCATTCCACTATTAATCTTCTTACTTTTTGTGCTCTTAAAAATAAATCTTCTTGGTTTTTTTCTTCTAAAAAAAATGAACCAAGAGTCAATCTTCTCTGAACCATTTTGCCAAATCCATTAGTTCTTGTTTTAATAAAAGTATCTTCTCAATTTTTACCTTCTACTCTATTACCAAAAATAATTCCGTTTAAATTAGATAAATTAGATGATGCTTCCGAAAAAGAAATGATATCATAAACTGTTTTAACGGCATTTAGTAAATCTAAATTAAGAGCAATTTTTTCAACTTGTATGCCGTTTTTAATGGTTAAATTAATAAAATTTTGATATTCTTTTGCAATTTCAGGGGCAATATAATCAAAACAATCAAAATATGCAATCTTTTGAGGTTTTTTCAATTTAGCATCTTTTATTTTAACTAATAAAGAAGTCATATCTTTTTCATCCTTTTTAAATAATATTTTTGAAAGATTTAAAGAATCTTGAATAGAATGAGTAAACCATGCAACAGTGTCTAAAGAAGAAGCATATGGAAATAATCCTCATCTTGAAACTGCTCCATATGAAGGCTTAAAACCAACAACTCCAATATAAGATGCCGGCAATCTAACTGAATCTCCAGTATCAGAACCGATAGCAAAAGAAATGTTTTCACTAAAAGTGGCTGCTGATCCGGATGAAGAGCCGCCGATCATTCTATTTTTATCGATAGGATTTTTTATGATACCTTCTGATGAATATGTACCTGTTCCACCAAGAGCTAATTCATCACAATTTACACTCGCTACTCAATTAGCTCCATTTGAAATTAATGTTTCAAAAACTGTTGAATTGTAAATAGGTTTAAAATTGGAAAGAATTTTAGAAGAACCTGAAACTAAGTTATCTTTTATAGCAAAATTATTTTTAATAGTAAAAACAGTATTTTCTAAAATACCTCTATTGGTATTAATTTTTTCATTAATATGAAAAACTGCATTATTATGATCTTTTTTTAATTGAATAATTGCTTTTTCAAAATTTCCTGTTTTTAATTTTTCCATTATTTAATAGTCCTTTTAATAATTACATAATCATTATCATGATTACTTGCATTTGATAAAACTTCTTCTTTTTCACAAATTGGACCAACAACGTCATCTCTTAAATGATTAATAGTCGGAGAAATTCTACTCATTGGTAAAACATTATCTACATTAATTGATCTTAAATGTTCAAGATTTTTACAAATAAAATTATATTCTTTTTCTAGTTGCTCTAAAACATCAGAATCAGCATTCACTAATACTTTTTTGCTTAAATTTAAAAACTCTTCTTTGGTCATACTTATTTAAATTATAATAAATTATCATTTTTCATTTGATATAAAAATTCCATTATTTAAATATTCTAAATCTTTGGATAAATTTTTAAAAACAATTTTATGAGAATGAAGAAATAATCTTCTTTCTTTTTTTCCTCCATATTTTTTATCTCCATAAATTGGAAAATTTAAATAATTTAATGATAGTCTTATTTGATGTTTCCTTCCACTTAATAACTTTGCATACCTTATGTTTTTTTCTTTATAAAAAATAGTTTCCATTCTTGTTCAATTTTTATTAGGTTTTTCTGAAACTAAAATTGAATCAGTTTTTGTGTCATATTTTGTATATAAAATAACTATTTTTTTATCAAAATCATAATCGGATTTTAACAAATAAAATTTATCAAAATATTTAGTTTTATCATTTAATTCAACAAGTGTTTTATAGTTTTTAGCATAAACAATTAATCCAGATGTGTCTTTGTCTAATCTACCAATATGTGATGGTTTAAAAGAATCAATTTTATTAAATTTTAAATATGATAAAACTTGATTATCTAAAGAATTAATATCTCCATGAACTACTACTCCAGGTAATTTATCAACTATTAAAATATTGTCATCTTCATAATTAATTTTTAAATTAGAATCAATTTTTACAAAATCATCTCTTTCAGTGTCTTCAAGACCATAAACTACAATTTCATCATTTTCTTTTAGTTGAATTGTTTTATCGCTCACTCTTTTGCCATTAATTTTTATATCTTTTTTTCTAAAAAGTTTTTCAATTCGTGAAATAGGAACATTATCCAATACTTTTATTAAATATTTAAATATTATTCTTCCTTCATCATTTTTAGTTGCTTTAAATTTGTTAATAGTCATTAATTAATCTTCTCTTTGCGAAGCATAAAGATCCATAATATTATCTTCTTCATTTTCTTCTTCATTAATTGAATCTAAATCCATATTATTAAATTCAATTAGTCTTGGCAATTCATTAATTGATCTTATTTTAAAATAATCATAAAATTTATCTGTTACACCAAAAAGAATAGGATTACCAGGAGTTTTAGCAATTCCTACCTCTTCTATTATTCCTTTTAATAATAAATTATTAACAATATGTTCAGATGATTTTCCTCTTATTGCATTAATATTGGATTTTGTGATTGGAGCTTTATAAGCAATAATACCAACAACTTCTAAAGCAGAAGTAGATAATTTTGATTTTTGTTCTTTTGTAACTAAATCAGAAATATAATTTTTCGCCTCTGGAATTGTTGAAAATTTATAAATATTATTAAATTCATTAACAATAATTCCCCTCTCACCATTATTATAAATTTTTATAAAATCATTAATCATAGCTTTAGCTGAAGCGGTGGTGTCTAATTGGAATATGTCTTTAATTTGATTTAAAGTTATTCCTTCTTCTCCTTTAACATATAAAAGAGATTCGATTATTTTTTGTTTTAAAGTCATTAATACATTGCTCCTTTACTAATATTAATTGTATCAAATTGATGATTTTGTTGTAAAACTAATTCTTCTTTTCTTACCATATCTAAAATTGCAATTAACGTAATAACAAAATGATTCATAGAAGGAACAGAAAAAAGTAATTCAAAAGTGATGTTATTAGGGTTTTTATCAATTAATTTTCTAATTTCAATTTTTCTTTCTGAAGGAGAAAGAGAAAAAGATTCTAATTTTATTTTTTTTAAACGATCTGCAAAAGTTCTTTCAAACATTTTTCTTAAAACAATTATTAATTTAATCGGATTACCATTGCCCTCCAAAACTGATTCATCAATTTCTTTTATAAATTGAGATAAATCATTTGCCTCTTTTATAAAAATATCTTGTCTTTTTTTCTCTTGTTCTCTCAAAATAAATGAAACTTTCTTAAATTCTTCGTATTCTGCTAAAAGTTGTAAAAGCTTATTTTTATCTTCTTCTACTTCTTCTTTTTCTTCCGGATTAGCAAGTATTAATCTTGCTTTTAAATAAATTAATTCTGACGCCATAACTAAATATTCGCTTGCTATATCAATGTCTTTTTTTGACATTTCTTCAATAATTTCCAAATATTGAGTGGCAAGTTCTAATAAGTCAACCTCAAAAATACTAATATTTTTTTTCTTGATTAAAGATAAAAGTAAATCTAGTGGCCCATTAAAATTATTAAGAGAAAAAGTATAATCTTGGTAAATAGAATCATTATTTAAATTATTTTTCATAATAATATAATAATATCTTATTTTATACTAAATATGTTATAATTTTAAAAATGAATTTACATTATCTGACATTAATAATTTCAATAATAATTGTGATGATTCCATTAATTTATGGTGTTTGTTTACCTATTTTTAAAGCAAAATTATCATTAAAAGGTACTCTTTTTTTAAATGCATTTAGTTCTGGTTTCTTTTTAATAATGGGAATATTAGAATTTATTGGCGGAACTAGAGAAGAATTAATCCATAATAATGTGCCAGGTTGGAGTGTTTTTTTAATAATATTTTTAACTTCTCTTGTTACATTAAGTTTAACATTAGTGGGAAAATATTTAATCGTTAAAAAGACAAATAAACATAATGAAAATGACGAACATCATTTACACGAAAATCATGATCACTTAATTTATAATATTAATGATGTTTCTCCTAAATCAAAATTATTTGCTTTAACATTACTTCTTTCACATAGAATACCTGGTGGATTAATTTTAGGTTTTATAGTAAATGAAATTTCTGTATCTGGTTTTGATGCACATTCAATAACATACCTAATAATTTTTTTGTTACATATAATCCCTGAGGAATTAATTATATATTATAGACAAGTAGAGGCTGGCATTAATAAATGAAGAGCAACTTTTAATTCGTTTTTAGCAACTCTTTTATTAGTACCATTCATTTATATGGGAGCTTATCTAACAACATATATTAGTGTAAATGAAATACTTTTGGCTATTATAAAAGTGCTAGTTGGGTGTTTCTTTATTTTTGTGGCATTGATTGAGTTTTTACCAGAATTTTTACATGGAAAAGTTGATTCAAAAACTTGATATATTTCAATATTTTTACTAATATTAGGAATATCAACTGCTCTAGGTATTCTATCTTTTCATTCACACTAAAGAAAAAATATTTTAAAATTGGTCATTTGTTTAAAAACTATAAAATGATATGGCTGCCCCTGTAGGATTCGAACCTACGCGTGTTGGAACCAAAATCCAATGCCTTTCCGCTTGGCTAAGGGGCAAAATGGTGGAGGAGGAGGGATTCGAACCCCCGAACTTAGAAAGAAGTGGGTTACAGCCACCCGCATTTGGCCGCTTTGCTACTCCTCCATGAAATTTCAAAGCAATATTATTATAAATTAAAAAAAATTATGTTTACATTTTTTTGTTAAAATTATTAAAAATAAAAAATTACTATTTAAGGAAATATATGGAAACACCTAATAAACCAGGAAGAAATATTTATTATGTTTCAGCCAGAAAAGACAAATCAGGAAAAAAAATCGGTTGAGAAGTTAAAAAAGAAAAAGCTTTAAAAGTAACTAAAGTATTAGAAACAAAAAATGAAGCTTTAGAATTTGTAAAAGTATTAGCTGGAAATAATGAATCAACTATAATTATTAGAAAAGTTGATGGTTCTATTCAAGAAACTATTAAATTTAAAAATAAATAATTTAAAAAATGTAAATATATTATCAATAAATGTTTTTTTATTGGTAATATTTTTTTATATTAAATTTAAATTTAATGAAAGGATAAAAATGTTAGAAGTAAGAAATTTATCAAAAATTTTTTTAGATAAAAAATTATTTAATGAAGTTAATTTAAAATTTTTGGAAGGAAATACATATGGAGTTATTGGTGCCAATGGCGCTGGTAAATCAACATTTTTAAAAATACTTTCAGGAGAAATAGAAGCTACAAGTGGCGAGATTTATGTTGAAAAAAATAAACGTATTTCAGTTTTGGAGCAAGATCATAATAAATACAATGAAATGGATGTTACTGAATTAGTTATTATGGGTAATAAGGATCTTTTTGAAATACAAAAAGAAAAAAACGAAATATATGAAAACGAAAATGCTACTGATAAAGATTATGAAAGGGCTTCTGAGCTTGAAGAATTATTTGGAGAAAAGGGCGGATGAAGTGCAGAAAATGATGCACAAATTTTATTAGAAGCTTTAGGTATTCCGAAGGAAAAATTTAATTATAAAGTTAAAGATTTAAAATCATCTGAAAAAATTAAAACTTTATTAGCAAAAGCTTTATTTGGAAATCCAGATATTTTAATAATGGATGAACCAACTAACCATTTAGATCTTAAGGCTATAAAATGATTATCAAATTTTATTTCTGAATATGAAAATATTGTTATTATTGTCTCTCATGATTCTGATTTTCTAGATCAAGTTTGTACTAATATTATTGATATTGATTTTGGAAAAGCTAAAATTTTTACTGGAAATTATTCTTTCTGAAAAGAATCATCTCAGTTGCTTGCAGAAATGCAAAAACAGTCAAATCTTAAAAAAGAAGAGCAAATTGCCAAATTACAAAGTTTTATTGATAAATTTTCAGCTAATGCCTCAAAATCAAAACAAGCAACTTCTAGAAAAAAAGCATTAGAAAAAATAACTCTAGATGAAATTGTCCCTTCTTCAAGAAAATATCCTTTTATTAGATTTGAAGTTTTTAAAAAAGTTGGAAAACAAATTTTAGAAGTGGAGAATTTAGGTTATAAAGATAAAAATGGAATCACTCTTTTTGATAACATAAGTTTTTCTTTAAAAGAAGATGATAAAATGGCTATTATTGGTGATGATGATATTGCCAAAACAAAATTATTGGAGATTCTAGTTGGAATTGAAAAAGATTTTACAGGTAATTTTACATGAGGTTCAACAATTCAATTTGATTACTTTCCATCAAATAATAACGAATTTTTTGATAAGGAAATAGAAATGATTGAATGATTAAGACAATGACCTATAAAAAATGAAACAGAAGCTAATAAAGATATTTCTGATCAAAGAATGAGGTCATTTTTAGGTAGATTGCTTTTTAGTGGAGATAGTGTTTTTAAAAATGTTATGAACTTATCTGGTGGCGAAAAAGCTAGATTAATGTTTGCAAAAATGATGATTAGAGAAAATAATTTTCTAATCTTTGATCAACCACTTGATCATTTAGATTCTGAGTCAATTGATTCAGTTATTGAAGCAATTAATAAATATAATTCTCCTATTATTTTCACATCATATAATAGAGGTTTAATTAAAGAATCGACAGTAATTTTAGAAATTAAAAATAATAAATCGTATATTTTTAGAGGAACATTAGAAGAATATGAAGAAAAAATGGGGTATTAGATAAATATGTTAAAAAAAAGTGATTGTGGAATTATAGAAGTAATTACTGGCCCAATGTTTTCAGGTAAATCAGAAGAATTAATCAAAAGAATTACAATTCTATCTTACGCAGAAATTAAAACATTAGTTATTAAACCATCATTTGACAATCGTTTTTCAAATAATAAAATCATTTCTAGAAATGGAAAAGTTATTAAATCATTTGTTGCTAAAAATGTAAAAGATATTAGAGATAAGCTTGATGATTCTTATAAAGTAATTGTTATTGATGAAGCGCAATTTTTTGATAATGAATTAGTAGATTTTATTCAAGAATTAGTAAATAAAGGAATTCATGTAATTATTTCTGGTCTTGATTTAGATTTTAGAATGAAGCCATTTGGAATTATGCCTAGTATTTTTGCAATTGCTGATAAAGTTGATAAATTGAAAGCTGTTTGTATAAATTGTAAAAAAGAAGCAAATGCATCTTTTAGAAAAAGTAATTCTATCCAAACTAAAAAAATTGGTGATTTAGAAGAATATGAAGCCCGTTGTAGAAAATGTCATAATGAGGGCGAGAAATTAAAAAATCAAAAGAATAAAAATTAATTTTATTAGTAATAATAAAATATAATTTAAATTAAATATGAATAAATGAAAAGATAAAGAAATTGAAAAAGCTATTTTGTTAGAAACAAAAAGACAAAAAGAAAATATTGAATTAATTGCATCAGAAAATTATGTTTCTAATGATGTATTAATGGCGAACGGATCTATATTAACTAATAAATATGGAGAAGGTTATCCTGAAAAAAGATATTATGAAGGTTGTGAATTTGTAGACGATGTTGAAAAACTTGCAATTGAAAGATTAAAAAAACTTTTTAACGTTAATTTTGCAAATGTGCAACCACATTCTGGATCCTCTGCTAATGCTGCAGCTATTGCTGCCTTAATAAAACCTGGTGATAAAATTTTAGGAATGGATTTATCTTCTGGTGGTCATTTAACACATGGATATAAAATCAATTTTTCTGGAATTTTTTATGATTCTTATTCTTATCAAGTTGACGAAAATGGTCTCCTTGATTATGATGAAATTGAAAAATTAGCTTTTGAAATAAAACCACAATTAATAATATGTGGAGCTAGTGCCTATTCTCGAGAAATTGATTTTAAAAAATTTAGTAAAATAGCAAAAAAAGTAAATGCTTTTTTATTAGCAGATGTCGCTCATATTGCTGGAGCAATTGTGACTAATCTTCATAATACACCAGTTGGTTATGCTGATATTATAACCTCAACAACTCATAAAACACTTCGTGGTTCAAGAGGTGGAATAATTATGACTAATGATGAAAAATTGGCAAAAAAAATTGATCAATTAGTTTTTCCCGGTTTACAAGGAGGTCCTTTATTTAATATGATTGCCGGCAAGGCGGTTTCTTTTTTTGAAGCACTACAACCTTCTTTTAAAGAATATCAAAAACAATTAAAAGATAACTCATTAGCTTTTTGTAATAAATTTAAGGAATTGGGCGCTACCATCATTTCAGGAACAACTGAAAATCATCTTTTTATTATTGATGTTGCTAAAACATACAATTTAACAGGCAAAAAAGCATCCGAAATTTTATCAAGTATAAATATAACAGTAAATAAAAATACTATTCCAAAAGAAAAACATTCTCCTTTTGTCACTAGTGGAATAAGATTAGGAACTCCCGCAATGACAACAAGAGGTTTTCTTGAAAGTGATTTTGAAAAATTAGCTATCTTAATTGATAATTGTCTAAAAAATTATGACGAAGTTAATATTAGTAAATTAAAAAAAGATGTTGCTAAATTATCAAAAAAATTTCCAATTTATTAAAGAGTCTTAAAGAATAGCATATATTTAATAAATATATATATGATATAATTTTAAAGATAAATAAAATTAAAAATAAACGAGGGTAAATGTTTTCATTGATTATTCCAATTTTTTCTAAAAATGATAAATATGATAAATTTTTATCTAATTTAAATTTGTCAAAAAATATTAATTTTGAATTAATAATCGCAATTCAAGACTACTCTCTTGAAAGTTTAAAAAAAATAAAAAATATTGAAAAAATACTAGAATTTCCAAATTTAAAAATAATTTTTTCTTCTAGAAAAAAATCATTTGCAAATACCATTATTAAAGCTATAAAACATTCAAGCAAAAAATACACAGTAATTTCTACAATAGATGTTTTAACATCAAAAACAATACAAAATATTGATGAAAATATTGACGAAGAAACAACAGTGGACCTTATTGAATTTGTTCCTGAAATTAATGGAATCACTAATTGAAAACCAAAATGAAGAAATAATTTAAGAAATAATACTGTTTATGAAATTAATAAAATTAAAAATATTGTTGCATATACATTTCCGTTTTTAACCAATAAAATAATAAAAACATCATTATTAAAAAAAACTATTTCAATACCAATAAATTTAATAGAATCTAGTTGTGTTTTTGGTGTTGATTTTTTTTACATTATTTTATTAAACTCAAAAACTTATAAAAGAATCAATATTAAAATAGCTCCCATATCTCTTGAATTTAATACATTGCCTTCTATTTCAAATTCTATTAAGCAATGAAATTTAATAGAAGAATATTATGTTAGCCAAAATCTATATCTTTCAGAAATTCTCTATGCAAAATTATATTTTTTTCAAATTATATTATTAGGAATTTATTCAAATAAAAATTTTAAAAATTTATTTAGAAATAATAAAATTGCCATAAATAAAATACAAAAATATATTAGTCTATTAAAAAATGATAAATTTTTAAATTTTGATATTTCAAATCCTTATATGTTTAATAAAACAAATGAAACTAAAATTCTTTCATTAAATGAAACAGGCACCAAGACCTTATCTCTTTTGGAGGAATAATTAAATGGAAAATAATAAAAATAATAAAATTTCTTCTTTTAGTTTCCGCTTTATAGCTATGTTGATCGATTTGGCAATTATTTTGAGTATAATGATACCATTATCTCTTGTTATAATTATTAACCAAAATGGAACTTTTATTATTAATGGAACTTTTTATTATTTATGATTTCTTATTTTTATCTTGTTAATTTTATTCTTCTACATTCTTGTCCCAATAATGTACAAAACCAAAACATTAGGCATGGCGCTAATGAAAATAAAAACGATTTCTCTAGAAGATGATAGTAATACTAAAATCGTTTTAAAAAGATCCACATTGACAGTTTTAATGTGAATTATTATTTTAATCACCTTCATTGCATTTGTTCCTCCAACAAGCGCCTATAAACTGATGACGTTAAAAAGCGAAGAAGAGATAATGAAAAATTTTACAATTTTAGAATTGTGTGGAATATCAATTCCGGCCACTTTTTCTCCATTAGTATTATTTTCTAATCTATTTTTTTATATTTCTATATCAATAAATAAAAATTCAATTGGAATTATAGATAAACTTTATAATATAAGAACCATATATTTAAATAGATTTGAAAATAATGCTCAAAATATTTTAAAACCACCGTCCCCAATACCGGCAGAAAAAATAGAAATTGAATGAAAGGATTAAAAATGAATGAATTATATAATAAATTAATTGCTGATTTAAATACAGAACAAAAAGCTGCCATAATTAAAACAGATGGTCCTTTAAGAATCATTGCTGGAGCCGGAAGTGGAAAAACAAATATTTTAACAAAAAAAATTGTTTACTTAATAGAATATAATAAAGTTAAACCTGAAAGAATAATTGCACTTACTTTCTCTAATAAAGCAGCCGGAGAAATGAAACAAAGAATAAAAGAATTAACTAATGAAGATACAAAAGCTTCTTGTATAATTGCAACTTTTCATTCAATTTGTACTAAATTTTTAAGGAAAGAAATTAATATTTTAGGTATTAATAATAATTTTGTTATTCTAGATAAATATGACCAAATAGAAATTTTAAAAAGCATTTTTAAAGAAATGAATTTATCATCACAAGAATTAAAATTTTCACAGATACTAGATTTTATCTCATATATTAAAATTAATGAAATTAATATTAATGATGAATGAATTAAAAATAATAATAATGAATATGATCTATTAAAAAAAGAAATTTATGATAAATATATAAAAATTACTACAAATAATCATTATTTAGATTTTAATGATCTTCTTTTATTTACTGAAAAAATTTTAAAGAATTTTAAAGAAATTAGAGAAACATGACAAAAGAAATTTGATTATATTTTGATTGATGAATTTCAAGATACATCTAATTTACAATATAGCATTATCAAATTATTTTTAGGAGAAAATAATAATATAACTATTGTTGGTGATCCTGATCAAACAATCTATACCTGAAGAGGAGCCAACATTGACTTAATAAATAATTTTGATAAAGATTTTAAAAAAACAACAACAATCACTATGAAGCAAAATTATCGTTCTGATAAAAAAATTATTAATGCTGCAAATAAATTAATTAAATACAATAAAAATAGATTACCAAAGTCATTAGTGGCACATTCAGAACAAGATGGTGTTTTGCAATTTTATTATGGCTCTTCATTAGAAATGGAAGCAAAATGAATTGTTGAAAAAATCAATTACTTGAAACAACAAAAAAATCAGTTAAAAGATATTTGCATAATATATAGAAGTAATTATTATTCCAGAGCTATTGAAGAAGCTCTTATTAATGAAGCTATTCCTTTTAAAACGATTGGTTCTCAAAAATTTTTTGATAGAACAGAAATAAAAAATTGTCTTTCTTTTTTAAGGGTAATATTTGATTTTTCTGAAATATATTTATTAAGAATCATTAATGTCCCTCCTAGAAAAATAGGAGAAATATCTCAAGACAAAATTATTAATTTTGCAAAAGAAAAAAATATTACAGTTTTTGAAGCTATTAAAAATCATTGGAAAGAATTACCAATTGGTCAAGAAGCTAAAATAAGCCTAATAAAATTATTTAATTCTATTTTAAAACATAATGCTTTATTTAAAAAATATGAATTTGATAAAGTATTAAGATCATTTATAAATGAAATTGAATATATTCAAAGTTTTGGCGAAGAAAAAGAAGAAGGTGAAAATGTTTCTAGAGATAATATTGAAGAATTATTTAGATCTATGAAAAATTGAATTGCCAAAAATAAGGACAAAAATGTTATAGATTATTTAGAAGAAATATCTTTAATTTCTTCTCAAGATAGTTCTTCAGAAAATGGAACTAATTATATTTCTTTAATGACAATTCACGCTTCTAAAGGTTTAGAATTTAAAAATGTTTTTATAACAGGATTAAATGAAGAAATTTTTCCTTCATACAAAAATAATGATGAAAATAATGCAGACGAAAAAATGGAAGAAGAAAGGAGGTTAGCATATGTTGCAATAACAAGAGCTATGAATAATCTATATATTAGTTGTTCTATTGGTTATAATTTTAGTAATGGAATCAAAAAGCCATCTAGGTTTATTACTGAAATGGGTCTTAAAATTGATAACTATATCTATGAAACCAATGAATATAAAGACGATTTTGAAAATCATTTTGAATTTGCAATTGGTGATAAAGTTAACCACCTTACATTTGGCATTGGATTAATTATTGAAATTGAAGGAGAGATTATAACAATACAATTTGAAAAAAAAGAAAATGGTATTAAAAAAATTATTAAAACCCATAAATCTTTAGAAAGAATAATAAATGAATAATTTTTTAATAATATCTGGTTCAATAATATTTTTAATATTAATTATCTTTATTATTTTTTGTTATTTCAAAATTAAAACTATTAAAAAAAATAATAATAAGGAAATTTTATTTTTTATATATGATTTAAAAAAAGAAAGAGTTAAAATTGGTAATAATTATTTATTCAATAAAAATAAAAATAACATTTTTAATTTAGATAATAATAAATGAAATGATTTTGAAAGGCTAAAAAATAATTTTAATCTAGAAAATAGAAAGAAAATTAATTTA
>JBOFDQ010000007.1:0-3925 GCA_051647165.1 Metamycoplasmataceae bacterium
CCATATATTTAATATCAATATTGTCATATATTTTCTTCTCTTTGTCATTAATTACAAGAGAAACAATGATAACTCCATCTCTTGCGATAATTTCTCTTTCAAAAATAACTTCTTTAGAAATATCTCCTATTCCAAAACCAACAACAGACATTCTAAATTCTCCATGATAAATGTAGAGGATTATTTTTTTGATGATGAAGAGACAAAAAAATATTAAATAAAACATTTTTTGATATAATTTTTCTTATAAAACAACAATATGTTTAGAAATGTGGAAATAAATCATGAAAAAAATAACAGTATTCACCTCTGCTTTACTAGGCATTTCTTCTGTCTTTTTTTTAAACCAAAATAGTAATAAAATTATTGATAACCAAATAATAATTAATGAAAATATTCAAACTAGAGGCACTGATGGATATCCAACTACCGGAAATGTCCCTCCCAATATGCAATATCCAACATCTTCTTGGTGGTGGTTCAAATATATTCCTGAAGACTATATAAGTGAAACAGATTTAGCGAACGCTCTTTTTTCTGGTACAAATAAAGACCCTAATAGTTTTTCTTATAATTTTTTTAATAGTATTGATGGCGTGAAAATTAGAGAAATATCAAGTAATGATGCAAAAAAATATGCAAAAAATGTTAAAAGATTCTATGGACTTGACAAGACTCAGAATCCTAATCTTCCAGGAACCAATCATACAGAAGAATTTTATACTCGTTTTTATTTTAAAGAAGTTTCTAAAAGTCAAAAAGAGGGTTGAATTAAGATAGATTTAGTTAATTATAAAACTCATTCTGAACATTGAACTAGTAATCAAAAAGGTAGACTAGGTGGAAATCCATTTGTTTATAAAACCTTTGTTCTTAAAACACCAAAATGAGATGAAGATGGAGACGGAAAATTAGAAGATAAAAATACTAATAGCTTTATTGAAAAAAATGTTATAGGTGATATTTCTTCTATATTACCTTCAGAAATTAATGAAACTAATTATAATAACTATATAAATTTAAAACTTATAGATTTTCCCTCTAATTCTTTCATTCAAAGAATTGTTTTTAAACCAAATAATGAAGAAAAAACATTAGAAATAGTTCCTATATTTAATTATTTTTTTCAAAATGGAAAATCAATAGCTCAAAATGTTGAAAATAGTCTTGAAAAATTTAAATTAATAATTCCTGGTTTTAGTATTGATGAAGATGATGACGGTAGAGCTGATGTGGGAAATTCAGAATGAACTCCTCAACAAATGGCAGTAGAATTAGGTAAAAATATTCTGCCATCTCAACTAAGTACAAATCCTAATGATGAAAACTTTGTTGGATTATTTATAAATCTAAATGAAAAAAATATTGCAAAAGGAACCACTTATTCATATAAAATATCTAATCAACGCGATCAAGAAGGACTTATTAGTGTTAGCGTTTTTGTTGATCAATATTTTGAAAATTCAAAATTAATAAAATAACTAAAACTCATTACTCCTATTAATTGGGACTTAATTTTTGGTAAAGATGTAGATGAAGATAAAGAAGTTGATTTTGGAACTTCTTCTTATTCAATTGAATTTTTAACTAGCGTTATTTTTACTGTTCTTCCTGAACAAGTATCAAATATAAATACAAGAATTAATAATAATTTAATTTGAATTGGAGATTTATTAAAAATTAAAACACTTAATGGTTATAAAGATGCAATTTATAAATATAATGTTTCAGAAAAAAACAATAAAAATGGAACATTAAAATTAACGATATCAGTTTCTTCTCATTTTCAAAATGGTGAAGTTGTTGAAAATAAAACTATTTTTGATGATATTATTTCTGGTTTTGCAAAGGATACTGATGGTGATGGTGTAGATGATGCATTAGTTTCTACAAAATTATCTATAAATGTCTTAAATGAAGCAATAAAATTTTTACCTTCTAAAATTCAAAGTGGTGAAATAAGTAAAGAAGAATTTGAAAAAGTATTATCAATTGTTAAAGTTAATGATATTAAGGATCGTCCTATTGAATATAAGTATCAATTTTCTAATGCCAATGATTCAAAAGGAACTTTACAAATAAAAGTAATTGCTTCTATTGCTTTATTGGATGGTAAAGAAGTAGAAAATGTAGTAATTTTTGATGATATTCTTTCTAATTTTGGTAAAGATATTGATAATGATGGATCACCCGATTTAGGGAATTCCTTATATAAAATAAGTGTTAAAGAGGAAGCTAAAAAAATATTACCAAGTAATTTATCTACTATATCTTCTAATTCGAATTTTATTCAAAACTATTTAAATATAGATATTAATAATCCATTTAAAAACGCTTCTTTTATATTTAATTTCGGGAATATTAATGATGGAGAAGGAACATTAATTTTGCAAATTATAGTTGATAAAACTTTTATCGATGGAAATGTATTTACAAATATTGAAATTTTTAATCAAAAAATCTCAGGATTCGGTAAAGATGTAGATGGAGATAAAAAAGTTGATCAAGGAACTACAAAAATAACAAGTTTTGAACTTAATACTAATGAAATGAAAAATACTATTGTTAATTCAATAAGTACTATTCCTAGGAATAATTTTATTGGAAATTTTATTAATCCTAAAGTCGAAAATAATTTTAATGGGTCAAATTTAAGTTATGAAATCACAAAAAAAGATGTTAAAAAAGGTATAATTTGGGTTAAAATTAGATTAGATAAAGCTTTTGTTGATGGCTTATTACAAAATAATTATCAATTAATTGGTCCTGAACAAAGTGGATTATATAAATTTGAGGGCTTTGCTTTGGATGTTGATGAAAATAATGTTATTGATCAAGGAACAACAAAATATACAATAACAATTAATGAATTAGTTTCAAGTTCAATTTTACCTTCACAGATAAATGTAAATAATCTTTCTACATTTTTATTACTTTCTGGAGAAAACATTTTTAATAATTCAAAAATAATTTATTCTATTTTGGAAGCAAACGATTTAAAAGGAACTATAAAATTAAAAATAACTATTGATAAGTCCTTTGAAAATGGAATTGTTATTTTAAATAGAGAAGAAATTATTGATTTAAAAGGATTTGGTAAAGATACTGATTTAGACGGGACTATTGACACCGGTGATACCTTTTTTAAAATTGAATGAAATAAAGATGAAACAGAAAAAATTTTACCTTCTCAAATAAATTTCGAGGATGAAAATGACATAAATTATTATACAAATTTTTTAACAATTGAATCATTTAATGGATTTAAAGATTCTCAATATAAATTTATTACTTCTTTTTTAGATAGCGAAGGTTCATTAGAAATTGTTATATGAGCATCAAGCATTTTTAAAGATGGTATTGAAATTAAAGATAGCAAAATTTATAGTGATACTGTAAAAATATTTGGAAAATTACCAATAAATTTAACACCTATTATTGTGTGATCTACTATAGGAGGAATGTTAGGTTTAATTTTGTTAATTTTACTTCCGATAATAATTATAAGATATAGAAGATTGAAACAATATGATGAAAATAATGAGTTATTAATTGGTTCATATAATGAAGATATTAATTATTTAGAAAGCCAACAAAATCAAATTAATTTAGAGCTTAAAAATGATTTGGAATTTGTTGAACCAGATGAAAATAAAATTAATGAATTCAACTATACTAATGATAAAATTAATGATTATATAGAGTATGATGATGAAGAACATAATTAAAAAAACATTTTAACAAAAATGTTTTTTTTATATTTCATTTATTAAGACAATAACTAAGGGTTCTTTGTATTCGTTTTTCATAATTAATTTTGTAATTTGTTTTTTAATAGTATTTTGGAATTCTTTTATTGTTTTAATTTCTTTATTCTTAATATTTAAATAGTATGATTTTATTATTAATTTTTTAATTAAATCAT
>JBOFDQ010000008.1:0-20744 GCA_051647165.1 Metamycoplasmataceae bacterium
AATCTAGAAAATAGAAAGAAAATTAATTTATCTATAAAAATACTAAAAGAAAATAAAGAATTTGTGGAAATATCTTTTATAGAAAAAAAGAAAAATATTAAAATTAAATATTATTTCAATTTTTATTACAAAAATGAAAATGTTATTAATATAAGTTTATTTTGGGAAATTGAGCAAAATGAAATTACTATTCTTTCTAAAAATGAATTAATTAATTCTAGTGAACCTTTTAAAATTTTTATATCTTTTAAATTGAAGAATTTCTCATTAATAGAACAAAAAAATTTTATTAAAAATATTGAAATATTTTTAATAAAATTCGAATTAAATTTTTTTGTTTCTAATGATATTATTTCTATTATTATCTTTGCAAAAAATGAAAATGATTTTTTTAAATTGAAAGAAAAAATAAAAAAATCACTAGAAAATCCTGAAACTAAGTCACTAATAAATAGATATTCATTAGCATGTTCAATTGTAGAAGGGAAAAATATTGATTCAGATGAAAAATTATATAAAGAATTAAGAAGAATTCATTTTTCATTAATAAAATCTGAAGAATTAGGGTTAATTTTTGAATTCAATATTAAAAACATATACTTTAATGAATTTGAAGAATATAAACAAAGTTTTAATTATGTTTACAATGAAATTGAAGAAATTAGTGATGTTAAAATAATTGATATTTTTAATGAAAAAAAAGAAATAAAATATAAATTAATTGAACCTAAATTAATATTAGAATCCAATGAAGTAATTAAAAAAATTGCAAATGAAAATAATGTAAAAAACACTATAATTGATAGATTTTTTGATTTAGCTATTAATAAAAAAGATTTTAATTATATTATTGAAATAAATGATTATTTAATTCCTGGTAAATTTGATAAATTAATCAAAAACAATAATAACTTATTCCTGATTAATTTTATAAAAAATAAAACAAATCAAGAAATAATTAATATTCTAAATTTTCTATCTAATAAAAATATTAAACATGGTATAAAAACTTTAAATTTTAGTAATATTTATTCTTTAGTTACAATTATTGAAAATACAAAACCTTTCTTTGTAATTATTGATGGCAAAAATTCTTTATTTATTAAAAAACAAAATCTAAAAATGGTAATCAATCTATCTATTAAAAATAATTTTGAAATTATTTATGAAAACTATCAAAATATTAACAAAAATTTGGAAAAACAGAAATTTTGCTCATTTAATCGTTAATTTTAAAATCATTAATTTCTTTTGAGATTATTTTTGTTATTTTTAAACATTTTTTATAATTATTTGATTTATTAAAATTAGATAGCAAAATTGAATTATCATTCAAAATTTTATAAATAAAAATATTTTTTCTTAGAACAGTATTATATTTAATCGTAAGAATTATTCCATTAAATAATTCTATAGTTATTAACTTATATTCTTCATCTAAAAAATTAGTAACATTATTAAAAATTATTTTTTTTATTTTTATTTTTTTTATTTTTTTAGTTTCAAAAATAGACTTAAAATAACTAATTGTTTTATTTGGATCATTAAAAAAATAAAATTTTATTCTTTCATAATTTCCGTATATTTTAAATAATTTTTTTTGTTCATTAAAAACATTTGTTTTTTGTGTTTTAAAATAATTTAAAATCTCTAAAATTTTCACAATTAAATGATGAAAACTATAATCAATAATTTTATTTTCACCAAAAACATATTGATCATTTGAATTTCAATGATATAGCAGGTATTCATTATTATTTAATAATGGATAATCATGTAGAAATAATTTTAAATTATATTTTTTAATTACTTTTAAAATAGGATCAGAAGGTAATATATCTGTTGAAATGTAAGAATTACTAATATTAGAATTATTTCTTTTTAAATCAGAAATGAATTGATTAATAAAAATTAATGACAAATTTTCTGAATTTAATTGAATAACTGTATTTTTATGAATATAAAATAAAAAAAGTTGTGTGCTATTTGGGAGAGAGGCTATTAATAAATCACATCCTTTTCTTTTAGCATTAAGTATATTTTTTTTAAAAAATATTTTTTCATGGTTTTTTTTATTTTTTTGATAAAAACTTTTATTTTTTATTTTATTATCAATAATATAAAAATAATCCATTTTTCCAAAGATTTTTTTCAAGATTAATGTCAATCCCTCATTATAATTGACAATCGATATTTTAATTTTCTTTTGATCATTAACTCTTGTTTCAATCGATAAAACTTTAGATACATATTCATCAATTATTTTTGTATTTGAAAGAAAATCAATATTAAATATGTTTTTGTTGGTTATAGAAAATAAATCATTTTGATATGTTTTTTTAATTAATTTTTCTAAGAAAGAATGATCAAAATTCTCACCTAAATTATTTATAAAATAAAGATTGAATAACTTATTATCAAAAGTATTAGTTTCAATAAATATTGCTGCATCTAACGATAATTTAGTTACAATTTTACAAGTAAATTTTTTATCAAAATTAGTAAAATTTTTAAAAGCTGTTATTTTAATATTTTGACTTGATAAAAATGATGCTATTTCTTTTAATAGGAATGTTGATAAAGTACTATCATTAGCTAAAAGAATATCAATATTTTTATTATCCATTAACTCAATAAAGGATTTAGCCATTGACTTAATAGTTAGTTTATTAAACCTATTGTATCCTATTCCTATTTCAGAGATAAAATAATTGTCCTTTAATTCTATTTTTTGGAAAAATGGATTTTTTTCATCCAAATTATTTTTTAAAAGTTTTTTAAAAAAATTTTTCTCATTAGGAAATTGTTTTTTTCAATTATCTATATCAGAATTAATATTTATATTTAATATCATAAATTTATTTTTTCTTATTTAAAAAACCAAATCTTTTTTTAGATTGTAATGATTCTAAATAATTACAATTTGGAAAATTGTTACATCCAATAAATTCTGAATTATTTTTTTTAGATTTTTTAAAAATTAATTGTCCCTTATCAATAGGACATTCTCTTCCAACTAATGCAGGTAATAAAATTGTTTGTTCCAATGAAATTTGAGCGGTTTTAAAAGTATCATCAAATTTATTTCAAAATAATTGCATTATTTGCTTATAATCAATTTTACCATCAGCAATTTCATCTAAATCTTGTTCTACAAGAGCTGTATAATTTTCATTAAATTGTTTAGGGAATCCTTCTAATAATTTTTGTAAAACAGTTTCGCCAAATTCGGTAGGAATTAAAGATTGATTTTCCTTTTTAATATATTGTCTCAATAAGTTTTTATTTACCATATCAGAAAAAGTTGACGGTCTACCAACTTTAATCTCATCCAATTTTGAAATAAGAGAACCTTCAGTATATCTACTAGGTGGTGATGTTTGATTTTCAATATTTAAATATTGCAGAACTTTTAGAGATTCACCTATATTAAATTTAGGTAATTCTTCATCTTCTTTTTTATCTTCATCATCATGAATAATAGAATATCCTTTGAAAATAATTTTTGAATATGACATTTTAAATTTATTACTATTATTTTCTAATTCATAGCGAATTATTTCTCTTTTAGGTTGAGTCATAAGAGCCCTTAAAGTAGTATCATAAATTATTTTATAAATTTTGAATAAATATTGATTTAGATTATATTTTTCCTTAGCCATTACAGGTGTTAAAGAAATATCTGTAGGACGAATGGCTTCATGGGCATCTTGATCTCCTGCCACACCTTTTATATCATCTGCTACATAAATATTGCCATATTTTTGAGCTATATACTTTTTTGAGCTAACAATAAATGTATTTGATAATCTAGTAGAATCTGTTCTAGGATATGAAATTAAACCACCATCACCAAATCCTTCATAAAGTGATTGCAAAGCACTAGTAGTTGATTTAGAACTAAATGGTGATTTTTTAAACAAAGTCGCTTGCTTTAATGGAATTATTTTAGGATCTAATTTAGTAGATGTTTTAATATCTTTAACAATTAAATCTCCTTTTAAAGTAGAAAAAATTTTTCCAGCATCTTCTCTATCAATTCATTCTTTATTTTCAAATTTAGAATTTGGATTGTAATACTTTGCAATAACTAAATCATTAATTTTAGCTTGAATTAAATTATATTCCACAGGAATGAATTTTCTAATTTCATTTTCTCTATCAACCACTATTTTTAAACAAACAGTTTGAACTCTTCCTGCAGAAAGTTTACCAGAAGAATTTTTAATTTTTCTTTTTAAAAGATTAGATGTTTTAAAGCCGATTATCCTATCTAACATTCTTCTTGCTTTTTGAGAATTAACTAAATTATAATCAATATCAACTGGATTATTTATAGCATTAATAATAGCGTCCTTAGTTATTTCATTATATTTAATTCTCTTATATTTATCATTTGGTATTTTTAAATAAGAAACTAGATTTTCTCCTATTGCTTCTCCCTCTCTATCAGGGTCAGTTGCAATATAAATAAAATCATTTTCACTAATTGCTTTTGTAATTTCATCAATCACTTTTCTTTTAGAAGTATCTAGCTTATATTGAGGTTCTCATTGTTCAAAATCAATTCCAAGACCATCAATTCCATTAGTTTTCATCTCTAAAAAATGACCCACAGATGCTTTAACTGTATAATCTTTTCCTAAATATTTTTCAATTGTTTTTATTTTATTTGGAGATTCCACTATTACTAAATTTTTCAACTCTTTTACCTAACTTCCTAATTTTTTTTGAGCATATCAATAAATGCCAAATAATGCTAAATCATCACCAAAAGGATTATCTAAAAAAGTAACTTCTTCAAATTGAGCCGGATAAGTTACATTTTTTGCGTGCATAATAGCAGCCTTAATATATCATGGGTTGTATTCAGCAACTGAGCCACCAAAAGCCACACTATTAGGATTTAAAAAAGCAATGGATGCTGCAATTGTATTACCTAATGCCTCAATTCCTTCATTAATAATTTCACTAAAGGCACCATTTTTTTTAAATTTA
This sequence comes from Metamycoplasmataceae bacterium, assembly GCA_051647165.1. Taxonomy (GTDB): domain Bacteria; phylum Bacillota_I; class Bacilli_A; order Mycoplasmatales; family Metamycoplasmataceae; genus UBA710. Next base: position 4,999 of record JBOFDQ010000008.1, read on the forward strand.
TCAAATATTTCTTTTGTAGTTAAACTAAAATCACCAGTTAATTTTTGAGCTCTTTTAGCAATTCCGCTACCAGATGCAAAATATTCTGCAGATCCCATAGATAAATGATTTTCTTCTTTTTTATTAAAAGAAGTAGGTATATAAGCTATTTCTTGTGCTTTATTATTATAACCATTAAAGATTTCATCATTAACAATTAAACCAGCTCCTAATCCTGTAGAAACTGTAAAAAATTGAGTAATATCTTTTGAATTTTTTTGATAATATTTATGACATGCAAATGCCATTGCGTTAGCATCATTTTGAAATATTATTTTCTCAACATTAGTATTTTCTTGAATATATTTTCTCAAATCAAAATTAACTCAACCAGGAATGTTAATAGCTAATGCAATAATACCAGTTTCAAAATTAGCTTGACCAGGAATACAAATCCCTAATTTTTTAATACCATAATTAGTTAATAATTCATTTAACATATTAAGAGTTTTTTTAGGATTATCCGGGAAAGTTAAAAATGATTCCTTAACAATAATTTCTCCATTTTCAATTATTGCAAATCTGGCATTTGTTCCCCCAATATCAATTGCAGCATAATCATAAGTTATTTTTTTTATTTCCATATTAACTATTTATTATAAACAATTTATTTGTCTTTTTTTATTATTGAAATAAAAATGAAATTGAAATAACAAAAAGTATCAATGAAAAAAATAAAACTATACATGATATAAATTTATAATTTATTTTTATCAAATCTTTTTTTCTATTTTTATTGTTAATATTCAACATACTAATTTGAAGCTCTTCTAATTTGGTTAATTCTTGTAAATTATCATTTTTTTTAACTAAAAATAATTCTTTAAAACTAAATTTCTTTTTTGAATTGTTTTTTCACGCCTGAAAAACAAACACCATAATAAAAAGACAAATAAAAACTAAAGAAGTAGTAGAGTAAATATCATATCAAGATCTATTTAAAGAAAAAATAAGAGTAATTGCTAATGCATTTTCAATAAATAAATAAATAATAATTGCAATGATATTTTTTTGATTTAATTCTTTTTTAAAATAATGTAAGATTTTTTTGAAATTATGTATTGCTTTTCCCATTTTTTGTTAAATCAATAATTAAAGTTTCTTTTTCTTTTTTTTCTTTTCAAATTGCATTTGTTTTTTCATTGTCCATATCATTTTCATCTAATTTTAATTCATCTAAATCTGAGAAATGCTTTCTGTTAGAAAGTTTGCAAATTAAGGGTTTTTGATTTGTTCATTTTTTAAATTGAGAAATAGTACCATAAATATAATGATTGTCATTTAATTTAAAAAAATCAGCAGGCGATGTTTTTTGTTCTTCTAAATATTCTGTTTCAAAATTTGATGACTCAAATTCTTTATTGGCATTTGCGATAGTTGGAATAGCATTAAATAAATTTTTAGTATATGGATGTAAGGGATTTGAATAAATTTCCTCTACTTTACCAGCTTCTACAATTTTTCCTAAATGCATGATATTAATATAGTCAGCAATATATTCTACCATTGATAAATCGTGAGCAACAAAAATAAGTGAAACATTTTTTTTCTTACATAAATCTTTTAGTAGATTAACAATTTGTGCTTGAATAGATATATCTAATGAAGCAATAGGCTCATCTGCTATTATTAATTTTGGTTTAGAAATTAATGCTCTTGCAATAACAATTCTTTGTCTTTGACCGCCTGAGAATTCATGAGGGTATCTTCAAGCAAATTGTCTTAATAAACCAACTTCTTCTAAAGCGGAATAAATTTTATTTCTAGTTAAAATAGATTTAATATAATTTTTTGATAATTTTGATTTTTTAATTCCTAATAAATATAAAATTTGTTCTAAATCTTTTTCTAAATTTTTAATTTCAATTCTAAATGTTTTTAATGTACTAAATTTCTCATGGATTTTTTGTTGAAAAAAAGTAAGTGTTTTATTTATTTTTATTTTAGATCATGAGGCTTGATTCATTTTTTCAATTATTGTTTTTTTAAAAACTTCATTAATTTCTTGAAATTTTTTTAGTAAAATTTCATAACGTTTTTCTAATTTTGAATCTAATTCTAAATTATCTTTAATATATAATTCAATTTGCTCAATTCTCTTATCATAATCTATTTTATATTGCTTTAAATTTCATTCAAATTCTAGTTGTGCATTTTGATATGCTTGTTTTGCTTTTTCTACATCTAATTTTGTTTTGTGAGCAGAATGAGCTATCTTTATTTCTAAATTAGCTTTTTTAATTCTAGATTTTAGAGAATCAATTTTCTCTTCAAAGTCATTTTGATTATTTTCTGCAAACTCGATAAAATTTTTAAAAGGAAAATTGAAATTCTCTTTAATTGATTTTTTAATATTTTTAGCAAAATCACTTGAAGAAGGAGAAATTTGAGAAATTGACATCATTTGATTATCTATTAATTCTTTTAATTCATAAATTAATTTATTAACTTCAAATATTTTTAAGGAAGTTAATAAACGATAGTTTTTATGAAATACTTGATAAACATTTTTATATAAAAAATATTTTCAAATTTCTTTATTATATTCAATGTTATTAGTTTTTTTGCTGGCTTCTCTATAATATTTTAAATAATCATATTTAAATTCTTGTAAAAACGATTCTAAAGTATATAAAGTATTTTTAGTTTCTAATTTATTATTATTTATTAATTCCTTTAATTCTTTCCTTAATTCTTTTAATTCTTTTTCTAACAGGTATTTGTTTAAGGATTTTTTTGAAAATTCTTGAGTCAATTGTAAATGTTTTCTAGTTTCCTTTAAATTTGTCTCATCAATTTCACAATCATCATTTCTATATTCCTTTTGTTTTGTAAAAAAATAATCTATAAGTGCTGAATTATTATCAAATAATGTTTTTACAATGACAGATGCAATTGATTGTTTTGAATTCAAAAAAAGCATATAATCATTAAAAACATCATACATATTTTGTAAATTTAAATCATTAAAATTAATTTTAGGAAGTTCTTTTTCTCATTCATTAATAAATTTAGCATGATTTTTATTCATAGTAATTAAATTATCTAGTTTAGTATTTTTATATTTTTCATTAAAAGATAAATTAAAATTATCCACAATTAATTTTCAATCTAAAAAAATATTTTGAAATTCCTCTTTCATAATTTCATTTATAATTAAAGGTTCTTTTAAAATAGAATAAATATTTTTTTGCGGATTTAAAGAGGCGTGTGGATCTTGGAAAATCATTTGCATATTTTTATATAAAAATTTCTTGTTTTTTTTAGATAATTTTTTACCAGAAATTATTACATTATCTAGTGAAACAAAACCTGAATAATTTTCATACAATCTAATTAAGGAATTTCCAATAGTGGTTTTCCCAGAACCAGACTCTCCTATAAGACCCATTATTTCACCTTTTTTTAAATCAAAAGAAACATTGTTAACTGCTAGAACAATGTCATTTTTAGAATAAAACATTTTGTTTAAGTTTCTAATTTTTAAAAGAGGTTCATCTTTATATTTATTCATCTTTAAATACCTCCTGGAATAATTTAATTCTTTTAATAAGTTCTGGATTTTTTTCTATTTTTGGTGCTCTTGGTTCTAATAATCATGTCGCAGCTGAATGAGTATTAGAAACCTTGAATAAAGGTGGTTCTTTTTTAAAATCAATCTCCAAAGCATACTCATTTCTAGAAGCAAAGGGATCGCCTGATGGTAAGTTTTGCATATCAGCCGGAGTACCTTGAATATTAACTAATTTTTCATTTTTATCATTTGGTATTGAAGAAATTAAAGCTCAAGTATATGGATGAAGAGGATTTGTAAAAATATCTTTTCTTGTCCCTTTTTCAACTATTTTTCCGGCATACATAATATAAACAAAATCACAAAATTTAGCAATTACTGAAATATTATGTGAAATAAAAATAATAGAAATATTATATTCATTTCTAATCTTGTTAAATAGAGATAAGACAGATGCTTGAACAGTAGGATCAAGGGCAGTAGTTGGCTCATCTGCTATTATTAATTTAGGTCTTGCTGCTACAACCAAAGCAATAACTATTCTTTGCTTCATACCACCAGAAAAAGTGTGTGGATAGGAATCGAATTTTTCTTTAGCATTTCTTATTCCAAATTTTTCAAGTAAATCAATTAAATAATTTTTTTTCTCCTCCAAACTTGAAAATCTTTCATCATGAGTTAAGACATCTAAAAGTTGGTTCCCTACAGTTCTGGTAGGATTTAATGATGTTAATGGATCTTGTGGAATATACCCAATTTTTTTTCCTCTAATTTTTTTTCATTCCTTTTCAGAAATATTTAATAAATTAAATCCATCGATTTCCATTTTATCAGCACTTGTAATTGAGTTAAAATTAATATTAAGTAAAGATTTTGAAGTCACAGATTTCCCAGAACCTGACTCGCCAACTAATCCAATAATTTGACCAGGTTTAATTTTAAAATCAACACCACGAACAATTCTTATTATTTTTTTAGAATTTTTTTTAAAAGAAACAACTAAATTTTTTACATTTAAAAGTAATTCTTCATTTTTTTCATTCAATTCATTTTTTAAATTCATATTTTTAATTATTTCCTTTCTGCTTGAGGGTCTAATGAATCATGAACACCATTAGCAATAAATTGAGTTGATAAAGATGTTAAAAGCAATACAATTGATGGTAATAGTAAAATTCAAACATTTGTTGTTGCTTGACCAACTGCTTCTTTTAAAATTGTTCCTAAATTAGCATTTCCTCCAGCTGGTATAAAACCTAAAAATGCTAATGAACTCACTAATAATATAACAGAAGTTATTCTACTCACTAAACTAGTAGCTAATTTTCCAATAATCATTGGTAAAGCATGAATAAAAATTTGTCTATTTGTTTTTGCACCAATTGCTTTTGATGCCTTAACGAATTCTTGATCTTTAACAGTTATAATTCATAAACGAGTTAAATACACTATTGGAGTTCATCCTATTAAAATCATTGAAAAATACATTGACCAAAAATTAACAGAATTAAAAAAAGTCATAAACATTAAAAATAACATAATAATAGGAATATTTTTAATCACATCAATAATTCTTGTTAAAATATTGTCAATTCAAGTTCCAGCAAAAAAACCTAAATACGCTCCAATAATAATTCCAATAATTGCTTCTGTTACAACTACTGCCAACGCTAAAAATAATGAATCTCTTGTAGCTCCTCATGTTCTAGTCCAAATGTCATATCCTTGGTTATCTGTCCCTAATATTGTAGAAAGATTGCCGATTGTTCCTAAGTTAGCTTCATTATATTGAAATATTAAAGTATTAACATATAAAAATTTATCATATGTTACAAGAAAGCCAGCATTTGCATCTAAAATAATAATCTTATTAATAATTCCATTAGAATTTTTTATAATGTTTTCTATATTTTCAGCAGTTATTTTCCCATCAATTTTTATACCAAGAACATGTAAAATTGAAATAAAATTTGATTCACTTAATGTTTCGGAAACAATCGGAGCATAAGAAGGAGGTATTGATTTGATAGCATTTGCATCAATTGGTAAAATAACCGAATTAACTCCATATGGTGAAATTAATGGAATAATAAGTGACATAATAATGATTGTTAAAAATACAATTAATGCAATAACTGATAAGTAATTTTTAAAAAAACGTAGTGATACATCTTTTCACATTTTTCTAGGAATACCAGCTAAATTAGAGCTAATTTTAATATTTTCTATATTAGAAAATGTAAATAATTCATCTTCTAAATATTTAAATTTTTCAAATTGATTTTCCATTTATTTCAATACTCCTTTCATATTATTTTCTTTTATTTGATTTTGCTTTCTAATGAAAGTATTTTTTATTTTTGAAAAAACATCATTTTTATTATTCTCTACAAATTTAATTCTTGGATCAATTAATATATATAAAAAATCTAGAATTATTTGAAGTAACAATGATAAAGAAGTAAAAAAAACAATCGAAAACATAACAACATTAATTTCTCCATTTGGAAAAGCATTAACAATAATATTAGATGCACCAGGAACTCTAAAAAATTGTTCAATAATAATATTCCCGGCTAAAATAGAAACAAAAGATGGGAGTAAAAAACTTACAATAGGAATTGAAATATTTCTTAAAATATGTTTTGTAAATATTTCTCAATTATTAAGTCCTTTTGATTTAGCTATTAATACATGATTAGATGAAAGAATAGAAACTATTTGATTTCTAGCTAGAATTGTATATGAAGCTAAAGAACCTAAAGTTACTGTTAAAATGGGAAGCATTAAGGATTTTATTGTTAATCATCAACCATAATCTTCTGGAAGTAAAAAATCAAAAATGATTAATCCATTAGTTTGTGTAGCAATAATTATCATAATAGGAGCAATAACAAAAGCCGGTAGTCCAACAAAAGTAATTACAAAAATACTAATAATTCCATCAATTCATGTCCCTCTTTTATACCCTGCCAATATTCCTAATCCAAGACCAAAAATAGAACTTAAAACTAATGAAGGCAATGTTATTAAAACTGATCATTTTAAAGATGAAAAAAACAAATTAGGAATTGAAGACTGCTCCCCGCCAGTTGGTACATAAATTTTCCCAAAATTTCCATGGAATAAATCTGAAATATACTCAAAAAATCTAATTAAAATAGGTCTATCTAATCCATTATCTTTATATAATTGATCTGCTGCATCAAGATTAGAGTTTCCGGCAAAAGGATTTTTCGAAAAAGAAGCAACCAATAAATAAATAATTGTAATTAAACATATCAAAGTAATAATAGCTAGAGAAATTCTCTTTATTAAATACTTAAACATATTATTCTTTTCCTTTTGTTTCTAAATCGACCCTAATATCTTGTAAATACAAAACTTCCTTATTAGTTGAAGGGTATAAATATTTATCTAAAACTAATGAATAACCTGCTGAATTAGGGTCATCAATAGAAAGTTCTGCCTCCATAGAAAATCCTGCAATCATATTCAATTCTCTAACTAAATTTGGAAAATTAATTTTAGAATCTTGAGAAGGAGGTTTTACAAGAGATTCAAAATAAATGAAAAATTTAGCAATTTCAGTACTCATATCAAAAACTCCCCCCACTTCTTTAGCTCTTGAACTAAAATATCCATTAATATTAGTATTAATTCTATTTGTTAATTTTTCTCAATTTTCAACTTTTAAATCTTCTAATTTTTCATCTTTATAAAAAATTCAATTTTGCTTAGCAAATTTGTCTAATTCTTTAGATAAAAACGTAAAATTTGGAAAATTATTTGCAAGAGATGAATTATTTTCTAGTTTAGAAAAAATTCCAAACGCCCCCAATAAAGATATCCCATCACCATGAGATATACCATCTAAATATGAACCTATACCTTCATAATCATATGATCAACCCTGAAAATCTTGAATTGAATAATTATTATTAATCAATTTTAACATTTCATCTCTATCTTTAGGAGCTTTAACATTAGGATTTAATCTTCCTTTTGGATCTAGTCCTTTAATTATATTAATTAATTTCTCTAATTGATTTATTTTAAAATTATCATTATCAGATTGAGGATAAATAATACTTCAAGTAAGAGGATTATTACTGGTTATTTCAGGATTTGAATCTAGTAATTTTTGTACTAATTCACTTATTTCTTTATATTTAGGAGATTGTAATTTCTCATTATCACCAGGATTTTCAACATTATGTTTAGCCATATCACTTGGTGTAATATTAACTACATTATTATTCTCATCTAAATATCCAACTGAATTAACAATTTCATAATCTAATAATGGTATTTTTTTATCATCAGAATCATCATAATTTTGAGAATACCTAGCATGGGGCGCTGCATGGTTTAATCACATATATTTATTACCATCAAAAATATTATTTATAAATGTAAATCAATTGATTGAAGCATTTAAATATGTCCTTAATTTAAACCCATTATTCGCAAAAAAAGAACTAGCAGTTTCCGCTTTTCCAAGGGCTAAATCTTCAATAGAAGAACCAAAAACAAATTTTGCATATTGATCATTGAAATTATATAAACCATTATGACTAATACCATTTTTATGACTTCCATCATTATTAAAATGTGATGGATCATTACAAGGCGCTGGATTAGTTACAAGTAATGTTCTTTGAACAAGAGAACTTTTATTTTCATTTTTTGTAAATAGAAGACCATTTTTTTTATAATCTGAACCATCTTGACCTCAAATTTGTTGTTTTTGGGAATTATTTAAATGATTATATTCAATTTCTGATATTGTTTTATTTAAAAAATTATTAAAAATTTGATCACGAAATGTAGATTGGTCAATTCCTACTGTATATTCTAAAATTATTTCATTTAAATTATTATCTAATTTTAAAAATTCATCATTTGCAAAATAATTATTTTTAATAAATCTTATCCTGTTATCAGATGCTTGAATCGGAACATAAGAAGAGGCAAATAATGTCTCAGATCTTGACATTGCATAAGTATAAATACCAAATTCTCTTGCTGCTCCTTCAATTTTTCCGGCACTAGTATTATTTTTGGAATCATTTTTAGCAAGCTCTTCATCAATATATGCAGATGGGGCAGCTAAAAATAAACTAGAATTAAAAAACATTTTATCAAATAATTTAGACCAATCAACAGCACTATAACCTTGTGATCCATTAAAATTATTAATACCATAAAAACTTATAACTCTTTTATCTTCATCATTTATTTTAATTGTTCTAATTGACTTTGTTTTATCAAGTAGTGCCTTTGCATCTAATCCAAAAATTTCAAATAAATATTCATTAGGATATCTATCTTTTTCACTAAATCTTGATGCAGTTTTTGATTTATCAATGAAAAATTTATCTAGTTCTTTAGAACCACCATTATTATTTCTAAAATTGAAATCAAATAATTTAGTTCTCATATATGAATATCAAAAATCTTCTACTTGAATTTTATATTTAGTTTTATTTCCGTTTTGATCTACTCAATACTTATCATCTTTCACAGTAAAAGAAATGTTAATTATCTCAATTTCTTCATTATTTTCATTTTCCTTACTATAAAGAAATTTTCTAAATTCCGGGGAATTAATACTATTAGGATCTTTTGAGGATAAAGTAACAATTGGAGTTTTTCCTCCCACTTTACTATCATTAGGATTAATTTCTGCTTTATCATTATCAAATACTCTAATTCTAATCGGAGAAGATGCATCATCAGTTTTTAATTTATACTCAAAAATAATTTCTTTAGCTAATTCAAGAACTAATCTTTCTTTTGAGGATTCTTCTACTTCTAAATTATTATTATCAGCTATAAAAGAAGTCTCACCAGTAGTTTCTACTCTTAAAAGATTAGCTCCTAATATCCCCCTAAGATTTTTAGTTGGAATTGTTCCATATGTTGCAGATGTATCAAAAAAGTATCCATCAATATTTAATTTAGAATTTGATCTAATTAGATATTTTTTACTTTCATAAATAGGAGTTATTTTACCGGTGGTGAAATAAAGAACACTTGGAACAATCACTAAAGATGCTCCAATAAATATTGATGAAGATAATAATAAAACCTTTTTAATATTCATATTTTTAATTGTAGCATAAAAAATATCTTTTTATAGTTAAAAAGAAAAAGAAGGTTTATTTTAAAAACATTTTTATATATTTGGAATTTAATTATAACTTAAAAAACTTATTTTATTTTTTATTTTTAAAAATTTTAGTTCCTAGTTTTATATATAAATTAATGTTATTTTTTAGATTTTCAAAGGCTTGATCATAGATTTCAGAATCTCTTAAATCTATTCCTGCTTCTTTTAAAAGTTCAATTGGAAAATCACTATTACCTGCTTTCAAAAAATTATTGATATAATTCTCTAATTCTTTAATTCCATTTTTTTTATATCTTTCAAAAAAAGTGTTTGCAACTATAAAACCAATTGCATACTTGTACATATAAAAATCATAATAATAATGTGGGACAAAAAAAGCTCCCAAAAATAAGTCATCACTTAATTTTTTATTATTTTTAAAAAGATTATATTTATCACCATTTTTTTTATAAATATCTTTTAGAGATTCAAATGTAGAAAAAGAATTATTTTGATCAATTAAATTATATAAATCATATTCATAATTAGATCAAATAGTTTGCGTTCTTACTGTTCCGATAAAGTTACTTATAGATTCTGAAATTAGATTAAAAATTAATTTTTCATCTTTTAAATTATTAACTAAGTAATCTTGCAACATTAATTCATTAAAAATAGAAGCAATCTCTGCTAAAAATATAGGATAGGCAGAGAGATTATATGGTTGATATTTGTCAGAAAAATATGAATGAAGTGAATGACCCGCTTCATGAGCTAATGTTGCAACAGATCTAAGTGAGCCATCAAAATTCATCAAAATATATTTTTTTTCTAGGCCGAAAGAACCACCAATTGAATATGCACCACCTCTTTTATTTTTAACAGGCAAGTAATCTATCCATCTCTCATTCAACATTTTAAAAATTACTTCATTATATTCTTTTCCTAATGGTTTTAAAGAAGAAGAAACTAAATCATTGGTTTCTTCAATAGTATATTTTTCTTTTGTTTTTATTAAATTAAGATACGAATCTCAAGGTTTATATTGTTTATTGAAACTCATTTTGAAAAATATTTTTTTATTTTTAAAATATTTTTCAAAAAGATTGTTATGTTTTTGAACATTTTTAAAAAGAGAATTTATAATTTCTTCATCTACTTTATCATCAAATATTAAGTAATTAATAGAAGAATTATATTTTCTTTCTTTTGCTCAAACTGAAATATTTTTAAAGTGTTGATATAAAAGGTTAGAAAAAGTATTTTTATGATTAAGAAAGGCTTTATTCCAATTTTGATAAGTTGTTTTTCTAATATTTTCATCTTTTGATTTTAATAGATCAATTCTATTTTGAGTTGTAATTTTAATTTTTTTACCCCTAGAAGAAACGGCATATCCATAATTTAGTTCTGAATTATATAAAATAGAAAAAATATTGGAAGCACTAATATCAGCTTTTGAAATTTTTTTAATAAATTCCTCAATTGTATTAGATAATTTATGCTTTTTAGATTCTAATAAGAACAAAATATCTTTTCTATAATTTTTATATGAATCTTGTTTTATTCATTTTTTTAAATTTTCTTCATTTGCAAAAAAACGATTAATCTCAGAACCCATTTTAATAGAATATTCATGTAATTTTAATTCTAAATTTTCTTGTATTTTGTTAAAATGAGGATCAACAACATTAATAGAAATATTATTAGATAAATAATTAAATATTTTATTCTCTAAAATTGTTTTTTTTTCTATTCCATTTAAATAATTCAAATAAGAAATATCATCATTGTATTTAGTATCCTTCATTAGTAAATCTTGATCTAAAATTGCAAAATAATCGGAAATTAATTCTTCAATTGTAGAGCCTCCTAATAAAAAATCTAAATCAAAACAATACTTAATTGGAATATCTTTATATTTTTTATACTCTTTCATAATTTCCTTTTTATTAAATTTTTATAAGTGAAATTGTTTCAATGCCATTAAATCTTTTAGAAGCATTGAATTTTTTTAATTCCATTAAAAATATTAATCTAATAACAATCCCACCTTCTTCTTTAACTAATTTAATGATTGCTTCAGTAGTTCCGCCGGTAGCTAAAACATCATCAATAATAACAACTTTTTGACCCGGTTTAATCCTATTAGCTTGAATTTCAAGAACTTTGGTTTTGCCATATTCATATGTATATTCTTTACGAATAACTTTCCCGGGTAATTTTTTTTCTTTTCTCACCATCACAAATGGTTTTTTTAAAATGGCAGCTACGGGAGTTCCAAATAAAAAACCACGAGCATCCGGACCTAAAATAATATCTGCATCTTTTGATAGTTCTACCATTTTCATAACAACATAATTAAGCGCTTCTCCATCTGCTAGCAAAGGAGAAATATCTTTAAATTCAATACCTTCTTTAGGAAAATTATCAACAGAAGAAATATATTTTTTGAGTTCCATATATTTATATATTATATTTAATTTAACAAAATAAACATAAAAATATATAATGTTAGTTAATAAGCATATGATTAATGATTACAAAATAGTAGATATAATCCTTTGAACAAGCTCTTTGGCGATTGCTGTTTTTTCTCTAATATATTCTATTTTATCTTATCATTTTTCAAATAAATCTACCAATCTTATTAAAGAACACTTAGAAAAAACATGGGTTTTATCTGAAGCTAATAAACTTTTTTTTAAAAATATGGTGCAATTAAAAAAGACAAATTCTTTTATTATAAAATTTTTGAAAAATACCGAAGAATTAACTTATGCAAAATATAATTTTAATTCAACAGGAACTAGATTAGAATTAATACATTTCGAAACATTAGATCTTTTTAGAACTACTAGATTTAAAGATATAACTAATATTTATGAAGAAACTAGAATTAATTTTGATTTAGATTTTAAAAGGGCAGTTGATATTGAAAAAATAATTGCCAATGAAAATTTAGTAATGTTAGAAAATGAAAGAAAAAAATTAATTCAATATCATGAAAATCTAATTTTTTTTATCAATAAAATATTAAAAATATATGCAGAATTAAATGTTAGAATTGAAGAAAATGCTAATAAAAAAGGGAAGAAAAAATAATATGATTTTTGCAACAGACATTGATGGAACACTTTTACAAGACGATAAAACTATTCATCCCAAAACATTATTTTCAATAAAAGAAGCGAGAAAATTAGGACATTATTTTGTTGTAGCATCAGGTAGATCGAAAGCTAAAATGGGCGAAATTATAGACTTAACTAATAATGAAATTGATTTTTTAATTTGTAATAATGGAGCTTTTATTTTTGATTTGAAAAATAATAAAGATATTTTTTTAAAAGAGATAAATCCAAAGTATTTTGAGGAATGTTTTAATTTTGCAAAACTTAATAATATTTCTTTTACCATTCATACAAATAAAAATATTTATACATGACCTATTATAAGATATAAGGAATCATTATTATTAGATGAAAAAATAGCTCAAAACATTATTAATTTTAACAAAAATAATCCTGATAAAAATTGTATATATACTGGAGAATATATTACTCAATTATCATTTTTTGCATCTAATGAATTTGTCACTAAAAATTATCTCAAAATTAAAAATGATCATAAAAATATCAATGAAGTTTATTTAACTAATGGTGTCTTTATTGATATTAACCCTATTAATATTTCTAAATGAAGCGGATTAACTAAAATTGCAAAAACAACCAAAACATCATTAAAAAATATAATCACTTTTGGAGATTCAGGTAATGATTATGAGATGCTTAATGAAGCAAAAGAAAATGGTTTTGCTTTAGCTAATGCTACAAAAGATTTGCTTGATCTAAATATTGTTCCTAAAATTGGTAATAATAATAGTGATGCTATTGGAAAAATAATTTTAGAGAAAATAAAATAAATAAAAATTATTCATATTTTTCTGGATGTTTTATTTTCATTTTGGCTAAAAATTCTTCTTTAGGTAAATGACCATATTTGTTCATTAATCTATAACACTTTTCATATTCGTCAATAGCTCAAGAAATAGATTCAAATCCTGGAACCTTAGTAATGCCTTCTCTTTTTCAATTTTTATATGTAGAAAAAAATGTTTTAACACCTTCTAATCATTCTGGATTAATATCTTCTAAAGAATTTATTCCATCTAAACGATAATCATCATGATGTACAGCTAATAATTTAGTATCTGTTTCTCCATCATCAATCATTTTCATTGCTCCAATAATTCTTGCATTTACTTGTGATCCTGGAAAAAATTTTTCTTGTGAGTAAACGAGAATATCTAATTCGTCCCCATCTCAATCAAGTGCTTCTGGAATAAATCCATAATTAGCTGGATATCTAAAATCACCTCTCAATATTCTATCAACATGAATTTTTCCATCTTTTCTATTATATTCATATTTAATATTAGAATTTAGTGGTATTTCAATTGTTACTTTAATTATTTTTTTCATATAAACTAATTTTAATATAAAAATGACTTTTTAATATAATAAAAAGTTTAATTTTACTTTTTATAATATAATTAAAAAAATATTTCTTTTACTTCATATAAAAATTTAGAGTAAATAATATAAAGTTTCTAAAAAAGGAGAAAAATGGCAAATATTAGATTTTTTGCTCTTGGTGGTCTTGATGAAAATGGAAAAAATTCATATGTTCTTGAAATCAATGATGATATATTTTTAATTAATTATGGAACCAAAACTCCTATTTCATCAACAAATGGTATTGATACTTTGATTGCTGATTATGATTATATTCAAGAAAATATAAAAAGAGTTAGAGGAATTTTTATTACAAATATTAATAATGAAAATTTTTCAGCATTACCTTGATTGTTAATGAAGATACAAGGATTAAAAATTTATTGTTCTACTTTTTCATCATTTGTCATAAAAGATCGTTTATCAAAATATGATATTGGTAATAGCAACTATGAAATAATTACCATGAATTCAAAAGGGACTAAAATAGGAAATATTTTAATTAAGCCGCTTTTATTAGCTAGTTCTGTACCAGGAACATTTGGTTATCAATTTGAAACTGAAGATGGAAATGTTCTTTTTATGAATAATTTTGTAAATGGGGATTTAGGAATTTTTGGAAATACAAATTTAAATTTTATTAAAAATGAAAATAAAAATATCTTAGCTCTTATTTGCGATTCAGGAATGGCTAATTTTAATGGAAGAACAATTGATAATATTGATATAAAAAAATCACTTGAAAAGGCTTTCATTAATTCTAAAAGCAATGAAAGAATTATTGTCGGTGTTTATGATAATGATTTGGCCTCATCTTATCAAATTCTTGAGCTTGCATTAAAATATGATAAAAATATTGTAGCATACGGAAAAACATTTCATCAATTAATTGACATTATTAAATCTGCAAATAAAAATATTAAATTCCCAAAAATTATTGATTATAAAAGAATGGAGAAAGAAGAAAATTGTGTAATTATTATTTCTGGAACAACAGAGAGATTATATAAAAGATTTTTAAGAATTAGTGATGGAGAAGATTTATATTTAAAATTAAAAAATGATGATAGAGTTATTATGATTGCTCCTCCTATTAATGGTCTAGAAACACAATCAACTTTTATGCTAGATGAAGTAGCAAGAATAACTCCGCATATATATGATTATTCCTCTTTAGAACACTATAGTTATAGACCTGCAAAACAAGATATTGTAGATATTGTTTCAATTTTAAAACCAAAATATTTTTTACCAATTCAGGGGCTTTATCGTTATATGGTTGTCGCATCAAAAGAATTACAAAATAATAATTTCCCGCAAAATAAAATAATTATTTTAAAAAATGGAAGAATTGCTGAATTTATAAATGGAGAATTAGATTCTCAAAATAAAAGAATTGCAAATGCTGGCGACATTATTATTGACGGTTTTGGAATAGGAGATATTTCTAAAGAAGTTATTTTTGAAAGAGAAATTATCGCAAGAGATGGAGTTATCATTGTTTCTCTTGTAATTAATGACAAAGAGAAGAAAATATATGACAATATTGATATTAAATATATGG
>JBOFDQ010000009.1:0-18467 GCA_051647165.1 Metamycoplasmataceae bacterium
TATTAAATGTTTTAGGAAGCAAAGGAATAATTCTATTTAGTAATTGTCTTTTGCCACCAGCCCACTTTATAAATGGCTTTGTTAGATAATCTTTCTTATATGAATAAAAAAGAACAAAAAAGCTCTTTTAATATTGAAAAAAATATCATTAAATAATATTCAATATCAAATTAATGTAAAATTATGAAATAAATAACCTGGAGTATTGATGAATAGTAGAAATAAGAAAGATTATCTAACAAAGCCATTTATAAAGTGGGCTGGTGGCAAAAGACAATTACTAAATAGAATTATTCCTTTGCTTCCTAAAACATTTAATAACTATATTGAACCCTTTATAGGTGGAGGAGCTTTATTTTTTGCTCTTCAACCTCAAAAAGCTATTATTAATGATATTAATAAAGAATTAATAGTTTCATATGAAACTATTAGAGATAATTATTTAGAACTAAACAAAAATTTAAATAAATATCAAAAAAAACATTCTGAACTTTTTTATTATGAAAAAAGGAAATATCAACCTAAAACTAATTTAAATATTGCAACAAGATTTATTTATTTAAATAAGGCCGGATTTAATGGACTATATCGTGTAAATGCACAAGGAAATTTTAATGTCCCTTTTAATAAAAGTGAAAAAGTAAATCTTTATGAAGTAAAAAATATCCAAAATATTAATAAATATTTATCAAATTCTCAAATTAAAATTTTTAATAAAGATTTTGGGAATATTTTAAAAAAAGCTAAGGCTAATGATTTTGTATTTTGCGATCCTCCTTATGATACAGATACTAAGCAATTTACTTCCTATAATAAAACTTCTTTTGGTAAGGAAGAGCAATTAAGACTTGCTAATTATTTAAAAGAACTAAATCAAAAAAAAGTTAAATGAATGCTAACAAATCATGATACTTCTTTTATAAAAAATTTATATCAAGATTTTAATATCAAAATCATCTCAGTTAATAGAAGTATTAATTCTAATGGTTTAAAAAGAAAAAATAGCTCTAATGAAGTAATTATTACTAATTATGAAATAGAGGCCTTTTAATGAAAAGAGGAAGTCAAGGCCAAGGTCATCTTACTAATAAAAATGGTAAGCCATTTGAAAAAGTGGTTTTACAAGATATTTTAAATCAACTTCATTTATATCAAAGTAGTGTTTTAAATATTGATTGCTATAAATCCGAGCAAGAGGATTTAATTATTTTTGAACAAGGTAAATTTTATGATTATGCTTTTAAAAAATATAATATTGATTATAAGACTAAAGCAAGTAAAAAATATGTAGCAGATTTATGAATTTTAAAAAATGAAAAAGATTTATTTTTGGTTGAAGTTAAATCACAAACATCTCCCGGCTCTACTGAAGAAAAAATTTATGGCGGGCTTATGCTTCATTTAATTTATCAAGAAATTTTTAATGATAGATATTTTAAGTATCAAAAAATGTGTTATATTACTAATGATTATTTTGAAGCTAAAAGATTTGATACCCCTAAAGAAATTCTTAAAAAGAATGGTATTGATTTTTTTATTGATAAATTAGATCTTGATTGAATCAAAAAATAAAAGATTTAAAAATATAGATTTTAGCTAATAAAAATAATTTATTTTAAAGTTATTTTTATAAAATATCAATTAATGAATAGTAATTTTTCTTTTATTAAAAATAAAGTCCAAGATGATAAAACTTCTATTACCACCGTTTTTCGTGTTTTTAATAAAACTAAATTCTTTTTTGGAATTAGTTTTATTAACTCCTTTATGCCAATCTTTTTATGTATCATAGCTTCTTTTATTAATCCTTATGGAGCTCAAAGTGTTATGGGTGTAGGATATGTAGCTGCTTTTTTATTAACTTTTAGTCAAATTGGAATTTCATTTGCAATTAGTACTTTTTTTATTATTAAAAAAAGAAAACTAACAAATGATAATTTAGAAGATAAAAAGCAGATAGATGATATTATGTCTCATTCTATTATGATTTGTATGATTATTGGAGTTCTCTTAACAATAATTTATGCTGGCTCATCTTATCTTTATATGTTTTATTCTTGTAATCGTCCTAATACTTTACCTACTTTAGCATCCGGATTAGATTTTACTTGATCAACCCTTGGCTATATTTTTATCATTTGTCTAAATTTTTTATTAATTTTATATATCAAATTTCAAAATAAAAGAACGGCTTGAATTATTCAATTTTTTAACATTATTTTAACATTAATTTTATCTTTTGTTTTAGGTGTTTATACTTCACTTGGAGCTAGCGGAATTGGTCTTGGACTTTCTTTAGCAACTTTAATTAGTTTAATTGTAACTATTATAATTATTTGTTTAAAATATCCTTTTAGAATTAAAACTAAAAGATATTTAGATTATTCTATTAACAACATCAAAGAAATTACAAGAGAATCAGTTGCTGGAGTTGCTGTTAGTTTTTTTAAAGGTGTTGGAATTTTAATTTTAGGATTAGCCCTTCCAGTAGCTTTAAAAGAATTAGTTCCTCTATCATATCAAATGGCACGTCTTATTTGGTTCAATCTTATGTATGCTCTAGTTTGGTTTTCAATTGGGATTTCTGATTCTATTAAATATTATAGTTTAACGAATCAAGATAATGTTTGTCCTCGACAAAGATTAAAATGATTTAATAAAACTATTTTATTAAGTGTCATGATGAGCATTATTTTTTGTTTTATTGCTTGATTTTTAGTAGAACCTTTAGCACAATTATATATTCAAAATGGCACTTGAGATCAATCGCTTGATCTTTCTTCATTAGAAGTTCCAGAAGCTTTTCAAGATATTATTGCTAAAAATGATCCTAAAGGTTCTTTAAATAAGGAATGATTTATCAATTTAAAAGAAAATGATCCGGCATCTTTTAAAAAATTAACTCTTTTATTATTAAATCCGACTAATTTAGGAGATTTTAAAGATTGGGCCTTAAAATATATATCTTTTACTTCTTATGATGCTAAAATCATTACTTCTTTATTAAACTATAATTTTCATCCAGAAGCCGGTAGTTTTTTAGACCAAATTAAATTAGGTGTAGCTCTTGAAGGATATAATTCCAAATCAACTTTTTATATTTTTATTTATGTTCTTTTATGTTCTTGTTGAACAGTGATTCTTCCAGCTACCACTAATATTACTAAAAGAAATGTTAATGGTTTTATCATTGCTTTTGTTTATGCAGCTAGCCTTGCTTTTTTAATTAGTTTTGGTGTTAATTATAGTATTTTGGATACTAACCCTAATAATTGATTCCGTTTTTTAGATGCTTGAACTTTTCCACTAATGTTAATAGCGGCAACAGTTTGGCTCTACACCACTACTAAATGAATTTTGATAAATATAAAATATGCTAAACTGTGTCATTGTTATTTCCATTTTTAAAATAATTTATTGAACCATATTGTTATTTTATTAAATTATTGATATGCAAAAGGCTATATTAGTATTGTTAAAAAATAATAAAAAAATTTAATACTTTGTTATAATTTTCACTTATCTAAAATAAAAACAAAAAGGAGTTATTGAAAATGGCAAAACTTATCTTAAAAAAAGATGCTGATGTTTCCCTTTTGAAAAGGGAAAGAACAATTGTATTTCATTTACAAGATGTAATTAGTAAATCAATTGATTTGTTAAAAAGTGAAATTGAAAAAATCGAATTTGAACGAATTTTAATTGAAGCAGGGGATGTATATATTATTCAAACTGCTGAATTTTTTATTTTAAAAAATAAATGTTTAATTAATGATATTGATTTTATTAGTGATGGTAATGCTTTAGCAATGGTTTTACAAGGGAAAAAAGATAATACTTATTTTGAAGAATATTTCTCATTTGGTAATGAAGCTGGTAAATTTGGTTCTATATCTTCAGAAATATTCACTAATCGTAAATCAAGATTAGAAGAAAGAGCAAAAAAAGCGAAAGGTAAAAAGGAGTAAATTATTAAAATATTAATTCAACATGCAAAAAAAGAAAATGTTAAAGATTATAAAGTTAAAACAATTGGAACAATGTTTTCACAAGATAGATATTACACTCTATTAAATGCTTCTATTGATGAAAATTTAGCTATGAAGTCAAAATTATTACTTTTTATGACTTCATATTTATTCCAATCAGGAAATTTTAAGCATAAAGGATCAATTGCTAATGGTAAAACAAAAGGAATGTGAGCTTTTGATATTATTTGTTGATTATCAATGGTTGGATTTGTTTTATGTTTCCTTTTTGGAGTGGCCACTCCTTTAGTTGCCTCTTTTAAAGGTGGTTCATTTAATTTTGAAGCCTTAAAATCAGGTTTTCAAGGAACAGGGGCAATTCTTTTATCAATAGCATTAGTATTATTAGTAATTTCAATTGCATATTTAATTCTAATTTTTAAAATTAAAAAGAAAAATAAAACTCTTTCATTAAAAGATTATGTGCAAAAAAAATTAGAATTTGTGCTTAAATTCAAAATGTTAATTAAAGTTTCTAAAATTATGGGTGAAGCTAAAAAAGTGGAAGAAATTTTAATTATGACTAATTGTGATATTTTAAATGATACTGATCGTTGATTATTTTTACAGGTTACTAATTTAATGTTTATGTTATTTAATGATTTTAATTTAATTCTTCAATTTAATAATGTTGATGAAGTATATTTTAATTCATTAAAAGATATGATTAATCATGATTTTAAAAATTTATCAATAATTAACATTGGAGCAATCAATATTCTTCCAGATGAGAATCAAAAAGAAGTTAGTGAACAAGTTAATACTAAAAAAATTAAAATTGGAAAAAATAAAACTAAAGAAGAAAGAATAAAATAGTTTTTTCATATATTTTAATCCCCTTATTTTTTTCTATTAAAATGATTCTTCTAAAATATTGTAGAATTAAATTAATAGATACAGCTTTTTATAGAGAAGCACAATTGGAGATTAAATGAAAAAAATATTAATAGGATTAGGATCAGTTGCATTAATAGCAACTCCATTAGTGGCAGTTATTTCTTGCTCTTCTAATGGCGGAGAATCAAAACTTACTCAATTAAAAATCAACGCCAAGGCCATTAAGCAAAATATCATTGATGAAGTTATTACTAAATTAGGTGCTGAAAATATTAATGATGAAACAAAAATTGCTGAGTTATCAAAAATATTTGTTGGCATAACTTCTGAAAATATTACTCTATTTACTTATAATTTTGAAAATAAGGTTATTTATTTAAATCCATCAACAGGATATTCGTTTAATGGTGTGGATAATACACCACTTAGAAGTGTTGTGGAATTAAATATTAAAAATCAAAATCAACCATTTAAATATAGTTTAGTAGAAAGAGCTTTTAAAGATTTTAAAGACGCCAGCACCGATGAATTAAGAGCAGAAGCACTAAATAGAGTTTTTCAAAATGTAGAAGCTAATAGTGTTTCTTTATTAGGAGTAAATTTTAATCAAGGCGTTATCACTTTAGTGGTTCAAGAAACTCAAGCAACTTTTGAAAATGGACTAACAGAATTAAAAAATGAATTAATTCCGGCAGATATTTTAAATATAAAAGCAATAGCTACAACTCAAGTAAATATTGATAAAGCAATTGAAAATTGAAATAGTGCAGCTTCAGATAAAACAGCGAAAGTAAAAGCTTTAGAAAATATCTTTTCAGGTATTGATGAATCTAATATAGATAAATTTACTTTAACCGCTACTAGTAGCCCTAAAGTGATTATTCTAACAACTAATATTGATTCCACTTTTGGAACCGTTAGAGGTGATTCAATTAATTCAAAGATTATTGTTGAACCAACAGCTTCTTAATTAGGATAAGGATCTAATTAAGAAAAATAACACATTCATAATTAAATAAGAAGTTTAATTATTTTCTTATAAATTTTTAAACACTCTTCATAAGTGATTGATAATTCATATTGGCTAATAGCATCATCAAAATTATCTTTAATTTTACTAAGAGGTTTAGTTTGATTTACTTTTATTATTTCTTCTTTTGTTTTATCTTTAGAATTTTCAGCCTTAGAAGTTTTTTTCCAAAATCAATTTAAGAATTTCTTTTGATCAATTTCTTCGCTTCATAATAAAAACAAATCAATTAAATCTTTTGTTCTTTTCTGAATTTCTGGATTAAAAATAAGTGTTTTAAATTTTTCTGCCAGAATCATTTCTTTAGAAAAAGTCATAACAGAATAATTACTAATTCTTTTAAGAGGAGTTTTTTGTAAATTATACTCTTTTATAATATATTGAATTTCTTCTTTAGGATAAGTGGTATTAAGGTTTAAAGGGATAAAAGGAATATTTTGAATTAAATTACTAATTATAGAACTTCTTGAAAAAGGTTGAAGTTCTATTTTAATAATTTTTTTATCATAATTAATTTCATTCTTTGCTTCAAAATAAATTGGATAATCTCTATTTTGAAGAATATGAACAATTTTATCTATTTCATCATGACCAGCATGAGAATCAATATCAAGAGCGGATCTTTGAACTAACAAAAGAATTTCAATTGCAGATCCGCCCTTAGTAATTAAAGAAAATACATTCTCATTTTTAGAAAGTAAAATGAGAATGTATTCTCTAATAATTTGTTTTTTATCATCACTTGCAATTAATATTTCTTTCATATTGAAAAACTTCTTTTTTAGAAATTTTTCAATTCTTTCTTTATCATAACCTCTTCTTTTCTTTTGAAGTTTTAAATATAATTTTTCAACTACAAAAGGATTAATAACTTTTTCTAAATTATTAATAGCTTCTTGTTTTAAAGTATTTTCTAATTTAAATTTATCAAGTTCAATAAAAAGACGCTCTGGTCCATACATTTTAATATTATTTTTAGTGATTACTCCAAGTTCAAAAGTTTCTTTTTTCTGTAATTTAATATTATATTGTTTTGCAACATAATAAGTAGTATTTGCTCCATGTAACATTTCAATATAAATACTAGCCGGTTTAAAAGAAATAAAATCTTGTTCATAAAGGGCTGAAAGGGAAGTTAAAATTTTATTCATAATTAAATTTTATACTAAATAATACTTATGAAGCATATTTTACTATATTATTATATATAATAATATAGTAAAATATGCTTCATAAGTAAAAAATAAATTATTTTAATTACATTTTTTATTAAAAAATTAAGAATTAGATGAAGATTTGATATCATTTAATTTAAAATAAAAAAATGACATAAAAATTAAAAAGGAGATAGATGTGGATGCATCATCAAAAGAAGTTATAGAATTAATCGGGAAGCCGGATAAATATTTTTTTATACCAACATATCAAAGAAAATATACATGAGATACACATAAAGAAATTAAAACATTATTAAATGATTTGGAGCAATTTTTATCTTCTGAATCGCAAGATTATTTTTTAGGCACAATAATTGTAAAAGTTAATTCTCTTGAAAGTAAAGGACAAGAATATATTTTGGTAGATGGTCAACAAAGAATAACAACTATGTTAATTATGATAGTTGCAATGCATGATTCAATTTTAAATTCAGAAGATGATAAAGATTTAAAAGAATTAAAAGTTATGTTGCAATCACGTTTAAAAACAAAGGACAATAAATTTAAACTAAATAGAATACAAGATGAATCTACTTTACAATTAATTCTTTCTAGCAAATATAATCAATTAAACCATGAGCAAACAAAAAGTAATTATGCTGAGGTTTATAGTTATTTTTTATCTTATTTTAAGAAGTATAGTAATACCAAAAAAATAGAATATTATAATAAGGTAATTTGCAATATTAAATTAGCAATTATTCAATTAAATAGAGAAGAAGATGAGTTTCTTGTTTTTGAATCCATTAATTCTAAAGGGAAAAATTTATCATCAGCTGATTTGATAAAAAATTTTGTGATGATGTCATTATCAAATAAAAATGAAAATGAATCCATTGATGAATTTGAAAATATTTTTTTAAAAGATTTTTCTGATGAAACATTATTAGATTTCTATAGACAAATAATTGCTATTGAAACCGGAAAATTATTATCAAAATCAAATCAAAGTATTTATTATCATATAAAAAATGATTTTACTAATGATGATAAAGTATTAACATCTGAATATATAAAATATTTAATTAAAAATAAAAAAATATGAGAATACATAAATAATACAAAATTTAAATATTGAACAAAACCTTTATTTGAAACAAATAAAATGAATTTTTATGCAGTGATACATGTGATTGTTGAAAATAATTCAGAAATAGATGAACTAGGTGTTATAAAAATAACAAATGAAGATAATTTGAATTTTGGTCTTAAATTTTTATCAAAATTAGTGGTCGGAAGAACACTAGTTAGTTTTGGAAGAGTTGAAGGAAATAGAGCTTTTGCTAAAATAGCTAGTGATTTAAATAATGAAATAAAATCAGGAACTCCATTTAAAAAAGCTTTCCAAATAAAAATTATTGATAAATTATCTAATTCTTCGGGATATGAAAGAATGCCGTCAAATGAGGAAATAAATGATATTGATTCTAAAAAAGATTTATATACTAGTTTAAAAGGTACATTAAAATGAATATTGTTATGTATTGAAGAAAAATTATCAAGTAATGAAGTTACAAATTTATCCAAAATTACTATTGAACATATTTTCCCACAAAGTCCTAGTGAAGATTGAGAAAAAATGCAAGAAACTTCTGGAGTTGAAATTACTAGTACTCCTGAAGAATTATCACAATGATTACATACATTAGGCAATTTATCTATAACAGAAAATAATTCTGCCTTGGGCAATAAACCGTTTGTTGAAAAAAAGAAGATTTTAGATGAAAAATCATATTTAAAAATAAATAAAGAAATTTATAAATATGAAAAGTGATCTGTTGATGAACTTAAAAAAAGAGCTAAATCAATATTGGGAGAAATTAACGAAATTTGATTTTAATTTCCAAATTATTTTAAATTTTCAAAATTATAAACATTTATTGATACATCTTTAATTTTATTATTATTATTTTGATTAATTTCTATTTTTAGATTTTCAGATAACAATTCTTTTGTTTTTTTAATTTCATTTTCCTTATCTAAATAACATATCAAATTAATTACTTCATTGTATTTTTCTAAATTTTTAATTCAAATAATATTAGAATCAGAAGAGTGACGAGCAATGGGATTAGCTTCATGGTTGATAATTTGATTAAGACTTTTATGGATAGTGGTTTCTACTATGTAAAGAACATTATCGGAATAATAGTACATATCAGCTCCCCCTCCTGGGGCTGTCATTACAGGATATAATGTTCCAGATAATAATTTAGTTCTGGAATAGATTGAAAAATCCTTTGGAGCAATATCAAACTTGAATGCATAAAAAAGATTTGTAAAATATTCTGCTATGACACTATTTCCTATATCAATCAAATATTTTTCATTTCTTTTAAAAGAAAAATTATTTTGATTTATACAAAGTAAGTATTTTTTAATTTTTTCAATATTGTATGGATATTTTATATTTTCTTCTTCTTTTTTTGTTCAATATATTTCATTTTGAATCATTTTCAAATGAGTTTTATCAAAAGTATTTTTATCTATTAAGTTTAAATCACTTAGTCATCTTTTAAAAAGATCTTTATATTCTTTATTTAATAGTGTTTTTATTTTTATGTATGAAATTCTTTCAATTATTTCATCAATGTTATATTTGTTTAAAAAATCTTGTAATTCTAATTTTTCATTTTTAGCTGCTTTAATTAAATCTGATGATTTTTTATTATCCAAAATATTAATATCCGAGTATGAGAAAACATGATTTTCTATTTTTTTTATTAATAACTTATGTGCAGAATGTTGATTTTCTGATTTTTTTCTATATGAATTAAAGAAACTATCAACAAGATTAAGATGATTATTTTTATTAAGACTTTCTAAATATTTTTTTGATAAAAATTTCATGAAATCATCTATTCCAAGTCGTTCAATAGTTTCATATATGTATTGAACATTTTCTTTTTCTTCATTTTCAAAAACAAGAAAAGAGATTATTAAAAAATCTATATTTACTTTCTTTTCATAGTTAAATGCAAAATTTATTATTTCTTTGAATGGGGCATAATTTTTATAAAGATATTTGAAAAAAAATTCTTCAACATTTTGACAATTTTTAAATTCATCTTTTATATTTTGTGATATCTGTATTTTATGATTATTATTTTCTATAATCATCATTTTCTTTCTAAAAACATTTAAAATAATGGAAGATCTATTTAATTTATCATTTTCACTATAAAAATAAATATCTTCTTCTCTTGCCCATTTTTTTATTTTTTCATCTAATTCTTCCTTGTCTTTAATTTTTATTATTTCTTCATTTTCTTCTATTAAGAAATTTAAAAGATTACTATAAGCAACAATTTGTGATTTTGCTCGGAAAGCAGTATCTCCAATTTTATTAAATTTTGAACTAAGCATTAATATTTCCTTTTATTAATATTTCAATGTCTCTCTCTTTACTTTTTCGTTGATAATTTGAGTTGGAATATTGGATGTCATTTAAATAAATAACTTCAATGTTTTTATTGCATTCAATAAAATTAGTAAGAAGAGTGTTTTTAGATCCTTTTGATTCAATAACATTAGATAAAAATCATTTTGCTCCCATTGCATTTAATTTTGTTAGTAAATTAATTAATTTTTCTTCCTCTTTTTCATTTCAATCTTTGTTATAGGTTGCATTAGAAATAAAATAAGGTGGATCAAAGTAAAAAATTGTTTTTTGCAAATCAACTTCTAATATCACTTTTTCTACAAATTCTTGAAAATCTAAATTCCTAATTGAGATTTTCTTTTCTTTTGCACTATTACAATAATTTATTAATTTATTTCTTTGATAACTATTTCAAGAAAATTTTCCAACAGGAACATTAAATTCGTCCTTGGAATTAAACCTAATTTGTTGATTGAATCCATAAAAAATTAATACTAATAATTTGTCAATAGATTTAGAAGTATTAAAATCTTTTTTTAAGGAATTATATTGTTTTTTATAATCTACTCCAAGATTATCATTAGGTAGTTTATATTTTTTAATGATTTGTTCAATTTTATTAATAATAATTTCTAAATCATTATTAATTAAATAATCTAATATTTTACTTAATCATTCATCATTATCATTTAAAAATAGTTTTTTTGGTGTTTGATAATTTAAACTGACAATTCCAGATCCGGCAAAGACATCTACAAAATAATCAATATTTTTTCTTGGAAATTCACGCATTAATTCTTCAATCATTCTATATTTATTTCCGAGATGATTAAAGGTTGGTTTTATAAAAGAATCTTTAATTCTTTTTTGAGATAATTCATAATATTTTTTAGATTTTTCACATCCTATAAAATATCTATCTAATTTATTAGCACTAAAACTAATGGCACCTGAACCTGAAAAAGGATCAAAAATAACATCTCCTTTATTAGTATGAACCTTTATTATTTCTTCAATTAATTTAGTTGGTTTTTCAGTTGGATGAATTCTTTTAGAACCCATTGGAGGTGCTGAAGAATATTCTGGTTTTAGATAAGCTTTTTCTGTTGGCTTATTAAAAGTTCATTTAGCATTTATTTTGGTTGCTCATATGGCAAATTCATAATCTGTTACATATCTTCTAGAGGTATTTCTAGGCATAGGATTAGGTTTTATTCATCTAATTAAATCTTTAACTTCAAAACCAGATTTTTCTAGCATTTTAGCTATATCACCCATGTTTTTCCAATCATTAAAAATAATGATTGTTCCATTATTCTTAATAATTTTGGAAATATTTTGTAATCATGATAATTGATTAAAATTTTTATCTCATTCTCCAAAATCAATTCCATTTCTTCCAATAGTTTTAAAATTATTTCTTCGGGAAATGTTATATGGTGGATCTGTTATAATTGCATCAACTTCAAAGGAATCTTGAATCATTTTTTCAATAAGAACATTGCAATCCATATGATAGATTTCATTTAATTTTATAGATGTTTTATAATTGTCATTATTTCAAATAAAAAGTCTTTTTTAAGACTAAAAAAGAAGAAAAAAATATAAAAATAGTGTTTTTTTGTATTATTTATTTAATAATAAATGTAAAAATAACATTAATTATTTCTGGAGGAATATGAATAGTGGAAATAATGACAATTATTTAACAAATTAGATTTTGTTTCAAGATAAAATATTAAATTATCTAATTTAAATAAAAAATTTTATCATTAATTTTTTAGTTATTGAATAGCTAAATATTTTTATTAATATGTACTTTTTTTTTAAAATTGCTATTTGTTATTTTTTAATAATTATTAAAATAATTTTAATTTATAAAAAAATAATAATTAAAAATACTTTAGCATTAATAGTGTTTTAAATTTTTAATATTTTATAAAATTTATGCGATAATTTTTCTAATTTAAATAAAAAGGAATATTATGAGCGAAGAAAAGGCAAGTTTTAAAATTGAAAATATTGAAATAAATACTTTGATTAGTGATTATGAAAAAGGAAAGTTGAAAATTCCTAGAATTCAAAGAAAATTAGTTTGATCACAAAAAGAAAAAAATAAATTTCAAGATTCTTTAAGGAGAGGATTTCCTTTTGGTGTGATTCTTATTTCTGAAATTGGCGATGAAAAATATATTATTGATGGATTACAAAGAACAACAACTATTATGGAAATATACAAAAATATATTTAAGAATTTGGAAGAAAAGGATTTAAAAAAATACATAGATGCTGCGCATGAAGATGTCAAAGAATATACAACCACAATTAATACTAGTCAAAATAAAACTAATTTTAAAGATATTATAAAAATAATGATTAAATATTTGAATGATCCCGCAATATCAACAGATATCAATGATTCACGTAAAGCATCAGAAAAATTTTCGGAATCTCTTTATTTAAAAAATAAAGAAGAAATCTTAGATTTAAATTATGGTGATGGAACGTTTTGGATATCTTGAGCAAGAAAAATATATGAAAAAATATTAGATGATTTAAAAATTGATAATTATAAAATACCTTGCATAATTTTTACAGGAACTAGGAAACAAACTTCAGAATTATTTGAAAGAATTAATACTCAAGGGAAAAAATTAAATAAATCTGATATATTAAGAAGTTATTGATCAAATATTCAAATGGAGTTTAATGATGAAAATATTCTTAAAATAACAAATGAAAATTTTGTTCATGCTTTTGATATTAAGCATGAAAAAATAACTTTTTTAACACCTTTTGATATTATTTGATATATTTTTTATCAAATTTTTAGTGCTAATTGAAGTTCACATGTTTCAAAAACTTTCACTAACAATAATGAAATTAATAGTTTAGATTCATTGATTTATTTAATAAAATTACATATTGAAATTACTGAAAATAAAGAAAGCTCGGCAAATAATGTAATTAGTGATTTTGATGATAAAAATATTGGAAAAAAATTAAAGGATACTGTAAAAACAATAGAAGATGTGAAATCAATAATTGAAAATTTTAAAACAACAATAAAATGTTTTGAAGGAGTATTTAAATCACTTAAAGATTTTAGAGCAAATAAAATTGATAAAAATAATGACTTTCTTTTGCCGGAAAAATCTTATTTAATAGCAATTTTGGGAAATATATATAATCATGTTATAAAAGGAAGGAAGGAAATTTCTGAAGAAGATTCCTCTAACATTATTTTAAAATACATATATGATTTATTGGACGGAACCTTTAAATCATCTTCTTCTAAAATTGCTTTTAATTCAATGAAAGAAAAATCATATTTAAAAAATATGAGTTTTAATATGTTTGAATCTGTAATAATAAAGCATTATGGGAAACCTGCTATTAAATCTCATGAATTTAACATAAAAGACAAGACCCTTATGAGTTATTTATTTATAGATATGATTCCTCTTAGCGAAAACAGTTCTAATGAATATCACTTTGATCATTTAGTTCCTCAATCAGAATTGAAAAAAAATAATATAAGTGGT
Source organism: Metamycoplasmataceae bacterium (assembly GCA_051647165.1). Lineage (GTDB taxonomy): Bacteria > Bacillota_I > Bacilli_A > Mycoplasmatales > Metamycoplasmataceae > UBA710. The sequence continues at coordinate 14,040 of JBOFDQ010000009.1, forward strand.
ATAGCAAATTTCGCAAACCTTTCATTATTATCAAGTAAAAAAAATCTTGATAAGTCAAATAAAATAAGTGTTGATCATCTTGATGATGATTTAATTTATAAATGAGCATTGGAAAAAGATGCTAAGTCAGCTACTGAATTGGCTATTGAATTAAAAGAATCTTATTCTATGCTTTGTAATGAAATTAATCAAACTAATTACAATAATTTTTTAGATAAAAGAAAAAAAATTATTGTAGAAATGTATAAAAATAAAATTGAAAAAAATAATATTTAATAATTTTAAAATATGCTATTAATATATAAAATGATTGATTAATGAATTTAATATAAATTTAGTATAAACTAACAAATTAAAAGAAGAAAATTACTCTGTTTTTTTTAAAAAAATTAAGCAATTTTTAGAAAAAAATAGTTCTTATTAACTATCAAAGCCCTATTTGCAATATTTTTATAAAATAAATTAATCAAAAAGAATTTCAATAGCATCGTTAAATGAACAATTTTCTTTCCACTGATCATTTTTTTTATCATAAAAAGATAGAAAGCCTGAATTATTTTCTTGATTATCTTTATATAAAACTAAATTAACAGCTTTATTTTCTTCTTTTTCCATGTAAATTTTATATGCATCTAGAAGCTCACGGGTTTTTTCTTCATCATAATCAAAATCATTAGATTTAACTTCTATCATTATTATTTTGTCATTATATTCAATTGCAAAATCCATAAATGATTTTTTAATTCTTGCTTCTTTTTTGGAATAATATTCAAAGTAAATCTTAGAACCTAATGTAGGCATTTTTGAAAAAAATTTTAAATTTTCTCTCTTAGCTTTTGGAATTAATTTTATAAATTTTTCAAAAAATCTCATTTCTGGTCCTGAATCTAAATATTGTAAATTTTTCTCTCCTTCATTACTTATTAGTAAATAGCCATAATTTTTTATTAAATCAGTTTTAACACATTTAGGATTATTATTATCTATTCAAAGATTGTAATTTTCTAATAATTTTCATACTTTTTCAATTGAATATGGATTCTTGCTATGTATTCATTTGCAATTATTATTTAATATTTCATTGAGTTTATTCGTTGAATAGTTATAAAATACATATTTTACTTTCTCAATATTTTTATTCATTTTTTTGCTAATTTTTTTTAATTCTTCTTCAAATAAACTAACTTTAAAAGTTTTTTCTAAATCAGCTTGTCTTTTTAAATTGTATATTTTTAAATGAACATAATTTAAAATTTTATTTGACACTGTTGCAGTCTGAATATTTAATGAATTAAAAATAATTTCTTCATCATTAAGATCTATGATCAAGTTGTGAAATTCTGGACTACGGATATAATTTATAACATCTTTTCTAAATTTTTCATTATTTCCAAGAATTTCACTAGAATTTCTATTTATCTTGCCGGCATAAAGGAAAAAATCTTCATTATTTATGAATTTATTTTTTAATGAATAAGTTGCCATTTCTCTTGTTGGTTTTTGGTAGTTAGAATATAAGTAATACTTATTTGTTGTATTATTTTTTTCTAATGTTGGAATAGGATTTCTCATAATTCTTCCAATAGTTTGAATATTTAAATTTTCGGATGAGACATTTCTTAATTGCAATAACATATTAGCTCTTGGAATATCCCATCCAGTAGCTGGCCCAACTTTAAAAATTATTACATCAATATGAGAATCATTTTTTGATGCATATTCTAATGTTGCCGGAACATTTGTTCCAAAAACCTCCGGCTTACTATTTAGATATTTTAGATATTTTAATCCTGCTTCTTTTAATTTATTTTCTAATAAATCCATGCCTTCTTTAAAATCCTTATTTTTTTGAAAGTCTCTTTCATAATCTGTTTCATTCATAACTTGAACTAACATTGCTGGATAAATAATAAAATCTTTTATATTATCTTGGTATTCTTTTTTTGTTTTAATAAAGGTTTTAATGGCATGATCTATTAAGTCCTCATTACTTATTTCTCCCAACAAATCATTAGGTAATATTTGTTTTTCTTTTAATAGAAAAACATCATCATCTCTAATATCGTTCATTAATAATTCCACAAAATTTCTACTACTTTTAGGAGTTGCAGTCATTTCAAGTACAAAACTAGAAGCTTCCTTCATTTTAGCATCGAAATTATTTATTTCTTCTTTTGATAATAATTCTTTTTTACCAATATGTGCTTCATCACGTATAAAGATTATTTCATAATTTTGATTTTTTGCATCTTGAATAAAATTTTCTAAGGTTTTATTTTGGAAGAATAATGTATTTTTACCAAATGATGAAAGACCAAAAACAAAAACTTTTTTATCTTCTAGATAAAATTCTTTAATATCTTCTATCTTTTTAGATTTTGCAACAGAAGGTGAGTGTATATACTCAATACTATAATTATTAAAATCATGATATTTTTTATATTCATTTAATTTCCTTGCAAGTTGTTTGGGTAATTCAGAATTTGAAACTGTGGCAAAAACAACAATAGTTTTTTGTTCTTTTCCAATTTTATCTGAAAACATTCTAGATATTAATTCAGAAGCCATGAATGTTTTTCCAGAACCAGTAGGGGCCTTAAAAGAAGAAATTTTATCATTACTATTTCTTGTTAAATATTTATCAAATAATTGAGAAACAGCTTTATATTGTGAATTTGTAAGTTTCATAATTATTTAGAACCTTTTTCAAGTGGATTTAGCGATGATAAATCATAGTATAAATTTAGATTTTTGGCATTATATTTATTATCCAAAAGTTTTAATCCGTTTTTACAATCATCAAAAATTCTTTCATCAATATTTTCTTGGTCTAAAGATATTTTGATACTATCATCAATATCTATAACTCTTAATTTTGTATTCTTGTATGGCTCATTATTTTTTATTCACTCAAATTTTGTTCCACCTTTTGTATCTTGCCCCTTAATTATTCTATATAGTCTTTCATATGTTATATTATGAGCAATATTATTTTCATTATTGGTTACCAAAATAAATTTTCTATTACCACCATCTTCTCTATTTAAGTCCAAAACGGCCTGACCAGTTGTTCCTGAGCCTGCAAAAAAATCAAGAATTACACCATTTTTATTCATATTATATTTTAAAATGCATTTAATTAAATCTATTGGTTTAGGTGATTCAAAGTCATTTTCGCCAATGATAGATGATAATATTTTATCTCCATCAGTTGTTCATGCAGTTATAATTGAATACATTATTTTTTTATCACTTTTATCATTATTATATAAGCTAGCTTTGCACAATATATTTCCTTCAATATCTCCATTTTTAAAAAAAATTGGCAATATTTCTTTTTTTTCTATTTTATCTTCTATTTCTTTTGCTTTTTCTCTACTTACTATTAATTTATAATCTTCTAGAAATAAATTTCTATGTTTTATTGCTCCTATAGGTAAATTATTTTTAGAAAATTTGCCATGCATTTTTCTCATACTATCAGGATAATAAATATATTTTACACCATCTATCATTATTGTTTTTGCTTGTGATTCATTATTTTCAACAAAAAGAGATTGTCTTTTTCTGAAATCTATTGTATAAACAAATAAATAGTCATGTCCTTTATAGTATGATTTTGATTGTCCTCCTCCTGATTTTTTTTGAACAACAATAGATGCTAAATTATTTTCCTCACCAAAAATTTCATCAAGCAATATTTTTAAATATGCTTGTTCATTATCGTCAATTGAAATAAAAATTAAACCGTCTTCTTTTAATAAATCTTTAGCTAATATTAATCTATTTTTCATCATATTTAATCAACCAATACGACCAAATTTATCTTTATAAATAAATTTTTCTGGCGAACCCTCTTTGTAGGAATCATTATTTCCTTCCTTTTTAGCTTTTTCAGTATTATATGGAGGATCAATATAAATTGCATCAATTTTATTTTTATGAGTTATTAATAGAGATTTTAATGCATTGTAGTTATCACCAATAATTAATTTATTTTCATCATCCATTACTTCATCAATAGTATTTATTCTTCTATTCTTATCTTCTTTAAGTGTTATTATTCTTCCTTTTGCAATTTCTGGAGAATAGTCAAATTGAAAACCTATTTTTACTTTCGAAAATAGAAAGTCAGCATAAGCTTGGACTTCCCTTTCCGGGGCATTTTTTAATATATTTATTGCAATATTTTTTTGATCTTGATTAAAATATTTGTCATCAAATTCTGCTATTTGTTTTATTAATTCCTCTTTTTTTGAATTAGGTTTGTTAATTGTTGTTATTTTCGATAAAAGTTTTGATTTATATATCAAAACTTCATAAAAAACATAAAAAATATAATTTTTTGTATTATTATTTTTAAATAATTAATAAAAATTAAATTTAACTATATTTGGAGCAATATGAATAATGAAATAACAACAATTA
>JBOFDQ010000010.1:0-51651 GCA_051647165.1 Metamycoplasmataceae bacterium
GAAATAACTTCCATTAATTAACCTTATGGAATAAATAAAAATAATTTTAATTAAAAAATCACACTATTTATTCCATAATTCTATGTTTTTAACTAGACTCTCTTGCGCTTCTTTTTGATATTTTTTATAATCAATACTATCAAAGGTTGTTAATTTATTGATAACATCTTTATATCAAAACATAGATGATTTTGGGAAACGTTTTAAATCTGGATCATCAAAATCCACTCCTACAAAGCCATATTTTTTTCTATATCCACCAGATGGTGAAAAAATGTCACAATAAGTTCAAGCAGAATATCCTATAAAATTAACACCATTTTCAATTGCAATTTGAACTTGTTTTAAATGTTCATTTAGAAAATTGATTCTATATTCATCATTTACAATTCCATTCTCTTTTTTATCAAAATATCCAATACCATTTTCTAGAATCATTAAAGGTTTTTGATATTTTTTTCATAATATTTCTCCGCCCATCGATAAATATTCAGGCATTATTAATCAATTTCAAGCAGTATAGTTTTTATCTTTAGGAAAGACTATTATTGCTTTTTTAGTTATAAAATTAGTAGGCTCTATTTTTCAATCAATATTTTCTTCCAATCTTTTTGGATGGGCGATTATTGCTGGTCGATAATAATTTCAACCTATTAAATCTAAAGTATTTTTAGCAAGGGTTTCTAAATCCTCTTGTAAAATAATTTCTTCTAAATTAAATTTTTTAATAGCATTTCAAAAACATTCAGGGAATTTTCCTAAAATATTTGGATCTAGAAATAAATTTAGATTATATTCATTAAACTCTAAACAAGCCATAATATCATCTATATCTTTTTTATCATATGGAATTGGAGGACATCAATCATGATCAATACCTAAAATAGATTCACTTTTTATGTAATTATTTTGTTTAGCATGTTCAAATTCTTCTTTAGCTATTGCTCCAGAAATAGATAAATAATATATCGCTTTTCAAAAATCTTTTTCATTATTTTTTTCTGGAGGAATATAGTTAGATAAATATCCTTGAACAGTGTAGGAAGAATTTTCATCACTAACATATCAAATATCACTATATTTACCTAAATACTTAAAAATTGTTTTGGCAAAATTACGATAGGCTTCTAAAAAAATAGGTGAAGAAGAACCGCCTAATTTTTCCAGTCATAACGGGGTGTCTCAATGATACAAAACAGGAATTGGTTTAATTCCGTTTTCAATTAAAGAATTAAAAACATTTTCATAAAATTTAATTCCTTTCAAATTAACTTTTCCGCTTTCATCAGGAAAAATTCTTGCTCAATCTAAATTATATACAAAAGAATTGAGTCCCATTTCTTTCATTATTTTTGCATCTAAATCATATTTTTCATAAAAGTTAGCAGCTTTTTCAATAGAATTTATTTCTCTTTCATTGGAATCTTTTGGTGGGATATAAAAATTTTCGATAGTAAATTTATCTCAATTTGAATAAGTTCTTCCACCCTCTAGCCTTCCACCCTCAATTTGATATGAACATGTTGAAGCAGAAAATAAAAATTTTTTATTGAATTTTTCCATTTTAAGTAAATTATATATAAATTAATTTAATATTTTAATATATGAAAAATAGAGGAATGCTACTAGAGACTATTATTAATAAAACAATTCAATCCTATGCTGATAATGATGTAGCAATCATTCATAAAAAAAATTTAGATATTAAATTTGCTTCTGTTGAAAATGATGCTAAATTAAAAAATTCATATATTAGTAAGAAATCAACTGTAGATTATTTTGGTATATATAAAGGAAAATTTATTTGTTTTGAGGCAAAGAGTACTAATGAAGACAAGATACCTTGAAGTAATTTTAAAGAACATCAACATGAATATTTATTAAGAATAAAAAAACATAATGGCATTGCCTTTTATATTATTTTTTTTAAAAAATTTAATGAATTTTTTCTAGTTGATCCATCTTTAATATTTCAAGAAACAAAAAAACCAATACATATAGATTTTTTTAGACAAAAAGCTATTTTGCTCGATCTAGTTTATCCGGGATATATTGATTTTTTAAAATATATTAAATTAGTGTAAAAAAAATTATTTAATTGCTATTTCATCTTTAAAATTTTTAGCAGGTAAAAATTTCGGTTTTCTTTTAGCTTCAATTTTAATTTTTGTTTGAGTTAAAGGATTTATTCCTTCTCTTGCTTTTGTTTCAGAAACTTTAAAAGTACCAAAACCAGGTATTTGTACTTTTTCTCCTTTTTTCATTTCATCAATAACTACTGCACATAAAGTTTTAACAACTTCTTTTGCATCTTTAATACTAACATTTGATTGTTCTGCAACCAATTGCATTAATTCCTTATTTGTCATATTTTTTTCTCCTTAGTTTTAAATTTTTTATAATAAACATTATATATAAAAAAATTATTTTGATTTATTTGATTTGAATTTTAAATTTATAGGTGTACCAAATAATTCAAATGATTCTCTTAATTTTTTTTCAATATGTCTTTGATATGAAAAATGAAGATAATTAATATCATTTACAGTTAATAAAAAAGTAGGTATTCTAGTATCTGGAATTTGTTTAATATATTTAATAACTAATCTTCTGCCTTTTAAAGAAGGGGCGGGAGTTATGCCTTGCATTTCAATCATTACTTCATTTAATAATGATGTTCTAATTTTTCTTCCAATATTTTCTTTTATTTTTATTATTTCATCTAATAAATTATTAACTCGTGAACCTGTTAGGGCAGAGATAAAGACAATTGGTGCTCATGAAAGAAATTTAAATTCTGCTCTTATTTTTTTCTTGAAATTTTCCATTGTCATTGTTTCTTTTTCAACTAAATCTCATTTATTAATTGCAATTATAATAGGTTTTTTATATTCCATAGCATAACCCGCAATTCTAGCATCAAAATGTGATAAATCCTTTGTTGCATCAATAACTAAAATTGATAAATTAGATTCATCTAAGGAGTTAAAGGCTCTCATTAAAGCATAAAATTCTATGGATTCATTTAGTTTAGATTTTTTATTTATTCCGGCAGTATCAATTATTTCTAATTCTTCTCCTTTATACTTAAAAAAAGAATTTACAGAATCTCTAGTTGTTCCAGCAATTTCTGAAATAATAGAACGATTTTCATTTAAAATCTTGTTTAAAAGCGAACTTTTTCCTGCATTTGGTTTTCCTATAATAGATAATTTAAAATGCTCATTTTTGTTTTCTATTCCTTCTGGAAAATTACTAATAACTTCTTCAATTAATTCGCCTACACCAATATTATGTAAAGCAGAAATTGGATAGATTTTTTCAAATCCTAAGGAATATAGAGAATAATCAAAATCTTTATTATCTTCTAATTTGTTGGCGGCTAAAAATATTTTTTTATTTGCTTTACGTAAAATATTCATTACATAAATATCTTCATTATCTACTTCGCTTCTAGCATCTGCTACAAATATTACAATATCAGCTTCTTCAATAGCTATTTGAGCCTGTATTCTAATATCTTCTAAAAAAGGCTTATCTTCATAAGTAATTCCACCAGTATCAATAAGGATAAAGTCCTTGTTTAGTCAAGAAGTTTTTCTATATACTCTATCTCTAGTAACTCCTCTTTTGTCATAGACAATCATATCTCTTTTACCAATGATTCTATTAAAAAGAGTGGATTTACCCACATTTGGTTTTCCAATTAAAACAATTTTTTTCATTTACAATCTTTCTCTTATTTTAGCAAACATAATTTGCTCAACTTCTTTTAAATTATACTTGGAAGTATCAATTAAAATTGCATCTTTTACTTGAATTAATGGATCATTTTTTCGATTAGTATCTTCAAAATCTCTCTCTTTAATATTATTTAAAATATCTTCTTCATTAAAATTGATATTTTTTTCTTTTAATTGAACAATTCTTCTTTTTGCTCTTTCTTCTGGAGTTGCAATCAAAAAAAACTTAATTTCAGCATTTGGGATTACTACTGAACCAATATCTCTTCCTTCCATAACAACATTTTTATTTTTAGCAATTTCTTGTTGAAATTTTACGCAAAATTTTCTAATTTCAGCAATTTTTGCAACAGTGGAAGCAGCTTTTGAAATTTCATCTACTCATAATTTATTTGTAATATTTTCTTCATTTAATAAAATTTCTTCATTAGGCAATAATTTTATTTTAATATTTTTTATATTTTTTAAAATGTAATTTAAATCATTAATTTTATTTTTGTTTAAAAAATAAAAAGCAATTGCTCTATACATTAAACCAGTATTGACAAAAATCAAATCAAATTCTTTTGCAATATTTTTTGCAAGAGTAGATTTTCCAACACCACTTGGCCCATCAATTGCTATATTGATTTTCATTATTTATCCTTACTCAAATCTATTTTCTTAAAAGAAATTTCGGTTGATTCCTCATTTTTTTCTTTGTAAAAATTATTAAAAAGAGCATCAAATTTATTTGATGAAAAATTTATAGTAATTTCATTTTTATTTTTTATTTTTTCAGCTTCTTCAATTTTTTTTGATAATTCTTTGATATTTTTTTTAATATCTGTGTCATATGTGTCTAAAAATTCAAAATCAAATTGTTCTTCTTTTTTTAAAAAATCTGAAATATTATCACTTTTGAATATTTTTTTAATTTCTTCAAATTGTTTTTTGAATTCATTATCTGAATTTATTATAGATAAATATCAATATTTTTTTTTCAAAATTTCTTCTCGATATTTTCTTCATTTAATAACTCTAGATAATTCATTCATAATTACTTATTATCTCTAACTTTCTTAATGAATTCTTCATCATTTTTATCTCTATTATTTTTTAAAGCATCATTTATTTGATTAATTTCAAATGTGCTTAATTTAGGGATATAAATTGAGGCTCTTATTTTTAAATCACCGCTATTTTTATCATTTATTTTAACACCCTTACCTTTTATTGTAATAATATCACCACTTTTTGTTGATTTTGGAACCTTAATCTCTATTATTCCATAAGGTGTTGGAACCTTAATTTTTGCTTCATTAATGATGTTTATAAATGAAATAGGCAAATTGATAAAAATATCGTTTTCTTGTCTAATAAAATATTTATGATTTTTTATACCAATAAAAAGAATTAAATCTCCAGCAGGACCTCCATTAATGCCTGGACCACCAAATCCTTTCAATACAAGAGATTGTCCATTTTTAATTCCTGCAGGAATTTTAATATTAACTTTCTTCTTCTCTTTTATATATGAATTACCTTTGCAATTATGGCATTTTTTAATTATTATTTTTCCTTGTCCATTACATTTTGGACAAATAACTACTTGTTTAATATTTCCAAGCATAGTTTTCATAATTTTTTCTATTTCACCATGACCATTACAATTATTACATTTACTTAAACCGTTTTTAGATTCTGCTCCAGTTCCTTCACATGTTGCACAAATAGAATATTTTTCAATATTTTCATGTAATTCAGTTCCTAAAATTGATTCAATAAAAGTTATAGTAATTTGAGCTTGCTTAGTAGAACCTTGTTGCTTGCTGTTTTTATTATTTCTTCTTGAATTAGTAGATCCTCCACCAAAACCTCCAAAAATTTCTTCAAATATTGAACCAAAACCTCCTCCACCAAAAGGAGATCCAGAACGACCATTAAAACCATGTTGTTGTTCAGAATCATGACCATATTTATCATAATTTGCTTTTTTTGCATCATCTGAAAGCACTTCATAAGCTTCATTAATTTCTTTGAATTTTTGTTCAGCATCATGATCTTTATTTTTATCTGGGTGATATTTTTTAGCAAGACTACGATATGCTGATTTAATTTCACTAGCATTTGCATTCTTGCTAATACCTAATACTTCATAATAATCTTTCTTTTTCATAATTTAAAATTTTATCATATAAAAAAAAGTACAATATATAATTTTAATTATTATAAAAGGTGGAAACATGAGAAATTTTAGTGAACAAGAAATAATTAGGAGAGAAAAAGTTAAAAAATTCGAGGAAAACTCGTTACCTTGTTGAACCAAGAAAAAAGAAATAACTCATACAATAAAAGAACTCAAAAGTCAATATGATAATTTTTCTAAAGAAGAATTACATAACAAATTAGAAAAAATTTCAACTTATGGGAAAATTATGTCTAAAAGAGGACCTTTCACTGTTCTTTTTAATGATGAAAATAATATTCAAATTTATATAAATAATAAAGAAGAAAAAATTTTATGAGAATTTATTTCACTACTTGATATTGGTGATATTGTTTGAGTTGAAGGTTTTGTAATGAAAACTTTAACAAATGAATTAGCAATTAAAACAAAAGAAATGATTTTACTATCTAAATCATTGAAGGTTCTTCCTGAAAAATATCATGGTCTTGTTAATGTGGAAGAAAGATATCGACATCGCTATGTAGATTTGATCTCTAATGAAGAAGTGAGAAAAATTTTTCGCCAAAGAACTTTAATAATTAAAGAAATTAGAAATTTTTTTGATGAACGAGACTATTTAGAAGTGGATACTCCTATCTTATCCCCATTCTTATCTGGCGCATCTGCAAAACCCTTTATCACACATCATAACGCCTTAAACAAAGATTTTTATTTAAGAATTGCAACAGAATTACCACTTAAAAAATTACTTGTTGGGGGATTTAATAAAGTTTATGAAATTGGTAGATTATTTAGAAATGAAGGTATTGATACAACACACAATCCTGAATTTACTACAATTGAATTTTATGAATCAAATTCTGATATGTGAGAAATGATGGATTATACAGAAAAATTAATACAACAATTAGCTTCTAAATTAGGAATCAAAACTGTTTCATTTAAAGAACATGAAATTGATTTATCTCAGAAATTTCAAAAAATTGAAATGTGTGAAGCAATTTCTAAAATTGTAAACTTTGATGTAAAAAATTCTTCATTTGAGACATTAAAAAAAGAAGCACAAAAAAGAAATTTCAAAATTGAACCATTTTTTGAAAAAGGTCATTTAATAAATTTATTTTTTGAAGAATTAGTAGAACCAACATTAATTCAACCAACATTTGTCTATGGTCATCCAATAGAAATTTCTCCATTCGCTTTTAAATCAAAAGAAAATCCTAATTTTACAGAAAGAGCCGAATTATTTATTGGAACAAAAGAATATGCTAATATGTTTAGTGAACTAAATGATCCAATTGACCAATTAAATCGTTTTGAGTTACAATTAAAAGAAAAGGAAAATGGTAATGATGAGGCAAATGAAATTGATTGAGATTTTGTTGAAGCATTAGAATATGCAATGCCACCAGCTGGTGGATGTGGTATTGGAATTGATAGATTGGTGATGTTACTAACGAAACAGACATCAATAAGGGAGGTGTTATTATTTCCGCACTTAAAAAACAAATAAAAAAATTATTCATCTTTGATCTTGATGGAATAATTATTAAAAAAAACAACAAACCCGATCTTGAAACTATTTCTCAAATTAAAAAAGCTTTTTATGATGGACATATTATTGTTGTATCTTCAAGAAAAAATTTAATTCTAGTAGAAAAAGAAATTAATTTTTTTAAAGATTATATTCACTATTTTATTGGATTAAATGGTTCTATTATTTATAATTTTAAAAACAATGATCATTTAAGAGTTTCAAAAACTTTTGATCGATCTTTTATTAAGTATCTTTTAAATGATGTTAAAGAATTAAATGGAGTTTGTCAAATAATTTCGTCAAATGATATTTTTATTAATGATTACTCTTCTTATAGTAAAAGTAATATCAATATTCTAGATGATGATGAAAAAATTATTTTAAAAAATTTTAATCAATATGATGTTAATAATACTAATATTTTCATATTGCAAATAAGTGTCTATATTGCAAAAAGTAAAATTGATTTATTTAAAGATTTTCTTGTTGAATATTATGGTAATAAGTATTCTCATATTACTGTTTCAGGATCACTAATTGATATTAATATATATGGGGTTTCAAAATTTAATGCTTTAAAAAAAATCTTAAGAAATGAAAATATAAATATCAAAGATGTTTATGTTTTTGCTCATTCAGAATCCAATCTAGATTTATTAGAAAAAATAGAAAATACATATGCTCTTGAAAATTCTTATGACCAAATTAAACAAGTTGCAAAAACAATAATTTCTAATAATGATCAAAATACTATTTCATTTGAATTAACATCTATTTTAGATAATTTAGACTAATTATTTTTTTGAATAATTTTTTAGACATAGTATTATAATTTGTTTGTATAGTTATATACTATACAAAATTTATTTTTTAAATAATATAAAGGATTTTATGAATTTTTCTTCTATAAAAGCTAGATTCAAAAAAACGAATAATTCAAAAAGTAGTGGTGTTGCTAAAGAGTTCATTGCTAAACTTTCTAAAGGATTAATGTTGCCTATAGCTATGTTGCCGATTGCCGGTTTATTTTTAGGTATTGGAGCAGCAATTGTTACTAATTCAAATGGTAATGCTTCCCTTGAAATGTTTGGTAATTTCTTAAAAATGCCCGGAGACGTTATTTTTGGTGCTCTTCCTGTTTTATTTGCTATTGCTATTGCTATAGCATTTACAAAGGATGCGGGAGCAGCAGCACTATCCGCTTTTGTTGGATTTTTAGTTTTTTCTGGCTTACAACAAGCGCTTATTGAACCAGTTAAAGATAGTTCGGGTGCCATTTTTGGTTACAACTTACTTTTTTATAGTGGTGACATTTTAGGTCAATTCTCACCTTCAATAAATGAAGGTGGAACCATTATAAATGCTGGTTTAGATAAATCAATTTTTGGAACTGTTTTAGGAATAAACCAATTATCAACTTCTGTTTTTGGAGGATTTTTAGTTGGATTTACAGTTTCTTTTTTATATAATAAATTTAAAGATATTCAATTACCGGCCATTATTGGATTTTTCTCAGGTGTGAGATTTATTCCAATTGTGGTATTTTTTTCTTTTATTCCAATAACATTATTAATGTTAATTTTATGACCATTAGTTGGAATTTTATTTAATATTATTGGTGGTGGACTAGGTTCAAATATGCTTGGTTTTCAATCATTTATTTTTGGATTTATTGAAAGAGCATTAGTTCCTTTTGGATTACATCATGCTTTCTATTCACCACTTTGATATTCATCTGTTGGTGGACAATTGAATTTAAATGATATTGCTTCAATAAATGGTCAATTCATTGATATTAATAGTGACGGAACACCAGACACATGATTAGCTGTTGCACAAAGTTTTGGTTATAATGATGCTTCTACTTCAATCGCCGGAGATCAAGTTATGTGGGCATTTACAAATTCTTGATTGGCAGGAAGAGAAATAACATTTTTAGATGGAACTAAAGGAACAGTTGTTTTTTCAGATTTAACTACAAATGTTTATAGAAATTCACTTGAATTAGCGTTTAAAAACAATCCAGGGACATCAGTATCTAAAGATATTGGTTCAGCTGGAGTAAATATTGGACAATATATGCAAGGTAAATATCCATTTATGATGTTTGGATTACCAGCAGCAGCAGCAGCAATGGTTATGGCTGCTCCTAAGGAAAATAGAAAAATGTCACTTTCAATTGTTGGTTCAGCTGGATTAACATCAATGTTAACAGGTATTACAGAACCTATTGAATTTACATTTTTATTCTTAACACCATGATTATTTTGAGGATTCCATGCATTTTTCTGTGCCATTTCTTTTGGTCTAATGAATTGAATAGGATTAATTATTCCTTCAGTAGCACCACATATAGGAATGACATTTTCAGGAGGATTAATAGATTGAGTAATTTATGGAGCATTACAAATTGATGGTGGTTCTAATGCTTGATGATCATTAATTTTTGGTGTCGGATATATTCCTATATACTTCTTCTTCTTTTTATTTGCTATTAAAAGATTTAATATTGAAACTCCAGGTCGTGGTGGAAATACTAAACTTTATACAAAAGCAGATTATAAAAATAAAAACGATAATAATGCAACAAATAATTTAAATAGTAATTTTGATCCATTAGCTGTTGAGGTTATTAAAGCTTATGGTGGATTAGAAAATATCAAAAACGTTGATGCTTGTATTACTAAATTAAGAATTCAAGTTGTTGAGCAAGATAAGGTTGATGAAAATAGACTTAAAAATGAATTAGGTGCTATGGGAACAATTAGACCTTCTTCTACTTCTGTTTATTCTATTTATGGCGCAAAAGCAGATTATCTTAAAGTAAAAATTATTGAAATAATAAAAGCAACACATAATGATCAAAATTTAAAAGAACAATTATTTTCTTCGACAAATTCAATTGATATAAAAAATAATTTAGTTGATGATAAAAAAAATAATTTTTCAAATACTAAAGAAAAATTTGTTATTTATTCTCCAGTTGATGGTGAGTTACTAAATATGGAAGATGTTCCAGATGAAACTTTTAGTAAAAATATTATGGGATTTGGTATTGCTATTAAACCATCAAGTAATCATTTTGGTTCTCTTTTAAAAGAAGGAAAAACAGAAGTTGCTTTTGATGGAGGACATGCTTATATTTTTTCAACAAATGAAAATTCACAAGTTATGATGCATATTGGAATTGATTCTGTTAATCTTAAAGATGAAAACAATAAATCATTATCTACATTCAAACCATTTGTTAAAAATGGAGATTTAATTGACAATAAATCAAAAATTGTAGATGTAAATCTTGATATTTTAAATAAGTATGCAAAATCTTCAATTACTCCAATAATTGTTTTAAATGAAACATTAAATAACAGAGAAATAAAAATAATTCCTGAAAATCCAATTGTTAAAAAAGGTGATCCAATTTTAATGATTGAATAATTTTATAGGTAAATTAGATTATTTTCAATTTTAAAAAAATGAACTTAGGTTCATTTTTTTTTATTCATTTTTGATATACTTTTTATATAATGAAAAAATGAATTATAACAGATTTAGACGGAACTCTTCTTTCTCATAAAGAGAACCATGAAATTGAGATTGTAGATGAGGCGGTAAAGGCTATTAATTTACTTGATGAAAATCAATATTATTTTACAATCGCTACAGGAAGACATTATAAGGATGTTCTGGATTTAATTAATAAATTCAAAATCAAATTTCTAAAAAATATGTATATTATAGGAGTTAATGGAAATCAAATTTACTCTACAAAAGAAAATGAATTGATATTAAATAATTTTTTATCACCAGAAGCATTAAAAACTTTTGATGGTATTTTGGAATATATGTATAATGAATTTGGTCAAGAGACAATGTTATATGGATACAATGATTTAAATGAAACATTTTTAATAGATAATAATTTTTCGACTTTTCCTAAAATGGTTGAAAAACTAAAATCTTTTGAAAATAATGAACTAATTTATAAAGTTTATAAAAATTACAAAGAAATAGAGAACATTTATAAATTATGTTTTTATATTCAAAAAGAAATTAATATTGAAGAATTAGTTAAAAAACTTGAACAAATAAATGATCATTTTACTTTTGTATATACTGGAGATTGTTATTTAGAAATTATGAATAAGGGTGTTTCTAAACAATCCTCTATTGAATATATTAATAATCATTACTATCATATTGATAAAGAAAACATTATAGCTTTTGGGGACGCTGGAAATGATTATTTAATGCTAAAAAATGCCGGAATAGCTATAACAAATGAAAAAGCTAAAGATAAAATTAAGGAAATTTCAAATTTTATATATAAAGAAGAACCATCTTATTTTGTAGCTAGAGGCATTAGAGAATTGGTTTTAAATAAAAAAAATTAATTTAAAATTTTTTTATCAACTTTTAGATTATTATTTTCGATGTTAATTATGTAAGAATTATTTTTAACAATTTCTTCTGAAAGAATTTTTTTAGCTATTAATGTTTCTATTTCTTTTACAATGATTTGCTTTATAGTTCTAGCCCCATTTACTCTAGAATAACCTTTATTAAAAACATAAATACTAATATTATCATTAAATTCAATATTAATATCATGAGTTTGAAAAACTCTATCTTTTAAAATATTCAATTCATTTATTATTATTTTATTAATAGTTTTTTCATCAAGATAATTAAAGGCAATGACTTCATCAATTCTATTGATGAATTCTGGCTTAAAGTAATTTAAAAATTCTCTTTTAATTTTGGCTTCATTTGTTTCATGATCTAAAATTAAATCTGCTCCAATATTAGACGTCATAATAATAATGGTATTTTTAAAATTAATTTTTTTTCCTTTAGAGTCAGTTAAATTCCCTTCATCCAATATTTGTAAAAGAATATTAATCACATCCGGATGAGCCTTTTCAATTTCATCAAATAAAACAATTGAATATGGATTATTTCTTATTGTATCTGTTAACCCAACAACTTCACCATATCCTAAATAGCCAGGAGGAGAACCAATTAATTTGGAAACAGAATTTTTTTCCATAAATTCAGACATATCAAATCTAATAATCTTTTTTTCTGAATCGAAAATATTGTAGGCTAATGCTTTTGCTAGTTCAGTTTTCCCAACACCAGTTGGTCCAAAAAATAAAAAAGAACCAATAGGTTTATTTGGGTCATTAATATTAGCTTTAGATCTCAATATAGCTTCAGTGACTAATTTTATTGCATGATCTTGTCCTACAACTCTTTTTTTTAATTCATTTTCTAAATTTAGTAATTTTTCTCTTTCATTTGAAATTAATTTATTAACAGGTATTCCAGTTCATTTGCTTACTATTTCTGAAATTTCATTTACATCTACTTTTACTTTTAAAAAAGATTTATCCTCTTTTTTTAATAGTGATTCTTTTTTTTGAATTCTCTCTTCTAGTTCAGGAATAGTTTTATACAACAACTCAGATGCTTTTGTAAATTCAGATTCATTTTGATATTTAGTTAATTTATAGCGATAAATTTCTAAATTCTTTTTTAATTTTGATATTTCATTAAAGTCTGTTTTTTCATCATTCCATTTTCTTGTAATAATATCTATTTCATTGTTAATTTTTTCTAATTGGTTATTAATTTCTTTAATTCTCTTAATATTTTTATTATCATTATCTTCTTTAGAAATAGCGATTTTTTCCATTTCTAAAGTTGCTTTTTTTTGTTTTAAATTATCTAATTCTTCCGGAGTAGAATTAATAATTGTTTTAACAGTAGCGGCAGCTTCATCAATTAAATCAATAGCCTTATCTGGCAAAAATCTATCTGCTATAAATCTTGATGATAAAATGGCTGCTTGTACTAAAGCATCATCACTTATTTTCACTCCATGGTAATTTTCAAAACGTTCTTTAATTCCTCTTAAAATAGTTATAGTATCTTGAATAGATGGCTCATCAATTTTTATTTTTTGCATTCTTCTCTCAAGGGCAGGATCACTTTCAATATATTTTTTGTGTTCATCAAAAGTTGTAGCGCCTATTAAATGCAATTCTCCTCTAGCAAGCATTGGTTTTAAAATGTTGGCAACGTCCATTGAATTTCCTTGACTATTTTTTCCAGTTCCCACAATCATGTGTATTTCATCAATAAAAACCAAAATATTACCATTTGCATCTTTAATTTCTTTTATTAATTTTTTTAATCTTTTTTCAAATTCCCCTTGAAAAGATGTTCCGGCAAACATTTGTGTTAAATCTATTTCAATAATTCTCTTATTTTTTAAATTTTCTGGAACTTCTCCAAGAATTATTTTTTTTGCTAATCCTTCAACAATTGCAGTTTTACCAACTCCAGGTTCTCCTACAAGAATTGGATTATTTTTTGTTTTTCTAGATAATATCCTAATCAATCTTCTAATTTCATCATCTCTACCTATTGTAGGCTCTAATTTATTATTATGGGCCAGTTTTGTTAAGTCTCTTCCATATATTTCAATCGCACTTTTTTCATCATCTTCTGCTTTAAAAAAATCAAAATCCATAGTAATCTCCTTAAATTAAAATTTACTTTTATATATATTAATTATAGCACTCTTTTATTGAGAGTGCTAATTTATAACTTATATTATTTAAAATTTACTTTTCTAAAGCTAGTAAATCATCAATTTTTTTTGTTGTTTTAAAAGATATTTTTGCTACGTTGTATAAATTTTTTCTATTATATTTTTTTATAAATTCAATAGCTGCTTTTTCAACAATTTCATTAGTTCCTAATGGAAATTTCATTTCTAATTCTTCTTCTTGCTCTTCCATTAATTTCAATAATTTTTCTCTAGCTAATATTGAAGCTGCAGCAACAGCAATTGAAAGAGATTCTGCTTTTTCCTCTAATGCCACATTATTTTTAATCGGAAAAGTTTGCAGTCTTGTATTTTTCATAAAATTTTCATAATAATTTTTAATTGAATCAACTGTTGAATATTTATCTATTAAAATAAAATCAATTTTTTCATCTTTTAAATTATTTTCAATAAAATTAATGCATTTCAAATGTAAAAACATTTTTAATTCATGAGCATTCATATATTTATTAAGTGAATTATATCCTTTTTGTGAAAGCATATTTATTCCATATTTACACATTTCTCTAATTTTAGGACCTAGTTCTAAAATTTTAGAATCTGAAATTTTTTTTGAGTCATCAATACCCATTTTTTTAAATTTTTCAATATCATTTTTATCCACAAATACAGCAGCGGCAACTAACGGTGTTAAGTAATCTCCAACCCCACTTTCATCAACGCCTATTACAGAATAATCATTAATATTATTTTTTGTGATATCAATTAATTTTAATTTTTCATTTGCATATTTTGATTCTTTAATTTCTTTTTTAGTTTTAGCCATGAATGCTCCTTTTTATAAATTATAGTTATTTTGTCAAATTATCTAAAAAATTATTAATAAATTCACCAACTCCACCTTCTTTATTAGTTTTTTTTGTAATATATTTTGCTTTTTCTTTAGTTGCTTCATCACCATTAGCAACACAAACTGGATAGTTTACAATTTCAAACATTGAATGATCATTAAAAGAATCTCCAATAGCAACTGTATTTTGAATTTCAATATCATAATATCTTATTAACAAAGAAATCACTTTAGCTTTTTCAACTCCTAAAGCAGTAATATCAAAAACTTTAGTTTTATTTTCGCCTTTAGATCAATATGAGAAAGAACATAAATCCCCGTATTTTATGTCTAAATATTTTTTTAATTCATTAGGATCAATTCCTTTAATAATATCTAAAATAATTCCTGTTGGTTTAAGTGGTAATTTGTTTAAATCAATTCCTTGAGTAAATTTAGGTAATTGATAAAATGAAAAAACTTCTTCCAAAGCCTTATCTCTCTTTTTTAGTTGAACTCATCCCGGACCTTCAATTGCAATATTTTTAATTTTATTTTTTAAATAAGAATCTCCAATAATATAAAGAATTTCATTTAAATCAATATATCTAATGTAATCAATAAAAAAAGGATCACTAGGATTATGAATGTGAGCACCATTTAAATTACCGATAATTGTATTCAATCCCAATTCTTCATATATTTTTTTAGAAGAAATTCATGGTCTTCCTGTGATGATACATACTATGTGTCCCTCATTTTTTGCTCTTAGAATTGCTTTTTTTGTTTCTTCATGAATTGTGTTTTTAGTAGAAGAGGATAAAAGTGTTCCATCTAAATCTAATGCAAAAAGATATTTTTCTTTTTTTTCCATTTTTCCCTTTTCTTTTTTTTGATTTATAATAAATTATATATAATAATTTAATATGCTTAACATTATCTTATATCAACCTGAGATACCACCGAATACTGGAAATATAATAAGAATTTGTCATGCCACCAATGCTAAATTACACATAATTAAACCGACTTCATTTGATTTATTTCATAGTAGTATAAAAAGAGCTGCAGCAGGAAGAACACTTGAAGATATTAATTATCAAATTTATGATTCATATGATGAGTTTGTTAAAAAAAATGACGATATATTAATATATTATATTACCCGTTATGGTTTAAAAAATTATTCTGAAATAAATTTTAAAGAAAAAAAAGATGTTTGAATAATGTTTGGTAGAGAATCAACTGGAATACCAAAAAAAATTCTTCAGACAAATATTGACAATTGTTTAAGGATTCCAATGGCAGAGCAATGTCGTAGTCTTAATCTTGCTAATTCTGTTATTTTAGTTGTTTATGAAGTTTTGAGACAAAATAATTTTGAAAATCTATCTAAATTTGAAATACAAAAAGGTAAGAATTTTATTTTAGAAGAGGAAAAATAAATAATGGTACCAAGTTTAAATTTGTTAAAAAAAAGAATGAAATTAAAACAAAAAAAATATCGTGATTTAGAAAAAATGTATATTATTGAAGGATTTCATTTAGTTAATGAAGCATTAAAACATAGTGTAGTTTTAGAAATTTTTTCAACAGAATATTTTTTAGATTTTGAAAAAACATTTATAGTTAATGAAAAAATTATTAGTGATTTTTCTTCAACCAAAACTCCTCAAAATATCATTGCTATTTGCATTAAAAAAGAGAAAAAAATTCTTGCTAAAAAAATTCTTTTCCTAAATAAAATAAATGATCCTGGTAATTTAGGAACATTAATAAGAAGTGCTTGTGCTTTTGGAATTGATCAAGTAGTTGTTCAAGGTGTAGATTTATATAATTCTAAAGTTTTAAGGTCTTCTCAAGGAGCTATTTTTGAAATAGATGCTATAAACATTGATGATTCATTTGCATTTTTAAAAAATAATAGTCTTAAAAAATATGGAGCTATTTTAGATAAAAATGCTATTAATTATTTTGAGGCGCCTATTTTAAAGGAGTTTATTTTAATTTTAGGTAATGAAGCAAATGGGATTGAAGAAAAAATTATTCCACTATTAGACCATAAAATTTATATTCCAATCAATTTTGAATCATTAAATGTTGCAGTTGCAGGATCAATTTTGTTAAATCATTTTTTTCAAGAGAAAATTATTAAAAAATAACATCATCATTTGAGTTTAAATTAGAAACATTGAAAAGACCATTTTTTTGGACTCCTAGTGCCTTATAAGAAATCAACATTCCTTGAGAAATAACATTATTAATTTTTGATTCTACTATTGTTGTTCCGTCTGCTAATACAGTGCCGTTCATACCAATTAAATATTTTTCATCTTTTTTAATATCTAAAATATTAGTTAAAACTTGAAATTCGCCTATTTGATTTTGTATTTTCATAACTAAAAGTCTGGGATTTTTTGGATGAATGTTAGTCTCTTTAATTGTAGATATTTGTAAAAAATCTTCAGAATAATAATTTTTAAATTTGTCTGGAAATTTATCGATTAAAAACTTTAAATCTTCCTCGCTTAATTTATGAAAACCACTTTTAATATTTTTAAAAAAATTCTTATAATTAAAAATATTCATTCCAATTAATTCATAATTTTTTCTAAAAATAAAGAGAACATTTTCTTCTTTTTCAAACAAAAGTTCTTCATCATTTTGATTTTTTAAAATGATTATTAAATTATTTTTAAGAGTAGTAGAATCATTAGTTATTGTTATTGCCATAATTTAATTATATATTTTCCTTTTTTATAATTGCTCATTTTCTAGGATATTTATTTGGAACATCAAATATTTTTTTATATATAAAAATATATTCATCTTTTTCTATTATTTCTTTTATTTTAATAACATCATATTTTAAATTAATTTCATTAATTATTTTTTGAGCATTTTCTATTTCTTTTTTAATTTTAGGACCTTTTAAAAAAATATATAAACTATCTTTTTTTCCAACTCTTATTGAAATTTCAATAAGAATTTTTAATGATGCAACTGCTCTAGAGCAAACAATATCATAGTAATTTTCTTCAGATAATTCTTCAACTCTTTTGTTTATTAATTTCATATTTAAATTTAATTTTTCTTTTACTATTTTTAAAAATAAAATTCTTTTTTGTATCGGTTCTGCAATTTCTAATTCAAAATAATTATCTGAAGCTATTAAAAATGGTACAGAAGGAAAACCTGCTCCCGCTCCTATATCAAGCATTTTTTTATGCCTATAATCTAGTATTTGATTTTTTAAAGCAACAATGGAATTATATATACCTTCTTCTCAAATTTTTTCTTCATCAAAACCGGTCAAATTCATATTTTTGTTATATTCAAGAATTAATTTAACATATATTTCTAAGTTATTAAAAATTCGTTTATTTTGATTTACAAGTAAAAAACATTCATCTCTATAATTTATCATTTTTATATTTTTTATATATTTCTGAAATTGATTTAGATTCTTCAGAAACTCTTATAACATCTGCTAAAAGAGGAGCTAAAGAAATTATTTCTACTTTTGGATTCTTAATTAATTCTTCGTTATAAATAGAGTCAGATAATAAAATTTTATCAATATATTTAGCATCATTAAATTCTTTAAAAGATTTTGAAAAAAGACCATGAGTAGCGGCGATATATACTTTTTTAGCTCCGTCTTTTTTTAATCTTTCTGCAGCCTTAAGGATAGTTCCACCAGTGTCAATAATATCATCAATAATTACAACGTTTTTACCATTAACATCTCCTAGAACATTTAATATTTCTGATTTATTTGGATTAGTTCTTCTTTTATCAACAATTGCTATTTGAATATTATTTGACAATAATTCTGCCAAAATTCTTGCCCGAACAGCCCCACCATGATCAGGAGAAACCACTGTGCATTTCATTTCCTCTTTTTTAAGATAATTTGCCAACATATATGTTCATTTTAAATCATCAACTGGAATATTAAAAAAACCTTGAATAGATGGATTATGTAGATCTACTGAAATTAATTTGTTGGCACCAGCTGTTTCAATTAAATTAGCAATCAATTTAGCAGTGATGGGCTCTCTTTTATTAGCTTTTCTATCTTGTCTAGAATAACCATAATATGAATTAACTATAGTAATTTTTTTAGCAGATGCTCTTTTTACTGCATCGATAAAAATTAGTAATTGTAAAATAGAATCATTTTTAGAAGTATTACAAATAATATAAACACTTTTATTTCTAACTGTTTCCGATGGTTTTAACATCATTTCTCCATCAGAAAAATTTATTTGATATATTTCTGAAACAGGTATTTTTAGATAATCCGCCACTCTTTTTGTTAAGATTTCTGAATTTGGCATTCCAAATATTTTAATTTCTTTCATGATTCCTCTTTTTCTTTTATAAAAAAAACATTAACTTATGTTTTAGATAAGTAATGTTTTTTAAATTATTATTGTATTTGATATTTTTTTTCTTTTTTCTTCATATGATTTATTTTCTTCAAGCGCATAATTTCAATCTTCAAATAAGAAATTTTTAAAATCCTGAATTAAATTTTCTTCAATAAATCTAATTAAAGACTTTTTAGTAATTTCAATATCTTTTTCTAAAATTAAAATATTTCTAATTTCCGATAATGAAGTTACTACACTTTCGAAGAACGCTTCTAAACTAATTAATAATCGATATTTTACATATGTTTTAAATCAATGCTCAAAAGATTTATTACTATTAGATAATATAAGTTTAAAAGAATCTTTATTTAATAATTGCTTTCTAAAGAAAATTGCAAAAAACCCTAATTTTTCAATTGATAAATTTTTAGCATCTTCAAATAATTGTTCATAATCAGTGTTTGCCTCAAAAAAATTTCTTGATGACTCTGATATTTCAATTATTTTTTTTAAAAGTAATGAATTATTTTTAATTGAATTTCTTAAAAATTTGATTTCTTCAAGTGATAAAATTTCTTTTAATAATTCTTTATTTAATTCTTCATTTGATTCTTCTTTTATTAAAAATTCCTCAGTTTTGTGATCTAAATCAATATATACTGTTTTTCATTCTTTTTTCGCAATTGGAGCCATAATTAAAATTTTTCCTTCATATTTTTTCTTTAATTATATTACAAATCTTTAATTTATTTTATTATTATTATTTTAATCATGGTATTATTCTAATAATATGATTATGGAATACAAATATTTAAAGGCAATGTTAACGCTTATTAATTCTTATTTTTGAAAGTCATTTTTTGGTCCTTTTTTTGCTTTTATTTTCCCCCTTATCTTTGTGGCTATTTTGGGTACTATGTTAGGATATAATGAACTCTTTGGAGGAACACTAGCAATTTCTTCAATGTCAGTGGCATTAACATCAATGCCACAAACAATTTTTGAATTTAAAAGATCATCTTTATTAAAAAGAATTGGTGTTACACCAATTAAACCATGAATGTTTTTACTTATTATTAGTGGATTTTATTTTTTAGTTATGATTATTTCTACTTTTTGAGTTGTAGGAATTTCTTCATTAATATTTATAGGAAATTGGGATGTTGGAAGAGTTATCTCTGATAAATTAGTTGGAACAGAAACAATTAATATTTTAGCACCTAGCCTAAGTAATATTTTTGCCAATGTAAATTGAGGAGGATTTATCTTTAGTATTATAACTAATATTATTGTAGGAATTTCGGTAGGATTTGTTTTAGTTTCATTTGCAAAAACCTCTATTTTTATTCAAGCAATTGGTATACCAATATTAATTATTTCACAATTTTTATCAGCTCAAGTTTTACCTATAGATATGGTTAAATCTTCTGAATTTATGTGATATTTATCTTACCTTTCCCCTTTTAAATATTCAACAGGAATGATGATTGAATCTTGAGGAGGAATTCCGGGTGCACCAATACTTGATGGCACAAATATTCAAACTATTATTAATGGTGTTTCTAATCCGTTTAATTTAAACCAAATTTATGAAATTTTAGATCCTAATGGCAAGGGTAACAATATAGAGATTTTCAATTTTACTGATAAACTTCTAAATATATTGATGCCTTTTATTTTTTCTGGTGTTTTTTATACAATTTCTTTGAAATTTTTTAAATGGAGTGCAAGATAATGATTATGAAAAGAAATTTAAAATTCTCAAGAAGAAAGAATAGTGATTTAAAAATCAATTTTGATAATATTAGTTCAGTTTCTATTAAAAATTTTTTTATGAAGTCATCTAACGATAAACAAGATAATGCTTTTTTTATTACACCACAAAATAAGGACTCAAAAACATTAATAAAAGTCTCTAATTTAGAAAAATGATTTGGCACTGTTAAAAATAAACATTATGCACTAAAAAATATTAGTTTTGAAATTAAAGAAGGGGAGTGTCTTTCATTTTTAGGTGGAAATGGTGCCGGGAAAACAACGCTTGTAGAAATTTTATCAGGACTAAATAAACCTTCAAAAGGTAATATAGAATATTTATTTGATTATGATAAATCTTATTTAGAAAAAATAGGAATTCAATTTCAAGACTCTTCTTTTCCTCCCGCCCTTTCAGTTAAAGAAATAGTTGAATTTATGATTACTGTTTTTGACATTAAAATTAATAATGATGATTTTTATGCATTATTAAAAATTTTTGGTATTGATGAATTTTATAAAAAAAATGCACATTCATTATCTGGTGGACAACAACAAAGATTAAATGCTATTTTGGCAATTATTCATAAACCTAAAATTGTTTTTTTAGATGAAATTTCAACTGGACTAGATATTAATATAAAAACTAGAATTAAAGAATTTATTAAGTCTTATGCCAAAGAATATGGAATGACAATTATTTTAGTTTCACATGATTTAGATGAGATAAAATATCTTTGTGATAGAATGATAATTTTAGAAAAAGGTGAAATAAAATCTTCATTTTATATTAATGAAATTAAAGATAAAACTCTTGATGAATTTGTAAAACCTTATATAAAATAGAGTAAAAAAAATGGTTTATTTTAAAACCATTTTATTTTGAATTTGTAATTCTTTCTTCATATGCAGAAGCATATTTTCTATTTTTTTTAGTTTCATATTTTATATATCCATCTATTAAAGAATATAAAGTATGATCTTTTCCAATTCCAACATTATTTCCTGGATGAATTTTAGTTCCACGTTGTCTATAAATTATTGAACCAGCATTTGCATATTGTCCATCACTTAATTTTCAACCAAGACGTTTGCTATGGGATTCTCTACCGTTCTTACTACTTCCGGCCGCTTTTGTTTTTGACATTTTTCACTTCCTTTTTTTATTTCTTAACCAATAATATTAATAATTTTTAATCTTGTATATGGTTGACGATGACCTAATTTTCTTTTATGAGTTGATTTAGCGTTATGTCTATAAACAACAATTTTTTTAGCTTTCCCTTGTTTTTCTACAAGTGCTTCTACTTTAGCTCCTTTTATTAATGGTGTACCTATTTTTTCACCAATTAACAAAACTTCATCTAAAAATATTGTCTCACCTTCTTTGGCTTCAATTTTTTCAACATAAATTGTTGCATCTTTTTCTACCATTAACTGTTTACCGCCAGTTTTAATAATTGCAATCATATTTCTCCTATTTTTGTTTGTCACATTCTTAAGGCACTTTATATAAGTTTAAAACCTATTTGAAATGGTTACTAAATAGTAACTTTATTATTATAACAATTATTTTTATAATAAATAATTATTTTCATTTTTTATTTTATAATCATATTACATATGGATATTAAAAAAATAATTGATGAAGTAAAGAGTTTTGAGGATTTAAAAATTGCAAAATCTATAATTTTTAAAAAAGATGGTCCTCTTTTTGAATTAACTACTAAATTAAAAACAACAAATTCTAGTAGTGAAAAAGCAGAAATTGGGAAGCAAATTACTAATTTAAAGCAAGAAATAGATTTTCTTATAAATCAAAAAAATATTGAATTAGAAAATTCAAAAATAAACAAACTAATTCTTGAAGATAAAAATGATATTTTTAATTTTCAAACAAAATTTGATTATATTCATCCACTTGATGAAATTTCTAATTTGTTTAGAGATTGATTTTTTCATAATGGTTATTATGAAAAAAATGCTTCTGAAATAGAATCAGATGAATATAATTTTCAAAAATTAAATATTCCACCCAATCATCCTTCTAGAGATATGCAAGATACTCTTTATATTTCAACTACTAAATTGCTAAGAACACATAATACCGGGATAACTGCTAGATTACTAAAAGAAAATAAAAATAAATGTTTTTCAGCATTTACTATTGGCAAAGTTTATCGTAATGATGAAGATGATCAAACACATTCTCATCAATTTACTCAAATAGATTTAGTTTCTGTTGGTGATGTTAATATTTCTAATCTAATATGAACGTTAAAATCATTATTATCTTATGTTTTAGAAGAAGAAATAAATATTAGATTAAGGCCATCTTTTTTCCCTTTTACTGAACCTTCAATGGAAGTGGATATTTTTTTTAAGAATAAATGAATTGAAGTTTTAGGGGCCGGAACACTAAATGAAAAAATTTTAAATTTAGCAGGCTATAGAAAAGGATTTAGAGGTTTTGCTGCTGGGATAGGTGTTGAAAGAATAGCAATGATTAAATATGGTATAAATGATATTAGAGAATTTTATAAAAACGATTTAAAATTTTTAAAACAATTTAAGTTAGGAAAAATTTAATATGATATTTTCAGAAAATAAAATTAGAAAAATTGCCAATTTATCTAAAAAAATAAAATTAGAAGAAATTATTAATGCAATCAATTCAATTGGTTTTGAAGTTGAAGAACATTATAGATTTTCTGATGTTGAAGGAATAAAGTTTGGCTATATAGAAAAAATTTATAAAAATGAAAATAGTAAAGATTTGTATGTTTGTGAAATTATTTTTAGTGATAAAAAAAGAATAATTCAAACTACTGATAAAAATTTATCAAAAAATAAATATGTTATTGCTTTTGTTCCTGGATCCAAAAAAGGAAGCATTATTTTTGAACCAAAAGAATTGATGGGAATTGTGTCTGAAGGAATGCTTTGTTCTTTGGAAGAAATAGGTTTTTCTAATGAACTTATTGAAGAAAAATGAAAAAATAGAGTTTATTCTTTTTCTAACAAAATTGATTTAAATATAGACCCAATTGAATATCTTGAACTAAATGATAATATGATAGATGTTTCTATTTTAACTAATCGTTCTGATGCAATGTCATATGAGATACTTTCTAAAGAAATTGCAGCATATTTTAATATTATTCCTAGTGAAAAAAAATCTAAAAAAACAAATTTAATTTCTAATTTTATTTTGTCAAATTCTAAAGACATTTTGTTAAACGGAATAGAAGTAGAAAATTATAAACCCAGCACTTCCTTTCCAGAAAAATCTTTTTTATTAAGAAATAAAATGAAAATTTCTAATGAAATTGACAATATTATAAATTTAATTTATCTATATAGTGGTGTATTTATACGTGCTTTTGATATTAGTAAAATTTCTAATGAATTAAAAATAAAAAGCAAAAAAAATGGCAATCATATTGTAACAGAGATTTTTTCCAAATCAAATGCCGTTTCCCTTTTAGGTGTTGAAGAATATACAGAATATAAGGCTAATGAAAATTCAGAAAAAATCTTTTTAGAACTATCAATTATTAATTCTAAAATTGTAAGAGAAAATTCACGTTTTTTTAAAAAAACAACACATTCTTCAATAAATGCTTCAAGACAAATATCTTATGGATCTTTAATATTGGCTAAAAATTATATTTCACATTATTTTAAAAATTCTTCTGACTTTATAAATAAATTAGATTATGATATTGTTAAAATAAATTTTGATAAAAAATATTTTATTGATTATATTGGTAAAGATATAACTGACAATAAAAAATATTTTAAGGCTATTGATTCACTTAAGATTTTAAATTTTAAATTTATTAAAAATGAAATTCATGTTCCAAATTATAGACATGATATTGAAACTATGCAAGATATTGTTGAAGAAATTTTAAGATTTTATGGCTTAAATAATTTAATGGAAATTAAGCCCAAAATTTCTTCATTAAATATTTCTAAGAAAAATGATTTACTATCCACAATTTATAATTATGGTTATTTTAGATTTTTAACTTATACACTAGTTTCAAAAGAAGAATTAATTTTTAATCCTTTTAATTTTGAAGAAACTATTTCCTTAATAAAATCAACATCAATAGAGCATGAAGTTATTCGAAAATCAATTGCTCCTTCATTAGTAAAAATTTATAATGAAAATAATAAAAGAAAAATGAATAATATTAATTTCTTTGATATTGGTATGATTAATGACAAGTTTGCAATTTGCTTAGCTAGTGATTACAAAAAATATGATGATATTTTAAATGATATTTTCAGGTTATTTAATTTTAATTTTGAAGTACGAAAATTAGAAAATGAAATTTTTCATCCTAACTATAATGCGGGATTATATTTTGAAAATAATTTAGTTGGTTGAGTAGGGAAAATGCATCCCAATATTTCTAAATTAAACATTATTTTTGCTGAAATAATAATTGATAAATATCAAGATAAGAAAAATATTTTTTCACCATATGATAGTGATTCTTTAAAAGAAAGGGATATAACTTTTTCAATAAAAGAAAATGATTCTATCAAATATTTTTTAGATAAGTTAAAAAATTTTCCTGGTATTTTTGAAATTATAGAAAAAGATACTTTCATTAAGGATGGTAATAAAAAAATTACATATCGAATTAAAATAGAAGATAAATATTTAGAACAATTCGATAAGGAATTTAATTAACAAAATATGAAAAATAAATTAATTAAAAATTCTCTAGGGTATGATTCTGATCTTTATGTTTATCAGGATAAAGATATGTTTAATTACTCTGTTGACACAATTTTATTAGCTAATTTTATTTCATTAAATTCGAAGGTTAAAAATATTCTAGAAATAGGCACTAATAATGGAGCTTTATCTATTTTTATTTCTGAACGCGATTCAGAAATAAAAATAGATGCAGTCGAAATTCAAAAAAAAGCAATTGATATTGCAAAAGAAAATATTGCTTTAAATAAAAAAGAGAATCAAATCAAATTAATTCATGATGATTTTAATGATTTTTATAAAAGTCATTGTCAAAATCAATTAAAAAAATATGATCTCATTGTAGTAAATCCCCCTTTTTATAGGAAAGAAACAAAATGAAAAAAAAATATTTCTGAAGAAAAACTTATTGCAACTCATGAAATAAAAATTAATATTGAACAAATTGTTTTAGGCTCATCTAAAATTATTGCTCAAAAAGGATATTTGTCTTTAGTAATTCCTCCGGAGCGTCTTGTTGATCTTTTTGTGGAATTAAAAAAGAATAATTTTGAACCTAAAAGAGTTAAAATGATTCACCCTCGAACTAATCAAAAAGCTATTTTAGTTTTGGTGGAGTCAAGGTTTAGAAGTGGAGTTGGTGTTATTTTTGAAGAAAACATTTATTTGCATGATTTGGATAAAGACGTTCATAAATATACTGATGAAGTTATTGAATTATATAAACCAATTAAAAAATATTAGTTATAATTATTTTAATCTATGAACAAAAAAACACTTTATATTAGTACCCCAATATTTTATCCCTCAGGAAATTTACATTTAGGTCATCTATATTCTACAACTATAGCTTGAGCATATGCTAATTTTAAAAAAAAATTAGGTTATGAAACTTTTTTTGTAACAGGCTCAGATGAACATGGCCAAAAAATAGAAAATAAAGCTATTGAACATAAAATTTCTCCACAGGAGTATGTAGATAATATTTATAATGAATTTCAAGAATTTTGAGTAAAATCAAAAATAAATTATGATTTTTTTTCAAGAACTACAAATAATAATCATAAAAATTTAATCCAAAATGTTTTTAGTAAAATGTTAGAAAAAGGATATATTTATAAATCATTTTATGAAGGCCTTTATTCTGTTCAAGACGAAGAATTTATCACTGAAAAAGATGCTGTTAAAATTGATGGAAAATTTTATCATCCTATTTCTAAGCACCAACTTCAATTAGTTAAAGAATCATCCTTTTTTTTTAAAATGAGCAAATTTAAAAATTTTTTAATAGATTATGTTGAAAAGAATCATGATTTTATTAAACCAAATAAAATTTGAAAAGAATTAGAAAAAAATTTTTTAGATAATGAATTAAAAGATCTATCTATAACAAGAACAACTTTTAAGTGAGGGATTCCTATTAACGAGGAAAAAGAACACATCATTTATGTTTGATTAGATGCTCTTTTTAATTACTTATCAGCTTTAGATTTTAACTTCAATTATGAATCTGAAAAATTTCTAAAATTTTGAAAAAACGGGGATGAAATAATTCATGTTGTTGGAAAAGAAATCACAAGATTTCATTGCATTTATTGACCTATTTTTCTTCATTCTTTAGATATTAAACTTCCAACCCAAATTATTGCCCACGGTTGACTAATAACTAATAGTGGAAAAATGTCAAAATCAAAAGGCAATGTTATAAATCCCCTTGTATTATTTAAAGAATATGATTCAGAAATAATTAAATATTATTTATTGTCTCATTTAAATATTTTTGATGATTCTATTTTTGATTTAGATGAATTAAAATTAGCATACAATGCTGATTTAGCGAATAATATTGGTAATTTGATTTCTAGAACAATTAAAATGATTAAAAATAATTTTCAAAAACCTATCTCATTTGATCAAAGCAAAATAAAAGATATTCACATAAATATTTTTAATTTAATTCTAGAAACAAAAAATAATTTTATTTTTCATTTTAATAATTTTGAAATAAATAAGGCATATAAATCAATGTTGTATTTATCAAATGAATTAAATAAATATATTGATTTAACTACTCCTTGATTATTAACTGATAATTTAGAACAATTGGAACTTATATTAAATTTACTTTTGAATGGCATTTATTCTTTATTATCCTATTTAGAAATAGTTATGCCTAATTTTGTTGCTAAATTTAAATTAATTCTAAATATTGAATCCTTTGATTTTTTTGAAATAGATAATTTTGGAAAATTCAATAACATCATCGTGAATGATAATAATATTATTTTTGAACGTAGAAAATAATGAAAAAAGATTTTTTAATGATTGCAATAATAGGAAAATTTGGAAGTGGGAAAACTTTTTTATTGAACAAACTAGCCCAACAAGGTTATAAAGTTCTAAATTGTGATGATTTTTTTAACAAAAGTTATAAATTTCCAAATAAAGGATATTGAATTATCAGAAGAAAAATTGGTAAAAAATATACAAAAAATTTCCAAGTTAATAAAGAAGAATTAAAAAAATTAATTATTAGTGAAAAAAACGCTAAATCAATCGAAAAATTAGTTTTTCCCTTGCTTTTTAAGCATCTTTTAAAGAATAAATATGATTTTGTGGAAATACCTATATTATTTAATGAAATTTGTCCTTTTCAAAATTTATTTAAAAAAGCAATTTTAATTGAAATTAGTGAAGAAAAAAGAGCAAATTTTATTTTAAAACGCAATGTTAATAACTCTACAAAAACTCTTTTGGATAGCATATATAAAGACCCAGAGAAAATTGAAAATGTTAATATACATGTTGAAAAACTAACTAATATAGAAGAATTTTTAAAAAATAATTTTTCATAAAATTATTAGTGTTAAGATATTAGTAATTGAATAAGATTTTTATTATTATAAGGGGTTAAAAGATGCAAAATTCTATTTTTTTTATCGAAAAAAATGAAAATATTTGTGAAAACTATCTTTTAAATTTTAGAAGATTATATTTACCTATTTTAGGTTCTAATTCTTATGCTTTGTACTCATATTTTTATGATCTTCTTTCTTCAAAAAACACTTTATATAACAGTTTTAATTTGGAAGATATGTCAAAATCATTATTTTTAGAACCGGAAGATGTATTAGTTGCTAAAAAAAGATTGGAAGCTGCCGGATTAATTAAATCTTTTATTAATATTGAAAATAATAAAAATATTATTTCTTTTTTAAAACCATTAAATTTTTCTAAATTTAATCAAAATAAATTTTTAAAAAGAGAATTAATAAAAAAAATAGGAGAATTAAGATTTGAAAAATTATATTTAGAAAATAAAAGTAAATTAAATTCTAAAGATGGTTATTTAGAGGATACCATTAAATTTAGTGATGTTTTTAGTATAGAAATTGATGATAATTTTTCTGAAAAGACAACATCAGAAATTAATTTACCAGTTAATTTATCTTTAGAAAAAGCAATTGAGGAACTATCATCAATTCATTTTATAAAATACATTTTTCAAAAAACTGCCAATATTGCTGAAATTAATCTTATCAACTATTGTGCAAGTTTAGGATTTTCAGATAAATCAATCAATCTATTTTTAAATTATTCCTTTTTAAAAAATGATAAATTAGTTATTAATTTTATTAAAAAAATTGCACAAGATTTTTTTGAAAGAGATCTTCTTTTATCAAAAGAAATAGAATATGAACTTAGTTTAGCTCAAAAAGGAAGACAAAAAATTGAGTTTAATAATAATCTTTGAGATTATGATAATAAAATAGAAGATAAAAATAAAAATTTAATAGCATCTGAAACAAAGGAATTAAGTCTTTATGATTTGCTAGAAGAAACAAAAGGGATTAACTAAATATGATTCATTATGACAAAGATAGTATTGTTAATCATGAAAAAATAAATGAAATTATTAAAAAACATTCTTTAACAGAAGAACAAATAAATGAAGCCATTCCTATTTTTATTGAAATAATTAATCAAAAAAATTCAGATGATTTTATTTCAGATATTAAGGTTCATTCTAATGGAATAATAACAAGAATTTTAAAACCATCAAAGAAAAAAGAAGAAAGCTTATCACAAAATCGGAATCATTATTTAAAGGAAATATCATTATTAAATAAAAATTATAATTTTGGAAAGCAAAAAAATAACAGCACTTCTTCTACTTCTTATTTTTCAGATATAAATAATTCTAGAATTGAATTGACTAATTACTTAAAAAATAATATATTACTAAAATTAAAAAATAATGAATTTGCCGAGGGGCTATTTTTATATGGTAAATTTGGTGTTGGTAAGACATTCTTTTTTTCAGCGCTTGCAAATCACTTATTAAAAAGCAACAAGTCTATTATTTTTATAAATTTAACTGATTTAAATAATTTAATAAAATCTAATTTTGAAGATGGATTTATTGAAATAAAGAAAAAAATAGAAAATTGTGATTTTTTATTTATTGATTCCTTAGGTAATGAAAAATTATCTGAATGATTTATAAATTCAATTTTTATTTCTATTTTATCCTATAGATTAGATAACAATAAAACAACACTATTTAATTCTAATTTTTCTCCTAAATTATTAGAAATTGAATATAAAAAACAATATTCTTCTATTCTAAGTAAACATAAAATAGATGTTTTAGTGAATAAAATTCTTAATTTATCCAAACATATTATTGAATTAAAAAATTAATTATCACTTTCTAGTTCTAAAATAATATCTCTTAGTTGTGTTGCCCTTTCAAAATCTAATTTAGTAGCAGATTCTAACATATCTTTTCTTAAAGAAGCAATTAATTTTGTTTTTTCTTCTTTTTCTTTTTTTCCCATTTTTTTCAATGATAAAATATGTTCTATAGAATTTTTAATATCATGACCTTGGATAGGTTCTGGTATTTTTTTAATAATAGTTTTAGGAACAATATTATTTTTTTCATTGTATTTAATTTGAATAGATCTTTTTATTTCATTATCTTTAATTGTCTCTTTCATAGATTTAGAAATAGAATCAGCATAAAAAATGACTCTTCCATTAACATTCCTTGCTGCTCTTCCAACAATTTGTATTAAAGAAGTTTTTGAACGAAAAAATGATTCCTTATCAGCATCTAAAACCATTATTAAAGATACTTCCGGAATGTCTATTCCTTCTCTTAAAAGATTAATCCCGATTAAAACTTCAAAAATTCCTTTTCTTAATTTTCTAATAATTTCATTTCTTTCTAATGTTTTATGCTCTGAATGCATGTAGGCAATTTTAATCCCCTTATCTAAAAAATATTTTGTAAATTCTTCAGAATTTTTTTTAGTAGTTGTCAAAATTATTGTTCGCTCTTTTTTTTCTATCTGCCTTTTTATTTGATCATAAATATCCTCAATTTGATTTTGAGCTGGTCTAATTTTGATTGTAGGATCTAATAATCCTGTTGGTCTTATTATTTGAGAAACAATTTCTCCATTTGTTAAATTCAATTCATATTCTCCAGGAGTTGCAGAAACAAAAATAGTGTCTATATTATAATTCATAAATTCTTCAAATTTTAAAGGCCTATTATCAAGTGCTGAAGGGAGTCTAAAACCATATTCTACTAAATTCATTTTTCTCGCTCTATCACCATTATACATTGCGTTTAGTTGAGGAATCATCATATGAGATTCATCAATAATTAATAATGAATTTTTAGGTAAAAAATCTAATAAAGTAAATGGTTTTTCTCCGCTTTCTCTTCCATCCATATGTCTAGCATAATTTTCTATTCCAGAGCAAAAACCAAATTCTTCCATTGAATCAATATCGTTATTCACTCTTTCCTTTAATCTTTGATATTCTAATTCTTTCCCTTGTTTTTTAAATTCACTTAGTCTCTCTTCTAACTCTATTTTAATAGTTTTTATTGCTCTTTGAATTGTGTTTTCTTGAACACTATAGGCACTTGCTGGAAAAATAACAAATGAATTATGTGTTTTAATAATTTTTTTAGATAATGGATCTATTTTTGAAATTTTTTCAATTTCGTCACCAAAAAATTCTACTCTTAATAAAAATTCATTAGTTCAACCTGGGCATATTTCAACAACATCTCCTTTCGATGAAAAATTACCAGACTCTATTGCAATATTATTTCTTTTGTATTGTCTTTTTACTAAATTAATAAAAAAATCAGATCTTTTAATTTTCATCCCTATTTCAATATTAAAAAAACTGACTTTATATTCCTCAGGATTAATAGCTCCATAAATTGATGCAACTGAAGCTACTATAATTGAATCATTTCTCATGGTTAAAGCATTTAATGCAGACATTCTCATAGCTTCTAAATCTTGATTATTTTGAGAAGTTTTTTCGACATATACATCTTTTGAAGGAAGATATGCTTCTGGCCTATAGTAATCAAAATATGAAACAAAATATTCCACTCTATTTTCAGGGAAAAGCAGTTTTAATTCTGAATATATTTGTGACGCTAGTGTTTTATTATGAGAAAGGATTAATGTTGGTCTATTCTGATTAGCAATTACATTTGCCATTGTAAAAGTTTTTCCAGAACCTGTTACTCCCAATAAAACTTGATATTTTTTTTTATTATTTAAACCTAATATTAATTCTTTAATAGCATTTATTTGATCGCCGGCTGGGTTTTTTTCAGAAACAAGTTTAAAAGAATTCATTTTATAATTATAAATTATTTATTTTTTTAATTAAAAGTTAAAATGATTAATATGAATAAAAAAGCAATTTATCCCGGAAGTTTTAATCCTTTTCATATTGGTCATCAAAAAATTGTGGAAAAAGCTTTAAAATTATTTGATTTTATTTATATTATAGTTAGTGTTAACCCTGATAAAAATATCGAAAATAATTTTGAAGAAAATCAAAAAATAATTCAATCTTTATATAAAGACAATCCTAAAATATTAGTATTAATAAATAAAAATGAATTAATCGCGGAAATAGCTAAAAAATTAAAAGTTAATTTCATCATTAGATCATTTAGAAATAATTTTGATTTTGACTATGAATTAGATTTGGCCTTTTCAAACAATAAATTAAATAATGATTTAGAAACAATATTATTAATGCCGGATCTAAATTTTTTAAAAAAATCTTCTACTATACAGAGACATAAAAAGTATTTAGAAGATTTGAAAAAATAATTTTTTAATGATATAATATTTATCAATATTAAACAAAGGAGGAAAATATGTCAAAAAACAATAAAATTGATAAAGTTGAATTAATAGCTTTAGTTTTAATGTTGATTCCATTTTTATCATTAATAGGATTTATTCTTTATGTAGTAAAAGTTGGATTAAGTGGATTTTCAATTTTGAAAATTGTTGTAATGCTTTTAACAATCTTTTTCGGATTTTTTGCAGCAATCTTTCTATGATTAGATGCTCTTGGAATTATTAAATTATAATTTCATAAAAAAAGTATAGAAATTTATAAATAGGTTCAAAACCTATTTTTTTTATTTTTTCTTGAAAATAATATATCATTTATTTGTATTTAAAATACATATAAAAATTTAAAAAGCACCATTTATTGATATATTTAGATGTGTTCCTTAATAAATAGGAATTCTGGATATAGATGACTTAAATGGGAAGAAATAACAAACAAAAGGAAAAAAATGACAAATAGTAAAGAAAAAATAGAAGACATAATGTCTGAAGAAAACAATGAAATAAATATTGTTTCTGATGCAAAATTATTAGAAGCAGGAGCATATTTTGGTCATAGAAAAAATATGTGAAATCCAAAAATGAAGCAATATATTCACTCAACCAAAAATGGAACACATATTATTGATATTCAAAAAACTCAAAAAGCATTAGCTTTTGCTTTTTCATTTATTAATAAAATTGCACAAAAAGGTGGGGAATTTATTTTTGTTGGAACTAAAAAACAAGCAAAAGCAATCACTAAAGAACAAGCATTAAGATCAAATTCTTTTTATGTTTCTGAAAGATGATTAGGTGGTACTTTAACTAATAGAAAAACAATTTTTTCAAGAGTTAGAACTATGAATGATTTAGAAAAATTAGAGGAACTAAATTGAGAAGGATTTACTAAAAAAGAAGGAATTCTTAAAAAGAAAGAATTAATAAAATTGCAAAAAAATCTTTCTGGAATTAGAGATATGAAAAATGTTCCAACGATTATGATTGTTGCAGACCCAATGCATGATTTAATTGCTATAAAAGAAGCTAAAAAATCTAAAGATATTAAAATTATTGGAATTACAGATACTGATTGTGATCCAACATTAGTGGATATTCCAATCCCTGCTAATGATGATTCTGTAAAATCATTAACACTTATTTTAACAATTTTAGCAGATGCAATTGTTAAGGCTAAAAATGGTGAAGTTTTATTTGCTTTTCAACCTGATGAAAAGATAATCTTGCCTGTTGATATTGAAAAGAAAAAACCAATGAATTCAAGATTTGGAAATAGAAATTTTGATAACAATAGAGATAGAGAATTTAAACCAAGAAATAGAGAATTTAAACCACATAATAATAATGATGAACTAAAAAAAGAGGTTAAATAATGAGTGCACAATTAATTAAAGAATTAAGAGAAAGAACAGGTTCTGGATTTGTTGATTGTAAAAAAGCTTTAGAAGCTTCTAATAATGATATTGATAAAGCTATTATTTGATTACAAGAAAATGGAATTGCAAAAGCCGTTAAAAAAGCCGGAAGAATTGCTGCTGAAGGTTTAGTAAAAACAATAGTTGATAAAAACTCCGCAATTATTTATGAAGTAAATTCAGAGACAGATTTTGTAGCTAAAAATAAGCAATTTATTGATGTTGTTGAAAAAATTGGGAATATTTTATTATCTTCTCATTTTTCTAATAATAATGATAGTGAAATCTTAAATTTAAAATCATCAGATGGAAAAACAATTGAAGAAATAACATTGGAAGCTACTTCTGTTATTGGTGAAAAAATTTCATTTAGAAGAGCAATTAAAATAAAAAGAGAAGAAGGATTTTCTTTTGGTGCATATACTCATTCAGATGGTCAAAAAGCAGCTTTATTTGTTGCTAAAGGTTCTAATGATGAAAATTTAAAAGGAATTGCAATGCATATTACAGCAATGTCGCCGGAATTTTTGAATGAATCTTCAGTCCCAAGTATTAAAATTGAGGAAATTAAAAAGCAAGTTAAAGATGAATTGGCAGAAGTTTCTGGATTCAGTACAAAACCAGAGCAAATTCAAAAAAATATTTTTGATGGCAAAGTAGCTAAAATATTATCGGAATTTACACTTTTAGAACAAGAATATGTTGTTGAAAATGG
The DNA here is from genome assembly GCA_051647165.1 of Metamycoplasmataceae bacterium. Taxonomy (GTDB): domain Bacteria; phylum Bacillota_I; class Bacilli_A; order Mycoplasmatales; family Metamycoplasmataceae; genus UBA710. The sequence goes on from JBOFDQ010000010.1 coordinate 35,052, forward strand.
TAAAAAAGTTAATCAATTTTTAAAAGAAATAGGCGCTAAAGAATTAGAAATGTATCGTTTTGAAGTTGGAGAAGGAATAGAAAAAAATCATGTAGATTTTGCAACTGAAGTAAAATCTCAAATGAAAAAATAGTTTTTTATTTAAATATTATTTATAACTACAATATAATAATTTAAATGAAAATAGAATTGCCAATAATTATTAATGTAGATAAAAAAGAAAGAATTGATAAATATATCGCTAACAATAGCGATATATCTCGTAATGATATCCAATATATAATAAATAATTATGGCGTTTTTGTTGATGGAATGGAAATTAGAAAAACCAATTTTATTGTTTTTGAAAATCAAGTCATAACTATTAAGGATAAAGTCAGTAAAGAAATCAATATTGAACCAGAAAATATTCCACTTGACATTATTTTTGAAGATGATGATATTCTTGTTATTAATAAAAAATCAGGTATGGTTGTTCATCCTGCACCTGGCCATAAAAATGGAACATTAGTTAACGCATTGGTATATCATTTCAATAACCTTTCTGATGTTAATGGTGAAATTAGACCAGGAATAGTTCATAGAATTGATAAAGATACTTCTGGTCTTTTGTTAATTGCTAAAAACAATAAATCACATAATTATTTTGCTGAATTATTGAAGGACCATAAAATTAATCGTGAATATTATGCATTAGTAGATGGAATTGTCAATAATAATATTATTCATATAAATGCCCCAATAGGACGTGATCCTTTTCATAGACAAAAATTTGCAGTCGTATCACAAAATTCAAAACCTGCCATATCCCATATTCATGTTATTCAAAAATATGAAAATTCTACTTTGGTAAGAGTAGAATTAGAAACAGGTAGGACACACCAAATTAGAGTTCATTTAGCCTATATTAAACATCCTATAATTGGTGATGAATTATATAATAAAAAAATTGATAATTTCAATCAAAGATTACATGCTTTTAAGTTGAGTTTTATTCATATTAACGGAAAAGAATTAACATTTGAAGTAGATTTACCACCTAATTTTTTTGAAAATACCAATACAAATCACTAAAATTGATAAAAAATAATTTTTTAATATATTTTTGTGATATAAATATATAGCAATGAAAAAGTTGCGGAAAGAAGAATTTTTCTCACCTGATTATTTTTATTTTGGGTTCAAGCTACAACAAATTTCTTTTTTCTTTTAATTAAAATTTATATTCAATAATAGAAAGGCATTTTATTTCAAATTACAATAAAAATAAAGGTCCTAAATCTGAACATTATGTTAATGAAACAATAATTTTTCCTAAATTATTTGTTATTGACAAAAATAAAGAACAATTAGGAATTATGACTAAACAAGAAGCTATTCAAAAAGCCAAAGACCAAAATTTAGATTTAGTTTTAATTTCTGTTAGTCCAAAGCCAATTGCTAGGATTATGGATTATGGAAAATTTAAATACAATAAAAAGAAAAAGCAAAAAGAAGAAAAAGCAAAACAAACAAGAATTGAAAATAGAGAAGTTAGATTAACACCTTTAATTGGTAAAAATGATTTAATTACTAAAGCTAAGAAAGCGCGTGAATTTTTATTAAAAGGAGATGTTTTAAAAGTTTCTGTTAAATTCAAAGGTAGAGAAGTACAAAGAAAAGATTTAGGTTATATTACATTAGAAAATTTTTATAAAGAAGTTGAAGATATAGCTTCTATTAATGGTGAAATAAATGCTAAAAATGAAAGATTTTTAGATATGACACTACATCAAGATAAGAAAAAAATGCAAAAATATTTAAGTATCAATAATAAAAACAAGGAGGTAAATGATGCCGAAAATGAAAACTAAAAGTGCTTTAACTAAAAGAATAAAAGTTACTGGAACTGGTAAAGTAAAAAGAGGAAATGCTTATAGATCGCATTTAGCTCAAAATAAAACTACAAAACAAAAAAGACAATCAAGAAAATCTTCTTTAATGGATAAAACAGATATGAAAAGATTAAAGGGTCTTTACTAATAAATTAATAATAAAAGGAGCATAATATGAGAGTAAAAGGCGGAACAGTAACTCGTCAGAGAAGAAAAAAATGAATTAAATTGGCTAAAGGATATTTTGGTCATAAATCAATTGGTTTTAAAGTTGCAAAACAACAAGTTGTAAAAGGTTGAGTATATGCCTTTAGAGATAGAAAACAAGTTAAAAGAAATTTTAGAAAACTTTGAATAGCAAGAATTAATGCTTCAGTTAGACCTTTAGGATTATCATATTCTAGATTTATGAATGGATTGAAATTAGCTAATATTGAAATTAATAGAAAAATGCTTTCTGAACTAGCTATTCACAATCCTGAAATTTTCAAAAATATAGTTGAAAAAGCAAAACAAGCTTTAAATAAATAATTTTTTTATTTTAATTAAAATAAAATAGGAAAAAATGCAGAAAAAGCAAGTCGGATATTTATCAGCGTTGTTGTTGATAACAGGATCTACTATTGGTTCTGGTATATTTTTAAAAAATCAATCAATTTTAACAAATGCTCATGGGGATTTACTTTTTGCTATTCTTTCATGAATAATTTCAGCAATTGGAATAATAGCAATTGGTTTATCGTTGATAGAATTATCCTCTGCATCAAAAAAAGATCAAGGTATTCTTACTTGATTAAAAAATTTTGTAGGTAAAAAAGTTTCAAAATTTGGTTCTTCATATATGCTGTGTGTTTATTATCCATTAACACTTTTATGTATTCCTCTTTATATAACGTTATCTATGGATAATGCTGCTTATTCTGCATCAGGAAATCATATATTTACAAATGATTGATTTGCTGTTTTAACTGCTGTTGGAATCTTTTTGTGGCTTCTATTTATTTCATGAATTTCATTTAGTTTTGCAGAAAAAACACAATGAATTTTTACAATTATTAAATTTATTCCTATTTTAGTTTTGCCGATTTTTGCTTATATTTTTGCAGGAGAAAATAGTAATAGTGCTTCACCAATATTACCCCCAACAATTGAGGAAAATGGATTGATTGCAGTTTCTAAAGGAATTGGTATTATTGCCTCTATTCCTGCTATTCTTTTTGCTTTTGACGGATTTTTCACAATAACAACAATAAGATCAAATTTAAAAAAGAAAGATAATATGTCTTGAATAATTTTCTTTGGATTATTAATAATAATATTTGTCTACTTATATCTTTCAATTGCTTTTTCTTTACCGCCAAACGATGGTTCTTCTGGCGGAATAAAAAATGTTCCTAAAATTTTAGCAATAATTTTAGACTCATTTATTGTAATTTCTGTTTTAGGTATTTTAAATGGTTATTGTCTTTCAACCAATCGTGTTTATGAAATTGCAATGGATGATAAAGAATTTTATTTACTTTCATGAATGATGAAAAAAAATCCTAATTTTGGTAAAAGAAATAATTCTTTTTTATTTTTATTAGTTTCAAATATAATTATTTACTTAATTGTGTCTATAGTTACTATATATATTTGGAAACCTGGCAATTCTAATGCGAATCATCCTAATTTTTATTTACACGTATATGCTATGAGTGATCTTTTAACTAATTTTACATCTTTAATTTCATTTATTTTTATTGGTATTGCGATAGGTGGATGTCTTTACAATAGAAAAAAAAATTTTATTGAAGTTAAAAAATCTAAAATATTTATTCCATCTGCTGTAATTGCAATTTTATTTTTAAGCATTGGTTCAATTTATTTTTTTATTGAACCAATTGTTAATATTTTTTTATTAAAAGAGTGGGATGGTAAAATGGCTAATATTTTTTCATTATTAATTTTATTTCTTTCTCTATTTCTTTCATATATAAATTATCGTTTTGAAATTTATTTTGATAATAAAATGAACGAGAATTATTTTCCGTCAAATTATAAAATAAATTCAAAATTATAATCTAATTTATATCTTCTTTTAAAATAGACTATAATTTTAAAATGGATAAAAATATTAATCAAATCAAAGTAGCAATTGGTATGTCGGGTGGCGTTGATTCAGCTGTTTCTGCTTATTTATTAAAAAAAGCAGGTTATCAAGTAGTTGGAATTTTTATGCGTAATTGAGATTCTTTTTTGAATAATGATATTTTAGGAAATGAAACAGTCAATGAAAAAATTTGTCCTCAAGAAAAAGATTATTTAGATGCTAAAGAAAGTGCAAATATTTTAAATATTGAACTTTATAGAGTTGATTTTATTAAAGAATATTGAGAATATGTTTTTCAAAATTTTATTGATGAGTATGAAAAAGGAAGAACTCCTAATCCTGATATTAATTGTAATAAATATATTAAATTTGACAAAATGCTTTCATATGCTTTGGAAAAATTAAATTGTGATTATCTAGCGACAGGTCATTATGCTATAGTGAAAAACTCTAATCTTTTCAAGGCAATTGATTTAGAAAAAGATCAATCATATTTTTTGTCACAATTAACTAAAAATCAATTAAAAAATGTTCTTTTTCCTTTAGGTAATTTAACAAAAAAAGAAGTTAGAAAAATAGCAAAAGAAATTAATTTAAATGTTGCTGATAAAAAAGATTCTACAGGAATATGTTTTATTGGCGAAAGAAAGTTTGATAAATTTCTAGAAAATTATATTCCTTCTCAACCAGGTAAAATTATTGATATTACAACTAATAAAGAAATCGGAAATCATAATGGAGTAATGTATTATACAATTGGACAAAGAAAAGGGCTAAATTTAGGCGGACTAAAGGAACCTTATTTTTTAGTTTCAAAAGATATAAATAACAAAATACTTTTTGCAGCACCGGCCTCTCACGAAGAATATCTAATGTCTAATAAATTAGTAGCTAGTGATTTAAATTTAATTGAAAGCAATTTTAATAGTAATAATCTCACTGCTAAATTTAGATATCGTCAAGAAGATATAAATGTGAAAATAAATATACTTCCTTCAAATAAAATTGAGGTTTTTTATAAAAAACAATTAGCCATTACTCCAGGCCAACATGTTGTAATATATGAAGAAAACAAATGTATTGGTGGGGCCATTATTGAAAAAGTTTTTTTAGATGAAAAACAATTGAAAATATTAATATAGATTTGTGTTTTCTTAATTTTAATATTATTAGTAATTAGCTTAAAAATTTATTATAAATTTTAAAACATTTTATTTTTTGTGTTATATTATTTTAAGTGATAAGATTTTTAATTATTTTTTATTATAAAAATATTGGAGTGTAAATCATGAGAAAAAACAATAAAAAAATAAAATTATTTGCAATTAGTTCAACATTTTGCATAACTTATGTAGGAATATTATCTATATTTTCAATACAAAAAAATATTGAGAATATTGAAAAAAGTAATTTAATTAAAATTGAAGAAGAAAATAAAAGATTAGTTAATGGATACAAAACTACTGGCAATGTTCCTTCTGATATGGCTTCCCCTATTCACGCTATTTGGTGATGATTTAAATATATTCCTGATCATATATTTCTGAGGAGGAATTGCAAAATTTAGTTTTTACAAATCCATCTATGACTGCTGAAGAGTTTGTAAATAGTATTTTTTGACAAAATGTAGGTAATAAAAAAAGGAAAAACATTCCTAGTCTCTGAACTAAGTAGATATGTTGGAAAAATCAATAGTTATGAAGGTTCTTCTAAAAGTCCTCATAATTCTTGACCTTCTTGAGATCATATGCAAAATTCTATAAGACATAATTTTTATTTAGAAGTTAAAGAATATGATAATAAAACCGGAAAAGTAGTTATCCAAATTTGAAATAAAAATGCATATACTGAATCTCGGTCTACTAATTATTATGGTTGATTATCTGGTTCGCCTTTTATGTATAAAGAATTAAATATATGAGCTCCTTCCTGAGATGCTGATGATGATGGTAAAAAAGAGAATAAAAATACTAATAGTGTTTTAAAAATAACACCAAAAGTAGATGTTTCTAAAATTCTTCCTTCTAATATTAATGAGAATAATTATTTAAATTATCTTAATTTTGAACAAAATGATTTTCCTAAAAATTCTGTATTAAAAAACATTATTTTTTCACCTAGAGATAAAGAAAAAAAATTAGAAATTTATCCTATTTTTAATTCTCATTTTGAAAATGGAAAAATTGTTAATCAAAATGACAATATTGATAAGTTTAAAATTGTAATTGATGGATTTGCTTTAGATGCTGATGGTGACAATAAACCTGATCAAGGTAATTCTACATGGAATCCGAAAATTATAGATTCTGAAATAACAAAAAAAGTCCTACCTACTTGACTTAGTGTGGATCCTAAAGATCAATATTATATCGAAACTTTTATTGTTTTAAATGCTGATAATGTAGCTAAAAACACTGAATACACATATGAAATATCATTTCCTTTAAATGATAAAGGAACTATTTTAGTTGCTGTTTATGCTAATCAATATTTTGAAAATTCAACACTAATAAAAGAAAAAAAACTAATAACTCCTAGCAATTGGATTTTAACATTTGGTAAAGATGAAAATGGTGATGGAAAAATTGATGAATTAGTGGTTAATACTACAATGTTTGTTCAAACAACAGAAAATACAAAAAAAATATTACCAACAAAAGTTATGGATGGCTCAGTTGATGAAGAAACTTTTAAAAATTCATTGATAATTTTATTTTTTAATGAAGTGAAAAATAAACCTGTTCAATACACATATCAATTTTTAGAAGGAGATGATGAAAAAGGTACTTTAAGGATAAGAGTTATTGCTTCTTCAGCTTTTGAAAATGATATTGAAAAAAATAATGTAGTAATTTTTAATGAAATTGTTTCTGGTTTTGGTAGAGATGTTGATAAGAATGGTATAGCAGATTTTGGAACTACCTTATATAAAGTATCTATTAAATCAGAAGCAAAAGATATTTTACCCTCTGATTTAAACACATTGGATAATTCTCCTAATTTTATATTAAATTTCCTTAATATAGAGGGTATCAATACATTTAAAAATGCCTCTTTTTCTTTTAAATTAGGTGAATTCAATAATCAAATTGGATCTTTATTTTTTGAAATTATTGTTAATAAATCCTTTTTAAATGGAACTGTTGTTGAAAATACTACTATTTTTAGTCAAAATATAATAGGTTTTGGTAAAGACTTAGATCAAAATAATATTGTTGATAAAGGAACTACAAATATTTCTGGCTTTGATTTAAATATTAGTGAAATGGAGAGAATAACTCCGAATATTATAACTACTATTCCGGGTAATAATTACATCGGGAATTTTATTAAACCAAAAATTGAAAATAATTTTAATGGTTCTGAATTAAGTTATCAAATAATAAAAACCGAAGAGGAAAAAGGGATAATTTATGTAAGAATTATTGCTACTAAAGCCTTTTTAGAAGGAGAGGTAGAAAATAATTATCAAATTATAGGTCCTGAACAAGATGGATTATTCAAAATTGAAGGATTTCAACCGCTTTTAATAAATAATAATATTCCTATAATTATTTTATCTTCTGCTAGTGGTGGAATTGGTTTGATTTTGTTAATTTTAATACCTTTAATAATTGTAAGATCTAATAAAATAAAAAAATATAATTTAGAGCATGAATTATTAGGTAATTCATCATCAGATGATTCACTTTTTATAGAGAATAAAAATAATGGTGTAAATTATTTAGGACAAGAAAAAATAAATAATAATTATTCTGCACAAAATATGGAAGAGAATATTTTTGATGAAGAAACTATTTCTAATGAAGAAAATATGAAAGATAATTATTCTATATCAGAATCAGAAGAAGATATTTCTGATGAAGAACATATGGAATAAAATAATGGTTCCTCATTTTATTGTATAAAAAATTACTTTTTATAATTGTTATTTTTGTGAAAATAAATAAACTTTTTTAAAAATTAATATTTTTTTATAAATAATTTTTAATATTTTTTTTAAAAAATATTTATGGAAAGATAATTTATTTTTAATTTATATGTTCTTTTATTTTTCTTGCAATTTCTTCAGAAACAACCTTTTTTAAATCATCATAACTTGCATTATAAATTGCATTATAAGTTCCGAAATATTTTAATATTTTTTCCTCAGTTTTTAATCCAATTCCTTTTATTTGAAGAAGTTTTCCTTCCATAGAAGAAAGAGTATCTTTTTTTCTGAAAACACTTTTAGCGTATCTATCTACTTCATTTTGAATTTCTAATATGTAATTGTAAATTTCCCTATCAATTATTTTGCTTTTTTTGCCATTAGTATTAATCGAAAATTTTGTTTTATGTTTTTCATCTTTTGAAAAGGCTATTACAGGAATATTAATTTTTATTTTCTTGATAATTTTTTTTGCAATATTTAATTGAGCAACAGATCCATCAATAATTAGTAAATCAGGTATATAATTATTTTTATTCAAAAAGTATTTAGTTATTCCTTTTTCTAGATAAAAAATGTCGGATTTTTTATCAAATGATTCTAAATCAATTTTAAAATTACGATATCCTTCCGGATATCTCATACCATTTTTATATGAAATAAATACAGATACTGGATTTATATTATTTATATGTGAATTATCAACCATTAAAAATGAATTTAATTCTTTAATTGATGCTAAATCTTTTAAATAATTTCATGCCTTTTCATTTTTATTTTTATTATTTTTATAATTTAATTTAGCAATATTTTTATTTTTTAAATTATTTTCTAAACAAATATTCAATATTTTTTTATTAATTCCTTTTTTAGGATTAATAACTTCAATATCAAAATATATATCTAAATCATTTTTTAAATAATTAGAAATAATTTTATCTGGCTTTTTAGTATTTTTATAATATTGATTAATGAATTGTCTTATTGCTTCTGATTCATCAATACTAATTTCGATAACAATACTTTTTTTATCTACTAAAAATCCAAATCTATAAATTTCAATAAAAATATAAAAGTATGTTTCCTCTTTTTCTATTGCAATAACATCAATGTTCTGATTTTTGTTTAATTGAATTAATTGATGCTCATTTTTATTTTCTAGAAAATTAATTATTTTTTTATATTCATTTGCAATTTCGTATAATTCTTTTTCTGAAGCCTTATTCATAAGTGTTTTTAAAAAGGAAATATAACTTTTATCAGAGTTTAATATTTTTTTGCAAAAATCATATTTTTCTTCTCAAAATTGTCTTGATTTTTCTTTTTTGTTAATAGGCAGACCATTTTCAAAAAAACATTCACTTATTAATAGATTTAAAATATTTTTAAAATTAAATCCCCTAGGAAAGGGACCGAAAAAAAGTGAATTTTTTTCTGGTTTATAAATATACTTTATTGAAATTTCTAATTCTTTTTTTAAGGCAATATTAATATATGGATATTTTTTATCATCAAGCAGTAAAACATTATAATTTGGTTTGTGTTTTTCTATCAAGTTTCTTTCTAAAATTAGAGCATCTTTTTCATTTTTTGTAATAAAAAAATCAATACTATTAATAAGTGATACCATTTTAGATGTTTTATAGGAATTAATAGTCCCTTTAAAATACTGCTTAACTCTATCGTTTAAATTTTTAGCTTTACCTACATAAATTATATTTTCGTTTTTATCCTTAAAGATATAAACGCCATTGTTTTTAGGAATATTATTTAAAATCTCTTTTTTCATTTTTAATCATTAATTTCTCAATTTCAAGTATTAGATTTTCTTTTGGAACATATTCATATAAAGTATTGTAAATTGTTTTATTTAAAATAAAAATATGGGCCGGCACCTTTTTAACTTGATAAGTGCTTTCTACTCTAAAAAGACCAGCTTCTTCAGCATCAACTTCTATTATTTTTATTTTATCATTATTTTTATAATGAAATTCTACTTCTTCGATTATTGGATTCATCATATGACAATCACCACATCATTTTGTACTAAAAATTAAATAAATAATATCTTTGTTATTTTTTATTATTTCTTGTGCTTCTTTTCATGAAAGTTTATTTCTCATTATCTTCTTCTTCTTCTTTCTCTAAATTATTAAAAATAAATTCTTTTGTTATATTATATTCCTTAATTTTTTTATCTTTTTTATTTGCTTTTGTATTTGTATATAAAAAATTTGGTTCTATATTATTTGAATCATTTTTCTCCATACCTACATTGATTGATTTAGTTTTAATTTCATAATTTTCAATTTCATTTTTAGAAAAAGGATCATCAAATGGAAAAATTTCAGTCTTATCAAATTTTTCAATTTCCTTTTCTTTTACCATTTTTTTTGTTTCTTTTTCATTTAGTATTGGATTTTTATCTTCAAATCCAAGGTCCACAATTTTTTCTAAATGTTCTTGTTTCTCCCTTTTTTTATTTTCCTTACCTTTTATTAATTGTTTTATTTTTTCAATCAAAGAACCGTTTAAAAATGAAAATATTGAATATGACACTAAAGCAACTCCAACTAAAATTACAACTAAAAATCCACTTCAAAAACTGAATAAAGTTACTAAAAAAATAATCATTACTCCTTGATTTTTAAAATTCGGAAGCAAAACATTTTTAGATGAAATAAAATTATTTCATCAATTATTAAAATTTATTTCTCAAATTTCAATTCCTACTTGTTGTTGAGAAATATTAACTCAATTATAAATCCCCTCTGAAATAAAAGCAATTCCTAATATTAAAATAATGAAATTAATGGTTGTGAAATGAAAATTAATTTTCTTAAAATACTTTTTTAAATATTTTTGAATATGAATATTTATATTAAAAATTAAATCTAAACTTTTAAAAATAAAAACTAAATATATAAAATATGAATAATTACCAAATAAATATCCAATAGTATAAGAGTGTATTGTAGTTAAATAAGGCAACTGAACAAAACAAAGAATGAATAAAAAAGAAAATAAAATTAAAAATATTGTTCCCAAAACTTTTTTTCTATTGTAAATATTATAATTTAACTTCTTTTTTTCTTTTTTCATTTTTTTATATTATAATATATAAATCTATCTACAAATTTTTTATTTTTGGAATTATTTTTATTTCAACTTTTTGTCTTTTAATATATTATAATATTTAATATGAAAAAAAATACTAAAAAAATTAAATTATTTGCAATAAGTTCAATATTTATAACTACTTCTTTAGGATTATTATCATTAATTTCAACACAAAATAATAATGAAATTATTGAAAATCCAATAATTGTTAATGAAAATACTCAAAATAGGGGTACAGATGGATATCCAACTACCGGAAATGTTCCTGGGAATTTTCAAGATAAAAATACCTCATGATGATGATATAAATATATTCCTCAATCATATATTTCTGAATCAGAGCTTGCTAGTATATTTTTTTCTTCTGGAATAGCAGATCCTGAATCTTTTATAAAATCTTCATATTTCGATAAGGGCACATCTGATGTTAGAAGAACTTTATCCAAAACAGAAGCTCGTAAATATGCTTTAAAGGTATATCCTTTTGAAGCTAAAAGTAAAACCCCAAATACAAATACTGGAAATTGAAACAAAACAAATGAATTTTACGGTAATTTCTATATGAAATTAACTGGTTATAGTCAACAAGATGGATGGGTAACAGTAGATCTAATAAATTCAACACAATATTCTGAACATTGATGAAATAATAGAGATGGAAGATTAACATATTCCAACAAGCAATTCGTTTATAAAAGTTTTAAAGTTAATTCTTTAAAATGAGATGCTGATAATGATGGAAAGTTAGAAAGTAAAGACACTAATAGTAAATTAAAAATTACTCCTAAAAGTGGTGTAGATATTTCTACAATACTTCCATCAGAAATTAATGAAAATAATTATAGTAATTATTTAGATTTAGAGTTGTTAGATTTTCCAAAAAATGCTTTTTTAAAAAACATTATTTTAGTTCCAAAAGATAAAGAAAAAAAATTAGAAATTTTTTCAAATTTTAGTTCAATTTTTGAAAAAGGGAGAATAGTGTCTCAAGGCGACAATATTGATAAATATAAAATTGTCATTGAAGGTTTTTCTGTTGATGATGATGGAGACGGAAAACCTGATTCAGGAAATTCTGAATGAAATCCTAAAATAAAAACAATAGAAGCAATTAAAAGAATTTTACCTTCACAACTTAGTACAGATCCTAAAAGCGATAGTTTTATTGGGAAATTTATTGATTTAAATGAAGTAAATATTGTTAAAGGAACTAATTATAGTTATGTAATAGATAATCCACGTGATAATGAAGGAACTATTAGTGTTGTAATTTATGTTGATAAATATTTTGAAAATGGCAGAATTGTCAATCAAAGAAAAACCATAACTCCACCACTTTGGCAACTATCTTTTGGTAAAGATGTAGATGGTGATAAAGAAGCTGATTTTGGTGATTCAACATATGAAATTAATTTCAATGGTCTTTCTGCTGTTTTGCCTAGTTGAGTATTAGCGAACAAAGAAAATAGTGATAACAACAATTTAGTTTGAATTGGTGATTTATTAAATATTAAGACACTTAATGAATATAAAGATGCAAAATACACATATACCATTTCTAATCAAAACAATGATGAAGGTTCATTGAATTTGATTATAAGTGTTTCTCACCATTTCAAAAATGGTGAATTAATTAAAAATCATATTATTTTTAATAGTAAAATTTCTGATTTTGGTCAAGATAAAGACAATGATGGAAAAATAGATGGATTAATTAATACTATTATGTTTATTAAAACTCTTGAAAAAGCTAAAGAATTACTTCCTTCTAAAATTATTAGTGGTGAAATTAATGAAGACAATATTAAGAGAACATTGTTTGTTAATTTATTTAATGACGTTAAAAATGAGCCAGTTGTTTACAAATATGAATTTTCTGATGGCGATGATGAAAATGGAGCTTTAAGAATAAAAGTCACTGCATCTATTGCCTTTATTAATGATGAGAAAAAAAATGATATAGTAATTTTTAATGAATTAGTTTTAGGTTTTGGTAAAGATATAGATAAAGATGGACGTGTTGATTTAGGTAATTCTACATATAAAATAACCATTAAAGAAGAAGGTAAAAATGTATTGCCTAGTGATTTGTCAAATATATCTAATAGTTCACACTTTATTCAAAAATATTTGAATATTGAAAGCAATAACTCATTTAAAAATGCTTCGTTTAGATTTAATATAGGAAATCTTAATAATGAAGAAGGATCATTGTCTTTACAAGTCATAGTTGATAAAACATTTATTAATGGAAATGTATTTTCAGATATTGAAATTTTTAATCAAAAAATATTTGGTTTTGGTAAAGATATTGATGGAGATAAAAATATTGATAAAGGAACAACAATAATATCTGAATTTGATTTAAATAAAGATGAAATGAAAAAAGTTATTGTCAACTTAATAAGCACCGTCAATGGTAATAATTATATTGAAAATCTTATAAATCCTAAAGTTGAAAATGGATTCAAGGGATTTAAATTAAATTACCAAATAATTAAAAAAGACAATAAAAATGGAATTATTTGAATTAAAATAACTGCCAATAAAGCATTTGTAAATGGTGAAGTTAAGAATGAATATCAATTAAATGGTCCTGAACAAGATGGATTATTTAAAATTGAAGGATTCGGTTTAGATTTTGACGAAAATGATGTTTTAGATAAAGGAACAACTGTTTATGATATTAAAACTAATGAGTTAATTTCAAATACAATTTTACCTTCTTCTTTAAATGAGACTAATGTTTCCAATTTCTTATTAATCTCAGGAGAAAATATTTTTAAAAATTCTAAATTAACTTTTGCTATTTTAGCAGCAAATGATTTGGAAGGAACTATAAAATTAGAAATAACAATTGATCAATCATTTTTAAATGGGAATGTCATTTTAGATAAAAAAATAATCGTTGATTTAAAAGGATTTGGTAAAGATGCTGATGTTGATGGTAATGTTGATATTGGTTCTACAACATTTTCATTTAGATGAGATAATAATAAGACAAAAACAATTCTTCCATCTCAAATAAATTTTATTGATGAAAAAAATCCAAATTATTATACGAATTTTTTATCAATTGAATCATATAACTCATTTAAAAATGCTAAATATGAATTTGCTACTTCTTCTATTTCTGATAATACAGGTTCATTGTTATTGAGAATATGAGCATCAAGTAGTTTTGAAAATGGTATAGAAGTTAATAGAAAATTAATTTATAATGAAGTAATTAATTTGTTTGGTAAAGATGTAGATGGTAATGGAAAAATTGATTCAGGAACTACAAAAATTACAATTTCTCCTAAAAAAGATAAATTAAAAACAATTTTACCTTCTGAATTAAAAAAATTCTCAGAAAATGATTCAAGATTTGAGGAATATTTTGATGTTAATATTGAAAATGGCTTTTCTGGTGCAAAATATAAATTTGATATTGTGAATGTTAATGATATTTTAGGAGAGATTTATTTAGTAGTAACATTTGATAAGTATTTTGAAAATGGTGAATTTAAAACTAATTATAATGTTTTTAGTGGTTTGATTAAGGGATTGGGTGTTGATGTAGATTCTAATGGAATAATCGATTCTGTTGGAACTGAAATTATTATTGTGAAAAAAAATATTGATTTTTCTCATATTCTTGCAAGTAAAATAACTATTGAAAATATCAAAGAAGCTTTCTCAATTACAATAAAAAACCCTGTGATTAATTTTAATGAAAACCAAGTGAAAATTTTAATTGATTCTTATGATAATTTATCTGGGACTGTTACTGGCAAAATTTATTTAGAACAATATTGAGACAAAATAACTAATGAGGTAAAAACCCAAAATTCAAGTTCACTAATATTTTTCGAGAAATTTACACTAAATAATTTAGGTTTTGATAAAGATGGCGATAATTTGGTTGATAATAAAAAAACAACAAAAATAGATTCCAAAATAACATTTACTTTTACTTCAAGTGAGTTAAATGAATTTAATGGAAAATTAGCGAATGAAATTCTAAATAACGAAGATGATAAAAGCATTTTAATTTCTAAATTATTATCTGACAAATATCTTCTAAGTAAAATTTTAAATCCATTTAATCCTGTAAATGAAAATATTGTTTTTGATGAACCTATTGCAGATAATTTAAAGGGGACAATTTCAATTAATTTAACCCTAAAAAAATCTTTTAGCAATGGAGATGTTTTGGAGAATACTGTTAAATCATTAATAACAATTAATGGTTTTCCAAAAACTAAATCTTTATCATTTATAGATAAAATAAATGTAAATGAAGAAATAGTTGGAGATAAGAAATTTAAAATATATACACTTGATAAAAATGATTTTAATGATCAATTTTCTATTTATTCTTTTGAGCATAATAAAACTTCTTTAATTGAATTTATTTTTAGATCAATGAATAAATTATTTTTAAATGATAATGATTCAATCATTGTTTCAAATAATTTTAAAAAAACATCAATAGAAATTAATGATTTTGATAAAGAAGCAATTAAAATTTATGATAATTATTTATATTTAAGTTTTTCAATTTTTAATGTTTTTGATTCAAAAGGAATTGAAATAACAAAAGAGAATCCTTTAAAATTAAATCTAAAATTAGAAAAATTTGAGAGCATATCTTCTCGTTTAACACGTACCGAAAACATTTCAATGACTTTTAGTAATTCAGATTATAATTGAGAATTTTTATCAAAACCTGAAAATAATAAAATTTTAAAGCAAGAAGTAGAAAATAATTTTTGAAATATTTTTTCTAATTCTAAGTTATATTTAGAAAATAATTTAAATGTAGCAAAAAATAATTTAATAATACCAAATTTTAGTGCAGAAATAATTGGAGAAAATATTATTGTTCAAATTGATGAGGATTTTGAAATTTTTGAATATCAAAATAGAAAATGAGAATTAAAATTATATTCAGCTGGTTCAGAAATAAATACTTATATTAATCAAAAAAATGTTTTTACTCCTCAAGATTTAATGCCTATAATTATTTTATCTTCTGCCGGCGGGGGAGTTGGGTTAATTTTATTAATTTTACTTCCACTAATAATTATAAGATCTAAAAAAATAAGAAAATATAATGAAGAAAATCAATTGCTAATTGATTCATCTATGAATTTACATCGTTTAGATAATATTGAACGAGCACCAAATTACTTAGAAAATAAAAATAGCAATATTTTTAATGAGGTAGAACAAGAACCTATTTATTATTCAGAAATCGAAAATGAAGATAATATTGATTTACAAAATACAAATGTTTTTGAAAATGAAATAGAAAATAATTATGATTATTCTGAAGAAAGCGATGATGAAGAAAACTAATTTATAAATAAAATAAACATTTTAAAAATGTTTATTTTTATTTTATTTATTTAAAAAATAATATTTTCTATATTTCATTTATTAATACAATAACTAAAGGTTCTTTGTATTCGTTTTTCATAATTAATTTTGTAATTTGTTTTTTAATAGTATTTTGGAATTCTTTTATTGTTTTAATTTCTTTATTCTTAATATTTAAATAGTATGATTTTATTATTAATTTTTTAATTAAATCAT
>JBOFDQ010000011.1:0-88886 GCA_051647165.1 Metamycoplasmataceae bacterium
AATTTTATTGAAAATTAATTTAATATTTTTTTCATCATCAATTTCTATTATTGCATTAATTTTTTTATCAATTTTAATATTCATAATTAAAATTACTATAAATAATATTAAAATTATTAAATAAGATATTAAATATAAAGTTCTATTATTTATATTTATTAATTTTTTCAAAATCTACCTCTTTACTTTCTAATAAATATTTATTTTGATGAGAAACCTCAATAATAATTGTGTTTTTGTTTTTGTTTTTCATGTATTTTTTTATTAAATCAAAATTTTTATAGTCAATATTTTCAAAAGCCTCATCTAATATTATGAGATCATAATCATAAATTAACATTGGTAATAATTGAACTAATTGTTTTTGACCAAAAGAAAAATTACTGCCATTATCTTCGATATTTGTTAAAAGTGTTAAATTAAATGAACTAAGTATATCTTGAAAATGATTATCCATATTATTTGAAACAATTTCTAGTTTTACCTTTTCATTATTAGTTAAATAATCGATAATTTTACAAGATGGTAAATAATTTTCTGGTGATATATATAAAATTTTTTTTCTAAGATTTTTTATATTGATATTATTAATATCAATATTGTTAATAAAATAATTACCATTTGCTTTTAATATTGTTGCTAAAACTAATAAAAAAGTGCTCTTTCCAGATGCGTTTTTTCCTTTTAAAATAATGGAAGAATTAATTTCAAAATTTTCTATTTTTAAAATTTTTTTATTCTCATTAAAATGAAAATAAATTGGACTTAATTTCATTGAATTTATTTTTTTTATTTCAATTGAATTTATTTTTTCATCAGGCAAATTTAAAATATCATCTAAATTATCTATGTTCTCTTTATAACAAGGAATTTCATTTAATAAAATAATAAATTTCTCTAATGGATCAATAAAATAGTTAAACATACTAATTAATAAAACTACTTGTCCAATACTAAAATTATTTTCAAATATTTCTAATACAGAGAAATAAATTAATAAAATAGGAAATAATATTTTAAAAATCATATTTAAAAAATCAATAAATGAAGATAATTTAAAATTGGATAAAAAATTATGAAGTGATTTTTCTTGGACTTTTCTTATATTTTTATAGTGAAGTGATTTTGTAAAAAATTTTACATCTTTTAAGGAATTCACTAATTGGTAATTTTTTTCCTGAATTTCGAAAGCATTTTTCAAATTTTCTTGGTATATTTTTTTTGTTTTTTTATTAATAAAAAAACAAAAAATTAAATAGCAAAATGTTGAAAATAAAATAATTAAAAAAATTTTAAAATTTAAATTTAATAATATATATGATGATGATAAAAATGTAATAATTTCCACAGTCAGCAAAAAAATTATGTTAGCTTTAAAATTAGCAATTGAAGAGATTAATTCATATTTTTTCAAAAAATCACTTTTATTAATTTTTGATAATTCCAAATAATTAGAATTGAAAATTTTATCGTAATAAATTTCATAATATTGATATGATATTTTGAGCTCTATTTTTTTAATTAAATAATTTTTAATAGAAATTAAAATTATTTTAAAAAATGATATCAATAAAAAGGCAATCGCTAGATATAAGAATACTTTTTTATCTTTAATAAAGATGATTTTATCTAGGATGATTTTAAAATAATGTGTTGAAATAAAAGATAAAACAACTATTAATAATGAAGTTAATATTATTATAATGGTTGAAAAGAAATCGATATGCTTGAAAAAAGATTCTTGTTTGATATTTATTTTTTCAAAACTAATTTTATTACATAGAATAATTACATTTTCATAAATTTCTCTAAAAGAAATATGTGATAATATTTTTTTTCCTTCCACTGGGTCAAAATAAATTATTGATTTTTTAGTGATTTTAGAAATTATTACAAAATGCTTAAATCCATCAATATTAATAAGAGAAATAATAGGAAATACATTTTTTAATTCTTTTAATGAATCAAAATCTCCCTCATAATTTTCTAATAATAAACCATTTTTTTTAGAAATACTTGATAATTCTTTTAAGCTTATTCATTTTTCAAAATTATCACAATCTTTTTTTAATGTAGAAAGTTTTATTCACTTATTATAATAATAAAAATGCATTGCTTGAATAACAACAAATCCACAATCATATTTATCTTTTTGCAATTTTATTTTCAATATTTTACCCTATTAATAATTTAATAAAAATGAATTTTTTTTAAAAAAAGATAAAAAAATTAAAAATT
This sequence comes from Metamycoplasmataceae bacterium, assembly GCA_051647165.1. Taxonomy (GTDB): domain Bacteria; phylum Bacillota_I; class Bacilli_A; order Mycoplasmatales; family Metamycoplasmataceae; genus UBA710. Next base: position 2,239 of record JBOFDQ010000011.1, read on the forward strand.
ATTTCAAAAATAATAATTTTAAAAAAAAAATTGATAAACTATTTTGTTTTTAGAAGATCCTCAATAATGTTTAAAACGTTTTTAGCCGTTGAATAATCCATTCTTTTTGTTCCTATTATAGAAATATCCTTTGATTTATTACCAACTGAAATTCTTTTTGACATTAGAGAAATATTTGAATCTTGTATTTCAATTTTCATTTTTTCATCCTTAGATGAAAATTCTTCAATAGATTCTCAAATAGATTTATTTTCAATCAACTCTATTATCTCATTTAATTTATCTCTTTCAATATCTTCTGTTTTAATAATGAAATTTTTACCATAAACTTTTTGATTGTGTTCTTGATTAAAATAGAAAACATTATTCACAAATGCTTCAATAATTTCATCACAATTTTTAATTTGTTTTTTTAAAAGTGGAATAAGAATTTTTGTTTTGGTTTTTAATTCTCGCAATTTAGAATCAATTAATCTTTCTTGAAATAATCTAATAGCAACTTTTAAATCATTTATTTTCATAGAATCATTTAATGCTATTGTTTTATTAAAAACATCTCCACTAGAGGTTATTAGAACAACTATTGATTCATTTTTATTAATTTGAGTTAAAGAAATACTTTTTAGTAAGATGTCATTAATATCAGAATTATCAGAAGTGATTAGTGTTAAACCACTAATTTCAGAAATTAATTTAGCTGCTTCATCAATGGTTTCATCAATATTAATTCTTCTTTTTGAGAAAATATCTTTTATTTTATTTAATAAAATTTCATCTGGTGTGTCTGCCAAAAATTCAGCATAATATTTTAATCCTAGTGTTGATGGAATTCTTCCAGAAGAAATATGTGATTTTTCAATCATATTTTTTTTTTCTAAAGAAGCCATAATATTTCTTATTGTTGCAGAAGAAACATTTAAATTAAATTTTTTGATTAAATTAACAGAGCCAACTGGCATTCCAGTATTAATATAAAATTTAACAATTAATTCAAATATTTCAATTTCTTTTTTAACTAAATTCATATCACTAAAATTATATATTTTAATTTTGAATATTAAAAATAAATTTCAATTAATGATAATTAATTTTTACCAAAACGAAAATGACAAATGTCACCATCCTTCATTAAATAATTTTTGCCTTCTAATCTCATTTTCCCTGCATCTTTGGATTTTTTTTCTCCACCTAAGCTAACAAAATCATCATATGAGATCACTTCAGCTTTAATAAAATTCTTTTCAAAATCACTATGAATTATTCCTGCACATTGAGCCGCATTAAATCCCTCTTTAAAAACCCAAGCCCTTGTTTCTTCAACACCAACAGTAAAGTAAGTTAATAAATTTAAATTTTTAAAGGAAAGTTTAATTAATTCATCAATTCCTGAATTTTTTAAATTATATTCTTCTAAAAATATTTTTTTATCTTCATCATTTAATAGTGATATTTCAGATTCTATTGCTATAGAAATACCAATTAATTCTAAATTATTTTCTTGAGCTACAATTGATAAATCTTTAAAATGTTTTTCATTCATAGGATTGGATGCATTAACACTATCAATATTTCCTACTAAAATCATATTTTTATAAGATAATAATTGATACGATTTAATAAGTTTAATTTCTTCATCATCTAGTTGAAGTAATTTTATTGATTTTTCATTTTCTAGTTGTGAAATTAATTTAGAAACCAATTCAAATTCTTTTTTTAATAACTTATCTGATGTATTTTGGGCCTTTTTACCTATTCTAATTTTTACATTATTTAAAACTTGTAAATCAGCTAAAATTAATTCCAACATAATAGTTTCAAAATCTCTTCTAGGGTTAACATTATTTGAAACATGAAGAATATCGTTATTGTCAAAGCAACGAACGACATGAACAATTAGATCTACTTCTCTAATGTTGGCCAAAAATTTATTTCCTAATCCTTCACCCTTACTAGCTCCTTCTACTAATCCAGCAATATCCACAAATTCAAAAGTTGCTTTTATTTTTTTCTTAGTATTCACCAAATCAGAAAGAACATCAATTCTTTTATCATTTAATTCCACTATTGAAATGTTAGGATCAATTGTTGTAAAAGCATAATTAGAAGATTCTACTTGCAACTTAGTTAATCCTGAAAATAAAGTTGATTTTCCAACATTAGGTAATCCAACAATACCTGCTTTTAATCCCATATTAATTCTCCTTAATTTTTAAAATTATAAATTTATTTATTTTTTTTATTTTTATTATTTTTTTTATTTAAAAAAACATCTTTTGTTTTTTGAGAATATTTCTTTATATTTTCAAAAACATCATTTGGTGATAAATTGACAGATTCAATAAAATCAGCCTTTAAATCATCACCATCCGGAATAGAAATATTTAAAATAATTGCAATAATAATAGCAAGGCCAGATCCAGCTAAAGTAATTTCCTTTGAAAAATTAATAACCACTCCACCTAAACCCATAACTGCAATTAATGCAAAAATAATAATATTTTTTGGTTTAGAAAAATTAGTCTTAGCATTTATTAAAATTTTAAGACCATTGATGGCAATCATAGAAAATAAAATAATTTCTATTCCACCAATAACGGGTTTTGGAATAATAGAAATTATTTGTGCTATTGGGGCGAGAAAAGAAATTATTATTGAAAAGCAAGCGGCAGTAAAAATCACTCAAACCGATGAGACTTTAGTCATAGAAATGATTGAGGTATTTTCGCCATAAGAAGTATTGGCAGGACCTCCACAAGAAACAGAAAACATTGTTGCTAATCCGTCTCCTATCAATGTTCTAGAAAGCCCTGGTTTTTTTCCTACAAAATCATTATCTGTTAAATGTCCTATGTTAATATGGTCTCCTATGTGTTCTGAAATAGTTATTATAGATAGGGGAATAATTGCTAAAAATGTTTCAGTACTAAAAACTCAATTATTATTAGCAATAGGTGATTTTTTTCACATATTTGTTATATCTGGATATCATTGTCAATTCTCGTAATTCAATAAATTATTAATTTTATCTTGCGGAAAAATGATATCAGCCAATAAATTATTATTCAAAGATTTAGCAATGCCTCACACAATTAATGAAATTAATACTCCAATAAAAATTGCAAATAAAATTGGAATCATTTTTAAAAAATTTTTAGCAAAAACAAATAAAACTAAAACAGTTATAAAAGTTAAAATAGATATAGTTAATAATGACCATAAATTTCCAAGATTATTTTTAATATCTTCTGGCGGATTTAAAAATGAATCTGAGGCAGCAGTACCCATTAAAGAAAGACCAATCATCATTATTGCTGGACCAATTATGATGGGAGCCAATACTTTTTTAATATATTCCTTGCCTTTTGCAAAATGTATTATAGCTGCAACTAATAAATAAATAATACCTACAATAATTAACGAAAGAAAAACGTTATAACCAGATGTTGTTCACATGGTAGTCATAGCCCCTAAAAAAGCAAATGAAGAACCTAAATAAATTGGGACTTTAAACCCTGAACAAAGCAAGTAAATTATTGTCCCAATGCCCGAACAAAAAAAAGCAACTTGTATTGGAATAACTTCATATCCAGCAGAATTATTAACTAATAATGGAACTAAAACATTAGCTCCAAACATTGCAAAAACATGTTGAAGTGAAAGCAACAGGAATTTTAATGGAGATTTAGGAACTTGGTGAATACCAACAATCATTTTATCTTTCATTAAAATATAATTATATAGTAAAATATAAATATACATAATTAAAAATATTGAGGTAAAAATGAAAAAAAAGATGGCACTTTCTCTAATAACATTAAGTTTAGCAGGAATTGGAATTATAACCACTTCTTTGTTGGTAGTAAATAAAAACATTCAAACTCAAGATAATATAGTTAAAAACAAAGAAATTAATCCTCTTATTTCTTATGATCAAAATGAGAAAAAAATTTTAATGAATGAAAATGAAAAAATAATTGCTTACTCAGTTTCATCAGTTGTAGTATTTTTAGTTGCAACAACTTCTTTTATTATCATTGTTAAATCAAATAAAAAAATTAGAGAGATTAATTTAGAAAATACTAAATTTAAAGAAACTAAAAATTAATAATCAATAAAATGTGAAAAAATCATCATCTATCTTCTAAATTTAAAATTTCATCAGTAGAATCTTTCACTGGTGGTTTATTTGCAACAGAAATGATTAAAAATCCAGGAGCTTCTAATTGATTTGCAGGAAGTCTGGTACTATATCAAAATAAAGCAAAAAATAAATTTTTAATTGATACTAAAAAAGGAGTAATAAATAAAGAGACAGCATTAAATATGACAAAAATTGGTAATGAGAATTTCGAAACTGATTTTTGTATTTCTTTTACAGGAAATGCAGGACCAACATATAATGAAGGCAAAAAGGGAGAAATTTATATTGCTTGTAATGATGTTGTATTTCAATTATTTTTAAAAGGTAGTAGAAAAAAAATTCAAAAAAAAGCTGTTAATTTTATTAAACAATATCTTTTAAAAGAAAAAATTATTTTTTATACATAGATAGGGCTTTTTGAGCAGCTTTTTGTTCAGCATCCTTCTTTCTTTTACCTGTTCCTGTGCCAAAAATTTTGTCTCCTCATTTTACAATACAAGTTCAAGAAATTTTATCACTACTCTGTTCACATTTATACTCAATTTTTTCATCATTACTCTGATTTCCTTGAATTAATTCTTGCAATTTAGATTTATTATCTGTAACTTCTAATATTTCTTTATGAAGAATATTTTTTTCAATTTCAATAAATAAAGTTTCTGAAAGAAAGTCTTTTACTTTTTTCATTCCTTCATTTAAATAAATTACAGCAACAAATGATTCAAAAATATCTTCACATATTTTAGGATTATTCATCATTTCTTCTTTGGGATTTAACACTATTAAACAATTATTTAAACCAATATTTTTACTTATTTTCGATAAAGAATCCGTATCTACAGATTTTGATCTTATTTTTGTTCCTCTTTCAGCATCTAATTCATCTATACCAATTTTTTCTATAATAAAATTTGAAACACAATATTGAATAATGGCATCACCAAAAAATTCTAGTGTTTCATATGATTTAATATTATTTTGATTAGCAAAAGAAGAATGAGTAAAAGCGCGCAAATATTTTAATAAAAAATCTTCTTTTTTGTAATTTAGTTGATATTTTTTTAATATTTTTTTAACCTCTATAATATTTTTTTCTGAAAATTTATTTATCACTTGAAAATCCTTTTTTAATTTTATTAAAAGCATCTTTTTCTATAAATTCTTTAACTTGATTTAAAGCCCCTAAATAAGCTTTATCATCTGAAGCTCCATGTGTTTTTAAAACGATGCCATTAACACCAAGAACTCAAGCGCTTCCTACATTTCTATAATCTAGATGTTCTTTAATATCGACAAAAGCTTTTTTTAACATTAGAGATAATATTTTTCTATAAATATTTTTAAATAAATTTCTTTTCATTAATTTTAAAAAAGATAAAATAGTTCCTTCTAATGTTTTTAGTGCAATATTACCGGCATAACCATCTGCAATAATAATATCTGCCTCTCCTTCAAGTAAATATCTTGGTTCAATAAATCCTTTATAGTTAATATTTTTTTCATTTTTCAAAATTTTATTTGCTTCAATTTGAACTTCATAACCTTTATTATCTTCTGTGCCAATATTTAGTAAAAATAAATTAGGATTTGGAACATCTAAAATTGTTTGAGAAAAAATATTAGCCATTTTTGCTCATTGAACCAAATGCTCTGATTTAACAGATAAGTTGGCACCAACATCTAAAAGTAAAAATCTTTTGTTTTCTAAAATAGTTGGAATAATAGGCATAAATGATGGACGATCAATTCCTTCAATTTTTCTTAAATGCAACATGGAAGAAACTAATAAAGATGCAGAATCTCCAGAGGATATCAAAGCATCCCCGTGATTTTCTTTTAATAAATTTAAAGCAATATTCATAGAATTTTCCTGTTTAAGATTATCTCTTGGATTAGTATTTTTTTTAACCTCTAATTTAACATCAATAATTTCCACTCTTGATAAATCTAAATCATAATTATCAATTAAATTTTTATCACCTATTAAAATAACTTTATAATTTGGATTTATTTTTAAAAAATTTTTTGTTGCTAAAATTGCTGGTTCAATTCCATTATCATTGCCCATAATATCAAAAATTATTTTATTCATACTTTTTTCCTTTTATTAATTTATTCAATTGAAATTAAAAAATTATAAATAGGTTGATCACCATTATTTATTTCAACTTCTACATCATAGTTTTCTTCAATAAATTTTTGTAATTTTTCAGCTTCCATTAAAGACGAATCAGCCCCATAATAAATCACTATTATTTCAGGATCAGATTTATCTTTCATCATTTTTTTAATCAAATTTTGAGTTGACTTTATTAAATCTTTATGAGAACCAATAATTTTATTATTTTTAATTTGTAAATAATCACCATTTTTAATACTTACATTTTCAATTTTTGTATCCTTAATTGCTTGAGTGACTTCACCAATTACAAGATTTTTTAATGATGATTTTATTTCCTCTAAATTATCTTCTGGATTTAATTCTGAAGAGAAATTTATTAAAGCAGTTATTCCTTCAACCTGTGTTTTAGTTGGAATTACAAAAATATTTTTATTCTTAATCATTTTAGAAGCTTGTTGTGCTGCTAAAATTGTATTTTTATTATTCGGTAAAATAAAAATATTATCAGAATTAACCTCATTAATTGCCTCAATAAAATCTTGAATAGAGGGATTATTTGATTGTCCGCCTTCTATTAAGAAGTCACATTCATACTCTTTCATTAATGTAATTATTCCGCTTCCAGAATTACATGAAATAATGGCAGATTTTTTCTTAATTTTTGAACCAGTATTTTTTATTTTACTATTTTCTATTTTTTGTTTTGTTTCATTAGCTTGCAATGTCATATTTTCAGATTTAATTTTAATAAATTCGCCATATTTTTGCAATTCATTCAAAATTAGTCCTGGTTTTAAAACATGAATATGTATTTTTAAAATTTCATTATCATTAACAATAACTAAAGAATTACCTAATTTCTCAATTTTTAAACTAAGAGCTTTTTTATCAAATTTTTCTGGCTTTTTCAATTCAATAATAACCTCAGTACAATAACCAAATTCACCATCATAAATTTCGGTTTCAGAAATAAATTTTTCTTGTTGTTCAATTTGATCACTAATTATGACATCTTTACCATTAAGTGATTGATAAATTCCATCTAAAATAATAAAAAGACCTTCTCCTCCAGAATCTACCACATTAGCTTCTTTTAAAACAGCTAATAAATTAGGAGTATTATCACATGAAGTTCTTGCAAAATTTTTAATTTTTGCAAAAGTTTCTAAAATACTTAACTTTGATAAATCTAATTTTTTTAAATTTTCAAAAGTTTCCCTAATCACAGTTAAAATAGTTCCTTCTATAGGTTTTAAAACTGATGAATAGGCGTATTCATATGCTTTTTGGAATCCAATCACTAAATTTTGATTACTAATAACTTCACATTTTTTTCATCCTTCATAAAATCCTTTAAAAATTTGGGATAAAATAACACCAGAATTTCCTCTAGCCCCCAATAACATATCTTTTGAAAATTGTTTTAGCATCTCTTCAATATTTTCATATTTTTTTGAATTTAAATTTTGAACAGCATTTTTAAAAGTTGAAGACATATTAGAACCTGTATCTCCATCAGGAACCGGAAAAATATTAAGAGCATTAATTCTTGAAGAATTATTGTGCAAATTATTAGAAGCGGAAATTAAGGCCTTTTTTAAAGCTGTTTGGTCTATTGTTTTCATTAACGAACTCCTTTTACATAAACATTTAAATTATGTAATTTATTGTTGTTGTTTTTTAATGAAAAAAATATTGATTCTTTTATCTGAGTTAGTAAATTTTTTGTTGAAACATCATTAGAAATAATAATTGCTAATTTAACATCAATATTTTCTTCATTAATTTCAATTTCAATGGATTTTTTATTTATTTCTTCACCAATAATAACTGAATTATCTAACGGAGTTAATGAAGAAAAAGAAATAATTCCTGGAACAATTTCAACAGAAGCAATAATTGAATTAATGATGGAATCTTTATTTGTTTTCATAATTTATCTTTGAATAAAATTATATATTATTCTTTTATCTCCTTTAAAATTTGGTCTATTTTTTGAGCTTTTTTACTAACTAAATCAATTTCAAAAAATAATTCAGGAACTTTTCTTCCTACTTCATATTGAGATAACATTGATCTTATAAAACCTTTTGCTCTTTCTAACTCATTAAATAACTTTTCTTCTCTATTGATAAATGAAACAAAAATTTTTAATTTTGAGCCATCTCCTGATAATTTGGCATCAACAACTGTTATGTGTTCAGAAATATCTTTATTTCTTAAATCTCTTCCAATAATTTCTGAAATTAATTTTAAATAATTAGTTTCTTTTTTTCTTCTATTTATTTCATTCATATTAATCTTCTATTAAAACAGAATCAAAAACTTCTATAATATCGCCTTCTTGAATATCATTAAAATCATGAATATGTGTTCCAAATTCCTTTCCTTTTTTAACTTCCTTGACATTATTTAATTCTTGTTGAAGAGAATCGATTTTTCCAGAAAAAATTAATTTGTTATTTCTATATAAATTAATTTTTGATTTTGCTTTCATATATCCATCAGTCATTAAACATCCTGCAATATTACCAACTTTTGAGTAGAAAAATATTTTTTGAATCAAAGCTTTTCCAGAAATTATTTCTTGATATTTAGGACCGATTTGTTTTTTTAATATTTTTTGAACATCTTCAATTATTTCATAAATAATTGATTTATTCCTAATATCAATATGTGCTTGATCAGCTTCCTTTTTTAAATTTCCGTCAATTTTTAAATTAAAAGTATAAATTAAAGAATCAGTTGTTTTCGCTAAAAGAATATCAGATTTAGTAATTGGTCCTATTGCGGCTCTTATAATTGAGATAGAAATCTCTTCATTTTCTAATTTTAAAATGGAATATTTTAGAGCATCTAATGTTCCTTGAACATCTGCTTTTAAAATAATATTTAAATTTTTTAATTCTTGTTTTTGATCTCTTTTAGCATTAATTCTATTGATTTCACTCATTTTATCTTTAAAAGCCTTTTTATTTGCTAATTCTTTTGCAAATTTTTCATCTTCAAAACAAATAAATTTATCTCCTGCATTTGGAGAATAATTAATTCCTGTTATAATAACAGGTGTCCCAGGTCCAGCAAAATCTATTTCTTGATCATTTGTGTCCATTAAAGTTCTTATTTTCCCATAATTTGAACCTGCAACAATGAAATCTCTTTTATTTAAAGTACCATTTTCAACAATCAATGTTGCAACCACACCTTTTCCTTTATCTACTTTTGATTCTAAAACAAATCCCATCCCATTTCTTTTAGGATTAGATTTTAAATCCAAAAGTTCTGACTGAGCTAAAATAGCATCAAATAATTTTTCAACACCATCTCCTGTTAATCCAGAACCATAAATAAATTGATTGTTCCCACCTCAATCCTCAGATAAAATATCATATTTAGAAAGAGCCGCTTTTATTTTTTCAGGATCAGCACCTAATTTATCCATTTTATTGACAAAAACTATAATAGGAACTTTAGCAGCTTTTGAATGTTCAATAGCTTCAATTGTTTGGGGCATAACGCCATCATCTGCAGCAACAACTAAAATAACAATATTTGTAATCTTTGCTCCTCTAGATCTCATATCTGTAAAAGCTTCATGGCCAGGAGTATCTAAAAAAGTGATAAAATTATTTTTATGTTTTACTTGATAGGCTCCAGTGTGTTGAGTAATTCCACCTTTTTCATTTTTTGTAATATTAGATTTACGAATAAAATCAATTAAAGTAGTTTTCCCATGATCAACATGGCCCATAATAGTAATAATTGGAGGTTTATTTTCTAAATCTTTTTCATCGTCCTCTATTAAAATATGATCCATAAAATTAGATTCATTTAATTCTAATTTTTTCTGAAAATCATAATTATGTTCAAAACAAATTTCTGCAATTTCTTCTTCGGTTAGAATATGATTGATATTATACATTTTTCCTTGTTTAAAAAAATTTGCAATAATATCTGAACTATTTATTTTAATATTAAGAGCAAATTCTTTTATAGGCATTGGACCGGTAAAAATAAAAATGCCATCTTTTAATTCTGTTTTAATAGTATTTAATTGTTTTTTTATAGAATCATCATTACTATTTCTTTTGTTTTTTACTTGTTTTTTAGCCATAAATTCACCTCCTCTTTCATTTGATTATATGTGTCAATTTCAATTTTTTGTTTAAAGGAACGATTTAACACCTTTTTTTCAAGAGCTTGATTAATAATCTCTAAATCTTTTACAATATAAGATCCTCTTCCTAAAATATTATAATTTTTATCTAGCAAAATTTGATTATCCTTTGTTTTTACAAATCTAACTAAAAGGTTTTTAGGTAAAATTTCATTAGTAAAAACACATTTTCTATAATTATTTTTCTTCATCTTCAAAATCTGAGAAATCTATATCATCAAAATCTATTTCCATATCTTCTAATAAATCTTCATCAACATTGAAATTTTCATTAACTTTTTTAACTTCATGTTGTGATCAAAATTGTTCGTCATCTTTATTATTTTGAATATTATTTTTATTTAAATTATCATTTTTTTGTTTTGAATCTTGATTGAAATTAAGTTCATTTCCAAAATCAAAATTTGATTCAAAATTATTAATTTCATCTTGATAATCAGCAATTTCTTTTTCAAAATTTTCTAAATCTATTTTATTAAATGAATATTTGTTATTGTTGTTATTGTTATTTCTATTTGATGAATTTATTCTTCTTGGACTTCTTCCTTCTGTATTTTCAATCATTGTTAATTCTTCAATATTTTGAATATTACCATTTCATTTGATTTCAATATTACTTTCAATAGCTTCTGAATAAGAACAAATATCAATATTTTTTTTAGTTAATTCAACAGCTAATTTAACATTTTGTCCTTTTTTACCAATAGCCAAAGTAAAATGTTTATTAGGAACAACAATTAAAAAATCATCATCTTTTAATCTTTTATTAATACTTACTGCGCGAGAAGGGGAGATTGCATTAGAAATATATTCCTCAGGAATATCACTATATAAAACAACATCAAATCTTTCACCACCTAATTTTTCACTTATTGCATTTATTCTTGAACCTCTATCACCAATAACACATCCTAAAACATCTAATTGTCCCAGATGTTCTGGAGATTGTTTAAAAGAAATTTTTGATCTTATGCCAGGAATTCTTGCTATTGAAACTATTTCAATAATTCCAGATTGGATTTCAGGAATTTCAATTTCAAATAATGATTTTAATCTTGAAATTGATGAATTTGAAACTAAAATTTGAGAACGATTAATTTTATCAGGAGCTTCAATAACTTCTTCTATAACTAATGTATTTAAATTATTAAGAGGGATATTAGGATTTCAGTATCTCAACGGCATAAAACATTCATTGCCATCTTCAAGTAAAAATGATACTCCTCTTGGATCTTCAGTAATTAATTTTACTTTTACTTCTTCTCCAATTTTATTTCTATATTCATTAAATATTTTTTCTCTTTTATTTTTAATAATTTCATATTTAAATGAATTTAAAATTTTAGTATTCAAAGAGACAGAAAAATCTTCAAAATTAATTTCTTCTTCAATCTCGTCTCCTACTTTAATTTTAGAATTAATTTCCTTTGCTTTTGAAAGAGGAATTGAAAAAATAGAAACAGTTTCATTTTTTTCATAATCTTCATTATAAAAATTATCCTCTACAACAATTTTATTTTTACTAATTAATTGCATTCCTTTATTTTCATCAATAATTAAATCTAATTCTACTTCAGGATCAATATCAGATTGAATCACTCTTGTTAAAGCATTTAATAATAATCTCTTTAATAATTCAATGGTAATTTCATTTTTTGCTTCAACATGCTTAAAAATTTTATTTAACTCATTTATTTTTCATTTACTTGCCATTTTTCCCCTTTTCTCATTTTGCAGTTTGTTTTATAAATATGATATCTTCTCTTAAAAAAGTGCGTTTTGCCAATAATCCTTTTATATTAATTTTTAAAATTAATTCCTTTTCGTTTAAATCAATTAAAATTCCTTCTCATTGATGTGATTTAAAAATATTTCTTCTTAATTTAATAAAAATATTTTTGTTAAGATGATTAGTTAATTCGTCTCAGCCAATCTCTTTTTCTGTTCCAGAAGAATAAATATTTAAAAAATAATTTTCTTTTTCTAATATATTTTCACTATCTAGAATATTGGAAATAAGTTTACTTTTTTCCACAATTTCTTCTAATGATGAACAAGGAATTTCAATATCAAGAAAAAGAGCATTATCTCTTTTATTTAATTGAATAGAATTAATTTTAAAATTTATTTTTTCGATTAATTTTTTAAACAAAAACACCTCTAATGTCTATTTTAATAAAAAAAATTGCTTTACGCAATTAATTTAAAATGATTAATAGACAAACTAATTATAACAAAAATTAATTAATTATCCCTATTTTAATTAGAGAATCAATAATGATAAATGTGACTGAAATTAAAAACAAACATATTACTAAATAATTAATATTATGATTATTTTTAAACTTATTATTATCTTTGTTTTTAATTATCAATGATTCTATCAAATGAAAAAGTGTATATACTAGAATAGATCAAGAAATACCCATAGAAATAGAATAGGAAAGCATACCAAATAAAATAGTCATTACTATTATAGGAAGGTTAAATGTTTTTTTTCAATTAAATTTTTCTAAATTAGCAATCATAATAACTCCGGTTGTGAAAATTGCATGACCAGAAATGGGCTGGTAATTTTTCTCCCCTATAGGCATTATGGGGCCCATAATTGGTCAAAAAATAATAGAAAGTAAAAGCAATAATGAACAAACAATAGATGAAATGCCGGTTCTTGCCCCAACTCCAATTCCTACTTCTGACTCTGACATAGTAGTAACAGATGAATTTAAAAGAATTGCTCCAGAAATTGTACCTAATCCATCTACATAATTTACTTTCTTAAGTCATTTATCATCTTTTTTTGCATCATGAGTAAAAAGATTTGCACTCTTACCAATTGAAAATATAGCTCCTGATGTATCAAAGAAATCAATATATAAAAAAGTAAAAATTGCAACATAGGATAATGGATTTAAAAATACATTAGATCAATTATTAAGATTAAAAAAGTTAGAAATCATATTTGGAAAATTATTATAATTATTATAATTTTTAAGACTAAAGGCAGATTTTAATTCTAAATTCATAGGATCAATTAAAAAATTTATTACTAACATTAATATACCAATCAAACTAGTGATAATAATCGAATACTTGACATTTGTAAAATATAAAACTAGTCCAATCAATAGAGTAATTACTCCAATAATAACAATTGAATTATCAAAATTATTACCAATTGATGTAACAGGATTACCTGGTCCTACTATACCTATATTTACCAATCCTACATATGCTAAAAAAAATCCCATCATAATAACAATTGATTGTTTTAAAATTTTCGGCATTAATTTAATGATCATCAATCTTAAGGGAGAAATTGCAATTAAACAATATAGTATTCCACTAATAAAAACACACACTAATGCTTCATAGTAATTTAATCCAAATCCTTCTTGCGATGCGACGGTAAATGAAAAAAAAGCATTTATGCCCATCCCTGGCGCTAAAGTAATAGGAACATTTGCGAATATTCCCATAATAAATGTTGCTACAAAAGAAGATATTGCAGTTCCTAAAAAAATTGCTCCAAAAGTATCCTCATTATTTATAATGCCTTGAGATTGAGATAAGAAAGATGGATTAACTACTAAAATATACATCATTGCAAGAAAAGTTGAAATTCCACCAATAATTTCTTTTTTTATAGTTGCATTTCTTTCATCTAATTTAAAATATTTTTGAAAAAATGAATCAATTTTTAAAGTCATTTTTTCTCCTTAGATTTTTAAATAAAATTTTAATATATTTTATATATTAAAAATTATAGTCTATATTATGAAATAAGTAATTTCATTTTACTTTTTAATAAAAATAATTCCATCAATATATGAATTAATGTAATTAAACTCTAAATCTAAAAAAACTATATTAGCTTTTTTGCCAATAATTAAATCCCCATAATTATCATCTAATTTTAAATTTCTTGCAGTATTGTATGATGATACCTTTACAATATCTTCTAAAGATGCTTTAGTTACATTATAAAAATTTTTAATAATTAAATTATATGGACAAGCACTTCCACTAAGAGTATCTGTTCCTTTTAAATAAAATCAATTTCCTCTTTTTTCAATTGGTAAATTTCCTAATTTATATATACCATCTTTTCCGCCTTTATGTTCTAAAGAATCTGAAACAATAGAAATATTATTGATATTAAAATTTTGATATGTATATAAAATTACTTTGTTATCAACATGAACTCCATCTGATATTAATTCAATATTTAAATTAGAATTAAAATCATGATTGAAAAGTGCATTAACAATACCAAGATCATGATGATGAAAACCACTCATTGCATTATAAAGATGAGTAATCCTAGTAATACCATTTTTTAAGGCTTTTTCAGCTATTATATAATCAGCATTAGAATGACCAAGAGCAAAAATAAAATCATCTCCATATTTTTTAATAATATCTAAATTATTACCGTTTTCAGGAGCAACAGTTAAAATAGCTGGAATATCTAAATTTTTCTTTAAAAATTCTAAAAATTCAACATTTAAATCAATAATTAATTCTTCTTCATGCGCGCCTTTTTTTTGTTTAGAAATAAAGGGTCCTTCATAATATCAAGAAACTAATTTAGGCAAGCCAAATTTATTTTTATTTTTAACTGCAAATGTTAGTTTTTTTAATTGATCAATTGTAGAAGTAACAGAAGAACCGGCAATGGCTACAACGCCCTCTTTTGCAAGATTTAATAAATAATTATTATATTTTTCTTCATTTCCTTGTTCAAATATATTATCAAAAGAAAAGCCATATCCGCCATGAGTATGAGAATCAATAAAACCAGGCATTATTATTTGATTTTTACAATCGATACCAGCTTCTTTTGTATCTCCGGCTTCTATTTTTTTAATAATACCATTTTCATCAATTTCAATATAACCAATAAATGTTTTATCTTTAGTTGCTATTGTGGCATTTTTATAAATCAAGACTGCACTCCTTGTCAACTACTATTGTAACATCAGGGTGACTCAAAAGAGCGCTGGCTGGAAAATTAATATCAAATTTAGTCATTGATTTTAATTTTTTAATGGTTTCTTTTTTTGAAGAACCTAAAGCAATTAAAACAATTTTTTTGGCATTTAAAATAGATTTTAATCCCATAGAAATGGCTTGCTTAGGAACTAAAGTAGTGTCTCCATTAAAAAATTTTTTACCATTTACTTTAATAGTTTCTTCTGTTAAATCAACAACTCTTGTTAAAGAATTAAATTCTGATCCAGGCTCATTAAATCCAATATGACCATTAGTACCAATTCCTAGTAATTGAAAATCGATTCCTCCTTTTGAAGAAATTAAATTATCATAGTTTGTTTTTTCGTTAGGAAAATTTGTTTTTGCTAATTTAATATTAGTATTTTTAAAAAGATTTTCATTCATAAATACTTTGTAAGATTGCTCATCATTTTCTTTAAGACCTAAATATTCATCTAAATTGAATGTTGTTATATTTGATCAATCAGTTTTATTTTTAATAAAATCACTTGACAAAATTTTATATGTTTCAATTGGAGTAGATCCTGTTGCCAATCCTAAAATAGCATTTGGTTTATTATGAATAATGCTGATTATTTCTTTTGCAACATATTCTGAAGCTTCCTTTTCTGTATCAAATTCTAAAAATTTCATGTTTACCTCTTTTTTCTTTTCTTAAAATTATATTGTAAATATTTTTATAAAAAAAATTTTATAAAATTTTTGTCCCATGTACTTGATTAGCTTTTGTTAATTTGCAAATATCTTCAAAATTATCCCTAGTAACTGAACCACCAATTAAAATTTCAATTTTATCAGAAAATTTTTTAACTATATTTTTAAGAGAAGATATATTATTAATAGCCGGTCCTTGACCGCCTTTTAATAAAATTCTAGTAAATCCTTTTTCTATTAAAATAGGAATATTTTTTTCATAATTTCCTAATACATCAATTGCCATATGAAAATTATATTCACAATCTTTTAATTCTTCTATTAATCTATCGATGTTTTTAGTATCTAATTCATTTTTTTCATCGATAAAACCAAATATAAAACTTTTTGCACCATTTTTTTTAAAAATATTTATTTGAGAGATTAAAACTTCCATTTCTTTATCTGAAATATTAAAAAACTCATTTGTTCTTAACATCACAACTTGCTCAATATTAGAATTATTTTTAATATAATTAAACAATGAAATATCTGGGGTTAATCCTCCTTTATCCAAAGAAGAACAAGTTTCAAAACGATCTACATTTTTTTGAATAAAATATTTAGCTTGTTCTAGTGAATCAATACATGCTTCTTTAATTATTTTCATAAAATCTACTTTTTAAATTCGGAAAAAGAGAATTTTTGTCAAGGTTTTAAATATGTTAATAAAAATTTTTCATGATCAACAACATTGGCAACAATATTTTTTCTTTCTTTACTATCATTATGCTCTTTTAAGACTAAATGTAATTCACCTTTATATTGACCAAAATCATTATTACCAATAGTAATGGCTCCCATTTTAATATTTTTACTAATATTATGTTTTGGAAAAGCAAAATCTTTATATTTTACTCTAGATCATGTGGAACGAATTAAAAACTCAGAAGTATCTCCACGATTATGATGTTCTTCTTCTAAAATAATTTTCCTTTCAACATCAGAAGTTTCAGAATTAATAATTACATCAAATGATGGAAAATCATATAATTCACTAATAGATTTTAATTCTTCCTCAGAGGCAAATGCATTTCCGATAATGATATCATCAACTAAATCCAACATTTTTAAATGTTTTACTTGTGTTGTAATTGGTAAATTCCTATGCATTTCTAAAGTACATAAACCATCCATAATTGGTCATGGCCCATCTTTAGCAACATGAGAAGTCACAAAGGCAGCACTTCTAATTCCTAATTTTCTATATTGTTTTGAAGTTTTTATAAAATGTTCTAAAGAAAGACCAGAAAATTCCATTGGATAAAAATTATGACAAGCAATTAATTTATTTTTATTAGGTTCAAAAGATAAAATATTATCAACATATTTTGTTCCAGAAGACATATTAATTTCAATATCTAAATTAAATTTATTATAAGTCATTTTTGATTCTTTTAAGCCATCAAATCCTTCATCTAATCTAATTCCTGTTGCTCCTAATTCGGCAAAAAAAGATAAATCATCATAAGAAATCTCTAATTTATTAAAAACAGATGGAGCAATATCTAAAATAACTTCCATATTATAATTTCTTGCCTTTTTAATTATTTCTTGAAAATCTTTTTTAATTTTTTCTTTAGGATCATTAACAGATAAAAGACAAGTAAAAATCCTTTTAAAGCCATATTTATTAGCGAGTGAAATATAATTTAAGATTTCTTCTTTGCTATTTTTTTCAGGATATATTGATATTCCTAACATTTTATTTTTTACCTTCTTGCATTTTTTTATGAATATCAATCATTTCTTCAGCAAGAAGAATCAAAGTTTGTGTTGAAAGTAATTGATCTTCTGCATGCATCAAAATTAAAGGAACTTTAATTTCTTGACCAGCCGCTTCTTTTTGAATTAAATCAAAATGTTGCTTTTCAGCAGTAACCATGTTTTGATGAGCCGAATCAATTTTTTGCTTAGCTAATTCAAAATTACCTGCCTTAGCAGCATATATTCCTTCCATAGCATCTGATTTTGCCATTCCAACAAAAGTAATTATTTGAAAACTAATTTCCGTTAATTTTTCTAATGTAAAAGCCATATTTCTCCTTTTTTTTACTATTATATTATTTTTTTAAATTGAAAACAATGAAACAATATCCATTTGTGATTTTAATCCTATCGCAAAGAAAATAGTTATAAGTATCAAAATAACAAAACCAAAAGCAATTGATATTATTGAAATTAAAGTACCATTTTTAAATAACATCATAGGTATTGTAGTAAATAAACAAATAAATGAAAATGCTATTAAAGATTGTAACATTGCATCCTTAAAAGAAGACTCTTTAAAATCAATTAAACCATAAGATTTATACTGATCTGAAACATTATACCCTAAATTAGTTAAAGTATCTTTTGATCATTGAGTAGAAAATCACAAACTAATTAACGCAACAAAGGCAATTAAGAATATTATTGAGAATTTTACACCATTATATAGATTTTTGAATTTAGGACATGTTTTTTGTTTTTCACTAAAAATAAAAGGGTTATAATTTGAATATTTTATTTTAGGATAATGAATATTTTCTGAATGATTTTTTTCCATTTTATTTCCCTTCTTTTTCTATTTTTGATTTTTTATGTGTTAATTTATATGAGAATTTTTGTCATCCACCTTTATAATCGATATTAATTAATTCTTCTCCTTTTTTCTTAGCACTTCGATTTGCCAAAAGAATAAATGGAGTCCAAATAGCAGAAGCAACACCAAAATTAAAAATAGATAATATAATCCCTTGTCAACTTGAAGTTGCTAAGAATCCTCCTATTCCAACAGGAGTAGTTCATGGAATTTTAACAATAACTGGCGGAACTCATTTTAATACTTCAATACATAATCATGTAATAACAAATAAAACTGGTTGAACTATAATAAAAGGAATAAAGAATTTGAAATTTAAAATTAAAGGTATTCCAAAAATTAGTGGTTCATTAATATTGAATAATGCAGGGGCTCCACCAAATTTCATAATTTCTCTCATTTCTTTTTTTCTTGAAAGAAATAAACCGATTAAAACAAATGCTAATGTTACCCCAACTCCACCAAAGAATACAAATGCATCTAATGTACCATCAGCAAAAGCACTAATTGAACCAGAAGCTCCACCGGTACTTATAAATTCTTGATTACTTGCTAATGCAGCTAAGGCAATTGGAGAAAAAATAGCAGTTAAAACATTTGTGCCATGAATTCCAAAAAATCAAAGTATTGCCGCAAAAGTAACATAAACTAATCCTAAAGATAAAGACCCTGCTTGAGATTGAGCTAATTCTAAAAATGGAGCTTGAATAGCAACAGAAATTACAGAACCTATTGAAAAATTATCACCAATTGGCAAATTAGTTCCTAAAGCTCTTGTTATAATAAAAGGAGCTTGAATTCCAATCATAATAACTAATGTAAATATTGTAGGAAATAATTTTGAAAAACTACGTCCAACAGCAGGCGGAACACCGGCAGGAAGATGAATTTCTAGTTTTTTATTTTTTTCAAAAACAGAATACAATTCAACAGACATAAGGGCAGCTAATATTGAAACAAGCATCCCGCCAGTTCCAAATAAATTAACATCACCATAAGTTAAAATCATAAAAGCACCTAATGCAACTAATGAAGAAATAAAAGGATCTTTAACTTCTTTGGTTTTTGATAAAGAAAAGGCAATAGTCAAAGTAATAAAAATTGATAAAAAACTAAAAATACCCTTCCATATTGTGTAAAAGACAAAAGTACCAATAGTACTTATTTCTTTTGCTACAGAACCCTCAATAAAATCAATAACACCATTAACTTCTCCTACTTGACCAGGAATACCTCAAGAAATTCATCCTAAAATAGATGTAGATGTAGTTTGTCATCATCCAAAAACAAAAGTCATCATTATTACACCAACAGATGCTGCAATAATTATTGGAACAATTAAAGCAAAACCATCTCTTAAGGCAGCCATATGTCTTTGTTCTGCTAATTTTCCCATTTGGTTAACAGAAACATTTCAACCTTTATTAAATTTTTGCTTAAAATTATTAAACGTAGTACTAGCCATAAATTACTTTCTACCTAAATTCTCTAAAACTAATTTATAACATTCCTCACCTTTAGCCATAGCATATATGGCAGGAGGGATAACAACAACTGGTACATTTCCTGCAGCTTCTTTAAAAGATTGTTCCATAAATCTAACTTGTGGTCCTAAAAGACAAATATCAAAATTTGAAATTGTTGCTTTTGCTTCATTTGAAGGATTTGCAACAACTTGAACTTCTTCATTTATTGATTCTGCATATTTTTTAATTGAAGACTCCAATAACGATGTAGACATTCCGGCTGAACAAGCTAATAAAATTTTTAACATATATTTATCAATTCCTTATTTTTTATAATTATTATATATTTCTATATATTAATTATTATAAAGTATTTCTTATTGTTTAAAACAAAAAATAAAAAAAATTTTGAAAAAGTAAATGTATAATAAAAATATGAATTTTGATGACTTATCATTCTCTGATCCAATAATTGTATCTTCTATCATAATTATGTCAATTTCAGTATTACTTCCTTGTTTAATATGATTTTTAAAAAATTATTTTAGAATTGTTTTAAAAAAAAATTATGAATATTTTAATTTAAGTATTAAATGAATATTGTTATTTTGTTTAATTATTTTTATTACTTCAATTATTTTACTTGCTCTTAAATTAAATGGAGTGGTTTAATATAAATTTTATGGAAAAAGAAAAGAAATACAATTCACTTGTGGATGAATATAGAAGAGGAAAAAGTGTTTATAAAACAAAATACTTTAAAGTTGAAAATATTGATTTTTTATGAGAAGCCTTTGAGCAGACATTTAAAAAAACATTTAGAATTAAAAGAGAATTAGCGAAAGATTTAAAATTTTCACTAAAAATTAGAGGAATACATTCTAATTATACTATCTCTGAATTAGATAAAGAAAAATATATTTTGGTAATTAAATGAATAAATGGTGAAGATCAATATTGATTAGAATATAAAATTAAAAAAACAATAAATAAGAAAAAATTTAAAATTAAATTTAAAGAAATTTTATATAGACAACAAACTATTTTTGGACTTAGTGATACTATTGGTCTTTTTTTATTTAAAAGAAATTTTAAAAAAAATTGTAAGATTTTTTCTTTAGGTGTTAAAGAATTTTTAAAAAAAATAGAATAAATTATTTTCTATTTATAAAATATAATTCAATAAGGAAAATAATAATGAAATATAATAAAAAATATATTAAAGATGTTGATTTTAGTGGGAAAACCGCGATTGTGAGGCTTGATCTTGATGTTCCTTTGAGAAATGGAAAAATTGATAATGGTAAAAAAATAATTTCTTCATTAGAGACAATTAAATATTTAATTGATAAAAAAGCAAAAATTATAATTCTTTCCCATCTTGGTAGAATTAAATTATTTAGTGAAATTTCTAACGGAAAAAAATCATTAAAAATTATTTATGAAAGAATAGCGGAGCTGCTCCCGGGAACAAAAGTTTTTTTTAGTCATGAAAGTACTGGAGAACAAGTTAGAAAAAAAGTTAAAAATTTAAAACCAGCAGAAATTTTAATATTAGAAAATACTAGATATAATGATTTTAATGATAAGGGGGAAAATGTTAAATTAGAATCTAAAAATGATAATAATCTTGGAAAATATTGAGCCTCTTTAGCTGATGTTTTTGTCCATGATGCCTTCGGAATAGCACATAGATCTCATGCTTCCAATGTTGGTATTGCAACTAATATTAAAGAATCTTGTATTGGATTTTTAATTCAAAGAGAATTAAAAATGTTAATGAAAATATATAATAATCCTAAAAAACCATTAATTGCAATTATTGGTGGTTCTAAAATTTCAGATAAAATCAAAACAATTAGCCAAATAGGAAAAATAGCTGATAAGATTTTAATTGGCGGGGGAATGGCATATACATTTCTAAAATCTAAAGATTATGAAATAGGTAATTCATTATGTGATGATAATAGCATTCCGATGGCTAAAAAACTTTTAGAAGAATTAAAAGGGAAAATTGTTCTTCCACTAGATAGTGCCTGTTCTAATTCAATTAAAGAAAATAAATATCCCATTTTTCGAAAAAACGAGGATGGAATATCAAAAGAAATGATGGGATTAGATATTGGCCCAAAAACAATAAAGCTTTTTTCGGAAATTTTAAAAGGGAAAAAAACAATATTTGGAAAAGTTAAAATTGAACAAGCTAAAACTGTAATTTGAAATGGACCTTTAGGAGTAAATGAATTATCCCATTTCAATAGAGGAACTGAAGAAATTTGTAAAGTGCTAGCAGATATAAAAGAAAATGAGTGTTTTACATTAGTGGGCGGAGGAGATACTGA
This sequence comes from Metamycoplasmataceae bacterium, assembly GCA_051647165.1. Lineage (GTDB taxonomy): Bacteria > Bacillota_I > Bacilli_A > Mycoplasmatales > Metamycoplasmataceae > UBA710. The sequence continues at coordinate 24,780 of JBOFDQ010000011.1, forward strand.
TTCTGCAATTATAAAATTAGGATTTGAACATGATTTTTCTTATATTTCTACTGGTGGTGGAGCAACACTATCTTTTTTTGAGGGGAATAATCTGCCTGGAATTGATAGCATTTCTAATAGAAATAAAAGATAATTATGCTTAATTTATCAAAGAAAAAATCTAAAACATATAACTTAGTCTTTGCTTCTTTTATGTTGTCTTTAGTAATTATTTTTTCAATTGTTTCCAATTTTTTACCATTTCCATTTAATCCTGCTTCTTTTCTAAAAATTGACTTATCTGTAATTTTTATTTTTTTTACATTTTATGTCTCTGGGTCATCAAATGGTATTATTATTTTGATAATATCGTTTTTAATATCTCCATTTCTTCCGGGTTCATTAGGAATAGTACCTATTTTTTTAGTTGGAAAATTGATAAATACTATTAGTAATTTTTTATTTTGTTTTATTGCTTTAAAAATATTAACTAAAAAAATGAATTATTCATATTTTTACCCTATTATCACTAGTCTTTTATTAACAAGTTTTTTTATGACCTTTTTAAATATAATTATTTTTACACCCATCTTTTTTCATTTAATTGATAATAATTATTCGCTATCTTTTATAGATTTTGCTAATCAATATAACCAAAATAAAGAAATAAGTATTTTCTTTTTTGGTATTGAAAACTATTATATTGCTACTTGCACCCTTTATCTTATATTTAATTTAATAAATTATGGAATAGTATCATTTTCGTTAATACCAACTTTAAAAATTATAAAATAAATTTAAATAAATAATATGTATTATTTTTTAATAAAAAATATAGCAATTTAGACTGAATAAAAAAAATATAATTTAAAAAATAAAGGATTAAATAAGGGAGATTAATTATGAAATTAGTAGAATCAAAAATTTTAAAAATGGGGGCATTATTTTTAGGGACACCATTAATTATTTCAACAATGGTTATTTCATGTTCAAAAAATGAAATTTTAGATAAAGAGGAAATGAAAAATGATGATTCTGCTTTATTATCAAACCTATGAAATAGTGTTAGTGCCGAAAAAGATTCAATGAGTATTATGACATATAATTTGGCAAATGAAACATATAATAGAATTAAAAATCAAGAAATTATAGAAAAAACAGCAAAATTATGAGATGAAAAAAATAAAACTATTTCAGTTAAAAATATAAATGAAAATAAATCAATTCCTGTTGTTTTTATGGATTTAGATGAAACAGTTATAAATAATTTTCCATATAACAATTCATTAATTATGGAAAATAAAAATTTTGAGAGTTCCACATGAACTAAATGAATTAATTCTGAAAAAGCAACTGAAATTAAAGGATCAATTGAATTTATAAAAAACATTTGAAGAAATGGAGGAGTAGTAATGTTTAACTCTAATCGTAAAATGAGTGAACATAAAAATTCCACCATGAACAATTTAATTAAATTAGGTCTTCCTAAAGAATTAATGCCTGATTGAATTTGATGAATGAATGGTGTAGATTTATTATCACTAGATCCATGAAAAAATAATAGTAAAAGCTACTTTACAAAAGAGGAAAGAATGAATTATGTATCTACTAAAAAAATTAATGTAGAAGCAAATAATTCAATATCATTTAAAGTTATCATGAAAATTGGAGATGATTTTAATGATTTTAATGATAATTTTTCTAAAGGAAAAACACATGAAGAAAAAAGAAATATTTTAAATACTGAATTAAAAAATCTATTTGGAAATTTAGATGTGAATAATTTAGGAAAATATTTTAATCCAATAACAAGAAATTGAGAAAAATTAAATTATAGTCAAAGTTATATTATGATTGGAGGAAATTCTTCTTATGGTAGTTTTTTAAATGAAATTATTAGTTCTGCTAAAACAACTGAACAAAAAATAAATTTAATTAAATCAATACTTAAAAAGTATACATGAGGCGATAATTACAATAGCAATTAAACGATAATATATTTATTCAATAAATTATTAACGGAACCAAATTTTTTGATAATATCTTCTTTTGACATATCTATCATTATTTTTTTATTTGCTAAAATAATAATACGATCACACATTTCTTCAATAGCTTTATTATCATGAGAAATTAAAACTAATGATATTTTATATTTATTACAAAAACTAAGAATAAAATTTTGGATTGCATTTTTAATAGCTATATCTAATCCTGTAGTAAATTCATCTAAAAATAAAACTTTTGGTTTATTTAACAATGCTAAAAAAACATTTAATCTTTGTTGTTGCCCTCCAGACAATTTTGATACTTTAATATTTAAGTTTTCTTTTAATTGAAATGTTTCTAAAAAGTCATTAAATTCATCTAAATCACTAATTTCAATATTAGCTAGACGAACAACAAAATCTATTAAGTCTTTTACAGTTAATGAAGAAGGAAATTTTAAATCTTGAAATTGAACAGATAATTTTTCATATGGATTATTTACAAATGAATAATTATATTTAATAATCCCATCTGTATATTTTCTATATCCACAAATAGATTCAACACTAATGGTTTTACCGGCACCATTACCACCTAAAAAGGCTATTTTTTCATTTTCATAAATATTAAAACTTAAATTTTCATAAATAATTTTTTCTTTTTTAAATGTTTTAAAAGATTGTTTTAAGTTTTTAATTTCAATAAGAATATTAGAATTAGAAGAATAATTTTTAATTATTTCTAAATCTTCGTATTTATTTTGAATGTTTTTCTTTTCTTTTTTATTAATTATTTCTCAAATATTTTTCATAAATCCCTATCTATTTGACCATTTAAATCTTTTTAAAGATAATATATTAACTCCAATAAATAAAGCAAATGGCATAAAAATATTTAATGCTTTCTGCCACCCTTGATAAATAGAAATGGCTTCATATATTGGTTTTCCATCTTCTCCAACTTTTTCACCAAATGAGTATATAAAAAAGGTATTACTAAAATCAAAAATATTAGCACCTTGATTAAAAGCATTAATAGCATCCATATTTGTTGGATCACCAGAATAAGGAATTAAAACATTATTTATAATTCCTAATGAATAACTTAAGGGGGAAAACAAGGCAATATATTTAATAGCAGCAACATCTCCAATAACTTGAATAGGAATAAATTGACCAGAAAATAATAATGTAGCCATGACAATTGCAAATCCCACCAATTGAACTGACATTGATGTATTAAAAATAACACCTAACATAACTCCAAAAGTAACGGCAACCATAAATAATGAAAGTAATCCAAAAACTAAATAACCTCAATTTACATTTTCAATAGCTTTTGGTAAATCATTATTTAAAAAAATGAAATACATTATCAAAACATAAAGAGCTTCTAGTATAACTATTAAAAAATATGTAGATAAAACAATTAAAATATATCATGTTTTGGATAAATTAGAAACTGCTATTTTTCTAAGCAATATAGATGATTTAATTTCTACTAACATTTGTGGCAACACAACTAAAGTAATAGGTAAAATTCCGAAAGAGAAAAATGCCGGTAAACCAGAGGAAAAAATATTAGAACTTGTGCTATCCATTCCAATAAAAAAATAAATCAACATAAATGATAAAGGAAAAACAAAAAATGATAAAGAACCAATTTTAGTTTTTCAAAAAAACTTATTTACTAATTGAAAAACTGCTTTATGTGAGTCACTAAATTTTAAATTTTCTATATTCAAAGAAAATGATTTTTTTAAGTTGCTCTTACTCATATTATAAAATCATATACTATTTTGAAAAATATTTTAATCATTAAAATATTTTTCAGGATTATTTCTTATTTTATTTTCTTCTAAATCACTAAAAACAATAAATAATCTCGTTATGTTTTCAAAAGTAACTTCAATCACTCTTTTTTTATTAAAACTAAATTCACTGTAAAATCAATCATTAATTTGTAGTCTCATACATTTGATAATATATGAAATACTTAATCTTTTATTTTTTAAAGTTTTTTCCTTTATTGCATCTAATTTTTTGACTTCATTTTCAAAATATTCTTTACTTTTTTCATCAATATTATTAGAATTCAAAAAATTTCTTATATATCCATGTTCACTTTCAAAAAGATCAACTTGAATTTCGAGTAATTTTTGCAAATTATTTTTATTTAAAAAATAATTTTTTTGATTGTTGGAATGTTTTATTTCATTAGCAATTTGTCTTAAAATAATAATTTTTTTATAAACTTTATGATTGTATAAATTTGGAAAATAAATTTTGATATTTTTTTCAATAATTTGGCCATATGAATTAACTTTATTTTTAGGTAAGTCAACATTAGCAATTATTAAAATTTCCCTTATAAATTTTTCTCATTCAATTGAAAAATCAATAACATATAAATAATATAATTTTTTATAAATATTATCAATATATGTTTTATTTTTATCCTTAATATGTTTTAAATTATTATTGTGTTTAATTTCTTCTTCTGAAGATTCAACTAAAAATAAATGATCATTTTCTTTTTTTAGCAATTGATCTAAAGTGGATTTATTATAGAAACGAATTGCTTCTTCTAAAAATGTCAAATCAATAAAAAGAAAACTTTTATCAATTAAATTAAATAATTTTCTTTGCTTTTTGGAATTATTTTCAAATGAATTCATATTTAAAATATTAGCAAAAAATAGTAGTATAATTATAAAAGTAAATGTATTGGGGTTTTTAATGAATATTAACTTAAAAAGAAAATTTTTATTTGCTGGAGCAACAGTGGGAATATTTTCTATTAGTGCAATAATAATATCATGTAGCAATAATGCTGATGTTCCAACTAAAAAAGTGGAAATTATTCCAAAAAAAATTAGTCCTATTTCAGTTGATAAAGCTCGTGGAGATAAAACGTTATTAGAAGAAAAAAATGAGGAAAAATTAAGCGAATATTTTGAAATTAAAAATAATAATTCTAATACTTTATCATCAATGATTAAAAATATTGCTGTTGAAATTACGGAACCAACTGCTGAAGCAATTGGTAATTTATTGATAACAATAAATACTACTATAGATTCTCTAAAAATAATTGAAAATAAAGTTGAAATTAAAAAAATAGATGATGGTGTAGTTGTACCAGAAGAAGATTTTGAAAAATTTAAAAAGGGTGGCATAGTTAATAACTTAAATGTAGACAAATTTGCAAAAATTATTCAAGATTTTAAAATCTTAGATAATAATACTATTATTTCAAAAATATCTAATGAATTAATAGCACTTCAAATGGCAAAAATATCATACGCTAATAACTTAACTTTGACTATTAAAAATGGTAGTGAAGTAACTAATGAATTATTTTTAAATTTAAATGGATCTTATAATGGAAATATGATTGAAAATGAAGAAATAAAGATTAGTGGTTTTAGTGGTTTATCATATATAACTAATGCCTTAATATATAATAAGTTTTCTATAAATAAAGATTTATTTATTAAAAATTTACAAGATAGTTCTACAGTGCAAAATTGAAGTGAAGATGAATGATTTAATTATATTGAAACATTTGAAACTAGAGATTTAGGTTTTAATAAAGCAATAAATATTAAAAAATTAAAAAATGATAAAATTCTTTCAGATTTTGTTTTCCAAATCCAAATAAATAATATTAGTAACAAAGTACAAGGAAATATTCAAATTAATGCAAATCTAAATTTTCATAAATATGAGAATAATAATTGAAACACAATATTAACACAAGAGCCTATCAAATTTAAAGAAACAACTACTGGAAAATTCCAAATTATTATTAATGAATCTGATGTTTTCAAATATTTAATTAATAACACTAAAACAACAGAAAATTATAACAAAAATATTTTTGCTTCTAATTTATATACAGATTGAAAGACACAAAATGATTCTTTAGAAGGTAATTATGTCACATTAGATGAAAATGTTCTTAATAAATATTTAAATAATTCAGAGAATATTGTTTTAAAAACAATTGATATGAAGGTTGATGATTTGAATGGCACAATAGAATGAGAATTTTATATTGACCAAAATAAAAACGATAGTTCTGAAGAAGACCAAACTTATAGTAAAATTCAAAAATTTGAGGGATTTAAAACCACAAAAGAATTTGATGATGATAAAAATTATAATGTTCTTTTTAGTAAAAATAAAGAAGATCAAACTGATACAACATTTTATAAAAACATTAAAATTGATTTAGCAAAAATTACTAATTTAGAAATTGGAAAAGAAAAAAGAATGAATGTTGAAGATTTTCAAAGAAGTTTTAATTCTCTAAACAAAAAGAGAATATATAGTGGAATCTGAGAAGAAAATAATGCTAACAATACAGATCCTTTATTAATCTTATTGCAATATAAAAATTTAGGGATTGAATTTGTCGGAAATTTTAATAGTACAATATCAAGTTTTGATACTTTATTAAATCATTTTAAAAAAAGCCAAAACCACAATGGTCTATTAAATGGAATGTATGTTAAAAATATTTATAGTTATCTAAATGATGAAATAATAGTAACTAAAGTTACAGAAAACTCATATAAAGTTAAAACTTTTTGATCATTAGATTTTAATGTAAATGGTGGCATTATTACAAAGAAATTGAATTTAGAAATTGATGAAATCACATTATAAGTAACTAAAGAAAAATAAAAAAACAACTTAAATTTTATTTTAAGTTGTTTTTTTAAATAAGAAAAATAAAAATTTATTAAATCGTTAATTTGTTTTTCTTTTTTTGCAATAATTTATCTTCAATAATGGTTGGTAAAAAAGTTAAAGCAAGAAATACAAATAAAACAATAATAAGCATAACTCTACTTATAATCTCTTCATTTGTTACATCTATATAAAATAAAATTAATAAATCAAATATAGGAGCAAAAATTGTAACAAAAAGAGCAATAGACATTATTATTATTGAAATAATAGCCATAGATTTAAAGTATTTTTTCTCATCAGTTTTAATCTTTTGAGTTTTACGATTTTTTAAACAACCATAAATAGAAGCAACAATAAAAGCAAAAGCAAAAAGCGCTGTTCAATTAGCCATTAAATCTGCAAAATTGTATAAACTTTCCATCCCGGTTCCATAACCTGCTCCATTATAACCGCCCGGGATATATCCAAAAACTCCAATGACAGTAAAGATAAATATTATTGGAATAGATAAAACTAGTGAATAAATTATTCCAATTTTAGGCTTATTTGGATTTAATTTATTAATGAATTTATTTGAAAACGGTAATTCTTTTTCTTTAATTAAATCTTCAATAAATCTGGGGGCTCACATTGAAAATCCATTTATTATTCCTAATATTCCAATAGCAATTAGAATATTTATTACTCCAAAAATTCATCCTTGATTATTATTAAGTAATCATTCACCGAAGCCATAAAAATTTCCTGTACCATTTAATGACATTGAAATAGCTATTGTTAAATAAATAATTGTTACTAATGATAGACCAAATAAAATAGCTAATGGTGTTTTTTTAGGTTCTGCCATTTCTGTTTGAAGTCCTGATGTTACATAAAATCCATCATAAGTAAAAAATATTCCTGCCATTGCAATAAACATTCCAAATCCTGGAGTCATAGCCGATAAAGAAGTGGGGTTAGATGGTTTAGGTCCAAACCCAGGATTTATAACACTAGTATCTCCATTTGTTCCTACATAAATAAAACCAATAATTGCAGCTACTGCTAATGGAATAAATTTTACAAAAGTTATTCCAAGATTTTGAATATTACCAACTCTTGATGAATATCCAGAAATAATTGCGAAATAAATTACTATAACAAAAACAACTATCAATCAAATTAATCAATCAACATTTGTCCCAAAACTAAAGGGAGCTAATGAACTTCCTGTACTATGAGTTCAAACACCAATACCATCCTGGAGTTGGATTATAAAATATAGTGGCATAAAAAAATAAGTTAATGGCAAATAAATATAAAACATAAAATTTTTAGAAGCTTTATAAATAAATCTTGAGTTAAATGTTTTACATCATCCTATTAAAGATAAATTATCATTTCTTGCACTAGCAATTTCAATTAATGCTAAAGCCATAGCAATTACTGCAAATGCAGCAATTATTCAAGTAAAAATAGCCAAAACCAAACTTCCATGAGAACCTTCTAAAACTGCTTTTGATTTTAAAAATATTCCAGCTCCAACTGAAGATCCTACTACAACCATCATAGCTGAAAAAAATGATATTTTCTTTTTTAAAGGAGCATTAGCAATACTTTTATAAGCATTAGACTTATTTTGTGATTTTCTTTTCATAAAATCCTTTCTTTTATTACTAATAGTAATTAATATTTAATAAATAATTTTAGTTCCACTTTTACCAATTATAGCTTCTTCAATTTTATCTAAATTAGCAATAATTGCAATTTTATTTTTATTTTTCTCAATAAAACTAATTGCAGCCTCTACTTTAGGAAGCATGCTTCCTTTTGCGAATTGCCCTTCAATAATATATTTTTTCAAATCTTTAATCTTAACTTCTTTTAATGCTGTTTGATTTTCTTTATTAAAATTAATATAAATAAAATCAACAGCTGTTAAAATAATAAAAAGATCTGCACCAACTTTATCAGCTATCAATGAAAGAGAAAAATCTTTATCAATTACTCCATCAATAGGACAATAATTATCGTCTTTTAAAATAGTAGGAATTCCTCCGCCACCACCCAAAATTATAATTGATGATTCATTATTGATTATTGAATTAAATGTTTTTAATCCAATAAAATCTATTGGTTTAGGACTAGGAACAATTTTTCTAAAGCCTCTTCCAGAATCTTCGATAATGATACTATTTGAATTATTAATTTCTGCTTCTCTAAGTGTTTTATAAAAAGGCCCCACTGGTTTGCTTGGATTTTTGAAAGCAACATCGTCTTTATCTACAATAGTTTGTGTTAGTAAATAAAGAACTTCATTAGATAATTTTTGTTTTTTTAATTCATTAGAAATAGCATTAGATAAATGAATTCCAATATATCCTTGTGACATACTACCTGCATCTGAAAAAGATAATAATGGTGTTTTATCATTCTGTTTTTTAGCATCACTAAATGCGTTAAAAATCATTCCAACTTGTGGTCCATTACCATGTCCAACAATTACTTTATTTCCTTCTTTTACTAGTGAGACAATTTTTTTTGCAGGTAATTGAACTAATTTTTTTTGTTCATCAGGGTCATTTCCTAAAGCGTTTCCACCTAAAGCTATAACAATCTTTTGCATTTTAATATCCTATAGTTGCCAAAATAATAGCTTTTATTGAATGCATTCTATTTTCGGCTTGATCAAAAGATTTATTAAATTTAGATTGGAAAACTTCATCACTTACTTCCATTGCTCCATCCTTAATATTTTTATATTTTTTTCCAAATTTTTCAGCAATTTCTTTTGAAAATTCAGTATTTTTATCATGGAAGGCCGGTAAACAATGCATAAAAATAACATTTTCTTTTGCTTGTTTAATCATTTTCATATCAACTTGATAATCGTGTAATTCACCAATTCTTTCATCAAAAAGTTCAAATGCTTCACCAAGAGATACTCAAACATCTGTATAAATAACATCAGCATTTTTAGCAGCTATTAATTTATCATCTGAAAATGTTAGTGATCCACCATTTCTTTCAAAAAGTTTATTACATTTTTCAATAACATCTTTTCTCACTAGATTATGATATTTTTTTGGACTACACAAAACAATATTCATTCCTGTAAAAGCGGCTCCAATTAATAATGAATGGCCCATATTATTTTTGATATCACCAATAAAAACTAATTTTTTATTTTTTAAATCACCCAAATTTTCTTTCATAGTCATAAAATCAGCAATAATTTGTGTAGGGTGCTCTTCATCAGTTAATCCATTTCAAACAGGAACTCCTGAATGTTTAACTAATGCATCAACGTCTTTTTGAGAATAGCCTCTAAATTCGATTCCATCATAAAACCTTCCAAGTACTTTAGCTGTATCTTCAATTGATTCTTTCTTTCCAAAGTTGGAACCTTGTGGGCCAATGTATGTTACCCCTGCTCCTAAATCAGAAGCTGCTACTTCAAAAGCACATCGAGTTCTTGTAGAATCTTTTTGAAACATTATAGCAATATTTTTTCCAATAAATGGTCTTAAATTAGTTTGTAATCCTTGATATTTAGTTTTTTTTAAATCAATTGATAAATCAATTAAGTATTTTACTTCATCAGTTGTGAAATTAAGTAATGAATCTAAACTTCTTCCTTTTAAATTAACTGGCATATTTTCCTCTTTCTTTAATAAGTTTATCTTTTGTTTCTATCCCTGATTAATGGCATAGACATACAACGCGCAGATCCCATCCCCAATGATAATTGATTACCATTAAAAGATAAAACAGTAACACCCGCTTTTTTTAGTGCTTCTTCAGTTTTTCTGTTTCTATCATAACCAACAACAACACTTCTATCCAACACTAAATAATTAGTTGCATCAAAATGTGTTTCTAAATCAATATCTAATTGAGAAGCGTTCTCTCCAGCAACCGGAATTAAAATAGGTTTTTTTCCAGTAATTTTAAATAACATTTCTTCTAAAGACATATTTAAAATACTTGTTTTAATTTCTCCATTTTTGGTTAAATTAATTTCTCACATTTTTAAAGTACCAATCATATTAGGTGAATATAAAAATTTATCAAAATCAATCATAGTTAATCAAGTATCTAAATGCATTAAATTTTTCTTTTTAGGAACATTAATTGCAATGATTCTTTCGAATGTTAATGATTCTTCATGAATTAATTTCTTTGAAATTGATTCAATTTCTTCTAATTCAGTTCTTTCAGAAACTCCCATAACTAATGTTTTGGAATCATATATAAAAATGTCTCCACCTTCAATAGTATGTTTGTCTGTTCTGTTTGCATATCTTTTTGTATTTTTATACTCAGGATGGCAATCAAAAATAAATTCTGAAAACAAAGTTTCTCTTCTTCGTGTTTTATACTTCATTCTATTGATTGTTACCCCTTTACCAATAGAGGCAAATTGATCTCTTGTAAAATAAAGATTAGGCAAAGGATCAACGGCAAATTCATTTTCTTGCTCTATACCAACTTCTTTTGCTTTTAGTCCAGACATCATAGTTGAAATAATTATTTTTGAATTCTTATTTAATAAAATAAAATCCTTAATTTTTTTTCTGTTTTCAGATGTTGTAATTTTAGGTTCTACTTCATCTAAATATTTTTCGATAAACTTACTACGCTCGCCTTCACTTGCTAAATCTCAAGTTTCAGACAATAAATCAACTAATTGAATAACTTCAATTCCTTGTGATTCTAATATCTTAATAAAATCTTTATGTTCCTTTCTCGCTTGAACTGGTTCTAACAATGCTGAAAAAAGTAATTCATCTAATCTACTTGGAGAAATATATTCAATTTCTTTTCCGGGAGTGTGAACCAAAACTTTGCGTAATTTTCCAATTTCACTATATACACTTATCATTATTTATTAATCCTTAATTTATATTTTTTTAAAAAATCCAAACAAAATTTTTTCAAATTCTGTTCAATTAAATTATATATTATTTTAATAGAGAATTAATTATATTCCCATCAATTTTCACATATTCTTTCTCTTTAATTTTTAAATCATCTAATTTTAAATTTCCAATTCTTATTCTCTTTAAATCAATTACATTATTTCCAATATTATGAAACATTCTTTTAATTTGATGAAATTTTCCTTCAACTAAAATAACGTTCACTTCAAAACTAGAAATTTGATGTATTTTAACTGGTTTTAAAGCTTTTCCATCTAGCTTCATAGGACTTAAAAAATCTTTAATCATTTGATTTGTAAGTTCTCTTTCTAATAAAACATAATATTCTTTTTCAAGATTGGTTTTAGGTGTTTTTAACTTGTGTGTTCAGTCTCCATTATTTGTTAATAGTATAAGCCCGGTGGTATCTTTATCTAATCTCCCTACAATATGAAGATTTTTATTATCTTTTTTCTCAATTAATTCTAATATACTTTTATTAAAATTGTCTTTGTTGGCACAAACATAATTTTTTGGTTTATTTAAAGCAATATAAATATATTCATCGTATTTAAGAATGTTTCCATTAAATTTAATTTCATTAACTAAAGGATCTATTAAAAACGATGGATCAACTATGACATTATTGTCAACAAAAATTTTTTTGTTTTTAATAAAAAAACGGGATTCATTTCTGCTTTTAGTAATTTTTTGCAAACTAATAAATTTATCCAATCTCATTCTCATAAATTTAATTATAAAAAATATTTTATTAATAACTTTATAATTGATTTAATATGGCATCAATTTCAAAAAGACATTTTTATAATAATAAAGAATATACAATCAACTGAGAAGAACAAATTATTATTTTGAATGAGGAATTTCATAAAAAATTATTGAATTCTCAATTATGAAATAAATTTGGTTTTAAAAAAATTGGAGGTTCTTCAATAGGAGATGTTCTTTTAACAGATAATTTTAAATCAGAATTTGCTGCTTTTGCAAATATTTCATGACTTGGCTTGCCAATTTTAGATAGAAAATATGTGGATGCCGGAATTGCTATTGAACCATTAGTAATTAATGTTCTAAGAGAAAAGTTAAAAACAGAAATAGAAACCTTTGATCCTGTTAAATATAATTTCGATTATTTTAAAGAAAAAGATGAAATTGTTGGTGGTATTCCTGATGGTTTTTTAAAGGATAGAAATATCATTTTAGAAATTAAAACCACCGGATTAAAAAATTATGATAATTGGAATTCTTTTGGTATTCCACTTTCATACTTAAAACAAGCACAATTATATTCATATTTAATGGGTTCGCAGGAATTTTGAATTGTGGCTACTTTTTTAAAAGATGAAGATTATGAAAATCCGGAAAATTTTCCGATTGAAAATAGAATAGTTAAAAACTATAAATTCCAAATTAATAAAGAACAAGTTGAAGATGATATTTTTAAAATTAAATCATGATATAAAAAATGAACAACTCTTGGTTATTCTCCTAAATTTGACTTAAAAAAAGATGGTGACTTAATTGAATATTTAAAATGTGAAAATAAAGATGAATATAAAAAATTACTTGAAAAATGAAGTAATGATGGAAAATTAACATTAACTTATGAAAATATATAAAATAACTTTTAATATTTTTTATAAATCTCTAATTTGCCAAAAATATTTTATATGAAATAAGCCAGAGAGTTTAAAAATAGATGATTATGATGAAGAAATAGAGGAGATGAATAATTTTTGGGAAATTGAAGATAATGAAGAAACAGAATTAGAAAAAATTGAGGTAACCAAAAAGGGATTCGAAATTGTAGAAAATGCCTTTAATAATTTTATTATTCAAAATGCTAAAAAAGAAAATTTAAATATTTATATTAATAGCGAAAAAAATGAAGAATTAGCCATTAAAAAAACAAATGAAGCCATTAATGATGAAAAAATTGATATTGTTTTATATCCAGTTTTTCAATTAGAAAATGCAGTTGCCAAACCTACAATTTATAATAAAAAATTAAAAAAAATTTCTAATTTTAATTATAATACCGGAACAAAATTAAAGGATTATTTAAAAGCATTTTATGACTATGAAATAATTAAAAAAAATGGCATCGAAATTGAAGATTATTCAATATACACTATTGAAATTAAAAAAAATGGAATTGATAAAATTACTTTTTCAGAAACATTTTATTGTAATAGTACTAAAAATAAAAGAAAGCCCAAAGAAGAATTTAAAAAAAATATTGCAAGCAAGCAAGAAGCTTTTTTAGGAGATCCTAAAAAAGAAAAAAATACAATTTTTCAAAAAATTTCATCTGGAATTATTACAAAAGATATATCTCTTAATTCTATTAATCACTATATTCATTATATAAATAATGCAAAAGATGCTAAATTAGAAAATCATCTTGATGATGATATAACTGTATTTGGATCAAATCCATTTTTTAATGACTTAGTTAAGTGTATTTATCCTAAAAACCTACCTTTAAGTGGTAAATTAATTAATAAGAAAAAAACTAAAGAATTATCTGGTGAATATGAAAAATTGTTAGATTATTATAATGATAAAATTGTTATTAATTCAATAAATAGACAAGAAAATAAAATTGATAAAGAATTAGCGCTAAATATTATTGAAGAAATTGAATTAAATAATACTGTTTGATATGATTTTGAAGGTTTTTCTTTACCATTTTCTATTTTAGAAAATACCTTTCCGTATCAACAAATAGTATTTCAGGTTTCTGTTATTAAAAGTGAAAAAAATTTAAAACTTGATAAATCTAACAATATAGTAATTGATACTAAAAATATAAAATATGAGGATTTTTTTAAAATAATTGATGCTATTTATTGAGACAAAGCAAAATATGTTGTTTATAATAAAAATTATGAAAACACTAGGCTAAAAGAAATGCTAACATTCCTCCTTCCTGTTTGTATAGATAAAAAAATGATGACGGAATATAATGTATATGAAGAGAAAGTTAAACATATTATTGATAATACTATTGATTTATTAGATTTATTTGCTATTAATAGTGGAAATGCCTTTCCGCCTATTTTTTTATGAGAATTAAACGGATTTTCTTCTATTAAAAAAATTGAAAAATATATTAATGAAAAAAATATTGAATTATCTTACAAAATAACTCCTTACAAAGACTTAAAAATTCAAAACGGTTTAATGGCAATGGAAAAAGGAATAAGTAGATTTTTAGGTGATATTGGTAATAGAGAATGGGAAACAATTTCTTTTGATCTTAAAAAATACTGTGAAAATGATGTGAAAGCAATGATTATGGTGTATTTTTTTGCTAAAAAATTAATTGATGAAAGTTAATTTTTTTCTAAAATCATTAGTGTTTCACAATGATTGGTTTGAGGAAACATATCAAAAAAAAGAATCTTTTTTAAAGTATATTGATTTTTAAAAAAATTAAAATCTCTTGCTTGGGTAGCGGGCTTACATGAAAGATATATTATTTTTTTAGGTTTTACATTATTAAGTATGTATTCACATATTTTTTTATTAAGCCCACTTCTAGAAGGATCGACTATTAATGTATCTGCTTCAATTTGGTTATTTGCTAAAAACTTCAGAACATCTTCTTTTACAAAGGTAATATTATTTATATTATTTTTTTGAGCATTAAAAATTGCATCTTTATGAGCAAAAGAATTATTTTCAACTGAAACTACTTTTTTAGATTTATTAGCAACAATAATTGCAATTGTAGCTATACCTGAATAAAGATCAATAGTAATTCCTCCACTAATAACTTCTTGTAAAATTTCTTTATATATTTTTTCAGTAATTTCCTTGTTAACTTGATAAAAGGAATTGATATTAATTCTAAAATTAAAACCTAACATTTTATCATAATTAAATAATTTTTGATTACTATTTCCTTCAATTCTATTTTCTAATTCTCGAATAATTATTTCTCCATTTAATGATGTTTTAGGCTCAATTTTTGACAATTTATAATCATTAATTTCAATAGGTTCATTTGTGTTTTTTTTATGAAAAAAACCATTGTGCAATGTTATTTTATTTCTATAATAAAATTCATTTTTAGATGCAATAAAATCAATTTTTTCAATATAATAATTTGCAATTTGTTGAAAGGCTTCTTTAATTTTAGAAATTTTAAAAGATATTTGTTCATTTTGGTTCATATGAATTAATTCATAACCACCAATATCTTTTTGATTGGGAATTGTTATATTTCTTCGATTTAAAGAAGGAGTAATAATTTCTACTATTTCTCCAATAAAATATTTATTTTTATCTTCAATTATTTTTATTTTTATCTTTTCACCAATAATCGAACCGAAAATATAAACTGGTTTTAAATTGATAAAAGCAATTCCTTCTCCAGTTTGATTATATTTTTCAATTAAAACAATGTATTCATTCATTTATTAATTATACTTTTAAACAGTATAAAAAAATTTTCTTTTATAATTCTATTATAGGGGCTTAGTATAATGGCAGTACTGCAGATTCCAAACCTGCTTGTGGGGGTTCGATTCCTCTAGCCCCTGCCATATCTCTTTTGACCATGATTATTAATTTTCTATTAAAAAAATTTTCATTTTTTCATAAATTATTAAATTATCTTTAGCACTAGTATTTGAAAAATAATCCATAAAATTTTTAGATAAAAAATAAAAAGATTTTAATTCGCTTAAATTTGTTTTATTTTTAGAATGTATTTTACAAATCATTCCACCCTCATGAAAATTAAAACTATATAAATTTTGGTTGCTTCCACATACAATACAATGATCAAATACAATATTTAATCCTTTGGCAAATAAAATTGTTTTTAACAAATATGTTCTTACTCAATAATTTCTATCATGAGAAATAATATAATCTTCTAATTCATAAAATGTTATTAAAAATGTACTATTATTTTCTTTAATAAAAGAAAAAACTTCCAAAAAATTTTTAATAAATAGAAAGTCATCTCGATGATTAACAAAATAGTCCTTTATTAAAACTGCTTTCTTTAGTAAATAAGTATTTCCAGATTTTAAAACAGAAAATTCACTTTTCATCCCAATTTGAATATTAAGTCTATTTTTAGAATTTATTTTTTTAACACCTTTAGCTTTAATATAATAAATTTCTTTTTTTGATAAAACTTTAATTATTAAACCATTTATTATATTTGAATCAATATGATCAATGACTAATCCTTCAATATTTTCTTCTAAAAACATAAATATTATTTATCTTGAATATTTTTGGATTCAATTAATTCTTTTTTTAAATTTTGATTTTCAATTTCTATTTTTTTTATATATTCTTCAAAATTTTGATAATCTTCAATTATTGTATCCAACAAAATATCTACTGCAATAGGAGAATAACCATTTATAGTTACCTCGAATTTAATATTAGCAATATTTTTAGGATTTGTCTTAGGTTTAAATGGCATATTATATATATTTTAAGATTCTTCTTCTTCTTTTTCTTCTTCTTTTTCTTCTTCTACAATGTGCTCTGTTGCTTTATTGAAAGATGTTACATTTAAAATAGTTTTAATTAATTCTTCTTTTTTCATATTTTCAGTACCAGAAATTGATAATTTTTCAGCCACTAATCTTATTTCTGAAATTTTCATTCCCCAAAGTGGAGAATTTTTAATATCGTCATCCACATTATTTTCATTTTTATTTTTTTCATTATTTTGAGTTGATGAATTGCTGTTAGCATTAGCAGAAAATGGATTTGAAGAATTTTTTTGGAAATTTTGTGACAATTGTTGAATAAAATCTTTTTGTTCTGCTGTCTGGAAAAATCTTCTAATTAGTGTCACATATCTTGAAACAAAAAACCAGATTAAAATAGTAGAAATAGTAGCGACAAAATTAATAATGAAAGAAGGATCGCTTCAATTCAAAATAAAATTTCCACTAATGAAAGAAAAAATTAAATTAGATGAACCAAATATAGCAATAAAACCAACAAATAATGTAGGAAATGAACTTAATTTAGATAAATTTTTAAGTTTATAACATTTTTTCAATGAAAAAGCAAAAGCAAATAAACAACCTAATAAAATAGCGCTTTGCACAAAAGCAGGGGCAATATTTTGAAAAGCCATTACATTTAAATATTGTTCTAAGGAAATTGTAAAATTGTTTCGTTCAAAAATGGATTTGAATGTTTCTGAATTTTGGGGCCAAAAAACAGCAGAAAGAATTCCTGATGTTAAATATAAAGAAAATAATCCTAAAAGAGTTGCAAAAAATGCAATAAAAAATGGTCTAAATTTTTTTTCCTGACTAAACAGTTGTTCTGTTGTTTTATTAAGATAATCATTAATGTTTAAAAAATTCATTTTACATCCTTACAAAATAATTATACAATTTATTTCATTATCATTGACCATTTTTAATAGCTTTTAAAATTGTTTCTAATTTTTCTTCATTTTCTTTAAATTTATTTTTTGGGTATTTTTTGGAAGTATAAACATAATATAAAAAATGGTCTTTGGTATAGTTATTTTCATCAATTTTTTTATTATCAATAGTTTTTTCTGTATTTTTAAAAATTAAATTTCCTAATTCTTTTTTTGTATTTGTTTTGTCTTTATTTATAAAAGAATGATACAATATGCCAGTAATAGACGGTATTTTTTGACTACTTTTTTCATTTCCAAATCAAAAAATATTTATATTAATATTTTTTTGGAAAACTGAAAAAGCAAAAAGAATAGTGGAAGAAATAAAACGAAATAAAACTTTAAAATAATGATTCTCTAAATCATTTAATATATTATTATTCTTTTTTTCCCTTTGAAATGAGTGATAAATAATAGTGGTTAAATTTTTATAAATTTTATTAAAAATTTCAAATTTATTAATTACTTCTTTCATTAAAATAAAATAAGAAATTCTCTTATTTTTTTTTAGAAAAATAGTAGGAGGATTAATATTTTTTAAAATATTAAAAATAGTTCCTTCCTCTATAGGGGATTTGTCAAAAATTAAATTAATAAAATTGGAAATTAAATCTTCTTCTTGATTGCTAATTTTAAAAGAAGTTAATTTGTTTATAAAATTTAATAATTCTTCATTTTTAATAGAAAAAATAAAATCAATTCAGTTCTTATCAAGAATATCATTTTTTTGTTTTTTACTAAAAGTTAATATTTTAATGAAAATTTTGTTGAAATAAATATCTTTTTTAGATTTTTTGATTACAAAATAAAGAAATTCATTAATTAAATCTCTGTCTTGACATTTAATGTTTTGTAAGTTAAAAAACGAAACAAAAGAATCAATTATTTTTTCTCTAGCAATTTCTTTTTCTAATAATTCTTCTATTATTTTATTTAAATTTAAGCCATCAAAAAGTTTAATAAAATAATCATAAAATAAATCATTAAGATTTGAGAAATTTTTCTTCTCCTTAATTAATTCGAAAAAGCTATTAACAATATTTTTAATAATTTCATTTTTATTATTTTTATTAAAAATAATTTCTAATAAAATATCTGATAATTCATTAAGAGAATTTAATTCTTTTCTTTTTAGAAATTCATGTAATTGATTTTGGGAAAACATAAAAAATTCCCTACTTTTACTATCATTATTTAAATAATTAGCAATTGTATAAATTATTATTTTTCTTAAATTATAAATAATTTGCAAATCTTTAGTTTCATATAAAACTTCTAAAAATTTTTGCAGAAAAATAAAGATATTTTTGCGATCTAAAAATGTTCCTATAATTATTTTTTTTAACTCGCTTAAATTAATTTTATTATTTTGGGATTCATGAGCATCAATTTTAATTTGGATTTTATCAATAACAACATTGATAAAAATTGGATTTGCAATAACATTAGTGAAAATATCTATAACTTTATTTTTTGCTAAAAATTTTCTTATTAAATTTTGAGGATCTAATCCTTTTTCTTCAAAAAAAATACAAATTTTGTCAACAAATACTTTAGAATTTAAATCATCTAAAATAATCGCCTCTCTTATATAGTCAAAATTATTATTTTTAACTAAATATTTATCATATTCCTTCTCAAATTTACTAGTTTCTAAAATAAAATTATTATTTTTACCAAAAGCTATATTAATTAATTGTGTATCAGTAATATTGGTTTTTGAAAAATCAAAAAAATTATTAAAATACCCTCAATCACTTTCAAAATATTTTTTATTAAATTCAGGAATCTTATTTTGAACAGTTTCAACACTATTGGCTTTTAAAAAATAAAAATCATCTAAAGTAGTTTTTAAAAAAATTTGTTGTGCAATTTTTTTATATCCTGCAAGAGAAGGATGAATATCATAAAAATTTTTGGTAAAAATTTTGGAATTTTTATACCAAACATCATCATTAAAAAAATTAATATAATCAATATTTGTTTTTTTAGCTGAAATTTTCATAATTTCATTTAATCAATCTAATAATTTTATACTTAATTTATCTTTTATTTCAGGAGATTGATTATCTACAATTTCATCAAAAACATGAGCAATTCTATTTAATGGTTTTAAATACCCTACTAAAATTATTTTACAATTAGGATTTATATCTTTTATATTATTAATAATTAAAATAATTTTTTCTGATACTTGTTTAATTATTTTTTTTGCTTCTAAATTTACCAATTCAATATTTTTTTCAATATCAATTTTAGATAAAAAAATATTGAAAAAATTAGAAAATGGCAATAATTCTTTTGCATCATTTGCACCAATATTAATTGTTATTAAATTCGCTTTTTTAATTTGGGTTTTTAAATAATCAAAATCGCCTTTGTTAATTATTCCAAAATCTCCAAATTGTCTTGAAATTCTAGGTTTGTCCGGTTCATTTAAATTGTCATAATTTTTAGTAACATTATCAATAAATTTTTTTGATTGGGAATAATTGTAGTTTTTTTCTGATAAAAAATATAATCATTGTTTAGTTTTAGAACCTGAAAGGCCAAAATTCTCAAAATATTTAATTTTAATTCCTGCTTCTTGATAAAGTCTTGCTAAAAAAGCAGGATATGAAATACCATGAATTTCTTTGTTTTTTTTATCAAAATAACCAGAAATTCCATATTGGTAATCAATATTTAAAGATTCAGCAATTGAATCTCCTAAAGATATATAGTATAATTCATCTTTATCAACATTAAATTTCATATACCTCATTTATTTTTTAAAAAAGTTTTAGAAAATATACAACTTCATTATAACCTTTTTTATATTTAAAAAGTTTTTTTACTTTAATTATTTCTATATAATAATTTTATGGAACAGTTAGAAGATAGAGAGAAATATATTGAAATTGTGGAAAAATATCCATTTATATTAACACAAAACCAACTTCAAATAATGAAACTCTATTTGTATGAAGATCTTTCTTTAAAGGAAATATCAGAAATTGTAGCAACTACTAGAGCCGCTGTTTTTGATGCTATTAAAAAATCTAAAAAGAAACTAAATCAGTTTTTGGAAAATTAATTATTTAGTGATTTCATTTGCTAAAAATTTACCAACAATAGCTCCATCAGAAGCGGCTGTAATAATTTGTCTAATTTCTTTAGTACGTATATCTCCAATGGCAAAAATTCCTTTAATTTTGGTTTCCATATTTTTATCAGTAATAATAAAACCAGAATTATCAAAAATATCTAAATGAGATGCAAAATCCACCACAGGAATAAACCCTATATATGGGAAAAGAGAAGAAACATAAAATTCTTTATTTTCTCCCTTAACATCAACTAAAATTTTTTCAATCCCTTTTTCATTTCCAATTATTTTTTTTACTTGTGATTCAAAAAAAACTTCTATATTATTTCTCTTTTTCAAAGAATCAACTATTGATGATTCAGCATTTAATTTTTTATCTTTTACAAAAATATAAACCTTTTCCGCTATTGAAGAAAGGTATATACCTTCTTCAATGGCTGAATTACCTCCACCAATAATAGCTTGTGGAACATTACCATATAAAGGTCCATCGCAAATTGAACAATAAGAAACACCTTTATTTTCATAATCGCGAATTCCTTCAATTTCCATTGGAACTCTATTCTTCATTCCAGAAGCTATTACTACTGTTTTAGAATATAACTTTTCTCCATTAGAAAGAATAATTTCTTTTTCAAAATGAGAAATATCATTTATTTTTTCAACTGTTCCAAATTTATATTTTGCTCCACTTTTTTTAGCATGATTAAACATTTTTAATGATAATTCAGCACCCCTTATTTCTTCTGTGCCAATTCAATTAGATACATTAAAGGTAGTAGTCATTTTTCCGCCAGGGGCTCCTTTTTCAATAAAAAGAACATCTAAATTAGCTCTTGCAGCGTAAAGGGCAGCATTTAATCCACCAGGTCCTGCACCAATAATAATTACATCAAAAATATTTTTTTCCATTTTTTTCCTCTTTTTTTTTATTCGTTAATTCATTTTGAAGAAGTAGCTAAAGGTAAAATAATTCTTGCATTTTTAAACTCATATTGTCTCAATAAACCAACTTTTTTAATAATATATTGTTTTCTTCCGACAAATTCAAAATAAATAAGCAAAATAACCCCTGCTACCAAAAATAAAATTGATAAAATTGTATAGTATATATATGATTCCTCTCTTAAGGGTTCCATAGCTGTTCTAACTATTCCATATCAAATTAAATAAAGTGCTCCAGTTGAACCTGGTTTTAGTAAACCTAAGTTTAAAATAATTCAACAAATAATGATATACCCAATCAATGATGTTAAAAATTCATAGAAGAATAAAGGTTGACGATACTCTCCATTTATAAACATATTATCAGCAATAGCACTTCCTAATCAAATTATAGATTCACGATCTGTAATTCTTCCATAAACTTCATGATTAGCAAAATTACCTCATCTACCAATTGCTTGACCTATTAAAACTGTTGGAAGAATAATACCAAATGCTTTTTTAACATCAATAATATCTTTCTTGGAATTTAAATACCATAAATTTAAAAATAACGGAACAATAATACCACCTTGAATGGATAATCCACCTTCTCAAATGGCATATCATTGCGATCCTGGGAATGGATTTGCAGGATCAGCAATTAATCTTTCAAAAATATAAAATAAACGAGCACCTATTAATGCAGAAGGAATGGTAATTATAATTAGTTTTAATAAAATATCACTAGAATATTTTTCCCTTTTTCAAAAATAACCTATTGTAATTATAGATGCAATAATTCCTAAAGTGATACAAAGAGGATAAAGAGATAAATTTATTCCTGGAATGATGGTAGGGGTTCCTTCTGGAATGGAAGGGACATTATTTACTCTAATCACTATAAATTACCTCTCTTTTTCTCTATTTTGTATAATTTCCAAGGCATCAATTCCATTTAATTTTGAAATATGCAAATTCACGGCTGCCTCCACTAGTGAAGAAACACTTCTCCCTGGTGTTACTGGAATTTTTATCTTATTAATTTTACCACCTAAAACCAAATAAAATAAATTTTTATTTCCTAAACGATCAAATTGAGAAGTTGCTTCATAATGTTCTAACTCCACAACTAAATCAATAGTTGTGGATTTGCGTATAGATTTTTCGCCATAAATTGCTCTTATATTCATAAGGCCCAATCCTCGAGCTTCCAAAATATCTTGAGTTAATAATGGAGATTCTCCAATAAAATTATTACCAATTCTTTTAATTAAAACAGCATCATCAGAAACAAAAATATGGTTTTTTTGAACTAAATCTAAAATAACTTCGGATTTTCCAATTCCTGATTTTCCGATTACCAATACACCGATACTATTAATAATAATAAGTGAACCATGAACAAATTCGCTTTGAGCAAAAAAAGACGACAAATATACACCAATAGTTGTTGTAATCGATGAAAGGGGCAAGTCTGAGAAAACAACTGGAACATTAAATTTTGTTGCATTTTTAACAATGATTTTTTTGTTCTCTTCACTAACGCCTTTTGAACAAATTACTAACGGTGGATTATAATTAAAAATTTTAGATAATGTTAAATCTAAATCTTTCTTATCAATAGAAGACATTCAATGAGATTCCACAGTCCCTCATCCAATAATATTTTTATTTAAATTTTCATTTTCAATAAAACCTTTTAATTCCAATCCTAATCTATTTATGGCAGGTCTTTTAATGGTTGTTGTAATCTTTATTTTATCTTTATTAATTATTTCTAATTTATTATCATTACAAAATTCAATAACACTTATTTCTTTAGAGATTTGATTCATAATTTGTCCTATTTGGGAAGTATTGTTGACGGAAGGGGATTAAGACCAAAATGGTCTAATGTTATTGCGATGATGGTTCCAATAACAAAAATGATAATTAGTGTTAAAATAAAAATCATTGTTTTTTTCATAAATACATTATATATTAAATTTACTTTTTAATAATAATTGATAAATCTTCTAATGAAGAATCATCAACTAATGAAGGTGAATCAAACATCATATCATAACCATGAGTATTTTTAGGAAACGGTATTACATCTCTAATTGATTGAGATTTGGTAATAATCATTAAAATACGATCAATCCCAAAAGCAGTTCCGGCATGTGGAGGAAATCCATAATTAAATGCATCAAGAAAATGACCAAATTTATCCTGTATTTGTTTTTCATTTAGATTTAAAATATTAAATATTTTCTTTTGAAGATCTAGATTATTAATTCTAACTGAACCAGAAGATAATTCAAAACCATTTAAAGTTAAATCATAACTTCTTGCATTTACTTTTAAAAGATTGGAATTTAAGTATTCAATGGTATCTTTGGTGGGTGATGTAAAAGGGTGATGCATAGCAATAATTTTACCGTTTTCCTCTTCAAAAAGAGGGAAATCCACTACTCATAAAAAATTATATTCATCATCATTTGCAAATTGATAAAAATCATTTAATTTATTTCTAATAGCTCCTAAAGATTGAGTAGTATTTTTATAATAATCAGCAACTAAAAAAATAGTTCCATTTTCTAATTTATGATTTTTTATAATTAAATCTAATTCTTTTGAAATTGATAGATTAAAAGAATTTTCATTATATTTAAAGTTATAAATCTTAATAGTAATTAATTTATTAACTTTGTTTTTAGTAGCAATTTCTTCTAACAATTTAATGTTTGATCCAGTTATTTCATGATGTAAAATCAAAAATTTTATTGATTCTTTATCTTTTAAAAGCGGGGATGTTGTTTTGAAAAAAATATCATTTCCTTCTTGCAAAAATAATTCAAATCTTGTATCTGGCTTATCAGAACCATATTTATCTATCGCTTCTTTAAAAGTCATTCGAGCAAAAGGAGTTTTAATTTTAATTCCAATTTTATCAAAAGCAAACTTAAACATCTTTTCACTTAAAGCAAAAATATCTTCTTCTTCTGCAAAAGATAATTCAATATCTAATTGGGTAAATTCAGGTTGACGATCTTTTCGTAAATCTTCATCACGAAAAACATGGGCTAATTGAAAATATTTTTCAATTCCTGATGACATTAATAATTGTTTATATAATTGAGGAGATTGTGGCAAAGCAAAAAATGTTCCTTTATTTCTTGTAGGAACTAAATAATCTCTTGCCCCTTCAGGGGTAGATTTAGACAAAATAGGGGTTTCAATTTCTAAAAAATCTTCACTATCTAAAAAATCTCGAAATGCCTTAATTAACTTATGACGTAATTTTAAATTTTGATACATTTCCGGTTTTCTTAAATCTAGATAACGATACTTTAATCTAGTATCTTCTTTAACATTAACTTTATCAGATAATTCAAAAGGCAATTCTCTAGCAAGAGATAATATTTCATATTCATCTACAATTATTTCAATAGAGCCTGTTTCAATATTATCATTGGTTGATTTTCTTTTTTGAATTATTCCACTTACTTTTAAAACAGATTCTTTAGTAAAATTTATTTTAGAATTTAAAATTAATTGAATAGAAGCAGAGCGATCACGCAAAATGACAAAATTTAAATTACCCAATTTTCTAATAGAAGAAACTCATCCATAAAGAGTTACTTTTGAATTAATAGGCATATTAAGTGTTTCTAAATTATTGGTTTTTTTCATTATTTCTCTCTTTCAATTTTTCAATTATATCTTTTTTGTGAATAATTATTTTTTCAGTTTTGGATTTTAAAGTAAAAAAATCTTGCTCATTGTCTTTTTCTTTAAAGATAAAAAAAGCGGGATTTAGTTTAGATGCATTTTGAAAAAGTTTATTAAATGTTTTAATATCTTTATTAAAATCAATATTTAAATTATTTAATTTGCAATCAAATAATAAATTTAAATTATTATTTATTTCTTGTTCATTTTCAAAAATAAAATATGCAAGTAATGAATTATTATTTACTGTGATTTTATTTTTTAAAATTTCAAATACTCTTTCAACACCAATTGCAAAACCCATTCCATTTAAACTAGAATTATTTAAAAGAGAAAAATATTGGCCTCCACCAATAATTGTAGTTTTTGATCCTAAAAAAGGAGAAAATGAAACAAATTCAAATACAATTCCGCCATAATAATCCAAACCACGAACTAAAAAGGGGTCTATTTCATATTTAATTTTTAATTTTTCTAAAAGTGATTTTATTTTATTCATTTTTAATATATCTGCTTCTTCATAACAATCATTAATTCTAGGTGCTTTTTCTAAAAGAGAGGGGTCTATTTCTTTATCATCTAAAATATGAAAGGGGTTTGTTGTTATTTTTTGTTTCTGCTTCTCTGATAATAAAGAAATATTTTTTTGGAAAAATAATCTTAGATTATTTTTATACTTTTCCCTTACATTTATTGTAGCAATATTATTTATTTTCAAAGTAAAATCAGAAATATTAATATTAGTTAAAAATTTATATGCAATATATATTATTTCTACCATCGAATAATCATCACTTAAAAAATATTCAATTCCAATTTGATAAAATTCACGTAATCTGCCTTTTTGTGGTTTTTCATATCTAAACATTTTTCCAATATAATAAATTTTAGAAAAATCTTTTTTGTCTAATAATTTATTTTCAATCATTGCTCTTCCGATAGAGGCTGTACCCTCTGGACGAAGAGCTAATTCTCGATTAGATTTATCTGAAAAGTTATAAAGTTCTTTTGAAACAATATCGCTTTCTAAACCAACGCTTTTTTGAAATAAACTAGCTTCTTCAAAAATGGGTGTTTCCATTTTTAATATGGTAAAAAGAGATGCTAATTTTTCAAATTCATTAAAAATAAAAGAATAAATTTGCTGATCACTTCCATAGATATCTTTAGTTCCTTTGGGCCTTTTCATAGTTCTCCTTTTTATAAAATATAAAAAACAAAGACTTTTGTCTTTGTTTAAATTATATCAATATTTATTTTATATCATTAAAGCCAGGAAAAATTTGTTCTTTAACAATTTCTGTATCTCAATAATTATTAACTATTTTATTTCTTTTTCTTCTAATTCTAAAAGTTTCAAAAAATACATAAATTCATGGAAGAATAAAGAAAGAAATAAGAACAGAAATAATTGTAAAAATAATAAGAGAAACTGCAACAGTTCAATGAATAGCGCCTAAGAAAACACTAAAGGTTGAAAGAATTAAAATGAACAAAGTATTAATTTTAATTATTTCCATTAATTTATCCCTTAATGAATCATTAACTATTTTTTGTAATTCTATTTTTTGTAATTCAATATTTTTTTTATTTTTCATTTTTTCTTTAACTCTATTAATAATAGTCATGCTATTTATCAATGTTATGATAATTGCCATTATCAAGATAGGGGCAAATAAAATGCTGATTGGAATTTGAAATGAAATGAAAATTAAAAATAAAGAAGCAACAGATAATATCATAGAAACAAAAAGAGCGATTGATACAGAATATTTGTATCTAAAAATAACAAAGACACTCATTGCAATTATAGAAAATAAAGCAATATACAGTGAGTTAATCATTTTTTTATTAGTGTCACTATCCCTTAAAGAATAATCAACCAAATTCATACCCAAATCATTAATGTCATTTTTAAATTGAATAAATAAATCATCAGTAAAATTTTTGTTTGAAGAAATAGAAATTAAATATTTATTTTCCTTCATATTAACTAATTCTTTTTTTATCTCATTTGAATTAAAATGATATTTATTAATTAATTCATTTCTTATCTTTTCCGCTTTATCTGAAGTTATACCCTCTTTAAGAGGATCAATAATTTGGTAAACTTTTTTATTAATGCTTGTATTATTTAAATTAAAAGATTTTAAAGCAGATTGATTTATGCTAGCTAAAGTAGTAAAGGCCACTAATCCACCTATTAAAAAAATTCCTAAGCCTAAAAAAATTCATTTTGAGGTTTTTAAATAATTTCTTTTAACACTAATTTTGGCAAAAGGATTATTTAATGACATTTTATACTCAATTTCATTTGTTAATTTAATATCTTCTAAAACTGATGGTTTCATTCAAAAACCTAATGTTTTAGGACTTTTCTCAAAAATTTGTGTTTTTGTCATTAATTTTGTCAAAAATCTAATTCCTAAAAACGAGATTAAGAAATTAAAAGTAAATTGAGTTAACAATATTGCGGCAAAAGTTTTTAAATATCCATCACCAACAAGAAAAATTATTAATGCTATTAAAATTAAACTAAAAGATGTGAAAAGTGATGATTTAAATGTTAACTTATTTGCTTTAAAGACTGCTTTATCAATATTTAGTCCATTTTTAACTTCTTTTTTAATCCTATCAAAAAAACCAATGTTTGTAATTAAAGCAACAAATGATGAAATTATCACTACCAAAATAGTCAACGGATCATAATCTCCTCTAAAAATTGAAATCATTAATAGACCTAAAAAAACTAATAAAGCTAGTGAAATAGTAGATAATGATCCTAATAATCCATAACTTACAACTAAATATATTGATACAGCACCTAAAACAATACCTGTTGCAATTAGTAAATATAAAAATGCATTATCTCCATTTGTAGGACTAATAAATGAAGAACTTAAAAAGTCATATTCATAACTAGCCACTGCATAATTTAAATTTGAAAATAAATTTTTATAGTAGTCATTATTACCTTTATAGTAGTCATTTTTTAACGCAAAAGAAGATCCAATAGATAATTGTTTATATTCACTTCCTTGATTTACAGATACTAAATATTCATTAGCATCGAATCCTCCAAATTTTTTAGTTTTTAAAATGGCTTTCTTATTTTCTGCTTCACTATCTAAATCCTCTGGATTAAAAAATAAAAATTTGAATAAATTTTTCCCAACACTAATATAATCATTTTTTAAATCATTATTTTCAGAAATCATTTTCAAAAGCTCATCTTTTTTTTGAATAATCATATATTTATCATTTGCAACAAAATTTTTGAAATAGTCAATATTTATAGCTTCTAAATTAATAGTTGTTCCATTTAAAGTTGCATTAGTAAAATAAAAAATATTATTTTTGGCATTTAAAATTTCATTTTCAGTAGCATTAGTATTTAAAATAAAAAAATCAGATTTTTTTTGAATGACTTCTTTAATTGATGAAAAATCATTATCATTTTTTATATTTGTAATTTTCAAAGTAATAACAGAATCATCATTTAGGATAGC
Organism: Metamycoplasmataceae bacterium; assembly: GCA_051647165.1. Taxonomy (GTDB): domain Bacteria; phylum Bacillota_I; class Bacilli_A; order Mycoplasmatales; family Metamycoplasmataceae; genus UBA710. The sequence continues at coordinate 54,029 of JBOFDQ010000011.1, forward strand.
TTGGTATGAATTAGTTGGTAAAAGTAAGTTAAGTCTTTCAACTAAATCATTTTTGTATTTATTTAATTGATTTTCATTATCAATAATATTATTATCTTTTTCTTTGATTTTAAAAACTATTTGAGCACCATTTTGATAATCGATAGTTGGTTTAGTTTTATCTAATAAAAAAACAGATCCAACAGTTATCAAAGTAATGGATGCTAAAAAAGTGAAACCTATAATGGCTCACCTTTTTCATGTTGTTAATTTAAAAAAATTTTTTAAAGATTTAAACATTTTATAATTATACTAAATTTTCTGTATTTATAATAACCTAAACAATAAAAAAATAGATCTTTTATAAAAATGTAGAAGGAATTATTAAACCTGATAATACTAATGATGCAATTGAAATCACAATTAAAAGAATTAATAATATTTTTGAAAACTTAGAAATAGATTTAGTTTTGACTCCATTAACTAAAACAAAAGAAGAAACAACAATAATGCCGGCAGCAACTAATGCAATAAATATTGGAGCAATTTGTTTAACCATCGAAAAGAAGAATCCTTTAGTTTGTAAACCATTTTGAGAAATTAAATTAATAGCATATTCAATAACTTCTTTATTCATTTTTTCAGCTAAATCAATAGCTCCTTCTTTTGAAGATAGATATGTTGTAAATTCATCTAAATTATTAAAAGATAAGTCAGGATAAATATTTTTAAAAGCCTCTTGATATTTAAACAAGTTTAATGGTAATAAATTATTAAAAGTTAAAGCTTGTCTATATAGTTTTTTTTCTTCCTCAGAACTTGGAACACTAATAGTTTTATTGTTGGTTAAGGCACCAGATTTTATTGCTAAAATATTTGAAAGATTAGCTGATGAAATTAACATATTAATTTTTCTAGCTTCTTGATTAGGAACTCCACCAATAGATAAGACTTCATGTTTTGCATTTAATTGATCAAAAATAAAATCAAAAGCATTCTCTGGTCCATTAATTTTTTTATTATTAACATCTCATTTTAATTCAATAGCATTTCCGTTTTTGAATGCCTCATTTCTAAGCGCAGTCAAACTCATATTTGAATTACTAATGTCTAATTGGTTTCCAAATGTTGTAAATAAAACATCATAAAAATTAAAAATTGATTCAATATTAGCTGAAGTTAATTTATCAATTGTAGTTTCAAAAGTTAATAAATTTTTATTAATAAATAAATTAACAAAATTAATTGCATTTTGATTAATTGGTAAAGAATCATCATTAATATTAATACCAAAAATTCCTTGACCTAAAAATTCAGAAGTACCATTTCCTAAATACATTAAATCAATAAGACTTTTAATTCTATCGCTATTAGTTGTAATTTCGTTTTTAAGAATACTATCTGAAGAATTTAAATAAAAAATGCGTTCAGTAGCATCATAAGAAATTTTACTTAAATCAATTATTGATTGATTTTTAGCCTCTTCATTTGATTTTATATATGTTTGTAATTGAGATAAGAAGAAAATTTTAAATTGTTCAGAAAAAGTTGCTTGTAAACTTGAATATGATTGAGAAACTAATGTAGCTAATTCTACTTCCACTTGTTTTTTTTGTTCTGGAGTAATATCGTCAATTTTTGTTGTTTTTTGAATAATATTATGAACTAAATCAATAACTTCATTTCCTCTTCCAGACAATTGTAAAAATGTTTCAATAGCTCTTTTAGAGTTATAAGCAGCATTTGAACTATTAATATCAAAAATATTTTGACTAAAACTATTTAAAGAAGGATCTAAATTAGGTAATAATTGATTAATAATATTTTTTAAATTATTAAAATATATTCTAGAAGTTTCATAAATTTCATTCCCAGTTTTAGTTTCTGATGTTATTTTTGTATCTAGACTAATATTATAATATTTGCCTCCATTAAGAGGCAAATGTTCTAATAAAGAAAATTGAACAATTTTATCTGTTTGAAATGTAAATTTATTTGTTGAAGAAGTTTCTTTTTTTGATCATTCAGTATAAATATTTTGTAAAACATTTAATACTTTCCCTTTTTTGTCCTCAACAGCTTTTGATTCAGAAACTGATCAAATACTATTGTCAAAACTAGTGATTTTTTTTGGTTTTTCATTAAAAATAGCTTCATATTTTAAAGAAGGGTCAATAGTATCTAACAGAATTTTTTCAGCTGTCGCTAATCCAGATTCTTCATAAACATCAAAATATGTTCCATTATAATATAAAGATTGTTCTCAAATATTAGGTAAGGCATTAGAATTTGAAGAATTTACACCCATATTAATTAATTCTGGATTTTGCTTAATTAAATCAGAATTAATAATATCATCCAATAAAGAAATATAAAGTTCTAATGGCGATTTTGCAACATCAAAAGGATTATTATCTCCATCAATTCCTAATTTAAGTGTAAATTGTTCATTTAAAGATACTTCTCCGTTATTAACAACTAAAATTTTTTCTTTAGTTCCTGTTTTACTATTATAAAAAGATTTTAAAGAAAGTTGAACATCTTTACCAACATAATATGTTAATTTTTTATTAACATTTTTTAAATTATCTGGTAAACTACTTGGCTGATTTGTGCTATCTACTTTATTAAAAGTTAATGAGTTACTAAAAAATTCAATTTCTTTCAAAATATCTTGTGATGTAGAATCAATAATTGGTGAGTTTGCTTCTTGTTGAACATCTAAAATTCCAAATTGTTTGATAGCATCTCTAGAATTAGGATCCACTTTAACATTATTAATTTGTTGACCAGTTTTTAATTTTATAAAAACATCTATTTCTCCATTGGCTTTTTTTTGAAATTCAAAAGTATTTAATAAAGGCGGAAATGAAGAATTGGTTGCAATTTCATCTCCAACACGCATATCTCAACGACCAAAAATTTGATAATCATTAATATTTTCTTCTAATGTTTTGCTTGATAATTGACCATTATTATTTTTTAAAACAACAAATCCTCTAGAAGAAGAATTGTTAGTTTCTTCGCGACCATTGTATGAAAAATTAAAAATAATATCTTTTTTCACGCTAGAATCAATAGTTGCAATTTTTACAAAAGTATCATAACCTCCATTATTAAGATTAATAACTTTTTCACTATTATCTTCTAAATTAATAACATTCGCTGTTTTTCCTTCTAAAGTTAAAGAAGTAGAAATAATATCTTGAACAGAAATAATACCTGATAATTCTTTAAGTAAGGGTTCAATTTTAAAATCAGTTGGAACAAATTGTTCAAAACCTTTATAATCAGGGAAAGAAAGGTTAAAATATTCATCGCCATTTGGGATACCACTAAAGGCTATACGCATTGTTTCATAAAATAAATAAGTTTTTGAATCAAATAATTGCGGATTGCTTGCATCTTTTTTATTTAGTGATTCCAAAGTTGTTATTAAAGTCTTGTATGCATTATTATCTATATTATTAGGATTTTGTTTTTTAATATTATCTATTAATTTTTGATAATAAACATCAGCAGTTTTAATTTCGGCATCAGAATTAAAATTTTCGAATTTTTTAATTCCATTAGGCATAATGTAATATGAATCATTATTAATTAATTTATTATTAGAAGGTTTATTGTCTGAGACAGAAAAATTAGAAATATTTTTATTAGACAAATATTCTGTTTGAGTTGTTTTATTATTTTCACTAAAAGATAGGGCAGAAAATCCTGCTGCTCCTAATAATAGTAAAGAACCACTAACTATTGTTGATTTTGATAATTTCTTTTGTTTTTTCATATTTATAATCCTTTCCTAAAAATCCATATTATACAGTTTGGATCTTAGACTCCTTTTTAATTTTATTATCCTTATTAAAGAATTTTTTTGTTGAAAATAATTGAACAAATAATTCAACTGTCATTCCAATAGCTACTTCTAATAAAACAAATACAGCAATGAAATGAATGTTTCCATCAAATTGATATGTACCAAATCATGAAATTACTATAATAATTGAAACAAACAACACCACAAAAGTCACTAAGTTAATAATTAATCCAGAAAGATTTTTAATATTTGGGAAATTGATATTGAACATTGAACACATAAATAAGATAATTAAGATTGATGCAGATGATGCTAACAATAAAATAATTGACTCATTTTGTTCAAAATTAGTTGTTGAAGAAATAACAACTGTTGATAATACTAGCGCTTTAATAGCAATAGATCAAGTTACTAATTTAAAAAATAAAATTGAATCTAAAGAATTAATAAATGGAATAGTTGATCTTTTTTGCTTTAATGTAGCTTTTTTTTGTAAAAATATTACAGTTCCAAATCCAACTACAAAAATAGCATCAATAGAAATTTCAACAATTGATATTCAATTAATTGAAGAATTAATTGAAGGAATTTTAGATAATAAAGCAATACCGAAAATTAATAAACCAGCAAAAATTGAAGATTTTAATAAAAATGTCAATAATTTAGTGTTTTCTATTTGTCTTATTTCTTTTTCTGTTTTGTTTGCAAGAATTGTATCTTTAAACAATTTAACATAAATATATGAAAACACAATTAAAATAATCGATAATACAGCAATTGCTATTATTATAATTTCAAAAATTAATCCTAAATTTGTCGCAGATCCTTGTTGAACAATTAAATTTGCTAGCACAAAAGCCAAGATAGCAATACTAAAAAATAAAAATGTAATAAATGTAATAAATTTAAATTTCAAAAAATTAATTGGAAAACGTTTTCTAACACTTAAAACAACATATGAAAGTGATGCTAAAAACGAAAAGGCTCAAACACCTAAAAAAATTAAATAATATTGTAATCTTTCTAGAATATCTTGCTCAATAGTTAATCCACTTGGATCTATTAATTTTCATAGAGGTATTGACATCATAATTACAACTAAAGATAATAATAATGAGTTAATTAAATGAATAATATAATATTTTTTTCAAAAAACCCTTCTAAAAGAATCACCAAAAATTCAATAGATTGCATAAATCGAAAAAATTCCTAAAACTAAAACAGTAAAAATCATAATAATTTCTGATAAATTTATTGATTGAGTTGAAAGTGATACATTTGAAAAAATAAAAATTGAAGGAATTATTGCAAAAAAAGCAGAATAAAGGGCAAAAATTAAAACACGTAAATATTTTTCTCATCTTGGATTTTTAGATAACAAATCTCTATTGTCCACAATAGATGTTGATTCTGCATTTAATTGAACATTTTTATTTTCTTGTATCATAGTCTTCTTCTTTCTTGGGTTATTCACAAATAAAGATAATTTTAATTTTTAAATTATATAATATTTTTCAATTTTATTTAATTAAAAAATATTTTTATGCTCTTTAAATTCCTTTTTATTGGTGGTTGTAGCATTTGTTGTCAAAATTATTGATGATTTTTTTAAAATAGATGAAACCACAAAAGAATTTGCAGTCCTATCATTTTTATGAAAAATTCTAACAGGAATATTTATAGTTCCTTCTTGTGAACCAAAACTTGAAGGGGCAAAAGTTATTAATTGATCACTATTATTAAATAATTCATAATCATAATTTTGATTAACTATCTCTAAATCAAAAAAAGTTATTAAATCTTGATGAGTTGTTTTATTTTTTAGTTGTTTCATTAAATCATTAATATTAGTATTTAAATAATTTGATTTTAAGGAAATCTTGAAATAATTATTAGCTATAGAAGGATCATTTGTGATTTGATATCTAATATCATCAATTTCTTTCTGTTGAATAGATTTAACTAAAAGTATTTTTTTATATTTAATGCTTGAACCATCTAAAAGTGAGGTAATTTGAACAGCAACTTCAATATTATTTTCTTTTTCTAATGAATTTGGTTCCACTATAACTTCTAATATTTCATAGTTAAAATTAGGAGTCACATTACTCTCATCTATTGATAATCAAAATTTAGGTTTAGCAATTATTTCTTGAGCACTAGCTTGCCCTATTAAAATTACGTTTTTTTCTGGTGCTTTTGCAATATCTTCAATTTCACCAGTACTAGTATCTTCTATAACTTTAATATCAACTAATTTAAATTCAGAATCTAATGGTGTAGTTTCTAAAAGTGATGCTGCAATCATTATTTTCTTACTAGAAACATTAAAATCTTTCAAGAAAATATGAATAGTTGTTGAGTCCATAAAAGTTACTTTCCAAGTATCATTATTTTTAATTGGTGTTTTTGAATAAATTTTTCCATTTTTATCAACAAGTGAATTTACACTTATTTTTTTAATAACTACACCAGAAATATCTGTATTCCCCGCTGTTTCTTTCAAGTTTAATTCTAAATTATAATCTGCTTCTTCTTTAAATATTTTTTCTAAAATTTTATTACTTTCATTTTTTGATGCAAAATTATTATAATTAAATAATAAATTATTTGTTTTAAAACTATCATTATTATCTTTTGGAATACCATAAAAAGATAAAGATAATTGCTTATTATCTAAATTAGCTTCTACACTTTCTAGAACAAATTTAAATGGCGAATACATTTTTTCTAAGGAACTAAAATCAATCACATTTGATATGTTAATTTTTTCAAGATCTGTTTTATTGAGTTTAATAATATTATCAACTAATTTTTCTGATGATACACCAAGTTTATTAGTTAAAAAAAATTCTAAAGAGAAATCTTCAATTTTATTTTTATTATTTTCATAACCATAATCCAATAATATTGGTTTTATTTCATCATTTTGATTTTCTAAATATTTATTATAATCTTCATTTATTTGATTAGTAATATGAGAAAAATTACTACTATTTACAAAATGTGAAATTAAAAAAACTGATCCAGTAGTTAGAGCCCCGACAGCCAAAACACTTAAAGAAAGATAACCCACTAATTTTTTCTTATTCATAATAAACCCCTTGCATTTTGTTGTTATATGTTATATATATAAATAAAAGAAATTATAACATTTTTTTATATAATGAATTATTAATTTTATCTTCAATTTCTTTATCGAATGATTTTATTAAGGAATTAGAATTATTTATAATTTTTTCAATTTTTAAATTTTCTGCATTGCCATCATTATAAATAATGACAATATTATTTAAATCTAAAACATCAAAATTCCCTAATTGATTAAAATTTCATTTACCTGTATCGCCTCTATCAAAATATAAAAAATTCATAAAATTAGGTAACTTTATTCTTTTAATTTCTGCTCCCATAACTTGATTTCAGTATTCAAATAAAAATGTTTTTTCGGATAATTGATTGTTGTTTTTTAAATCCGATAAATCTAGAAATTTTTCTTCTTTTTTATAATATTTTGCAAAGGAAATTCCATTTTCATGAAATTCAGCATCAAGCTCTCTTTTAACATAATTCCAATTATCAAAAGCGTCTATAGCCACTTTTTTTACATTTTTAGATATATTCACTTCAATTAAATCATAATTATTTTTAAAAGATTGTTTTTCAATAGTAGTTACTTTAGTATTAGAAAAATCTAATTTTGAAAAATTATTTCCTGAAAAACTATTTTCTTCTAATATTTCAATTTTACCCTTTAAAAAATCAAAATATGAAAGCCCACAATTATAAAAAGCTTTTTTACCTATTATTTTTAAAGAATTTTTTTCTGGAATTATAATGGAATTTATTTTAATATTTTCAAAAGCATTATCATCAATTTTAACAATTGTAGACGGAAGAACAATTTGATTAAATTTAATAGTATTATTTTTTAAAAAATTAGTTAAATTAGTTCCTAAAATATCATTTTGATAAATGTTGGGATTTTGAGGAAAAATAACATTAATTTCTTTGGATATATCAAGGAAATAAAATTGATTTAAAATTTCTTTAAATTTCTTATCATTAGTAATTTCAATTATTCCAATTTCATTTGCAAAATTTAAAGTTATATATTCGCCACTAATTTCTACATATTTAAAAATATCAATTTTATCTTTATTATTAATTTCTTTTGCTGTTTTTAAATCAAAAGAATCTATTTTAAAAATATCATTATATTTAAGATTAATAATTACTAAATTGGTTTTTGTAAAAGCATTTGATTCTATTGTGACTTTCTCCTGAGGATTTAAATTGACCGTTACTAAACTAGAGCAACTTGAAAAAGCAGAAGAACCAATAGAAATAATATTAGGCAAATCAATTTTAATTAAACTAGAGCAATTGTAAAAAGCATTTGAGCCAATAGAAGTGATGTTTTCTAAATTAATGTTTTTTAATTGAGAGCAATTGTAAAAAGTATTATTTTCAATTTTAGTTAATTGATTATTTAAATTGACTGTTTCTAATTTAGAGCAATTGTAAAAAGCATTTGAGCCAATAGAAGTGATGTTTTCTAAATTAATGTTTTTTAATTGAGAGCAATTGTAAAAAGTATTATTTTCAATTTTAGTTAATTGAGAGCCTAAATTAATTGTTACTAATTTAGAACAACTTGAAAAAGCATAAGAACCAATAGAAGTAATATTAGGCAAATCAATTTGAATTAAACTAGAACATCCTGAAAAAGCATTTGAGCCAATTATTTCTAAATTAGGAAATAAAGTTTCTTCTAAATTAGTACTATCAAAAGCACTGTTAGATATTTCTTTGGTTTTATTTCCACTAATATTTTTTACTATAAAAATTGCATTTTTAAAAGCAGATTGATTTATGATGGTTGGTAAATTTTTAATCTCTTTTATTTTAGTATTTTCAAAGGAAGAATTTCCTATTTCTTCTAAATATGGATATATAGAAAAATCAAAAGTTACTTTAGAAAGATCTAAATTACTAAAAATATAATTAGGAATTTTTTTTATATTCGGATTAAGTTTAATTTCAGTAAAGGTATTATCAATTAATGAAATTTTTTTTCAAAAATATTCTAATTTTTTTTCATCACTAATATCTGATAAATCTAAAATGGTTCCATCAAGGATAGCATTTATATTTGTTAAATGATCAAAAGTACGTTTTAAATTAATGCCTTTATTTTTATAATCATTTATTGTGTTTAAAGTTAAATTCACATTTTGAAATTTATTTATTATAATTTTTTTATTTCCACCAAAAAAATTTAAAATTTTATATTCTTTTTCGCTATTTATATTGATTAAATGTTTTTCTTCAATTTCATCAAAAATTATATTATTTGTTTTTATAAGATGAATTTCATCAATTAATTTTTCTTTTTGATTTTTTTCAATATTAAAATAGTCAAAATAGTCAAAATAATAGGAAAGATTTTTAATATCCAATCCAACATCTTCTGATTTAATATTTTTATACTTAAAATTTATTACTTTTGAAGAAAATAAATCAATTATTTTATTAGAAATTAGTTCTTTTATATCATCGCCAATTTTTCTATTAATATTTGAAAAACTATTGAAATTTTTTTTAACTTTATCAAAATCTAAAAAACGAAAAGAAATAATACTTTCTTCAATTAAAATATTATTTATTTTTCATTTGTTGTTAGAATCATAATAAAAAGATGGCATTATAAATTCATTTGTTATAATTCCATCTTTGTTGTACCCTTTTATTTTAAGATTTTCTATTGAAATATTTAATTTCGCTAATTCTTCGTTTTTTTGAGAATCAAATAAAACATCTTTATGGCCACTTAAAATAAGAGTATTAATTTTTTTATCTTTAAAAAATAATAAAATATTAAAAAAATCTTCATAATTATTAAGAGAACTTAAATCTAAATTTGATCCATTATAATAGGAAGCTAAATTTAAAATTAATTTTGAATCATTAGTATTAGCTAATTTAACATTATCAAAATTTATAATATTAACCCCTTTATAGGAAGGATGATTGGAAGAATTGATAGTTAAATCAAATGAATTTTTATATAAAATATATGGTAAATTATTAAAATTTACTTCCTCAATTAAATTATCTCTAAAAAAATTATTAGGAATTTCAACTACTTTTTGGGGTAATATTAATTCTGTAATAGCATTACCACTAAAGGAGTTGGAATTAATTATTTCTCATTCATCAAAGGTTGAAAAGTCTAATTTACCAAAAATTCCCCTATTTTTAAAATCAATATTTATTATTAATTTTTGAATTTTTTTATGATAATTAATTAAAAATAATTCTGAAGATAAAATTGGATTTGAATTAGGAAGACCAGCAGTTATTAATTTCCCTTCCTTATCAATTGGAATAAACCAAATTTTTCTAGGATATGTTTGTAATTTTAATTCTAGATCTACTGTTTTTTTAACTTCTTCATTTAAAAGTAAAATTGAAATATTTAATTTTACTTTTTTATCATTTGCATCTAGTAAAAATGCTTCTTCTGGTTGATTATAAATTATTTGTGCATCTAAAAATTTTTTATCATGAACTAAAATTTTATCATTATTATTAATTAATAATTCATCATAAAAAAATTTTTTATTAATTTTATCAACATAATTAGAACTTAACTCTAATGAAGAAATTAAATTACTAGAATAGGTCTGATTGGAGGTAAAAAATGTTGTTTTATCAATAAGCTTTTCAAAAGAATATCAAAAATTTTTGCCCTCTATTTTTGCTTCTAAATTTAAAGTAAAAAAATCGGAATTAAAATCTCTAGTATCAACCAAGCGATAATTTATATTTAAATCATTTTGATTATCAGAAAAAAGAAAAAAATTAGAATCAATTTTCTTATTATTTTTAGCAATTAAATAAGGATAAAAATATTTATTTTGAGAAGTAATTAATTCATCTTCAATCGAATTTGAATTTAAAGAAATAATTAAATTTTTTTCTATAATTTCTTCTAATCGTTTTTGATCTTGATCATTAGGTTGCTCTGTATTGGATGATGCAGAACAAGAGTAAGAAAAAAAAGGAATAACACCAATAAATAAAATTAAGGAAGATAAGAATAATTTTTTACCTAGTTTTCCTGTGATCATATTTTTGTTTCTTATATTAATTTAATTTTATACTATCAAAAATAAAATCTTGACTATAATCATTTTCAATAGGTCTTTTTCATTGAAAAATAATAGGGTTTTCTAAATTAAATAATTTTTGCAAATCAACATTATTCACTTCAACATTTGTATTTTTATTTTTTAAAGTAAATTTCATTAATCTAACACTTTTGTCATTTGTAGCAACATTTCCTTTTATAATATCATTATCATTTATAATTAATTCATAATTGGCATCAATCCCAAAATGTTTTATTGAAAAATTCTTTTCATTAACATCAGATAAATAATATGAACCATCTCTTCTTTGTGGTTCAAAATTAATTAAACTAAAAACATCCTCATAATTAACACCTATTATATTTTTTATATTATTTAACTCGTTTTTCTTTGCATTATTATCATATTCTTTAAAACTATTTTCATTAATAGCATAAACAACAATAAGAGGAGTTGAAACAATAGCAAAAGTTGCAATAGTTCCGAAAATTAATTTTACACTTTTAGTTTTTTTCATATTTTTTTCCTTATTTTAACTAACTAATAAACCAGTTATTTCTTTTACTGTTGTTAAATAATTTACTTCATTTTTAGTTTTATATTCTATTTTAATATAAGCTACTGAACCATCTAATATAACCGATAAATTATTATTTTTAATTTCTTCTAAATCATTAGTATCTTGAGGATTTAAAAAAGAAATTTTATAATCTAGTAATTCTTTTGATATTATAGAAGAATTTAGATCATTTTTATTAAAAAAATCAATAGAAACATTGTCCACACCTAAAGCAGCTAAAGTAGAAGCATTATTTGAGTTTTTAATTTCTTCCTTTATTGAAATTTTTATATCAACATCAGAAGAGAGAATAGAAATTGTTTCTATACTTTTATTTTTATAAGAATTTGTTAAAAAAATGATACTTGTTGTAGCAACTGTTACCAAAAAAGAAGAACCAATAATTATTCCGCTTAATAACCAAATTTTCGCTTTTTTATTGATTTTATTAAACATTACCAATTCTCCTTTTATTTTTTTTACATAAAATTAATAAAAAACAATTTCTTATTTAAAAAGAAATGTTTTTTTATATCAAATTAATTTTAAATTTCAAGAACAGATTTTTGTTCCATTAATTCTTGTTCTTTTTTATGGTTTTGAATTGCTTCTTCCACGGCACCTATATATGAAAATTTAGAAACAGGAATATAATTTAAATTTCCAGATAAAATTTGTTCCATTGAATTTAAAGATGTATCTAATGGCACAAATTTACCAGGTACTCCTGAAAATTTCTCAGCAATAACAAATGGTTGTGTTAAAAATTGATTAATTCTACGACCAATTCTAACTATTTTTTTATCTTCAGCAACTAAAGCATCAAATCCTAAAATATTAATAATTTCTTCTAATGATTTAGTTTTTTCTATCACTTGAATTGTTTGTTTTGCAATATTAATATGTCTTTGAGAAGTAAATTTAGTTGATAATAATTTTGAAGAAGATGCTAGCGGATCAATAGCTGGATAAATACCTTCTGCCGCTAATTTTCTTGATAAGATAATTGTTGAATCAAAATGAGCAAACGCTGCTACTGCTGCAGGGTCTGTAAAATCATCAGCAGGAATATACATTGCTTGAATAGAAGTAATATCTCCATCAACTGTTGAATTAATTCTTTCTTGTAATTTTCCCATTTCAGAAAATAAAGTAGGTTGATATCCAACAGCTGAAGAGGTTTTATCTAAAAGAGTTGAAATTTCAGAACCAGCTTGTACATAACGGAAAATGTTATCCATAAATAATAAAACTGATTTACCTAAATTATTTCTAAAATATTCAGCTAATTTAACACCTGTAAATCCAGATCTAAATCTTAATCCAGGAGATTCATTCATTTGACCAAAAACAAAAGCTGTTTTTGATAAAAAACCTAACTCTTTAGCTTCTTGTCATAATTCATGACCTTCACGAATACGTTCACCAATACCTGTAAAAACTGATAATCCATCATGATGTTTAATAAAAGTATTTATTAATTCTTGAACAACTATTGTCTTACCAACACCAGCTCCTCCAAGAAGACCTGTTTTACCACCTTTTGCAATAGGTAATAGAACATCTATTACTTTAATTCCAGTTTCTAAAATTTCAGATTTTGGAATAATAGCGTATCTATCTTTTTGATTTTTTTCAGTAACTTGCATTGGAGCATATTCTTTACCTTTAATTTGATAATTTGGATCATCCAATATTCTACCAACAGGATCAATAACTCTACCTAAAAGTGTTTCATTAATTGGTAAAGAATAAGGTTGATTTTTAGAAACTAACTCAGTTCCAATAGAAAGTCCTTCTTCTTTTCCTAAAACAAAGGCAGAAACAACTTTGTCATTTAAAATACTTGAAACTTCTAATATTCTTTTTTCACCATTTTCTAAAATAGTTTCAAAAACAGAACCTATCTCAACTTTTTCAACAGCTTTATAAATTTGAATTTTATAAACTTGTGATTTTATTTCAATAATAATACCTTTAATTACTACATTTTTAAATGGTAATGGTTGTACCGGATTGGTTGGTTTAAAAATATGTACTTTATCTCCAACTTTAATATTTTTTTTCAAGAAATTAATATCAGTTTGTTTTTTAAGAATTGCTTTTATTCTTGAAACTTTATCATTTCTTTCTACTGATAAAATATTATGTAAATCACAAATAACATCAAGTTGAGGAATATTCATTAAAGCTAAATCCTCTGGTAAATAAATTTTGTGTTTTGAATCTTGTGCTTTTATTTCAAAAGATTTAATTTCTTCTGTTTGGTTTGAGTTTGTACCCAAAGAATTAACTGTCTTAGAAACAACTTTTTCAACTTTTTCAACATTTATCTCAGATGTTTTAGATTTATTAGTTTTAATTTTTAACTCTTTTGTATCTATATTTTTTTTAGCAACAGCAACAGTTTTAGTTGGAGTTGTTTTTTTAATACTCATATTAGTAGTTGGAACTGGTTGATTTTCTAAAGCTTTTGCTAAAGAATTAATAATAAAATCATTATTATTACTATCATAAGCCATTATTTTTTTAATAATGGTTTCCTTTTTTATTTTACCATTTGTAGTTATATTTCCTAATTTAGCAGCTTTTTTTAAATTTGAAACTGTAAGTTTTTGTAAAAATGCCTTTTTATCATTATTGTTATTAAATTTCATATGCTATTCCTTTCTCGTATCCTCTTCTTTCATAAGATAAAAGGACTCTTCCATCATTTCTTATGTCTTTAAATACTTTAACAAATTCAGGATTTGTACGCAATCATTTATTTTCAGATAATATATGGTATTTTAATAGTGGTAAAATAACATGTTTTAAATATAATTGAATTATATCTTCTTTTATTTCTTTTTTATTTAATAATTGAGCTAATTTAATTCCTAAAACATCTTTTGATAAAAATACTTTTAAAACATCTTTTATAACGGCCAATTGTTTTAATGAAGAAGTATCATAGAAAGATAAGAAATTGTTTCTTAACAATAAAAACAATAGAACTGATGTATTATAATCAACTACTTCATACTCTTTTTGATCAATAATTAATTCAAAAGCTTTTCCGATTGACATTTTTTCTCTATCTTCTAAAGATAAATTAGAATTAAAAGATGCTAATTTTTTCATTACTTCATATTCAGAAACTAAATGCTTCAATCCAAATGTTGCTTTAATCATTGATTGCGTTTGAACAGCAGATCCTAAACGTGAAACTGAATAAGTTACTTCAATAGCTGGTCTACGACCTTCATTAAAAATATTTGTTGATGTATAAATTTGACCATCAGTAATAGAAATTAAGTTTGTTGGAATATAACTTGAAATATCTCCAGCTAATGTTTGAGCAATAGGGATAATAGTTAATGAACCACCACCAAATTGTTTTGAAAATTTACCACATCTTTCAAGCAATCTTGAATGAGTAAAGAAAATATCTCCAGGAAATGCTTCACGACCAGGAGCAACTCCAACTAAAAGAGATAATTCTCTATAAGCATCAGCATGATTAGTTAAATCATCTAATATTAATAAAATATCTTCATTTTGTTCTTGATAAAATTCACCAATAGAAGCCCCTATATATGGAGCTAAATATTTTGCTGCTGCAGTATCGTCTGCTGCAGTTGTTATTAAAATAGTTTGGTTTAATACACCTCTATCTCTTAAAATATTTCTAATTTCAATGATTTCTTCACGTTTTTTTCCGATAGCAACATAAATATTTTTAACATTAGAACCTAATTGTGCCAACATAGCCGTTACAGCTATACCTGTCTTACCTGTTCCTCTATCACCAACAATAAGTTCTTTTTGACCTCTACCTATTGGTAACAAACCATCAATAACAGTTGTTCCGGTACTTAAAGGATCTTTTAAAGATTCTCTAGCATAAATAGGTTTAGCTTCTTCAAAAATATTTTTTGTTCCAATTTTTTCAGATTTAATCATTTTATTTTCAGATGCTAAAACTTTTTCACCATAAATATCAATCATTGCTCCAAAATAATCATTATAAATATCAATTGTGAATAATTCGCCAGTTGCAATAGCTTTTTCACCAACTTTTAATTGATTATGATCTTCAACTTTCAACAATGCTACTTGTGCCTTTAAATGATTTGCTTTTAACACAACACCTTTAACTGTTTTGTTAAAAATAATTTCTTCTAAAAATTGAAAACTATGTTTACCTTCTACGGTAACAATATTATCTTTTATTGAAACTATTGTTAATTCTGTTCTTTTTTTCATTTTTATCTCCTTTTATTTCCTAATCTGTCATGCAACAATTGATTTTAATAATACTTTTTTTGCTAATTTAATTGATTCGTCCCTATGTTTTAATAATTTAAATACATTATTATTTACAAAGTAATTTTCTGCTGAAAAATATTCTGACAACTTAACATAAGCTTTTAACGATGGTTCATTTTTAGCTAATTCAAGTGATTCTTCTAATTTTTCTACATTAATTTCTTTGATATTTGTAAAGTTTTTATAAACATCAATAATCAATTCATCTGAAATTATATCAAAGCTTCCATTTAATGTAATAAGATTTGATGTTTCTGTTTTTACTCTCACAATATCTTGAGCCATTACAAATTTTATTTTTTCTTTTTCAATAGCATCTACTTTATCTTCATTGTTTTTAGAAACAATATGAATAACCAATGCTGCTACATCAAAACTTGAAATTTTAATATCTTGTTTTTCTTTCTTTGTATTATCATTTTTTTTATTAAATAACTCAATAGGTTTATAATCCAAAGTTAATATAACAACTTTAAAAATTTCATCTTTTTCTTCATCAAAAATTTTTAAAAGATTTTCAGGATTTGTTGATGTTGTTAAAACTAAATCTCTTATCATATTTACACCTTATTCCCTTTTTCATCAATTTTCATTAACGGGACCATTTCTTCTTCTTCTATTAATTTAAAAGCTGAATAAAGTAAAAGTGATTGAATGGTTGATTCTTCTTTTCTAATTCTATTTCACATTTTTTGAAGATTATCAAATTCCTCATTTAATTTATTTTTTTTCTCTTCTAATAATTGTAATTCTATTTTTAATTTTTCAATTCTAGCTCTAACTTTCATTTCTTGAATTGTTTGTTTAACTGTTGATCTAGCAAAGTGTTCAATAAAAAAATCAATATTAGGTTCTCAAATTGCTTTATCTAAATTTAATTCATTAAATATTTTGACATATTTCATAGAATTTGTTTCCTCTATTTTTGCCACTTCCAAATATTGTGTTTCTTCTTCTTTAGATATAGTTATCTTGTCAAAAGGAAACAATTTTTCTTTAAGAATTGTTTGATTTACCAAATCTACTTCTGATAATAATAAATGCGCTTCATTAAAAATATTATTTTTAATTCCAATATCTATCAATGAAGAAGACAATTCTGAAAATTCTTCATCATTTTCATAAGTATCAAATGAATAATTTTCAATTATATTTAATTCTAATTCTTGAGCAATTAAATTAACATTTCTCCCAAAAGTTATTACATAATCATTAGGTCCTACCTGATTGGCAATTAATTCTTTTAGTTTTTTTAACATATTAGAAGTAATTTTATCAATTACTTGTGGATCAACTAAAAAATAAAGTGCTGATTTAGAATCATTATTTTTTAATGCATTTTGATAAGAAATAGTATAATTTCATTTTTCATTTATCTTATTAATTAATAAGATATTTGCGGTTTTTAAAAATCTAATATTTTCAAGTTTTTTATTTTCTAAATTTAATTTTTTTAATACTGAAATTTTTGAAATATCAATATATGACATAAAAAAAGAAAGACTTGATTTTTTTTCTTTAACTTCTTTTAAATTCATAACTCCACTCTTCTCTCTCTATTATTTAGTTTTTCTATTTATTGTTAGGAGAAGTAGATTTTGCAACTCCAGCTTTATTGAAAGTAACTGCCGCTCTTTCAGAAACATATAAAGAAGTAATTCCTGAAACACCTCTAACCATTATTGTTCCTGGGAAAAACTCAACTTCATGACCATTATTTAATGCATTGTCAATTAATTTAATAAAAGTATCAACTATTGCAAAATTATTTCTCTCATTTTTAAAAATATTATTTCACTCAATAACACCTAATGGAGGTAATAATTTAGGATTGGCAATTGTAACAGGTATAACTTTTGACTTATCAAAACGAATAATATCAATAATTAGTATTGGATTTAAAACAACTGGATATCCTCCAATAATTTTATTAAAAACAACATTTAAAAATTCATTTAAAACTTTTTCAATCTCATTAAAAGGAATAACAACACCATCATATAAATATATGTGTGTTTGTAAAACAAGATCTTTAAATGAAAATTTAGTATTTCTATGTTCAATTTCATTATAATTTCAAATTGATTTATTTAAAACTAAATTGTAATTTTCATATGAATCAATTGATGACAAAGGTTTAGCATTTAGATTTTTATATTGTTCTTCTAATGCTTCCATTTTTTCTTTTCTCTCTTTTGAATCAGCCTCAATTAATTCTTTTTCAGTTTTTACAACATTAAAAGCAATTTCTTTTGTTTGAGAAATAATATCTTCATAAGATAAATTTCCACCAAATTTTTTACCTTCCATTTTTGATTTAGGATCCATATTAATGTTTTTCCCATTAACAGAAATGTTTTTGTCGTTCATTTGTTCGTTTTTTTGTTCCATAATTTTTTCCTCACTTATTTGCCGGTATGGTGTTTTTAATTTTAAATATTATATAAGAAAAATTAAAAATTAAAACAAAATTATTATAACACAAAATTTATTTAGAAGAAATTATTGGATTATTGTCAAATGAAAATGTTTTTATATTAAAATATTTTTTAAATTTTGTTGAAGAATTCACAAAATTTCCTTCTCCTAATAAAATAGCAATTTCAAAAACAATATTATTTTCATCACTAACTTCTACTGTATCAATTTTAAAGGTGATTTTTTTATTTTCAAAATGGCTAAAAGGAAATTTGGGAGCAGAAAAAATATTTTGATTTTTTTGCATAGAAACCAACTCATCAGTTGTTTTATTTTGAATATAAAAAGAATTAATATTTAAATAAGGATTAAAACTACTTGATTTTGTATTTATATTGGAAGCAATTGCTCCATTATTATTGATTTGAGTAGTAATCTCTGATGATGTCGGATTACTAAAAATGGGTTTAGTAATTTTAGTATACTTAAATTTAAACAAATCTGACATTTTATAAACAGAATTTTTGTCATATTCTTTTATAATTTTTTGTAAATAAATATCATTTTCAACTATTGAAGGAGTAATTTCCATTTCTAAAAAACCTGATTTTGGATTAGGTTCATAAAAACTATGTTTTTTCACAATATATTTATATTCATTAGAGCCTACAAAAAAGGATTTAGAAGTTGTAATTAAGGAATCGCTATAAGCTGTCTCAAAACTTTTACCACTTATACTAGAATAATTTATATCAGGAAGAATTTGAAAAAGTTCAGGTTTATAATAAAAATTTTTGTATGTTTGAAGAAAAATATCATAAATTTTAATATTAACATTTGCAAATTGAACTAATTCATTATTAATATTTAAAAATGTTTTATACTCTTCATCATTTTGGTCACTAACTATATTTTTGATTGCTAATTTAATTTCTTTATTTTTTGAAAAAATATTAAATTTAGCATCTAAAATTGAAAATTTTAAAGTTAAAATGAATTCATTTTTAATACTTAATTTAGCATCTAAAATTTCAACATTAACTTCCGGATTAATAATATTAGTTATTTTAAAATGACTATTTAATAATTCCTTATTTTGTAAATAAAAAATTGGATTTAATAAAATTTGATCAGTTGTTGTTGAATCAATTTTAATTTTACTTTCATTAAATGAATTAATTTCTTGATCAATTTTATTTCATATTTCTGAATTAGCATTAGAAGAGCAAGAAGTCATTACAAAAGATGAACTTGCTAATATTGGAATAAAAAATAAAGGAATAAATTTAATTGCTTTCATAATTATTATTAATTGTTTGTGAACCTCATAAGTCTTAAAAGAAAAAAGAGAATTTGGATAAAATCAATAAAAAGATTGATCCCAAACATTAGTGATAATCTTAACATGTCTTTTTTATCATAAAAATCTAAATTTTGACCAATTCTTATTATTCTTTGTAAATCAAAACCAATTCATAATATAAAAATAATCAAACCAACAAGAGAGAAAATAATTTCTGTAGTGGAATTTCTATAAAAAAAGAAAGAGAAGAAAGAAAATATCATTAAACCAATTGTCGCAAACATTAAAAATGGTGCTAATTTTGTAAAATCAAAAATATTAAAATATCCAAATATTCCCATTAAAACAAATATTCCTATTGGTATTAAAAATAGAGGAATCAAATCTTTTATTGAAGTTACATTGTATCAAACAAAAGATGTAGATAAATAAAATCCTTCAAATACAACAAAAGCAACATATAATAAAACAGCTATTTTTATAGATGTATTATTATTTCTCAATATTGCAAACATACTAATTAACAAAACAACATTAATTATTGTCATCATTAATCAAAAATAATTAAAAAAAACTGATAAATCATATAAAAATTTAGGAAAAGATAGAAGTAAAAATGATATCAAAAAAATAGTTATTACTCCTATTCCTAATCACATTAATGATAAAGAAAGTAATTTATTTTTACTTCTAGTTCCTTCTGAAGTGAAAAATAAGTTTTTAAATTTAGATTTATTTTCTTCTTGATAATTATTCATATTCTAATTAATTATATCAAAAATCAATTATATCTATTTGTTATTTTATTTATTGTAATGTTCAACAATTAATAATTCATTTATTTCTTGATTCAATTCTTTTCTTTCTGGCAATCTAACAAGAGTGAAACTAAACTCTTTATCAGATTTTAATCAACTTGAAATTTCTTTTTTGGACTTTGATTCAAGAACTAATGGATTTTTATGAAGTCTTTCTTTTAATGAAATTGTGTCACCAATTTTAACTTGCATTGAAGCAATATCAGCTTTATGACCATTTAATGTGAAATGACCATGATTAACCATTTGTCTAGCATGTCTTCTAGTTTCTGCTAATCCAGTTCTATAAACAATTGAATCTAATCTTGTTTCTAACATTTGCATAAAATTAATCCCTGCTTGTCCAGGTCTTTTAGATGCTTTTTCAAAAGTTAATTTAAATTGTTTTTCATTAATACCATACATGAATCTAACTTTTTGTTTTTCATACAAATGAAGTCCATAATCTGATAATTTTACTCTTTTTTGTCCGTGTTGCCCAGGAGAATATTCTCTTCCTCTACCTTTTGCAAATTCTTTACCATTTTCTAAGATCGAAAATTTGTAACGTCTTGATTTTTTGAATGTTGATTTTGTATATCTTGCCATTTTTTCCCTCGCTTTTTTGCATTTGAGGTCAATAATTCTATAATATTTATTTAAGATAAATGTTTTCATCTATCAGCTTATTACTTACAAACCATTTAAAATATGGTCTTAAATAAGTTACTATATATTATTGTGCTGCTCTAATGCTTAAAAAAATTTTAACATATTTTATTAATTTTATATAATTTAAGTATATTTTGGAAAATATAGAAAAGCGGAGCAAAGATGACATCGGTGAAAAATTTTAAAAAAAGTTATGTGGCTGCAACAGCAATTATCTATTTTAATGAAGATGATTTAAATACATTTACACATTTACACAAATCAATTAGGGCAAATACTAAATTTATTAAAATTGGTTCAGAATTAAAAAATGAGTTTGACAAAAAATATAGAGAAAAAATTGAATTTAATAAATTTGAGGAAAATTTTTTTTCATGAGAAGATACAAAAAAACAAGATTCTGATGAGGCAATTGTGCTTGGTGCTAAAAAATTCTACAAAATTAATTCTTCAAGATTAGATAATTTATTTAAACCAACTGATTTGGTTGCTATAATTTACAAAGATCAAAATGAAAATGTTTTAGAATATGTTCAATATTTAATGAAAATACTAGATAAAAACAATATATTTACTTTTCATTTAGTGGTGGAATCATTTGTTAAATCAAAAAACGCAGAAAAAATGTATAAAAAAATAAAAAGTGATTGTGTAAATAAATATGGTCAATTTAATATAGGTATTAATGAATCTAATATTCTTCAAACATATCAATTTTCAAATCTTATCAATAGAAAAAAATATGCAACCAAATTCATAAATTCAATTGTGGAATCATTTATTGTTCCTTTTGTAGAGCCAGAATTAAATATTGATCACTATAAAAAAATGAAAACATTATTTTATAAAAATACAAATAAATGAGGCGGAGCAGGAAGAATTATTCCTACAATCGGTTTCTCTGATTCTAAAATTGATTGAATTGATAAAGCATTAATAGGCGCATTAAGTAATCCAATATTTCTTGCTTCTTTTAAGGCTTCAAAAGACTTTTTAATAATCTTAAAATCTCCATATTTAACAGATAAAATGATTGGTAGAATTGAATATATTTTTAAATCAATAGTAGGAAAAGATGCTAATGTTAATATTTGTAAATATATTGGTGAATTTGATATGAATATTTATGCTCAAATCAATATCTTAGCATTAAATGTTGATGAAACCAAAATAACAAATGAAAATGAAAATATTAAAAATGAGATTTCTAAAATATTATTAAATATTGAAAATTCAAAGAAATTATTTGATGATGAACAAACAAAAACTCTTTTAGTAGATATTCCTTTTCAAAAAATTAATGTTGATTAGTTTAAATTAGGTTAAGTAAAATAAATAAAATATGAAAAAGAAAAAAACAATATTTTTGTCAATAATAGGAGCAATTTCTATTGGTTTAATTGTTTTTTTTTCTATCTCTTGAAAAAATGTTGAAACTATAAATATCGCCGGATCTTCTGCCGTACAACCACTTATTGCTAAGATATCAAATATTTATGAAAAATCTGATGTGGTCACACAAGCTGGTGGTTCTGGTGCAGGAATTAATGCTGTTGCAAAATCAACTAAGGATATTGGTATGGCTTCCAAAAATCCAAATATAATTACTGGAAATGATGATAAAGATAAACAAAATTCATTATATGAAGAATGAATTAATAAAAAAATTAAAACAATCACTATTGCTTGAGATGGTATGGGAGTTATTTATAAACCAAATGATAAAAATGATAAAATTCTTGACATCAATCAAAATAATATTGTCAAATTATTTAAAGCTTTTGCTGGTTATGAAGAATTTACTTTTAATGATTTAAATGAAGATTTACCTAAACAAAAAATTAATCCTTATGCTAGAAGTGGGGGTGGAAATATTTCCGGAACTGCTGATGCTTTTTTTAAAGACTCTCATTTTCAAATTGATAAAAATAATGATTTTGAAAAAAGAGAAATAGAAGCATTGGAAGTGGGTAATTATGGACCAAATACTAAAACCACTAATGAATCTAATTCACAAGTATTTAATTTTGTAAAAGACTTAGGGCCCGGGACAATAACATATCTTTCTGCGGGATATATTTTAAATAATTATGATATCATTATTGCTAACGGTTTTCAAATTGCTACCTATAATGGCCATAAAATTAATGATAAAAATATTACAAAAGGTTACGATTGATATCGTCCATTAAATTTAATGATTGCAACTCAAGATTATGAAAAAAATAAATTTAATAAAAACATTAATTTTATTAATGATATTTTAGATATTGATTTAGAAAATGAAAATTCGACTCCAGGAATCGCGGATACTAAAATAGAAAAATTAATAGAAGAAGAAGGTTATATTTTATTAACTAAAGAGCAAATACTTTCTATGGCACAGGATGGTAAATTGGAAAATTTTTGAATTAGTTATGATCATTTACTAAAATTTAATGGAGCAAAAAATGAATAATAATATTTTATTTAAAAGAAAAAATAGTAATAATAATATTTTTAAGGGTTTTTCAGCATTTTTTTCTGCTATGGTAGGAATAATATTTTTTGGACTAATTGGTTTTATAACATATGAAGCTATAAAGGGTTTTACGAATTTTGGTATTGTTAATATGTTATTCACTAATCAATTTAATCCAGCAGAAGAACAATTTTCTTTTTGAATTCCTTTTTCTATAACATTACTTTCTTCTTTTATAGCTTTATTAATCGCTGTTCCTTTAGGAATAAGGGTTGCTATTTTTATAAAATATAGAATAAGTGATAAATGAGAGAAAAAAATTGTTTTAGTTTTTCAAACACTTTCAGGGATTCCGTCTGTCATTTTTGGTCTATTTGCTATTAATTCATTGGGTTGATTATTAAATGAGTTATTTGGTATTTCTAAAAATTCCGTTTTTAATTCTTCAATAATGCTTTGTTTTATGGTGTTGCCTTCCATTGTTTCTCTAACATTAGAATCACTAAATTCTATTGATCCAAATTTACTAACCAATTCTTTGGCTATGGGAAACTCCAAATCAAGATCTATTTATAAAATATGTAAAAAGGCCGCAAGAAGCGGTATTGTAATTGCAGTAATTGTTTCTCTTTCTAGAGCAATGGGAGAATCTATGGCAATGTCAATAATTCTTCAATCTGCTCCAGATTCATCTATTTTAAATAGTGATTTTTTTTCAATACTTAACTCATCAACACAATCATTAGGAGCTTACATCTCCACAACAATGTTTGCAGATGCAAATCCTGAAGTGATTAGACCATTACTATATGCTTTTGGATTAATTATGCTGTTTTTTTCAATGATTTTAAATATTATTATTATTCCTTTTTCAATGAAAAAAAATAATAAATTCCAAAAAATTACTAATAAAATAATTAATAAAATAATGTATATACCAGATAGGATAAAAATATTGCTAGAAAGATTATTTTTTAAATCTAAATTTAAATTGGAACAAGGCAATTATCATAGTGTTGTGAATTATACAAAAGATAGAAAAGAAAATTACAAATACAAACATGCTTATTCTAGTTGAAAAATATTTTGAGAATATTTTGCAATAATAATTTCGGCAGCATTTTTAATTTGAATAACAACAGATATTTTAATAAATGGAATAATAGCAATCACAAATGATCCAAATACTTTTTTTGATACTGGCAAAAATTCAATTGCTCAATCATTTTTAAATACCATTTTAATTATTTTAGTTACATTAATAATTGGTTTTCCAATTGCTCTACTAACAGCTATTTATTTAAATGAGTATGCTAAAAATAAAAAAATAAAAGCAACCATTATGTTTTTTATTGACTCAATAGGTTCTACTCCATCAATTATTTTTGGAATGTTTGGTTTATTATTTTTTATTCAAACTTTAGGTTTAACTAACACAGGAGTATTAGGAAACTCCTTATTAGCAGGAGCATTAACATTGGTTATAGTTGTTATTCCATCATTTACTAGATTATTAGAACAAAATTTAAAAAACATTCCAATGGAAATTCGAATGAATTCATATGCATTAGGTAATTCTAAATTTGAGACTATCAAAAAACTTGTTTTACCACCAGCTTTATATGCTATTACATCTTCAATTGTTTCTACAATTGGAAGAATACTATCAGAAACTGCTCCTTTATATTTAACAGCAGGACTTTCATCTTCATCAGTAACTGCTTTAAATAGACCGGGGACATCATTAACAACTCATATTTATGCTCAAATTTTTTCAACTTCTTCAAATGCAACAACTATTCAATATCAATGTGCTTTTATCACAATGATATTGGTATTTTCACTAGTTATAATTGGTTATGTCATAATACCAAATAGAAAACTAATAGGAGAAAAATTCTATTTTTATAAGGAACATTTACAAATATATCTAAAAAGGAAACAAAATTAATCTATAATTTTAAAAAAGAAAATAATTATGAAAATTAAAAAAATATGAAAAAAAGAAAATAATAAAAAAAATATTATTGATAATCTAGAAAACTATAATGAAAAATATGTTTTTAATGTTATTAATTACTCTTTTTGATATAAAAACGGAGCAAAGCAAGCTTTATTTAATATTAATGCAAATATTAGATTAAAAAAAATCACTGCTTTTATAGGACCGTCTGGATGTGGAAAATCAACTTTATTAAGATCTTTTAATCGTATGAATGAATTAATCGATGGAACCAAAACAGAAGGTGATATTTATTTCGAAGGATTAAATATTGAAAGTGATAAAATTTCCACACTTCTTTTAAGAACAAGAATTGGAATGGTTTTTCAAAAGCCCTCTCCTTTTCCAATTTCTATTTATGAAAATGTTGTTTACGGTCCTAAATCTAGTGGCATTCATGATAAAAAAATATTGGATGAAATTGTAGAAAGATCTTTAAAATTAGCGGCTCTTTGAGACGAAGTTAAAGATAATTTACATGATGTTGGATCATCATTATCCGGAGGACAGCAGCAAAGACTTTGCATCGCTAGAACAATTGCTATGGAGCCAGATGTAATTTTGATGGATGAACCTACATCTGCACTAGATCCTATCGCAACAGCTAAAATTGAAGAGTTAATTTTAGAGCTAAGAAAAAAATATACAATTATTATTGTGACCCATTCAATGGCTCAAGCACAAAGAATCAGTGACTACACCCATTTTTTTTATAAAGGTGAAATTGTAGAACATGGAACAACCAAACAAATTTTTTTAAGGCCAAAAAAACAAATAACAAAAGATTATATTAATGGAAAGATAGGTTAGAATATGGCAACAAATTATAATTTAGTTTTAGAATCAGAAAAGAAATTAAAAAAAATGATTTTAAATTATGTGAAATATTGTGGAGAAACACATAAAAGAATGTGAAATAAAGTTTGAAATGTTGTTGATAATCATACTAATATTGATTCTGTTTATAGAAAAATTAAAACAAGCGAAAGTATGGAAAGAGATTTAATTGATGAATGTATTTGAATTATTTCAAAAGATTCACCAAAAACTAATCATTTAAGAATTATTGTCTCTATCATCTATCAAGCAAAAGATATTGAAATTGCAATCACTTATGCTTTATCAATGATAAAAATTATTGATAGAAAACAAATTAATATTGAAGATTTAACTATTTTGGAACCATTAGTTAAAAGATATTTAGAAGTAATTGATGAACTTTGAGATTTATATAAAGATAATAAATTAAAAGAAAAAAATGAAACAGCAAAAGAAATTTCTCATAATTTTCTAGAACTTTCTTTTTCTGTAAATAAAACTTTAAAAGAAAAATATAGCCAAAAAGATATTGAAGATAAATATTTCCCACTAAGTATGATTATTAAAAATATTGAATCTACAATTGAAAGATTAAAAACAATTTTTTCAATCATTAGTTATAATGATGAATACTAAAAAATCATTTCTTTATCAATATTTTGTGTTTGAGCTAAGTCATTTTTAGAGGTTAATGATAATGCTCAATTTGTCTTTTTATAAATAATATAGGCTACTAACATTTTAAATAATTGATTAGACTCAATAATAAAAAGATATAAAATAGGATTTACATTATTCATAAGACCCGCAAAAGTTAAAGGCGGAATAATAACCATTCAAATAGCCATAACTAATGCATCAGATAAAACAACTAATTTTGATCCGCCAGATCTAATTGCATAATAAAGTATTGAAAAAACTCCTTGTGATAAAATAATTGGAGCCATAATTCATTCTAAATGCATTGATAAAATAATGCTTTCAGGTTTGCTTCCAGGAGATAAAATAGGATTTATCCAAAAAGAAACAGCAATTAAAATAAGTGCTAAGATTAGAGCAATAATAATTCCTCATGTAATTAATTTTTTAGAATTCTCTTTTGCTTTTTCAATGTTTCCCTTTCCTAATTCAGAGCCTATCAAAACTGAACAAGAAGAAGCCATCCCGGGCCAAATTACTGTAGTAAATTGTAAAATTAATTGCAAATTAGTCATAGAATCATGAACGTTAGGATTAAACACCAATAACGATATCATTAAAAACATATTTGCTAGCGCATAAATGAAATCATTTATAAAAATAGACATTGCATTTTTATTAGTTATTTTGAACACATCTTTTTTAATGGTTCAATTATGTAAAAAATTAATAGGATCATTCTTTTTCCTAAAAACATAAATTAAGACAACTAAGCATTGAATAATTCTTGCAATTCCAGTGGAAATGGCAACAAATAAAATTGCTAAATTAGGTTCATCACGATAAAAATAAATGAATATAGGATCTAGAATAAAATTAGTTAAAACTCCCACCACAGCAGCAAAAAAAGATACATTTGCTCTTTTAGTTTCTTGAAGTGAAAAACTTAATCCTAATGCAATAATATAAGGAATGTATGTCCAAGCACTAAAAAATAAATATGTTGTTGCATATTTTAAAATTGTTGCATTCCCTATAGGGTCAATATTGGATGTAATCATTATTAATTTTTGAGGAATAGACATAAATAAAATAACAAAAGGCAAAGACATCAAAATAGCTGATCAAATTCGATATAAAGCAATTTGCCTAGTTTTATGATATTCTTTTGAACCAAAATATTGACTCATCATAATTGATGTCCCACCAAATCAGCCAGATAATAACATTATTAAAAAAGTCATAACAGGTCCAGAAAGTCCTAAAGCAGTTTTGGCTTCAGTATTATCAGAATTTAAAAGTAGAGCCAAAGAGAAATTATCAATATATAGAACAGCAATACTAAGCATAGCTTGAAATGCGGCAGGAAAAAACATTTTAGTTAATGTTTTTAAAAAAATTTTATCTCCAAATATTTTTTCTATTCTAGAATTCATAGTTTTATTATACAGAAAATAAAGCTATTTTAATTAACTTTATACTTGTTAATTTTTTTCTTATTTTCTTCTTCTTTTTTAAGAATTAAAGTGTATTCTCCTTTAATATTTTCTCCTAATAATTCTATTATTTCTTGGGCAGTTCCTTCAAAAAACTGCTCATTTAATTTCGTTAATTCTTTAGCTAAAAAAATTTTTTCTTTTCCTTGAAAAACATTATGAATAATCTCTAATGTAGTTAATAATTTATGAGGCGAAACAAAATAAATATAAGTTCCAGGAGTTAAATTCATCAATTCATTCATTAAAGAATTTTTTTTGGGATTTATAAATCCTTGAAAAGAAAAAATATTACTTAAAGAGCAAAGAGCAAAACTAGTGGTAATAGCACTTACTCCTGGAATAATTTCAATGCCTAAATTTGCTTCCTTAACTTCTTTAATAACTAAAAATCCAGGATCTGAAATAACTGGCATTCCTGCATCAGAAATAAGAGCAACATTTTTATCATCTCTAAGTAAATCAACAATACCTTTTGCAGAATTTTTTTCATTAAAATTATGATAAGAAATGAGTTTATTTTGTGTTATATTGTAATGATCTAAAAGAATAGAACTTTTTCTTTTATCTTCACAAGCAATATAGTCAGCCATCTTTAAAACTTCTAATGCTCTTAAAGTAATATCTTTTAAATTACCAATAGGAGTTCCTACTATAAAAAGTTTAGCCATTAATTTCTCTTTCTAAAATAATTAAAAATTCTTCTTTTTGCAAGGCGAAATTTCTGGATTTTTTAACTTCTTCTTTAAACTTATCAATTGCTATTATTAGATTTCAATAGTTAGTTTTATCGTTTTTATACTTTTTAATTAAATCCTGCTTATCTGGAAAAAAAGATTCTTTTTCATAAATTTTTTTTCCTATTTCTAAAAATAATTTTGATAATATTAAAAGAACATTAAGATAATTATTTTTATTGATTAAAATATTAAGTTGAATTTTAATAAAAGAGCCATTTTGATAACCTTCATTAAAAATCTTAAATATGTTTTCATAACATGAAGAAAATTCTTGATAATTTTCCTTAATTTCTTCTAAATTTTTAAAAGAATTAGCAAGTAATTTTTCTTTATTTTTATAATCATTATTTTTTTTAATTTCATCAATAAAAAAATCTTCATTATTTTTTTTAATAAAAATATTTTGAGCACGAGATTTAATAGTAGAAATTACATTATCATAATGATTAGTTGTCATAATAATAATTGTATTTTCACCAGGATCTTCAATGTATTTTAAAAGTGAATTTAAAGTAATAGTAGAAGCTTTATCCACATCTTTAATTATTAAAATCTTTTTACTATTATTAACTAATGAAGAATTTGACATTTTTTTAATAATATCAATCACTTCCATTTTAGTGATAATATCATTGCTATTTGGTTCAATTAAAACTAAATCAGGATAACTTAATTCTTGAATATTATTTGCTTTACTAATTGTTTCATAATTATTTGAATTTTGAATAATTATTTTAATAGCTTCAAAAGCATACAAAAAAACATTGGTATAAAAATCACCATAAAAAAGATATGCATGAGAAATATTATCTTTATTTTTGGCGTTGGTAATTATTTTTAAAGTTTCCATATTTAATATTATATAAATATTATTCGATAAAACCTATTAAAACAATTAAATTACCAATAATGGAAAAATTATGATCATGAGCCACTAAAAAAGTACTTCCTTTTTGAATAATATTATTTTCTATTTTTCCCTTTCCAGAAATAACAGTAACTTCTAATCATTTTGCTCTTGGAAAATAAAATTCTTCCTCTTGATTAATTGTTTTTTTGTATAGTTTAAATTTGGAAGAATTAATAATTAAACCATCAAATGATTTAATTACTTTTAGAGAATCATCTACTTTAATAGAATTTAGTGAATCTATAATATGTAATTCTCTAGGGTTGCCGTCTTGTTCTTTTCGATTATAATCATAAAGTCTAAATGTTAAATCTGAAGATTGTTGAATTTCATAAACTAATATTCCTTTTGTAATGGCATGAATAGTACCAGAAGGAACATAGACTACATCTCCAATATTAACAGGGGCCTTTTTTAAAAAAGATCAATCATTATTTTTGATGTTTTTTTCAATTTTTTTGATATTTTTTTCTTTTGAACCATAAATTAATTCTGCCCTTTTAGGACAATCTAAAATATATCAACACTCTGTTTTTCCTAATTTTTTAAATTTTTCTCAAGCATAATCATCATTAGGATGAACTTGAACCGATAAGTCTTCATTGGCATCAATAATTTTAGTTAATAGCGGATATGTGCCTTTATAATTTCCAAAAAAATCTGGGTTTTCTAAATAAAAATCAGATAATTTTTTATTTAAATAATTTTTATTTACAATTAATGATTCCTTATCTTTTAAAGCAGAAATTATTAATGCTTCCCCTATTTTATCCTCTTGTATATAGTTAAAAATATTTTTTATTTTATCGCCACCTCATATTTTGTAATCAAAATACGGTTTTAAAAAAATTATTTTATCTTCCATGGTTATCCTTTTTTTATTTTACTAACATTTATTTTAAATAATAAAATTAGAATTAAATATTTAGTGCCTCCTTTTTCTTTTCAAAAACAGTGAAAGCATAAAAAATTGTTCCAATAACTAAAATTAATGAATTAACTAATAAAAATAAACCATATGAGCTCATTAAAGGGAAAGAAGCATTTGTATTATTATTAATTTGATCAATAAAATTTTGTAATTCATTGTTAGCTAAACTTATTGAAAAAAGTACTATTCCTAAAATAAAAGTAGTAACTGCCAAAAACAATAAAGTTATTCAAGCAAATTTTGTCTTATTATTTTTTATTCATATAGAACTTTTAGTATCATTAAAAAAATTATGAATTCTAGAAAAAATATTTTTTAAAATATCACTAAATTTTAGAAAAATATTATTTTTTTCTTGCTTAGATTTTTTCTCATTTTTAACAAATTTTAATAATAATCCATAAACAATAACAGTCACTATAACACCCGATAAAATTGCAATAAAAAAGAATAAAATGCCTAATCCTAATTGTAAAGTAGGATCACTACCAATAAAATTTCCACTTACAGCTCCTAAAACTCCAACAATAGGTCCTCCATGAGAGACTCCACAAGTTACACCTAAAGCACCAGCAATTGCTCCTGCTGTAGCAGAACCAATAACATTAGATATAATAACTCTTTTAGGATCACTAACAGCAAAGGGAATAGCGCCTTCTGAAATACCGATGAATCCCATTACAATTGCTGAAATACCAAGAGATTTTTGCTCTTGTGAAAAATATTTTTTATGAATAATAGTACTTAATCCCATGCCAATTGGAGCAATTGGAATGGCTGCCGCCATCATCCCCATTGGATTTCCAATACCAAGTTGGGAACTACCATCTGGAAGAATAATATTAATAGTCAATAAAGAAGAACAAGTAATAAAGGCTATTTTATTAACCGGTCCTCCCATATCAAAACCTGCCATAGTGCCAATTAAAAGACCCATTCCAATACCTATTCCAATTTGAATACCAATATTTGAATTATTTGAATTAATAAAAGCATTTGCAATAACTTTCCCAAATTGATTCATAACATAAGAAACGGGAGCAGAAATTACAAAAATAGATATCAATGAGAAAAATAAAGTAACAGCAAGCGGAATAATAAAGATAGGCATCATAGAAGCAATATTTTTATGAATTTTTCAAGTATTCATTCATTTGACAGTTCAACCAATAATTACTCCAAAAAGAATTGCACCAATAAAACCTAAAGGTGTTTGTTCTTGAATTCCGGGTAATTGGTAAATAAATAAAGGTGTATTTGCGACAAAAGAAACAATCATTGCAGGAGCTATGGCAGCTCTTCCTGCAATAGAATTTGCAATAAATCCTCCTAAAATAGGAATCATTAAAGTAAAAGCAACTTCACCGGCTTTCAACAAATAAAATAAAAAAGAATTAGTAGGAATATCGCCACTTGAATAAATAGCTTTCCCAATCCCTAAAGAAATTGCTATTAATAAACCTCCAAAAATAATAAAAGGAATCATATAAGAAACGCCACTTAATAAATGTTTAATAAAGAATGATTTTTTTTCTGTTTCTTTTGGTTTTGTTAATTCTTTTTCTAAATCATTCTCTAAATTAGTTGCATTTATAAAAGCATCTTCAATTAATTTTTTTGAATCTATAATAGCTGGTTTAATTGATGTTTGATAAATTTTTTTTCCAACAAATCTAGAAGTGTCTATTCCAATATCGGAAGCAATAATAATTAAATCTGCTTCCTTAATATCTTCCTCACTAAACTGATTTTTAATACCAACAGATCCATGTGTTTCTACTTTACATTTATAATTCAAATCATTAGCTGCTAATTGAATTCTTTCTGCCGCTAAATATGTATGAGCTACACCGACAGGGCATGCTGTAATTGCCAATATTTTTTCACTATTAGACAAGTTATTATTAATAATGTTATTTTTTTGATGGACAATATTTTCAAAAGTATTAGTTATTTCATCAATAGAAAATGAAGTTTCTAATATTTTTTTAAAATCGACATTTAATAAACCAGTAGCTATTGAACTTAGTATATTCATATGTTTACTACTACGATCTTTTAAAGGAATAAATAAGCAAATAAAATATTTAGATGGCTTCCCATCTAAAGAATTAGCATTAATTCCATTTTTTAATCTTATATAAAGAATTGTTGGTTCTAAAATGAATTCTGAGACAGCATGAGGGATAGCAAAACCTTCTTCAAAAGCTGTCGAAGATTCTTTTTCTCTATTTTTAAATGCTTTTACTACTTCATTAGCATAGGAGGGTTTTATTATATTTTTCTCTTCTAAATAAAGAGAAATAAAATGGAACAACTTATTTTGCGTTTCAATATTTTTATCTAATAAAATTAGAGTTTTTATCATAATATAATTACTTCTTTAACAACAACTAATATATTTCTTTTAGTCTATTTAAATTATATGATAAAAAGTGATTATTTTTAATAAAATTAAAATATGAATTTAAAAGAATATTATAACTATTTAGTTGCTTGACTAAAAGAAGAAGTTAAAAAAACCGGGGCAAAAGGAGTTGTTATCGGAATAAGTGGAGGCATTGATTCTGCTTTAGTTGCTTCAATTGCTAAAAAGGCTTTTCCTAATAATTCATTAGGAATATTAATGCCTATTAATAAAAGTAGAAAGTTTGATGTTGACCATGGAATTGAACTTTGTCAAAAAATAAATTTAGATTATCAAATTATAAATTTAGAAAATGAATATATAGATTTTAAAAATAAAATAAATATTCAAAAAATATTAACTGGGGCTAATTTACAAGCAAGATTAAGAATGATTACTCTTTATGCTATTGCACAAGAAAAAGATTATTTAGTTTTAGGCACAGACAATAAAGCAGAATATGATTTAGGCTATTTTACTAAATATGGAGATGGAGCATGTGATTTATTGCCAATTGTTCATTTATTTAAATCACAAGTTTTTGAATTGGCAAAAATACTTGATTTACCTCAAAATATTATTCAAAAAATTCCTAGTGGTGGTCTATGAGAAAATCAAGAAGATGAAAAAGAATTAGGTTTTACTTATAATGATTATGAAAAATTTTGTAAAAATGAATTAAAAAATACTAATATTAAAAATAAAATATTATTACAAATTGCTAAAACAGAACATAAAAGAGGTAAAATTAAAAACCCAGATGAAATGATATAATTTCAAATAGAGGAGAATAAATGAAAAAAATCAAATTAAAAAATTTTATTTTAATCGCAACTACAATATCTCTAATTTCAATGGGTGGGAGTTTATTTTTAAACAACTTACAAAATCAAAATAATATTTTACAAAACAATAAAAAAATTAATATTAAAAGTTTATCAAGTCCTACAGATGATGAATTAAAAGAAATTAATAATATACCACACTTTAAAAGTAACCCAGATGAAGGGTCTGAGGGTTCTGGTAAGTGAGATGTTATTAAAATTAAATATAGAGATAATTTAGATGTTGCTACCGCTTTTAAAAAAATATTGCCCTCTGATTTTACTGCTTTAGATGTTGAAAAATTTTTAGATACAATTACCACTAGTAATATATATAAAATACTAAATAAAGAATATAATGTAATTGAAAATAGTAGAAATAATAACAAAGGAACAATCACAGTCCAAATAAAAGGCACAGTGCAGCAACCAAGTAATGGCATAAAATGAGGATTCGAAAAAACTCTTTTTCTAACAGGTTTAGGAATTGATTTAGATAATGATGGCACTAATGATTTTGGTAAAAATACTAAAAACGGCATCATAACACTTAATGAATCAACAAAAGATTTATTAAAAGAAATTTATATTTATGACCTTTCTTTTGATGATAATA
>JBOFDQ010000012.1:0-3402 GCA_051647165.1 Metamycoplasmataceae bacterium
ATTACAAAATCATCAATCGTAAAATTAGTAGAACAAGGTTTTAAAGCTGAAGAAATAGCTAAAGAAATAGGAGTTTCTAAAATTCAATTAGGTAAATTCTGCAAACATTTTAATATAAATTTAAGAGCAAAACCTAGAAATAATTTTAATCTTATAGATGATACTATTGAAGAAAATATAGTATCTTTAGAAACCAAAGATATAGTTCAAGAAGTTTTAGAAACTGTAAATATTATTACAGAAAATAAAAATGTTGAAACAAAAGAAATTTTAGAAGTTGAAACAGTTGAAGAAACTGAAGAAGTTATAGAAACAGTTGAAGCTGAAGAATCTAACGATTGGGAATTTTAATAAAAAACAAATTAAGTAAACAAATTAAATAAATAAATATATGTACGGAACAGAAGGTGTATCAGGAGAAAGTGGAAATTTAATATTTCCTGTAGGAGTAAATGAATGTTTTTTTAAAGAAGCTACTTTTGCTTCAGCTAAAAAAGACAATAGTGGAGATAATGTTCTTACTTTTCATTTTGTAGATGATAAAGGTGCTGAAATTAATTTTAAAGCTTGGGAGGTAATACCTGATAAATCTAAAGGTTTAGCTGGTAAACTACATCTTTCTTCAAGAACTCTTACATTAGGAGATAAAAAATTTGAATTTGTAAAAGATAAAACTATTACAGAAAATGAAAGTATCGCTATTAATTTTGAAAGATTTAATAAAATAATTAAACACGTTACTAATAGATTTGATTCTGAATTAGTAATTCCTACTGCTAAAAGTTATGCTGATTTTTGTAAAAATATTATTAAATTACTTGAACCACATAAAGGTAAAAAAGTAAAATTAGCTACTCAATATAAAGGTCAATATGTAAATATTAAATCTACAATTCCTTTTCTTGCAGATGTTACAGATAATAAAACTTTAGAAAATTTAAAACTAAATTTAGTTAAAGAAGAACCTACACCTACTCAAGAAGAAAGATCTGACGAATGGAGTTAATATGTATCAAATTGAACCAGATTTAACAAAAAATAAATTATATGAACTTTGTTCAGAAGAACAAATATTTAGTCATTATTTTAATCATCAAGTTCAATTAAAAACATATTATCTTAATCCTTTAAGAAACGATAAAAATCCTGATTGTGTATATAAAATATCTCAATCAGGATTTTTATATTTTCATGATTACGCTTTAGGTAAATCTTATAGTCCTATAGATATTGTGATGCAGATATATAATATTTCTTTTAAAGAAGCATTACATAAAATTAAAAATGATATTGGTAAAATAGAAAAAGTTGCTATTATACCTAAAGAATATGTCAAAGAAGATTATTTAATTGATCTTAAAGTAAAAAAAGAAAATTGGAATAATAAATATTTAAAATATTGGAATGATTATTATTTAACTGAAAATGTTTTAAACAATTTTAAAGTTTCTCCTATTTCTTATTATTGGATAAACAATGTTCTTATTCAATGTCAATTATCGTATTGTTATTATTTAGGATATAATCAAAATCATAAATATAAAATCCTAAATTTAAAAAACAAATACAAATGGACTACTAATTCATTAACAAATTTACAAGGTTATTATCAATTACCTAAAACAGGTAAATTATTAATAATAACAAAATCTTTAAAAGATGTGATGGTATTATCACTTTTTAATATTTTTAGTGTTGCTGTTCAAGCTGAAACAATATCTTTAACTAAAGAACAATATTTAGATTTATCATTAAGATTTGATAAAATAATTGTTTTTTATGATAACGATAATGCAGGTTTACTTAATAGTAATATAATATCAAAACTTTTTAATTTATCACAAATTTATATTCCTATTTGTGAAAGATATAATAATAATATTAAAGATATATCAGATTATATTAAATATTACGGAATAGAAAAAACAAAAAACTTATTAAAAAAATTATTATGGAATTAACAATTCAAACACCTGTTAAAATTTATTCTTCATTAACTTCAGATGTAACTACTATTATGACATCTGCTAAAACATTTGGAGAACTTATTCCACAATTAACTTCATATAATCAAGATATGAAAGTAACAGCTGTTAATAGTGTTACTAAAGAAAAAATTGCTATGGAACACGCTTCAACAAGACTTCCAGAAAACTGTATTTTACATATTTTTTCAGGTAAGAAAAATGATTCAGGTGCTATAAAAATACTCCCTGAATTACAATTATTATCTTATAATGAATTAAGAAAAGGTATTACTAGAAATAATCTTAATCATTTATGTAAAGGTAATCCTACAAAACAACATTTATTAGAAATTTTAAGTCAGAATTTTTATGAAAAATATCCTGAAGAAACAGTTGTAGAAAACAAAATAGAAGTTGAAGAATTAGTTAAAACAAAAACTGAAAAATTAATAACTGAAATTAAAAAACCTACAAACATTGTAGATGAAATTAATAGACTTATAGAGAAGATAAAAAACTTATTTTGTGGGAATTCTTATATAGATATGCAAATAGATATAAATAATAATACAGCATATATAAAAACAACTAGTGAAATAAAATTATCAGATGAAAATATTGAAAATAAAACTTTATCTGAATTAACAGACGAAGATGTTAAAAACATTTTAGGAGTTTAAAAATTAAATTAAAAAGGAGCTGAAATGCTCCTTTTTTATTATTATGCAAGAAATTTATGATAATCAAATTAAAATATTAAATGAAGCTTTTGATGAATATTATAAAAAAGAATTTTATGAAATAAAACAAATAAGTAATAAAATAGAATGTATTATTCATTACCCTGAATTTTATATCACAAATAGTAGTAATTTAAAACATAAAATAAAAGATTTATTTATAAAAATTACATTTGTAAACGGAATTATAAGAACATCTTTAGAAGGTTTAAGAACTACTTATTCTAAATTAGATTATGTAAAACAATACAATCATTCACATTTATCAGGATTTCAAAATTATTTTAATAATTTTTGTTTAGGTACAAATACTATTATTGTAAATAAATTAA
Organism: Metamycoplasmataceae bacterium; assembly: GCA_051647165.1. GTDB lineage: Bacteria > Bacillota_I > Bacilli_A > Mycoplasmatales > Metamycoplasmataceae > UBA710. Next base: position 3,040 of record JBOFDQ010000012.1, read on the forward strand.
TTGATATTAATAGTAAAGAAACAAATTTTACTAAAGAAGATATTGTTTCATTACTTGTTATTACAGATCAAAAATATGTAGGGTGGGAATCTATTGAAGGAAGACCTTATAAATACATAAAAAATATTAATTTAGAATCTACATTAAATGAAATATATGAAATTAATTTAATTGAAATTTATGAAAATTTTATTGAAAACAAAATAAACATTAAAATAGATGTAATAGAATCTAATTTTGTTAAAATATTTAATATTAATTATAAAGATTTAGAAATAAAATTAACAGACTATTTAAAAAACAATTATTTAATAATTGGTTTAAACGATTATATTTTTTGTGAAAAAAATGAAATAACAGAAA